>CAZIOP010000002.1:11022-130624 GCA_964540895.1 uncultured Gammaproteobacteria bacterium | reverse complement strand
TAGCATCCATCGTTTACGGCGTGGACTACTGGGGTATCTAATCCCATTCGCTCCCCACGCTTTCGTGCCTGAACGTCAGAACTGTTCCAGTAAGCTGCCTTCGCTTTTGGTGTTCCTGCTGATATTAACGGATTTAACCCCTACACCAGCAATTCCGCTTACCTCTTCCAGCCTCTAGTTTATCCATATCTCCCGCGGCCCCAAGGTTGAGCCTTGGGATTTAACAGGAGATGTTATAAACCGTCTGCGCACGCTTTACGCCCAATAAATCCGGATAACGCTCGGGGTACTCGTATTACCGCTGCTGCTGGCACGAGTTTAGCAACCCCTTATTCCTCTAGTACCGTCATTGTTTCTTCCTAGAGAAAAGCAGTTTACACCCCGAAGGGCTTCCTCCTGCACGCGATGTCGCTCCTTCAGCCTTTCGGCCATTGAGGAAGATTCTTGACTGCAGCCTCCCGTAGGAGTCTGGGCAGTTTCTCAGTCCCAGTGAGGCGGGCCATGCTCTCACACCCGCTATCCGTCGTCGCCTTGGTGAGCCGTTACCTCACCAACTAACTGATAGAACATAGGTCTCTCTCGAAGCGAAAAAACTTTACGTGGGAATGACTTATGTCCCCCCACGGCCATCGGGAATTACTCCGGATTTCTCCGGGTTATGCCCGACTTCGAGGTAAGTTACCAATGTGTTACTCTCCCGTTTGCCATGCCAGTATTGCTACTAGCATTCGACTTGCATGCCTTAGACACATCGCAAGCGTTCATCCTGAGCCAGGATCAAACTCTCTGTAATATTTTTTCAGTTGGGGTATTTCCAACAGTTAATTTTTTCAATTTGATTAACTAAACAAACAACCTGTTTAGAAAAACAGATCAAAGGAATGTTTTCCGAATTTAATTAGCGCCTGTTAGCACAAAAATTCATTTGTCAACGATCAATTTTCCTTCTTTGCGGAAAGAAAAAACAGAGACACAAACACCAGGGTTTTCGTCACTGTTTCTTCTTTACGTGTTTTCAAGTTGTTCGATCCGATTACTGTTTCGGCTCAGCCATGAGGCGAAATATTATTTAGATAATCAGTAAGAATAATAATAGGGTATTTTGAAAATGGTGTCAAGGCCTAACCCAAGCCAGATATACGGCTTATTTAATGGCTAATATTAAATAAATTACTTAGATCGGTAATACTTTGCTGCATCCTCTGGAGTAACTGAATTAATAAATAATCCAGAGTCTAATTCTACTGGTCCCCATACACTCCCTCGGGGTTCTATTTTTAAGCAAAAATGCTGATGCTTATCAGAAACAATCTGACGAGATAAATAATTATAGGCTAGCCCTAGTTTTTTTAATTTTCCTAATATCTTTTGTAACATTTTGGCTAATGAAATAATTTCTTGTTTATTCAAAGCCGAAATATTATCGACTGCCCGTTTACTAAAAATCCATATCTCATACTCAAACACGCTAGCATAAGGCGTAAAGGCAGCTATGTACTTATCTTCATACACTCGTCTAGCTGACTTCATTTCTTTCTTTATTAGATTACTATAGAAACTAGCGCCATGCGTATGAAAATATTCTTTGGCTTTCTCAGCTTCTGCTTTAATTCCCGGGGAAACAAAACTAGTAGCAAAAATTTGTGAATGCTCATGTTGAATTGACGCTCCAGCAGCAGCTCCTTCATTCTTTAAACATAAAATATAATTAATCTTTGGTAACTTCATTAAAGTTCTAACTCTTCTAGCACACATCGTTAGTAATCTAACTAAATGTTGGAGTGAAAAATCTGGTTGTCGCAAAGTTGGATCAGGTGTATCAATGATTACTTCTTGAACTCCGTAGGCCCGTTTATTTTTTAAAGTAACTGCTGGAAATAAATTATTAATAACTACCACTTTTTCCGAGCCCTTACCTAATGAATCAATAATTCGCTTTTTATCCAAATTATTAGAAGTAAACGGACTATCCTTGCTTGTTACTAAAGAAGTCTGTTTCATCTGCTCCGGACGCTTAGATCGTTTTGGTGCAATAATAACATATCGATCTAGTAAATAATCTTTTCTGATTTCTGATTTTTTCATATAGAAATAACTTTACTCAAATTTATCAAACGTAAACCATTTTAAAGAGAGGACAGGAATGTGGTAACGATTCTCAATAATGTAACCAGCATTTTCAAAATTTGCCTGAGACCAGTCAAGCTCTAACAAAGCAGCCATCTCTTTTATTTTTTCTTCGCTATCAGCTTCTAATTCAACATAAGTAGGAATTCTGGGCCATGTATCTATATCTATAGTTATATCATTAAACGTAAATGTATGTCGTTTTTTTTCTTGGTGCCTCGCTTCCAATAAATCAATTTTATTTAAAAAATTAATACCCTTTTCTAGACTCTCAATTTCAAATTCAATTTCTTCGGAGCCATCAATGGCGTGAGAAATATGCTGCTTATATGTTAAAACAACTTTATTCTTATTTTTTCTTAAACGTATAAACTTATTCTCAACATCTCGCCACTTCAAATCTTTATCATAAAAAATTACTTCTTCAAGTGTTTGTTCACCACAATCGATAGCACCTAATTTTAATAATCTATTAACTAAATCTTCTTTATTTATCTCCAAAAATCTTGCTTCTATTTCTATATTTGGCATAGAAAATTATTAGCTTCGATACTTTGCCTCTTCCAATTTAATACTCAATAACTTTGATACTCCATCATCCTGCATAGCAACACCATATAGCACAGCAGCTCGTAACATTGAAGCACGATTGTGAGTAATAACTATAAACTGCGTCTTATGAGAAAGGTCATCTAAAATCTTGGCTAGTCGTTCTGAATTAGCTTCATCTAGGGCTGCATCAACTTCATCTAGCATAACAAACGGGGAAGGATTAGCACTGATAATGGCACAAATTAAAGCGATAGCAGTCAATGCTCGTTCCCCACCAGATAGCATAGTAATTGATTTAATTTTTTTGCCAGGCGGGGTAGCTTGGATTTCAATGCCAGCAAGACCTGTGGCATTATATTTTTGCAAAAATTTAATTCGTTTTAATTTAGCACCAACTACTGTTATAACTTCTTCTTTGTTATCACTTGCCTTAGGCAATGGCTGTTTCCCATCATTTGATTCAATAGCAGAATCTTCTTCATCAGTCATAACTTTTAAAATCTTGGCTGTTCCACCACTAAATAAGATTTTGAAATATTCCTCAAACTTTTGAGAAATAACTTTAAACTCTTTATCAAATCGCTCTTTAATAGTGGCGTCTAATTCTTCAATAACAGTTTCCAAAGATTCTCCGGTAGCTAATAAATCACTAACTTGATTAGATAAAAAGTCATGACGTTCTTTAGTAGTAATATATTCTTGTTCAATTTCTGGATCAATTCCCCCAATTAAATCTAATTGTCGTTTAAGCTGAGTAATTTTTTCTTGAACTGCAAAGCGATCAATTTCATTAGATTGTCTATTATCACGTACTTCTTTTAAACCACCTAGATTTTGTCTTATCTCTACTTCTAAATCTTCTAACTTAGTTTCCTGACGAGTAGATTCTATTTTACTATCATTCAATTCACTAGTTAGTCGATTAACTTCTGTTTGTAGTGTTTGATTTTCATTTTGTAGGGCAAATAATTTTTGACGTTGTTCTTCTTGGTCAGAGGTAAAACGTCCTAGCTTATCTTTAATTTGTTTTATTTCTACTTCAACTGTATCAATACTTTTTTCTATGCCTTTTCGTTCAGAGGATGAGGTATCTCCACCGTCAGCTTTTAGCTTACTAGTAGTTGAAGTCTTTTCTTTTTTAATCTCGACAAGACTAGTTTTTGATAATCGTAGTCGTTCCTCAGCAATAGTTAAAGCCTGACTTGATAAACGTAATTGCTCAAGAATTGTCTCTTTTTGATTAGTGATTGATAGCAGAGATGATTGAGTTTGCTTAGAAAGCGAAACACCAAAACTAACAGCTAACTCATGTAGTTCTGTTAATTCTTTTCTAATATCTCTCAAAGCAAATTTAATACCAGTAATATCATCTAATTGCTCAGCTGTTTCTAATAATTCTACTGACTTTTTCAATCTCTTCTTTAAGTCATCAATCCGACTATCAGATTGTGGGCCACTTTCTTCTCCCAGGGACTGATGTAGGCTTTCGATTTCTTTAGTTAAATGACTTCGTTCAGCTTCTAGCTTCTTGACCTCGTTGGTGTGTTCGGTAACTGACTTTTCTAAACTTTCGATCTCAGATAATAATCTTGTTTCTTCTCGTTCTAATTCAGTAGCTCGTCGTTTAAAAAACGATAAATCAAATTTACCTTCGCTCTCAAACTTTAACTCTAAACGAGCATCAATTTTTGCTAGTTCGGCCATTACTTTTTCTTTAGCTGATTGCTTGGCTGTTAATTCTACTTGTAAACGATCAAATTCTTGGTTTGCTCCAGATTGTCTTTGCAAGGAAACAAGTTCAGCGTTAAGAGTAGCTAATTTTTTGTCTTTAGCGCCTTTAGTTTTTTCTAAATCTAACAATTTTTCATTAGCGTTCTTAAAACGGTCATTAATTTCATGCCAAACAGTACGATAGTAGGCTAATTGCAATTCTCGCAATTCTCCTTCTACTTCGCCACGCTTCTTTAAACGACCTACCTGACGAGTTAAATGAGCTAAACGAGGTTCAATTTCGCCTAACAACATTTCAGCTTGTCCTAAATTTTCTAAACTAGCTCGTAATTTGTTTAATGAGTCATCACGTTTAATTTGAAATTGTTTTACGCCAGTTGCTTCATCAAAGAATTCCTTACGTTCTGATAATGACGTGTTTAAAAATCCTTCCACCATACCTTGGCCAATAACACTGTAGGTTTTCTGACCAACATTAGCCTTGGCAAGCAACATTTGAACATCAAGTAAACGAGCCTTAGCATTATTAATTAAATATTCACTTTCACCATCACGGTATAGCCGACGAGTTAACACTACTTCAGAATAATCAATAGGTGTCTTGCCATCACTGTTATTTAAAAACAACGATACCTCGGCCATGCCCAGTTTACCTTTTTTGTCAGACCCAGAAAAAATAACATCTTCGGACTTTTTACCCCGAAGTGTTTTCATACTCTGTTCTCCTAAAGCCCAACGGACTGCGTCAGCAATATTGGACTTGCCTGACCCATTAGGACCCACGACAGCGGTTAAACCCCGTCTATTCCCTTCTACCAGGCCGGGAAAAACAAGCGTATTTTTTGTGGCAAATGATTTAAAACCTTGAATCTCTAGTTTTTCTAAATGCATACTGTCTTTTCAGTATACTGTATTTTTTTCAATAATAAAAATAACCGCCGGGGCGGTTAATTTAGTGCTATATATTCAATTTTTAAATTACTATCTCACAGTCTTTTAATGTTTTTCAGCTTCTGCTTTTTCTTCCTCTTCTTTTAAGTCCATAGTGTGCCAACCATCTTTAGACTCACCTAAAACTTTATTCATCAGTCTATTGTCTACTTGTTCAGGTGTCTCTATTAAATTAAGATCATTCATATCATAAATCTCAGTGACATTTCTGTGCGCCAGATCAATAGTTTTATCGGACTCTAATTCTTCTTTTGAAATAGGTTTACCTATCTCTTCTATTTTTTCATTCATATATTTGAAATTAATTATTAATTTTAATAAATTTTCTTTATTTCAGTACCAGAATAGAAATACTTTAGAATATTCTGCCAATTCTGGCCTTCATTAACCATTACTAAAGCTCCTCGAGCTGATAAACCAACACCATGACCAAATAATGCTTTACCAATATCTTGTGAAACTACTACACTCTTTAACCACGCCATAGCTGTCCCACCCCAGACTTCAGTCCAATCACGAGTTCGTCCATCTGAATTAGAAAAATATGGTGTGATAACTGGCTTATTTTCAAAAGTTACTACTGCTCCACGAGTTGTTTCAACTGCTTGTGCTAAGGTAGGTAATCGTAGTTCTGAGTTATACCCACGATAAACTTGATCATATTCAGAATCAATATGAAAACCCTTGGTGGCATGTTTTGTAGAGGCATTAGTTAAACCATTGTTTACACCACGCATATAATGATACAAGGCATAGCTACGAGCGGCTGTCGCCATAACTTTTTGAAATTCTATTGGCGAAGAATTAGAAGTTTCTGCTAACCCTTTTAAATAATCTTCTATTCCCAGTTCATTAATAACCCAAGAAGTTTTATTAGCCTCACTGTAACGATATTCAATAATATTTCTAAAACGATTATCAGGCGATTTTTGATTTAACCGATAATCAAGCATAGTTACAATACCTGTTTTCGTTTTTGGGACAATACGAATTGGATTAACTGAGAATCGAGTTAAAGCAGGGGCAACCACACTATATTGCTTTGTAACTTGATTGTAACCAACAGTTACTATTGTTCCAGCTGGCATGTCAGAAAACAATACCTGACCACTATCATATACATCAAACATTTGATCAACTGTTATACGTTGTGGGGTAGTACCAGCAAATAGACCCACCCTCAATATAGGAGAGGTCGCGAACAAAACAGTGGAACTAAGTCCATCACCAACACTTGTTTCGTTCTTATTGGTATTACAATTACTATAGTCAGCTGAATTATCAGCTACAGTGGCCACACAATACTTAGCTCCATCATTTATTATAGGCACACTAGCACTCGCTACCCCGGCGATAACCGAGGTAGCGGGTAGGGAAACGGGAGTTTTAGGAGAAGAAATGGTGATAAAAAAACGTACCAGTGAACCTGGTATTGGTCGCTCTGCTGTTACTAATTGAAAATTTTCTTGGATGGTTTCTTGTATATTAGAAGGTGCTCGAGCTGGGAAAGTTATAGAAATTGACTGACCTGGCTTTACATCACGTGATAATTTAACTGGTTCATAAAATTTCTTCCAAACATCTGTTTTAACTAATGACTGTGTTTTTAAATAAGGACCAGTTTCAAAACTTGCTTCACTTGCTTTCCATGTATCCGTACCGGTATTTTTGAAATTAATAGTTAGGGAAATTTCTTGACCGGGTGTGGCATTAATAAACTCAGTCGATTTAGTCACCGATGCTTGATAACGCACAGTAGCAGCTTGCGTGGTTTTGATACCAAGTATTGAACGAGCCATGTTAGGCCATTCAATTACCTGTTCATTCTGATGTTCTAACTCAACGGTTTGTTTGGCTTCAAAAGAATTAGCCACCATTCTTAGAGTTGTCGCACAACCAGCGACAATAAAAAAAGCAATGGACATACTGATAATAAGCCCAGACCAGCTGAGCTCCTGCTCCATTGCTTTCTTTTTCAGTAACTGATATGACTTCCAGCTCACTGAATGAGAATAAAATTGTGATGATGCAAAAGACATAATCGATTTTTGTTTTTGTTTTTTTATTTATTAAAGCTTTTTGCTTTAATAAATATTAATTCGCATTTTCACGTATATAAATACAGTTTAGCACATTTTTTCACAAAAGTCAATGAAAATGAACACAATTTGTGTACACAAAATAAAAATTATTTTTTTATTCTCTGCTTAATACTTATTTCCACTTCCGCAAATCGCTATCGCTAACGCATCGGCTGCATCATCGGGTTCGGGAATATTTTTCAACTTTAAAAGAAGTTGTACCATGCGTTGAACTTGTTCCTTGGCTGCTCCCCCATATGAAGATACTGCTTGCTTAACTTGATTAGGAGTAAACTCAACGATGTTTATTCCTGCTTGCTGACAAGCAAGTAATACAACACCACGAGCTTGACCAACAGCCATAGCTGTTTTTACATTCTTTGAGAAAAAAAGTTGTTCGATTGAAACTAGGTCAGGCGAATATTTTTTTAATAATTTCTGAACTGCATTATGAATTATTACTAATCGTTCTGGTAATGGTAACTTAGCTGCTGTTTTTATGGAGCCATATTCTAAACAAATTAGCTTCCCTGCTTCATCATTGATAACACCAAAACCAGTATCGGCTACACCTGGATCAAAACCAATTATGATAGCCATCTAATTAATTTATATTACTATAGTAATCACTAACATCTTCATCAGCTTCTAAAGCTTCAATAAAACCATCAACTTTTTCTCGGTCACTGTCAGATAATGTAATTTTTTCTTTTGCTACATATTCAATCTCGGCTGAAGCTGTTGGTATATGTTTGTCTTCCAACCATTTTTTGACCTGAGCAAAATGATCTGGTTTTGTATATATAATTGCTCCTTCTTCTTCTATAATCCCATCTTCTAAACCAACATCAATACCTTCCAACAGAAATTCATCCCAATCTAGTTTAGTAGCTTCCCAGGTAGCTTTGCTGATCATCAAAACTCCCTTTAAATCAAAATTCCACATCACAGCCCCAAGTGATCCTCCAAACTTTGAAAAGGTATGACGTACCGTAGCAGCTGCTCGATTTCGACTATCAGTTAAGACTCTGATAATAAATTGTGACTGAGCTGGGCCGATACCTTCATAGACTAACTCTTCAATTGGTCCGCCGCCGCCTTCACCAGTTCCTCTTTTAACAGCTCTTTCTATATTATCTTTAGGCATATTAGCTTCACGAGCTTTATCAATAGCTAAACGTAACTGAAAATTAGTTTCAGGATCGCCTCCTTTACGAGCAGCAATAGAAATCAAATTACTGACCTTGGTAAAAATAGTACCTCGCTTAGCATCAACTACAGCTTTAGCTCGTTTGGTAGTCGCCCATTTGGAGTGTCCTGACATAAAAAATTAAATAATAATCTGTAAGGATTATGCCATTAAAACAGATAAAAATCAATAAAAAGAAGCCTCTATATTTCAGAGGCTTCGACATCAAGTCTATAAGCGATAGCTTTTTCTTCTTCTACTTTAATAAGGATTAAGAATCCTAGTAGAAAGTTACACAAGCTAACCTTATCTCTTTATTATCATAAGTATCATTTTTTAAAAACTTTTTACGGTTAACTTATTGTATCGCGGAAATCTTAACTTTCCCAGACTCTCTTTGTTTTATTTCTCTTAACCGTTTGTATCCCTTTATACAAGCACGGATACTTAGGTATACCAAGAAACAATAAACAGTAAGGAAAAGAATTACAAAAATAATGTTATAAAGATACACTTCCTGCCAATATGCTATAAATACCATTATAATAGACAAAGGTAAAATAGATAGTTCAGCATAAGCAGTTTTTTTCTCTAGCTTTCTTTCATTATCGATAATGAACAAGAATAACAAAACGATTATTACTAAATAAACGAGAAATATTATTAAATGTACCATTTACTACTCTCCTTTCAAATATTCCTTTTTTTAAAATTTAAAATAATTTTTTATTAATTTATATTATTTTTATTCTGATGTCAATGTAGGTTATTTTACTAGACATTTCTACGCAGTAACTAAAATAGAAAACAGAATTATGCTTTCAAGAGTAACCAAGCAGTAATAGCTGCCAAGATAAAACCTAGAGCCTTCTGAAAAGACAAACTGCCGCTTATTATCACTTGATAAATAGCAGGGATAGAAATCTGTACTATCAACATTAAAACAAAAATAGTACTCACATTTGCCGGTGAAACTTTAGCTAACACACTATTTAAAAGTAATACCCCTGAAGCACTAGCTATGCCCGCGGCCACCACCATGTACCAATTGGGATGAGATGAAGAGTGCATACTTCCGGTAAGAATAGAGACAGCTAGAATAAAAATAAAACCAATACCAGCAAATATAACTGATGCAAAGTTACCATTAAACCCGCTTCTGTTTAGTAGTAATGGCCAGAGCCCAAAAAAAACTCCAGCTAAGACCGATGTAAGATAATAATTATTCATATAATATTTAAAGATTACTCCAAATCGTTACCGTTCCAAAACTCAAAAAGATTGTAAATATTATTACCATAACAACCTTACGCCAGATTGCTGGACGAAATTCTTTTTCTAACTCTTTATGATTTAAATAAAAGACTAACGCAATATGAATAATCATGGCCCAGGCATTAATAACTGCTCCTAACACAATTAATTGTTTTGGTTCTTTAAAATCAAAAAGGAATAGAATAACACCAAAGACAATTTGTGACCAAAGAAAAATTGAATAAATTCTACTTAAATGAACTTTCTTTATATGTTTATTTTCCATTTGCTTCAGCGCGGCATTCTCAGCCATAATTCGTGAGCTTGAGTCAAGAATTCCTAATTGAGTTTGAGATAATAATAATCCAATCAAAACTAATAACAATGTACCAAATGGTAAGCCAAGCACTAAAGCAATATGCTGACTTTGGTTTTTAATAAAAGCAATTCCTTGTTGATTATCAGCTACACCAAAGGTTGTACTATAGGAAAGAATCATAAAGAGTGCCATAGCAATAAATCCTAAGACACCAAACACTAAAGCATGTTCTAAATTAATACTCTTCCACCAACTTTTAAAACGTCGAATATTTTCTTTGTTTGTTTCAAAGTGTTCACCTTGTAAAGAAACCGAAGAATCAATATGTCCGTGTCGAAATAATCCACTAATTTTATGACTATACGCTCCCATACCATACCCTTTTTCTTTTATATAAATTGATTGAGCTAAATTCAAATTTCCACCGGCACCTGAATAAGCAAAAGCTGCTAAAAAAGTAGCCAAACTAATACCACTGGGAATAAAAGCATAATTATGGCCTATACCTCGAAGACCCTGCCAAAATTCCATTATATGTTCACCACGAACTACAAGAATTACTAAAAATAATAAAATTGGGACAGCCACTAGAATAACTATTTTTGTTAGTCGTTCCATAATGGTATAGACTGTAGTACCGGCACTTAAAAAAATACCAAATAATAGTAACAACCCAATTGCCAACCATTTATATTCTTCCATACCAAAAGCATAGGCAAGACTTTGAGCTGCGGCTGCTATTATGCCAGGTAAACCAAAACCAATAAAAGTTGAAATAATAAACCAATATGCTGCCCTAGGAAGATGTCTGTTTAATCCAACAAAAACGCTTTCACCGCGTACTAAGGCATATCGTTCAATTTCCATGTTTATGAAATATTGACAGGTTAAACCAAGTAACGCTGCCCAGACAATTCCTAAGCCATAATTAGCTGTTAGATAGGGCCATAATATGAGCTCTCCGGAACCAAGACCAAAAGCTAAAATAATAAAACTTGGTCCAATAATTTTTGAGAATGATATTAACTTAGGAAAAGACTTAAGAGGACTTCGTTTAGTGGAGGATACTTTAGGCATGAAAGTAATTTATTGATATACTAAAAGTATAACATATTGCGTATGAATATTTTGCAGGCATGTATCTTAGGAATTGTTGAAGGACTCACAGAATTTTTACCAATCTCTTCAACTGCTCATTTAATGATTGTTAATCAGTTATTAAAGTTACCTATCACTGACTTTGTGAAAAGCTTTGACATTATTATTCAACTCGGAGCAATCTTAGCTGTTCTATTATTATATATTCGTCGTTTATTTTTAGATCGTCCGACGTTATTAAAAATAATAGTAGCTTTTATTCCTACAGCTCTCATTGGCTTTTTCTTATATCCGCTAGTAAAAAATAATTTACTAGGAAATATACAAATTGCTGCTTGCGCGTTAATTGTTGGAGGTATTATTATGATTATGTTTGAGCACACTCGTGCTTCTAAAAAAACTGAGAAATCTATCTCTTATCTTCGTGCTTTTAAAATTGGACTTTTCCAAGCACTCGCAATTATTCCCGGAGTTTCAAGAGCCGGTGCCACTATTATCGGTGGTCAGTCATTAGGCATTGATCGAAAAACAATTGTGGAATTTTCTTTCTTACTAGCAATTCCAACAATGGCTGCAGCCAGTGGACTTGATTTACTAAAAAATGATTTTAGTTTTAATAACTCAGAATGGACATTGTTAGGAGTTGGATTTGTTTCTGCTTTTATCACGGCCTTACTTGCCGTTCGTTTCTTTTTAAAATATATAGAGAAGCACTCCTTCACTGCTTTTGGTTGGTATCGGATAATTATTGGAATAATAATTTTGTTGTGGTTGGTATAAAATAATAGAAATAAAAAATCCAGCATTTATTAATCTGCTGGATTTTACAATTTTCAGTTAGACATTTTTTATATATACGCCGATTTCTCCCATCTACGAATACGAACAACTGGTGATTTACTTTTTTTATGAAAGTCATTGTACATTGTAGTAAGATCTTTCCCACTTACTTCAAAAGTAGAAATAAGCTGAAAACTCTCTAACTTTTGATCATTACTTGGTAATGGAGTTGAATAAGGACTACTTCCAGTACATGGGACATCCCATTTCCAAAGATAAAGAAAGAAAGTACGTGATTCTTTATCGTATTCATTTGGTATTCTTTCTTTGTTATCTTCAGGTAAGACCGAAAGAACAATTTTTGAATTATAACTATGGTTTACTTCAATTTTTTGACCTTCTATTAAAAGTTTAGAATGATCCCCTTTTTCCATACTCCATTTAATAGATGTGCCATTCTTCTGTAAGATCATTTTCCCTTCTCCTTTTTAATTAACAGAATTAATGAATTTTTTGTTTCCCAATTAAACCAAGTAATTCTATAAAAGTCAAGATATATTAAGCTAATCTTTGACAAATCTCTTGGTATTTGCTATAAATATTGTATTGGCTTTACGATTATGTGCTGCCTGATTGGCAGCTTTTTTATATGAAAAACCTCCGAAACATCGCTATTATCGCTCACGTTGACCACGGTAAAACAACCTTGGTTGATGCGTTGCTTAAACAATCAGAAACTAGACTAAATAAAGAAACAGCTGATTCAACCCTAATCATGGACTCTAATGAACTAGAGCGTGAACGTGGAATTACTATTTTTTCTAAAAATGCTTCTGTAGTTTACAAGGGAACAAAAATTAATATTATTGATACACCTGGTCACGCTGACTTTGGTGGTGAGGTAGAGCGTGTTTTGAAAATGGCTGATGGTTGTCTATTACTAATAGACGCCAAAGAAGGCCCAATGCCACAAACTCGCTTTGTATTAAAGAAAGCCTTAGCTTTAGGTTTACGTGTTATTGTGGTAGTTAACAAAATTGATAAACCAGGAGCTCGAACTGATTTTGCGTTGAACAAAACATTTGATTTATTTGTTGAACTCGGAGCCAGTGATGAAATTATTGATTTTCCAATTGTCTACGCTTCAGCTAAAAACGGGTTGGCAGGTGAATCTGATAACTTAAGTGAAATGAAAGATATTACTCCAGTTTTTGATATGATACTTAAACATATTCCAGAACCAGTTGGTGATGCAAGCAAACCATTACAGATGTTAGTAACAACAATTTCTGGTGATTCATTTAAAGGCCGTCTTGCTACCGGTATTCTTTTTAACGGGGCTATTAAAATGGGACAACAAATTACTCGTATTAAGCATGATGGTACAACATCTAATCACCGCTTGGTATCACTCATGACGTATCAAGGATTAGAACGTATTGATACAGACACGGCTAACGTTGGTGACATCATTGCTATTTCCGGTATTGCTGACATTAACATTGGTGAAACAATTGCTGATCCTGCTTCACCAGTTGCTCTGCCTGTCTTAACAATTGAAGAACCAACTGTGCAGATGGTCTTCACTGTTAATGATTCTCCCTTTGCTGGCAAAGAAGGTAAGTTTTCTACCTCACGGCAAATCCGTGAACGATTAATGAATGAGTTAGAAAATGATATGGCGTTACGAGTTGAAGATCATTCTTCTGGCGGTTGGATGGTATCTGGACGAGGTGAATTACACTTAGCCATTTTAATTGAACGCTTGCGACGTGAGGGTTTTGAATTTCAAGTTTCTCGTCCTCAAGTTATTGTCAAAAAAGTTGAAGGCCGTACTCAGGTTCCATTTGAACAAGTCTTTATTGAAGTGCCAGAAGAGTGGTCAGGTTCAGTCATTCAAAAACTTGGTAGCCGTCATGCTGAAATGAAAGATATGCGTAAAGAAGGTGGTACCGTATTTTTGGAATTTGTTATGCCAACACGTGGCTTATTTGGCTATCGCTCAGAGTTTCTTTCTGACACCCGCGGTCTTGGGTTAATTAACGCCAGCTTCCTTGATTACCGAGAAGATAGTGCCAGTTGGCCAGAACGTGATCGTGGTTCACTCGTTGCTTTTGAAACTGGTACTTCTAACTTATATGGACTATTAAACGTTCAGGGTCGAGGTACATTATTCTTTGGACCTGGTATTCCAGTCTACAAAGGACAAGTTATTGGCCAGAACTCTCGTGGTGAAGATATTGAAGTAAACATCTGCAAAGCTAAACAACTTTCAAATATGCGTTCCAAAGGCGAAGGTGTTAGTGAGCACTTTAAAGCACCAAAAACCATGGACCTAGAAGAGTCACTTGAATACATTGGAGATGACGAACTAGTAGAAGTTACCCCATTAAATATTAGAATCAGAAAGACTACCCTTGATAAAGCTCAAGCCCGAAAGAAAGAATTGGGAATTAAATAATATTAATCAAAATAAAAAAAGCTGGTTACCCAGCTTTTTTTATTATCTACGTTAGAATTATTCCTCCCCTAACTCAGTCTCAACCTGCTCCCACATATTCATTAATTGATCTTCAATAAAAGCCACATTCTCATCTTCATCAATCTTGCCTCGTTCATTAAAATAATCAATTGTTTCCTCAACAAGTTGCTTATAGGCATCACGGGTATAAGCCGCCTGCTCACGCAGTTTCACCATTACTAATTCAAAGATTTCTTGGGCTAGTGGTTCCATAGATTTTTTATAGCTTCTCCTTTATACTCTATAAATCAAAGACTGTCAATTCTCGCCTTTACTTTTTTAGCTAACAATGCTAATATTGTCTCATATTATTAATAACTTATTCAGGTATGCCTAATAAAAAATCAGCTGCTAAAGAACTCCGAAAGAGTATCAAACGAGCGGTTAAGAATGCAAAAGTCAAAGACAAGATTAACCTTTTGACCAAAAAAACTAAGAAAGCTATTTCAGCTGGCGAAGACAGTGCCAAAGATCTTTTAAAGGAAACTATGATCGCCATTGATAAAGCTGCCAAGACCGGACTTATCAAAAAGAACACACGAGACCGAAAAAAATCTCGACTTCACAAGAAATTAAATGCCATGAGTAAGGCAGTAAAAAAATAAGGGCCAGACCCTTATTTTTTAATCTTGAAACTTTCTAATATCCAATCAAAGAGTTGCGGTATCTGACTTACTTCGGGATGAAATTGTATAGCAATGATTAATTTATTAGTATGCTTAATTATCTCTGGACCATGATCAGAATGAGCACAAGCAACTGTGTTAGGCGGCAACACACTAGTCCCCCATTGGTGATATTCATAAACAGTAATTTTCTCAGAATTTAATTTTTTAAGTAACTCATGATCCGTGATTGTTATCTCTACTCCACCTTGATGTAATCGTTCAAACGACTTTAATTCTCCACCTAAGGCATAGGTAATAATTTCTGAACCTAAACAAATTCCTAAAATTGGAATTTTTGCTTCTCTGACAAATTGCATCTCCAATGCATATTCAATTGGATGATGAGATACAGAAGAGACGCCATGACCACCAGATAAGACTAATAAATCATAATTCTCAAGAGTTATCATTGGGCTTACATCTTCTCGTCGAATTACTTCAATCGAACCCGGCAAGGAATCTCTTAATTCGGCTCGATATTTTGTGTGATTATCAATAATTAACGTTTTCATATATTTATATACTAGCTACTACTACTGGTAACAATTCTTCAATCTTGCCTTGGCCACTCTTTGATTTATAATCCAATTCTACAAATTTGTTAATAGCGGTGGTTAGAACAGAAACATTAAATTTACGAACTTGATTAATACTTTTTTCTAATACATAGGGATGAAGTCCAAGTGACTTAGCTAAATCTTTAACTGGCTGACCGCTATCTAAACTTTGGCGAACTGAAACTAGAGTTTTAAATTGCCAGAGAATCATTGTTAACACGTAATGAGGGTGTGCTCCACTCTCTAATTGTTCATGCAGTAACTTCACTGCCAAGCCGGTTTGACGATTACCTAAGGCATCAGTTAACGCAAAAATACTATCAGTCACTGATTGGCTTACCATCACTTGAACATCTTTCTCACTAATTGTTGATTCATTGCTTTCGGATCGTCCTAATACATAGGCAGACAATTTTGCCACTTCTTGTGAGAGTGCCCATAAATCTGTGCCTATTAGTCGTAATAATAATTGTGCTGCAGGAACTGTTAATGAAGCTCCATTTTGCTTTGCTAACGCAGCTAATGTCTTCTGAAGTTCAATTGGTGTTAATGCTCCAAAAAACTGTACAAACTGACTTTTAGTTAAACGATCAAATAATTTCTTTTCTGACTTGTTAAGCGGAGCTGGTTTGTCATCAGGACCTGGTTTCATGATTAAATTTTTTCCAGCAATTTTCTTCTCAATAAATTTCTCTTCATATATTACTAATATATTTTCATTATCTTTTTCTTGATGTAAAAATTCTTCTAACTCATCAATAATCTCCTTCCGCTTATTATCCATAATACCTCGCATAGAAATAAAACGTTTCTTCGTAAACAAAGAGGCTGGACGATATATATCATGTATTTCCTTGAGGGTAGTTTTAGCTCCATCAATAGAAACACTACTTGACCCAGTTGGATCAATTTCTTTGGCAAATTTCTCTCGTAATTCATTGATCTTTTGGAAAGCCCGAAAATCATCGGGGCCGTAGAGAAAGATAATCATAAACATACTATACACTAAGATTGCCCTCTCTACACTATTGACAAAAAACTAATTAATAACTAAACTAAAGAAAAATTTAAAAATGTAATACTAAAAAGGAGAGTCAAGATGAAAAAAATAGCATTATTTTTCTTATTATGCACCATCTCCACAACAGTTGCTCAGAAAAAAGAAATATTCTATATTAATCTTTATTCTGTGACCCATAAATCACAAAATAATCCTAACGGACCTCACGAAAAATATTTTGGGACACAGTATATTGATACAAATCTTAGTATACTAATTGACTCAATAATCCGTGAAGAACGCCCAGATAAAAAAAATTGGATTGCCTTTATTTTCCAAAATATATATACAATTATCAGTTATGAAAAAACTATGTATAAAGATAGTTGTGAGATTCTTGTTTCTCCGTATATTACTAAAATAATACCGGGCTTATATAAAGAAAACTATATTATTAAAAGTGGAGAAATCAGATTCAGTCGAAAAAAAGGGGTTATTTATTATAATAACGTAGAAATATTGTTAGATATCTATAAAAAAATTTAATCCTTATAAGTAAATATACTACTCATAAGGATTTTTTATTATTATGATATATAAATCTATAACCAAAACTTTTCTAACATGAAATCCAAAGATTTTTAGATATTGCCTCAGACTTTTTTGTAAGCTATAATCAGTCTTACTATGTTCTTAGCTCTTAAACGATCACCATCTTCACAACCCTTAATAGATTCGTTACAACATTTACCTGAACAAATCCGTTCAGTCTTACATGATAGCAAAAATCTTGTTGTTAACTTCTCAAAAAAAAATATTGATACCATTGTTATTAATGGTATGGGGGGATCAAATTTAGGCGGGTACATAGTGCAAGCTATTTTTAAAGAACAATTGAAAATTCCTCTGTTAATTGAGCCAGGTTATGATGTCCCCGCCTATGTTGGAAAAAATACATTATATATTGTGTCATCATATTCCGGAACTACTGAAGAACCTCTAGCTGCGTATAAAATTGCAAAACGTCGCGGTGCTACCATACTCGTTGTTACCTCTAACAATGAAAATCAGCTTCGTAATATTGCTCTACAAGATAAAGTCTCTCATTATTTCTTTTCAACTAAAGCCAATCCTTCTGGTCAACCACGACTAGGCTTAGGTTATGGGGTGGTCAGTCTACTTTTAATTTTCAAAAAACTGGGATTGATTTCTATTAAAGATCAAGAAGTAAAAAATATTTTATCTCAACTTAAACGAAAAAATACTGTGTTGAGCAAAAAAAATAACGAGGCTCACATGTTAGCAAAAAAAATAGCTGGTCATGAAACCATATTAATTGGTGGACAAATATTCGAAGGTAATTTACGAACAGCTCGTAACCAATGGTGTGAAACTGGAAAAAACTTTGCATCCTACTTAGTTCTCTCAGACATGAATCACTTTGCCTTAGAAGGATTAAGTAAACCAAGTAGTAACCGTAAGCGCTTAACGACTCTATTCTTTGAATCAAATCTCTATAACACAAAAATTACCAAACGTTTAGAATTATCCAAAGAAGTAATGAGACGACAAGGTATACAAGTTCATTCATATATGGCGGTTGGTAAAAGTCCTCTGGCTCAAAGTTTTGATCTCTTGCAATTTAATTCTTGGCTCACATATTACCTCTCCCTCCAGAACCGGGTTAACCCATTAACAGTGCCGTGGGTTGATTGGTTCAAAGACAAACTACTAACTAAATAAATTATATGAAACATTCAGGAGGGGGATGGATCATTATCCGTTCAGTGTTGTGTATGCTTCTAAGTACGACTCTCTATCTGTCGTATTTTTTTGTTGCCGAGGCAGTTAGCCCTGGCGATTTAGTAATATTACGTCTACAAATTACTGGTGGTACAGGTCAAACTGATAAAGACTTTATTACCATCTACAATAAATCATCTTCGATCATTGATCTTAACGGACTACGATTAGTTAAAAGAACTAAAACACTTACTACTGACACAACTATTAAGTCATGGGTTAGCTCATATTTTCTTGACCCAGGATCTATTTTTATGTGGGCAAACTCCAACTACTCACTACTACTCGGAGCTCACACTCAATCAACTCATACACTATCAAATGACAATTCAATAGCTATTAGGAATGGGACTGAGAATACAGGGGAAATTATTGATGCTGTTGGGTGGGGATCAATTCAAAACTCACTCTGGGAAGGATCGCCATATCCAACAAATCCAGGAGCAAATGAAATTTTGCAACGTATTAGCAATCAAGATAGCAATAATAATGCTTTAGACTTTCATGTTAGTCACGGCTCATATTGGAATATATGTGGAAATAATTTCATTGAATCACCAGAAACATGTGATGATGGCAATATTTATCCGGGAGATGGTTGCGATAACGAATGCCACTTGGAAATTATCGTACCAGTTTGCGGTAATAATCTCTTAGAAGCTAGTGAAGAGTGTGATGATGGAAACAATACTAATGACGATGGGTGCAGTGCTCTATGTCAAATTGAATTACCTCCCATTATTACTCCACCGATTACTATTTGTGGCAATAATATAATTGAAGAAACAGAACAATGTGATGATGGTAATACTGCTAATAATGACGGTTGCTCAACACTCTGCCAAACAGAGGTTATCATTAACTATGGTGATATTCGAATAAATGAATTCGTAGCTGACCCACTTACTGGACAAGATGAGTGGATAGAACTATTTACTAACCTCACATCAGATATCAACATAACTGATTGGACTATTGAAGACGGAGCTGGTTCAAAAACCAAACTAACTGGCACCATTGGTGGAAATCAAAAATTTGTGGTGATAGAAAAACCAACTGGAAGTTTAAATAACACAGGAGATATTATTGTTCTTAAAAATAAAAATGGCGTAATTATTAATCAAATAAGCTATGGATCTTGGGATGATGGCGATACAAGAGATAACGCTCCGATGACAAGTGATCCATTTAGTGTAGCTCTTATTTCAGAAAATACTATTTCTGAAAATGATAGTCTTGATTATGCTGTTACTTCAACAGTAACCAAAGGTCAAAATAATATTATTACCCCTCTACCAGTCGAAACAGCCGCCGAAGAAACCGAAGACAACTATGACTATAGTCAAGAAATATTAATTACTGAGATTTTTCCAAATCCGGTTGGTATTGATGATCAAGCTACTCAAAAAGAATTTATTGAACTATATAATTCTGGTGAACGAACTGTCAGACTTGATGGCTGGAGACTGGAAATTGATGATAAACAATATGTATATGAATTTCCACTAGGAACTTTTATTGAAGGCAAACAATACATTACATTAATAGGTATAGAAAAATTTAAGTTAAACAATGATGGCACAAGTATTAAACTATTTCAACCCTTAAAACAAACTAGCTATCAAACTATTACCTACAAAGAAACAACGGAAGGTCAAAGTTGGATATTAGTTGATGAGAATAACATGGGTATCAACAAGATTTGGCAGTGGACTAGCGTTCCAACTGAAAATGGTAATAACATTCAAGTACTTCCTCCTAAAGCAACCTTTAGTTTTTCAGGTAAACTAGAAACTGGAAAAAAAATTAAATTTGATAGCTCTGATAGTGAAACAGGTGGTTTGACAATATCATACAACTGGAACTTTGGGGACAACACTACAAGTAA
The DNA here is from genome assembly GCA_964540895.1 of uncultured Gammaproteobacteria bacterium. GTDB lineage: Bacteria > Patescibacteriota > Patescibacteriia > Patescibacteriales > Patescibacteriaceae > Patescibacterium. The sequence goes on along the minus strand of CAZIOP010000002.1, from coordinate 110,105 downwards.
TGAACTATATCCAGAACATACATATACTAAAGCTGGAACTTTCACTGTTGTACTCACAGTTAATAATTCCTTTGGAACTTCCACTCTGGCCAAGAAAATTAAAATTTTTCAAAACCAAGAGGTAGAAGATGAAAAGAGTGTTGTGACTACTATGATCACAAGTGATGATGAAAATGATATCTCTAACACTAACTCAAAAATAAAATATGTTTCAGATATAGAAATAAACGAAATATTGCCTAATCCTAGCGGTAAAGATGAAGGTGAGGAATGGCTTGAAATTATTAATCATAGCGATACAAATATCGATTTAAAAAATTGGCGAATTGGAAATAAAAGTAAAAAAGGATCTTTTCTAGAAGAAACAATAATTAAAGCAGGTGGTATCTATACAATCTCTGGAAAATACTTACCTACCCTTGGTAATACTGATGATACTATATCTATATATAACTCAAGTGGACAAATAGTTGATACAATTTCATACAGCGATGCTCCTGAAAATAAAAGCTACTCTCGATTTTCTTCTGGCTGGGGTTGGTCTGAACCTAGCCGTAATCTTCCAAACAAACCCTCTAATCTATCAAACAAAAAAGTATCTGCTTCTTCTGTCTTAGGAGTTTCTACTAACTTTCTCACTGGCACAGTTGTTTCTATGCCGGGAACATTTGGAACTCAATATTTTTATGTTCAAGTCAAAGACTCAAATATATTATATCAAGTGTACAATTCAAAAAAATTATTTCCGAAATTAGTAATTGGACAAAAAATTCAAGTGAGTGGTGAGCTTGGCTCAACAGAAACTGGCCCGAGATTTAAAACAGATACAGCTGAAGATATTATCATTGTAGGACAGGAGGAAACAAGTGAAATAATAAATTCTACAAGTCTAGAAATTAATAAACCACCATATCCACGATTAGTAAAAGTTGAGGGAGAAGTTACCAGTAAAAAAAGTCCACGTCTTATTCTAACTGACCAAACTGGTGATATTGAAATATATTTATCTAAGGGTAGCGAACTATCAATCACAGCGTTTGCAATAGGTGATAAACTCACTGTCACAGGCATTTTGGAATTATCAGGTACAACACCTAGAGTTATGCCACGTTCTCAAAATGACATTATTCATCTCAATGCTCCTGAAGGTCCAACTAGTACAACAAACGATCTGTCTATGAGTGCTGATCTTGCTAGCCACCAAAGAGACAACCAGAAAAATATACTTATATATATTATCCTAATATCTCTTGCAGTTATCGGGGGAGGAAGTTATGTTATCTGGAAATACTATAAAAAAAATACCCCATAAACTGCATGGGGTATTCGCTACAATTACATAGGGGAACGACCATTATTATTTTGTTTAAGATAGTTCTCGATATGAATATCAAAATATTTCATCATATCTGGAAGATGATCTTTACAACAATTTATATTTTCAATCAAAAACTTTATATGATCTCTTGATATTTTTATACCGTCCTTTATATCGTTGTTAATAAAGTTATAGGAATCTGTTTTTATTACCCTAACAGTTTTACTAACTTGATTCACAAAAGGTTCAATATTTTCAGATCCTTCAAAGAAATGAGAATTATGCCCACCAAACAACTGGTTAAAAGTATTAATTTCACAATTAATTAATGGTGGCGCTCCTTCTTTTGTTAACAGTCCTCCTGCCGGCCAGAGACAAAGACCAATTTGTTCCCGGATACAGTAAAAACTAAGTATGTATGTATTATCTAATTCCACAACAAAATGTTTATGAATTTGAGAAGGTACTTTATATGTAATTCTTAGCTTAACTTCTGTGATATACGGATCACATTTTATCTTGTTGTTTTTGGCAAGTAGATATAGGAAAGCAACAATAATTACATTACTTGGATTCCTTAAATCTTTTGAGATTTTTGCTTCCATTTTTATTTTAATTTAATTTTTAAACAAGAGTTTTACTGAACTTTACGATACATACTTATTATTGTCAACAAAAAAAGCCACTCACATACATGAATGGCTTTTTGTTTAATGACACGGTCCTGGCGGCGACCTACTTTCCCAGGGCTTGGGCGGCCCAAGTATCATCGGCGCTGAAAGGCTTAACTACTGTGTTCGGGATGAGAACAGGTGTGACCCTTTCGCAAGAACCACCAAGACTGTGTCATTAAACTAACAGAACAGTAACGGAATATAGAATGTTGAAAACAAAATTGTGGGAAAATCTGATGGTTTATTAGTACTCCTCGGCTGAATCCATTGCTGGACTTACACCTGGAGCCTATCAAGGTCATATTCTCTGACCAACCTATGAAATCTAATCTTGAAGACAGCTTCACGCTTAGATGCTTTCAGCGTTTATCTTAACCGAAGGTAGCTACCCAGCAATGCCCTTGGTAGGACAACTGGCACACTAGAGCTTCGTTCTTCCCGGTCCTCTCGTACTAGGGAAGAGCCTTCTCAAATTTCCGCGACCATAGTGGAGAGGAGACCGACCTGTCTTACGCATGCTCTCTCACTTATTACTAAGTGCATTGGACTATACCATCATCCTACAACGCTTGTAGGAGGCCGACGTTTTAGCGTTATTCAACGCTCTGTTTCTTTCGAAACAAGTCTCTAAGGGGTCAACTTATGTTTGATACGTTTTTTAGAATAGTTTAGTTCTGCAAAATTATTAACTAAAGCCATTAATTTAATAAAATCAGCTTTATTTTTAACCTGAACTTTCAACTTTAATATTTGTTCAATCAAATCTGCTTGACGTTTTTTAAGAATCAAGTACGGTTTAATCTTATTTATTAAAGTTAAAATTTCTTCTTGCCTACCAATAGTATATTCTAAAATTCCATCTTTTCTTTTTCGCAAATAGCCACAACTTAACAGTTTACAAATTTTAATAAAATTTATTTCATCTTTTACTGATTGGAACAGTATTATATAAGGAGCGATTTGAAAACCATACCGGTAAGTACTGTTTGGTTTTAATCTTACATAAATACTACCATCACCATCAATGAAGCCTGCTAAATAAGCTAATTGTGATTGCGTTAATTTTAACATAAGTGACTTCCCTCGGTATTATCCTAACATATGACAGGTTAAACTGAAATACGTTTAAGGATTTCACCGATATGAGTCAGCTTTTTTATGCCAATATTAATTACTTAATATTGCCGCCGTATTTGTTGATGTCTTATACCTCTGGGTTCAGAGCGTTCAAGAGCCAAATTACTTTAGCTTCTAAACGGTCTGAACCCAGCTCGCGTGCCGCTTTAATGGGCGAACAGCCCAACCCTTGGGAGCTTCTCCACCCCCAGGATGCGACGAGCCGACATCGAGGTGCCGAACCACGCCGTCGCTGTGGACGCTTGGGCGTGACTAGCCTGTTATCCCCGGAGTAGCTTTTATCCGATGAGCTTCCGCCGTTCTATTTCGTACGGTCGGATCACTAAGTTCTGCTTTCGCAACTGCGCGACTTGCGGGTCTTGCAGTAAAGCTGGCTTATGCCTTTACACTATCTCTCGGGTTTCCATCCCGAGATAGCCAACCTTTGTAAACGCCTCCGTTACCTTTTAGGAGGCATCCGCCCCAGACAAACTACCCACCAGATACTGTCCTCTATCCGGATTCACGGATCAAAGTAAGAATTAAGAATACATCAGGGTGGTATCTCACTGGTGCCGAAGCTCCCACCTATTCTGAACAGATATATCCCTAACCCAATATCAAGCTATAGTAAAGCTTCACGGGGTCTTTTCGTCCAACTATGGTTAACCAGCATCTTTACTGGTCTTGTAATTTCGCCGAGTCCCTCGTTGAGACAGTTTCCAAGTTGTTATGCCATTCGTGCAGGTCGGAACTTCATTATTAGCATCATATTACTATGATGATTAGACTATACTTTCATCTTGTTATCATCTTTAGGAGATCAGTTCGACGGTACTTCTTGTTACCATCGATGTTTAGTTTTTCACTTAACATAAGTATTTCTTCTAAACCTGCTTTTGAAAGATGATGATTTGAATAAATTAATTCACAAATCTTTGCGAATCGTTCAAATTCATCTTTTTTAGAGGTCATCAAAGGATACTTCTTAAAATGAGGAATAATTATTTTCACTAACTCAGTGATATTTCTCACTTCAAATTTATAGTTTTGATCTTTATTGGAGAACCTTACTCCTCCACAACGAAAAAATCGTTGAAGAAAGAGAATAATATCTTGACTACGTTTATGTTGACTAACGGAAAAGCTTGGTCTTACTTCTATTCCTAATTTCATTTTACTCCGAAGAGAAAACGAAACCAAGAAACAACCTTCTCCATCAACAAAACCTGTTATATATGAGTTTATATCCATATATTTTAGTTATTTCTCCGTGGATGATTTTTTCTAACAAGAGCTGACGTGTTGCTTCTGTGAAGAAGCCTCATCTTTCGATTCAGTCGTTACGGGTCCCATTAGGGTTCCCACGGTATTGTCCTCTTTTACAAGTAGGAGTTTCACCGTTATGAGTCAGTTTTCTTGAACGCATCACTGCGTTTTCGGGCAAGTTATGTCTCTGTAAAATACAGAGTCCGACATGTTTACCCGACAAGGAATTTCGCTACCTTAGGACCGTTATAGTTACGGCCGGCGTTCATCCGCGCTTCAATTCAAAGCTTCACCATCCGAAGATGGTTGACCTCTCCTCTTAACGTTCGGACACTGGCCAGGCATCACCCCCTATACATCCTCTTGCGAGTTAGCAGGGAGCTGTGTTTTTGCTAAACAGTCACTTGGAATCTTTCGCTGCGGCCCGGATTGCTCCGGGCAGGTCTTATTGCTAACTTACGACCGCTGTTTTGCCGAGTTCCTTAACGAGGGTTCTCTCGTACACCTGAGGCTCCTCGCCTCATCTACCTGTGTCGGTTTGCGGTACGGTTACTGTAACCTTAGCCCTAGAGGTTTTTCTTGAAAATCTCTCCGCTCAAGTTGACGCTGTCCGAAGACTTTGTCTCCCGCCGACTACTTGGACTAGTGATCCGGATTTGCCTAGATCAGCCCTTATAGCAAGCGACGTTCATACCATAGAAACGCTTGAACCTCAAAACTTTGTCCCCCCATCGGAAAATTACAGTAGTGCTGGAATATTAACCAGCTCATCCATCGACTACGCTGCCACTACAGCAGCCTCGCCTTAGGACCGACTCACCCTGGGTCGATTTGCGTTGCCCAGGAACCCTTAGATTTTCGGTGGGCAGGGTTTTCACCTGCCTTTTTGCTACTTATGCCAACATTCTCTCTTCTAAAACCTCCACCATGACTCACATCACGACTTCAGCAGTTTTAGAATGCTCCTCTACCAATTATCACTAATGTGATAAGTTCGCGTCTTCGGTAATAAACTTAGCCCCGGTACATTTTCGGCGCGAGACGACTAGACTAGTGAGCTATTACGCTATCTTTAAAGGATGGCTGCTTCTAAGCCAACCTCCTAGTTGTCGCAGTCACGACACCACCTTTTACACTTAGTTTATATTTAGGGACCTTAGACGGCGATCTGGGCTGTTTCCCTTTAGACTAATGGACCTTAGCGCCCATAGTCTGACTCCCGAGCTGCACGCGTAGGTATTCGGAGTTTGGTTGAAAACGGTACCTTGCGGCCCGTTTCCATTCAGTGCTCTACCCCCTACGTTCAGCGCTCGAGGCTAGCCCTAAAGCTATTTCGAGGAGAACCAGCTATTGCCGAGTTCGATTGGAATTTCTCCGCTAACCACAACTCATCCCAAAGTGTTGCACGACTTACGGGTTCGGTCCTCCCCCTGACTTTCGTCAGGGTTCAACCTGGCCATGGTTAGATCACCCGGCTTCGGGTCTTGTGCATGCGACCTTCTTACATATTAGAAAGGCAACAAAATACTTTGCTTGCGCAGAATATTCATTACCATTTCTAATAAGTAAGAGTACGGGCTATTAACCCTCGCTTTCACTGTGACTTCTTTGCTTTAAGCAAATTAATCAAGCCGCATACAACAAACTCGTTGGCTCATTCTTCAATAGGCACGCCGTCACCCAGTAAACTGGGCTCCGACTGCTTGTAAGTATATGGTTTCAGATACTATTTCATCTCCCTTACCGGGATGCTTTTCACCTTTCCCTCACGGTACTAGTTCACTATCGATCTCAAGAAGTATTTAGCCTTGGGTCATAGTCGACCCGGTTTCTCACGAGATTTCACGAGTCTCGCAATACTTAAGAATATGTCATCATAACGAGGAAATTATTTTCGCTTACGGGGCTATCACCGTCTCTGGCTGAGCTTTCCAGCTCACTTCAGCTAATAAAATCCATCGCTACCTTACCGCATTAGGTAGTAAGCACGACCATCTTGCTACACCGCTAAAACATATGGACCTAATTCCTTCTGTATACATGTTTCACAAAAGTGAAAAACATATACGTAGTTCTAATGGTTTGGGCTGCTCCCTTTTCGCTCGCCACTACTTAGGGAATCGCAATCTCTTATCAAAATCGGCGAAAGGTCGCCAACGTTGATAAAAGATCAAATTGTTCTCTTTTCCTCCGGCTACTAAGATGTTTCAGTTCACCGGGTAATCGTCTCACTCGCCTATGTGTTCAGCGAGCGGACATCCTGTCTTCAACAGGATAGGTTTCCCCATTCGGAAATCCTCGGGTCAAAGGTTGCTTGCCACCTTACCGAGGCTTATCGCAGGCTGCTACGTCCTTCATCGTCTTCTTGAGTCAAGGCATCCACCATACACCCTTACGAGATTTTCCCACATCTTTATTTTCAAAAAATGTAGGTAATCTTAAATCTTATTTTCTTTCTTGTGACTCTTACAAAATTACAATTAAATTATTTGAGTAATCATTCTATATTCCGTTGTTAATGTTCTGATGCTCCGATAAACTGGTTCTGCGGAGCTGATGAATCACTTTTACTGATCCCTCAGCCAAGCACAACTTTTCAATTTGGGACTAAAAAAACCGCTTGTCAGCGGCTAATATACACAAAATAGCAGTCAAGCTATTAGCCACTTATATATTGATAACTAGTAAAATATTTCTTCATAGAATGTTTCCTTATTATACAGGATAACTAAACGCTGTCAAGAGAGTAGCCGTATACGCTCCTAAGAGTATCAATTTATCTAATATTAGCGAGAAAAATACCTTTCAAAATCACTAGAATCTTCTTCATCAACTATGTCTTTTTTAGGACTTTTCTTACTTGGGGATGAAGTGGGGACAATATCCTCATCTTTTTGTATTTCTTCCAGGCTGGAATCAGACATAAATTCAGGGGTTTCTTCAACAGAGACATCAGTATTTTTATCAGGTGCTTCGGTTTCTTCTGCATCATCTTCATCAGTGATTTCATCATCACTATTTTCATCACCGCTTTCACTCTCGTCATCACCTAAATAATTATCAGGTGCTTGAGCTGTGGCTTGATCGTGTAACCGCGCACCAGCTACTCCATCTTGGATCATGGCTTCATACTGTTCTTTAGATACCATAATCTCCCGTGGCTTTGCACCGTTTGATGGGCCAATAATTCCACTCTCTTCAAGAATATCTAATAGACGAGCCGCACGAGCATAGCCGATTGATAATCTGCGTTGTAAAAATGAAGCTGATGCTTTACCTGAATTAATAATCAACTCTTTGGCTTCTTGAAATAATTCATCATCATCGTCAGAGCCACCATCTATACCAACACCTGCAATACCACGAACTTTTTGTCGATCAACAATTTCAGTAATATAATTTGGAGCTCCACTTTTTTCTTTAATATACGAAACTACACGCTTAATTTCTTGATCAGAAATCAAAGCGCCTTGAATTCTTTTTGGCTTAGTTAACGCAACACTTGAAAACAACATATCACCTCGACCTAATAATTTTTCAGCACCTAGTGAATCTAAAATTGTACGTGAATCAATACCAGATGTAACTGAGAAAGCAATACGAGCCGGCATGTTAGCTTTAATAGTTCCAGTTATAACATTCACACTTGGTCGTTGCGTGGCTAACACTAAATGAATACCAACAGCCCGAGCCATTTGTGCTAAACGCACAACACCAGTTTCCATTTCTTTTGGTGCAACTACCATTAAGTCAGCTAACTCATCAATGATGAAAATAATATATGGCATTTTTTCTTTGGCTCCTTGATTGTAACCTTCAATATCACGCTTATGAACTTGAGCTAATGTTTCAAAACGACGATCCATTTCATTTAAACACCACTTCAGGGCATTAATTGTTTTTGATACTTCAGTAATAACTGGAGTAAGCAAGTGCGGTAAGCCATTATACACAGTAAGTTCAACACGTTTAGGGTCAACCATAATAAACTTCAAATCATCCGGATTATTCTGGTATAACAAACTAATAATCAAAGCGTTTAACATCACTGACTTACCAGAGCCAGTAGCACCGGCTACTAATAAGTGGGGCATTTTGGAAATACTATCCAGCCACACTTTACCAGCCACATCTTTTCCAAGGGCAATTAATAGATTATTAGAACGTCGCTTAAAATCATCAGATTCTAAGACTTCACGTAAATTAACAATGGCTACTGTCTTATTAGGTACTTCAATACCCACTAACGCTTTGCCTGGAATTGGGGCTTCAATACGAACGGGATGAGCTGCCAAAGCCATTGATAAGTCATTGTTTAAGCCAGTAATTCTTGATAATTTAATACCCTCTGCTGGTTTCAACGTATATTGAGTAACTGTTGGACCAACACTTACTTCACCCATTTCCACCGGAATATTAAATTTATCCAAAGTTGATTTAATAATCTCAATATTACTTTTTATATCACCTGAGGTTGGCTTAGAAGTACGACTATTCAAGAGGTCGAGTGGCAAATCAATTTTAATATTAGTTGGCTTCCAATTAGTCTTTTCGTCAACCGAGGCTTTTGCCAAACCTGACCTTGCAGCTTTATCTTTTATGGTACGTAAACTAAAACTATCATCAACCTCACCTTCAACGCCATCAGAATCTTCAGCTGTATTTATTTTCTCGTCATATTCTTGAGCTAGTTCACTATCTTTTTTGTTAAACAGAAAAGCAAACGGACGTGTTGCCATACGAGCTGGCATAGTTCCATGTTTAAACAAGGTTGCCAGGTTTGTATTAAACATCAACATTAATGCAATTATGAGCAATGCTAACACAATAATAATACCTGCCCAAAAACCAGCAAGACTAACTACCATGGTGGCCAATGTCCAACCAATATGACCGCCACCCTCTCCGCTTTGTAAGGCCATGTCCCATTCATCAACATCAACAAATAATTGCAACATGCCTAAAAATGACCAGAGGAATAAAACAGCACCAACATATTTTAAGCTGCCTGATCGCTCTTCTTTATTTTTATAAATTTGCCACCCCACTAATACTAGTAATACGGCAATTAACCAATTCCCCCAGCCAGCTAACCAATCCATGCCTTTTAATAAATACACACCCATTTGTCCAGCTAAATCAAAGAGGCTTAAGAAACTAATAATACCTAAGGTCAAAAACAAAACTGCCCAGATACTTTGTTTAATATCAGAGCTTAAGTTAAGCGAAGGAATTGAGATATAATCAAGCGGATCTTTTTGTTTACGACGACGGCCCATCTCAGTGAAATTAGTCAATAATAAACTATATTTTAAGTTATTTTAGTATACCATAGCTCAAAATATAAAAAAATCGCCCGATTATTCTCGGGCGAAATTATATATTCTTTAAAACTAAAATTGTTCAACAAATTTTTTTAAACTCATCTCTTTAAATGAACTTATTGAACTAGGTCTCCTAGCTATTAATTGGGCAATTAAAACATTCAAAAATTTACATCCATTAATAGAAAAATGTAAATCCTCTATGAGTCTAGTTTTTTCACTCACAGAATTTTTCTTTAAATCTCCCAAATTATTTGAATCGAAAAAAAACTTTCTGGTTTCATTATTTTTTCTCCAATCCCAGTAAATATAGGGGATAATCTCAATACACATTCCTACTTTAGTGTGAGATTCTAATGTAAACCCAGGCGGTAATTTCAAGATTGTACTCCTTTCTTTCAATATATAATTTTTTAAATATTTTCTTACATTAAACAACAAAAATTATAATAAGTCAAACTACTCCTTTATCCATTGGATATGCTATAATCTAAATAGAAAGGTCGAGTGTGTGTATTTTATTACTAACGTTCGATTCTTATGAAAAACCTACATTCACTTACGTTTTTATTGTTAGTTATCGGTGGTTTGAACTGGCTCCTAGTTGGACTGTTCAATTGGGACATTAGCCAACTCTTTGGCGGTATGGACGCTTGGTTTTCAAAACTGATCTATATCTTAGTTGGTCTTTCAGCTATTGTAGAAATAGCTCAACACAAGACTAACTGCCGATACTGCAGTGAAAAATCAGCTCATCATACAGCTTCTTAGTATAATCAAAAAACATCCCGGTCAAGTGATCGAGATGTTTTTATTTTTGCAAAAAATATATTTAATAATACGCTACATTCTTTTCAACAAAATCCCAAACATATTTGGCTACGTTATTGGATGGTCCTTCAATTGGATCATGATGTAGGTTAATAAATGGAACACCGTTACATTCTATAATACCCCATTTTTGTTCATACGGTGATTGATCAATATGTTCAATAATAAAATCAAATCCAATTAGAGGATCGCCAATTGCTGCTGCGGCTGCTTCAAGAATCTTTTTTGTTTCTGGATGTGTCCGATGAGTATCTTCAGCACTATTCCCACCATAAGAAACACCAATTTTTTCTGATAAATCAATTGTTTCGTCAACTGATAAAACATCATCTAACGTACGATCAGTACGTGTTAAAAAAACTTCCATAGATGGAGTTATTTTTACATTATGAATCTCAGGATGTTTATTCTGATTCTTAATTTCAATTAATTCTCGGACAGTGTGAATCCCATCACCTGTGACTCGAGGCGGATCACCTCGCAACACACCGGCTAATTTTCCATCAATCATGGTTCCGCGATATACTGATCCAACCAAATGTTCTTCCATCACCACCCAATAACATAATTCTTTGGCAATCTTAAATGCTTTTTTCAATTGTTCTTCAGTGTAAATAAATGTGGTAGTATGTCGACCGCGTGAACCTAATCGCGGCTTTATTATTACTGGCTTAGTCAATTTTTCAAACATCTTCTTTAAAGGTCGATATCTAGAAAATGCTTGGCCAGCTGGAACAGGTATACCTGCTTTATGTAATATTTCTTTAACTAAAGCTTTATCATCCATCCACCATTCAGCAGTGCGTGGCATATATTCTGGACGAGGAAGTCCTGAAAAATGGATCATCTGATCACCAATCATGACTCGATACGAATCATTTTCTCGTCCAAAAATTCTCACAGATTCCATCTGTAAACCACGTTGCTTAGCTTCAACCCATAATACTTCAGCTCGTGAGCTAGTGGCTTTAGACATTTCAGATGAATATGTGATCATGCCAGTTTTCTCCATAACACGAACTAAGGGTGAAAAAATAACGCCAGTGCTTTTAAAAATAAACTTACCAAATTTTTTTCCAAAAATAAGTTGGTTAATTGGTGTCATAATAACTGTAACAGTCTCATTAAACCAACATAATAAATGTGGAGTAGGGTTATTACCGCAATAAACACACTTTGACATAATATAAAATTAAAAACCCGGGAAATAGTCTTTCTTAATCTGCTTCTTTAATATTCCCACACTTCGCAATAATGTTTGATAGCTCTTAACCATTGTTTCTGGGCCAGACAAGTAATACGTACGATGTTTGTAATCAGGCACTGCCTCCTGCAATAATTTCTCATCAATATAGCCAACACGACCTGTCCAATTAGAAGGTACATTGGTTTTGTCAGTAATAATATATTCGGTTTTTAGACCAATTTCTTGACCTATAGAAAAAATATCTTTGTACACAAAGTTTTCTGGGTGTATACAAGCATACAATAAAATAATATCTCTTTTTTCTTTTTTATCTATTAAATATTTCACCATACTCCGAAACGGGGTGATACCGATACCTCCAGCAATAAACACTAACTTGGTATTGTTGCTGGTCGGTAAAATAAAATCGCCTGAAAGTTGGGCAGCCGTCATTATCTCACCCGGTTTCATCGCTACTAATTGTTTTTTAAATTCACTCCCGTTTTCAAATGTTCGTATTCCAAGATGAACAGTATTCTCAGTTGGTGAAGAGGCAATTGTAAAATAGCGGCGATTACCACGACTATCAAAATAAAATCGAGGTAAAGTCCATTCTAAATATTGTCCGGCTTGAAAAGCCAATTTCTGAGAGGATTTAAAAATAAATTCGTAAATATCACCTGATAAACGCTTACTTGATTCTAATACTAACTGTAACTTTATCTTTGGGCTTACAATAAATGAAAATATATTACCAAGTACTAGGGCTAACTCAGGTGTTGAATACAATGGACCAACCTTAAATTGAGAAGAAAATAAAACTCCTACCATCGCTCCATACACTAATTGCCAATATTTGGCTGGTGGAGTTGTGGCTGGCTCTGTAAGCATAATAGTGCCAAAAAATAATAAGGGCCAAGAAACAAAAGCTTGAGACAGTGTCTCTGTAATTTGTTGCCCAGAGCTGACACCAAAGACAGTTAATGTTATTAAGCTAATAACTAAAAAAGATCCAAACATGGCAAAGCGACGAATCTTTCTGACTACTAGTAAACCAAGAATTATCGTGAATGGTAGTAACACAGAGCTACCTGCCCACCAAATAGCCATACCTGAACCAGCTAAACTAATAATTAAAACAGCTACAGCGGCTGGGTTAAAAATATGCTTCCGATTTATAGCTAGAATATATTTTGAGACCATAGCAATAGCTCCAACTGCAACTAACGTTAACACTTCTTGTAAAGATTCAGGCGGAGCCATAATGAAAAAAAGAATCAGTGCAGTAATATCAGCTGATTCAAGATTCATTGGGAGTTTATATATTTTTGCTAAAACAAAATTAACACCAAAACAAGTTACTAGTAACACTATTAAAGAGATGAGAAGCTGCTCGGGCGTAAAAAATAATTTTCCTAACATGGCTGCCACTATAGAAATCACAGCTAATACTCCTAGTCCATACAAGACTAGGCGGTACATAGTAATTTGATTCAAGAATCTATCTATAAAACCCATATTAAAAAATGTTCATTCACTTTTATACAGTATATAAGTCCACCAAAAAATTATCTGATTTTTTAATAGAAAAATCAGCATACATAATTAAATATTCAAATTGATATTCTCTTTGTAAAACGGAAGCATCCGTAAAAAATAACGCAGTAGTCATAGCATCAGCCAATAAGGTTGTTTCTGCTATTGTCCAGATTGCTAAAATTTCTCGGGGCGATTCTAGGGTTTTTGGATTAATAATATGATGATACTTCCCCCAGCTCCTACGATTGCCAGCTGAACCACAGAGACTTTGATTTTTAATATGAGCTACTCCAATTATCTTAGTCGAATCAGAGGGGGCTTCTAAACCTACATTTAAAGCCTCTTCACTATTATAATAAGCCATATCTCCCCCGGCGTCCACGCAAAAACTAGTTATACCAGCGGCACGAATTATATTAGCTACAATATCAATTAAATAACCTTTACCTGCTGCTCCAAAATCTAATACTACTGGTTTTTTTACCAATAATTTTCTGTCATGTCGCTCTATAATCTCATTCCATGTCAAAGGCGAAACTAATGTTCCAGGTTTTAGAGAATAGTTTTTGTCATACCCAGCTGCTACCAAGACATCCCCAATCAATGGAGTAACTAAACCATTAGTTAGGCGATATACATTTTCATATATCGTAAACAAAGGCTCGGCATCAGCTGGTAGCATATATTCACCAGCTTGTTTTGATATAGCAGTAATCAATGAATCATCTCGAAAGCGAGAATAATCATGATCAAAAATCTCAATCCGTTCTTTAATGTGTTGTAATAATTCTTCTCTTTTAGATATCAAAAGACCATCGGGAAGATCGATTTGCCAACTAGTCCCGATGGCCTCAAAAACAAGCGGCGTCTTAGACCACGCCATATAGTATTATGATGTAGCTTCTGCTTTAATCTTAGCTAAGGCGTCATTGAAGCCTTTTGGAGTCAAAGAAGAACCAGAAACTTTAGTTAGATTAACTTCATCAAGCTTTTTACCAACAACAAACTCTTTATAACCTGCAGCAAACATGTCTTGAAAACGAACTGACATTGGTCGTTCAGCTTTTGGTGTAAAAGTGGCGTCTGTAATCACATTGTTCTTAACAGTCAAACTTAAACCAATCTGTTCTGGACCACCTGGAGACATATATTCTCCAACAGCAGTATAGGTGCCATCTTTATAGGTTTGACCAGTAGTAACATCTGGAGTTTCAGACGGTGTAATTTCAGAAGGAGTGGAAGGTATAGTCTGTTCTTCACTCTTTATAGCCACTGGCTCAGGTGATACTTCTTTTGATTCACGATTCATCGCAATATAAGCTAAAATACCTACAGGAATAGCGATTACTAGTAGCCACATCCAGAATTTATTACTGGATTTAGGATTTATATCAGGGGTTGTTTGTTCCATATAAAATAAAAAAACTTAGGAATTAAGTAAGTGCGTGAATATATTATAGATTATATTAAGCTTTTAGGCAAGGCTTTATTTCTCTATTCTATGAACCAAATCATCAACTTTTTCAACAATCATCTTATAAATCTTTTCATCATAGGCTAGTCTTTCAGCTTCCAAGGTTAAGTCAACCTGTTCACCAGGCGCTGTATCTCGAATTGGAACATCTGGTATATTCCATATCTCATAATGTAAAGGAGAAATCTTTAATTCTTTCTGAACATACTCTAAATATTCCGACTGCATAAAAATAACTACATCAGCTGCTTCTATAATCTCACTATTACACTGAGTCCAGGTTGATGAAGTAAAATTAATAATATTATTCTCTTCCAGAATATGTTTGGAATAACTACAGATTCGTCCATTTAAATTATCTTCTGCTCTAATACCACTTGAAGTACCATTTATATTGAGTATCTTTTTGGAATTCAAATAAGCTTCAGCCATTCGACTGCGATTGGTATTACCAGCACACACGAAATGAATATTCATACTATTTTATGTTTCACTTTTTACTAACACTTTCTTGATTTTAAGTAATTGTTTTAATAAGGCAGTCATTTCTTCTTCTAAATTATCTGAAACAGATGATTCTTGAGTTAGACGAGCAAATTTATTTAAAAATAAATGGTATAAATCATTAAATTGCTCAGCTAACTCCAAGGCCTGAGGTGATGACTCATCATGCAGTAATGAATAACAAAAAACCGCTCCGTCGGTTACTAAACCATCAAAAGCAGTTGCTAACTGATATTGTTTCCCCTCCATAAAAATAAATTAATAATTAATAACCTGCCTCAATACTGGCAAATTTATTTTTCCCAATAATGACATGGTCAACTAATGGGATACCAATAATCTTACCTGCTTCCACAACACGTTTCGTAATTTCAATATCAGCTGCGCTAGGTGTGACAATACCTGATGGGTGATTATGAGCTAGAATTACCGCAGCAGCACCGTACTCAATTGCTGGTTTAAACACTTCGCGAGGATGAATTAAGTTAGCATTAATAGTACCGATAGAAATTACTTCATCATGAATTAAACGATGATGAGTATTTACATATAATCCTCGTAGATGTTCCTTAGGCAAGGAGCGTAAATCTTTTAAATAATTAAAGACATCTTTGGCCGTTCTAATAATTTCTAAACCATGTTCACGACGATCATAAAAACGTCGACCTAATTCCGCACAAGCCACAATCTGCAAGGCTTTGACCAAAGGAACATTTAATTCTTTAGATAATAAAACAGCATCAGTCTGTCCAGACAACGTTCGTTCACCGTAATCACGAATAATACGAGAAGCCATAGACATGACATCCTCTTTTTTAGTACCTGAGGCTAAAACTACAGCTACTAACTCAGCAACTGATAAAGCTGAAGGACCATATTTAGACAATTTCTCCCGTGGTTTATCCTCTGAAGGCATGTCCTTTATCTTTAAGACATACGGCTTTATTGCAGTCATAATTTGTTCGTCAAGTAACAAATCATGATTAGTAAGAGTATAGGTTATAGACATATAATGTGAGTATAGCATGCACTTTCAGAAGATAAAATATGCTTATGGATTGAGCAAATGTCTTCAGAAATAATAGGTACCCAATCATTTTATTTCCTTGACAAAAATGTTTTTTTGTATTATAAATAATAGAAATCCATTTAAAAACTCATTTAAAAAAATAAATCAAAGGAGCTCAAAATGCCAAGTAAAAAAATAACATTGGTAAAATTTTTCTGTCCAAAGTGTGATGAACGTGCCTATGTAAACAAAGACACTACTAAGATTGAAGACAACGTCTTAATTCATAATGACTGTCTATTAAAATATGCACTGATAATAGGCTTTAATAAATATTCTCTTAATGTCCTACATCCGCAAAATGAGAGTCGATTTGAGCATGGACCTCTCAACGCAGAAGGTGTTATTTTAATCGTTATTAATTTTTTCCAAACGTATATTGATAATCTTTCGATAAATTTTGGAGGCAGAAAAAAAGAAGACGGATTTAATACCAAAATAAATGAAGCAAACATCAATAGCTTGTTATTAGCCTCAAGATTATTCTGTATTACGTGCAAAAGAATTACTCTTAGTCCTATAGAGGCTTTTCAATTTATCTGGGACAATAATAAATTCAATACGAGACTTAGAGAAAAAATATATTTTATCTGCAATAAGCTTAAAATAAAAATAAAGTTTGAAGCTTAATATCTATAATTTGAAATGAAAAAATAATAACGGGATTCCTTAAATCCCGTTATTTTATTTTTCTACTATCTTACCCAAACGTAAAGGTAAAGGCTTCAAAACCACTACCAATGATTTCTATTTCAATAACCTTGTCACCATATTCGGTGGAATCAAATAAGGTATACAACGTTGAAGTATTTACTTTTATCTCTTTCTTAAATTCACCATCAACTATTATTTTCAAAATCGCTTCACCACTAGGTTGTGCGGCTACCATAAAAACCTTGGCAGCTGAAAAACGTAGCTTAATCTTGCCTGCCTGACTATGCAAAATAATTTTTTCTGGTTTAAACTCCCATTCACCCTCCAAGGCAAAAGAATTAATAGCTAAGTCTTGTGGCAAACTATAGTTTGTTGTTTTGGTTGAAGATTGTTGCTCTGATGCTAAATTAGCTAATCGATCTGTTCCAAAATATATTTCCGGTGAACCAACTGAACCTATATTTTTTTCGGAAATAGTTTCAGATACTGGAGCGGCTTTCATACCTAATAATTTCTGAATAACATTTTCTGTTTCCATATAATCACCTTCACCAAAATGGGTATAGACAATATTTCCATTCTTATCAATTAGATATTTAGCTGGCCAATAGTGATTTTTGTAAGCATTCCAGGTTTGGTAATTATTATCTTGAGCAACAGGGTAGGTAATCTTATATTGATCCAAAGCTTTTTGTACATTGTCATTATCTTTTTCAAAAGCAAACTCTGGCGTATGTACTCCAATAATAACCAGCCCCTGATCTTTATACTTTTCATGCCAGGCAGTGATGTGTGGAAGAGTCCGAATACAATTAATACAACTATACGTCCAAAAATCAACTAAGACTACCTTGCCTTTTAAGTCTGAAATAGTTAATGGTTTAGAATTATGCCAGGTGGTAATACCAGTTAGCTTTGGGGCAGGTCCATAATCTTTTAATTCAATTGAATCAACATTTTTTTGTGTTCTTTCTTCCTTAACAACAGTCATCATCTTACTATTTTCAAAAAAATCTAAAATCTTGGCTTGAATCACCGTGTCATATTGAAAATAAACGGCTATTCCTAAACCAATAATTACTACACCAAAAATTCTTTGTAAAATTTTTCCATGTTTAGCTATGACTTGAATACGAGTAGTTATTGTTTGACCACCATAAGCAATGGCTAACATCGGAATACCAGCTCCGATAGCATAAACAATTAACAAGACAGACGCACGAACTATATCTGTTTGCTGAGAAATCAAAGTTAGAATTGAACCAAGTATTGGTCCAGCACATGGCGCCCAAATTATTCCAATTAACACACCAAGTAAAAAACCACCACTATTACCAGAACCAACCTTTCCACTTTCCGTACCTGCTTTATTTATTACTTTGGAAAAATGACGGGTTACATACTCAAATAAAAAAGGCCATATCATACATAGGCCAAAAATAACTAACAAGATTGAAGCGCCATGGCGCAAAATCTCAGGATCAACATTAAGATTTTGAATCACAACATTTAACGTCAACGCCAAAACAGAAAAGGTAACCACAAAACCCAATGTAATGAATATGGGACGTAATTTACTGGTGTATCCAACTGATGCACCTAAGACAATTGGTAGGGGCAACAGAATACAAGGAGCTGCAATAGTTAATATACCAGCAACTAAGACTAATAATATCTCAATCATATATAAGGTACATTCTACCATATATTAATAGATCAAATAACTTACATCAGTACTCTAAAATGGTTTTTTTGGCCTTGACTTTATTAATCTGCTTAGCTAAACTAATGAGATATTATTATTAATTAATAACTAAGATATGAAGAAATATATCAGTTTTTCTTTATTAATAGCGGTATTGGGTTTGGGCTTTGTGATTTCTCAAACTTCTTCAGCTATTGCTTCGTATAATGCCACAAATCAAAACAAAGTTGTCTCTGTATCAGTGCCAGCAAAACTATCATTAGCTAACGATGGTTTTACCTGCGGAGACTCAATCACTGATCGTGATGGTTACACATACAGCACTGTAACTATTGGCAAACAATGCTGGATGGCGGAAAACGTACGAACTAAAACTAAGCCCGACAACACTCCATTAACAAACTTAAGTGAAGGTTCAGAACGAGACTGTTCAAATTCTGAAGGTTTCCATGGTTCTGAAGCTGATTGTGATGCTGGTAATACTATCTATACTTTTAATGCTGCTATGAATGGCTCTACTAAGATGGGTGACCAGGGACTTTGTCCTGATGGCTGGCATGTTCCAGCTGACCATGAATGGAATATGATGGATTCATTCCTTAAAGATACTAACAATAGCTGCAATGCATCACGTAACGATGCTTTTGACTGTAACTCTGCCGGTACTAAGTTAAAAATCGGAGGTGAATCTGGCTTTAACGCTAACTTAGCTGGTATTCGTTATGCCGATGAAATGCAAGGTGATATGTTTATGGATTTTGATACTGGAGGTTACTTCTGGACTTCAACGGTTACTGGGACTAATACATTTCTACGAAATGTAAATAGCGATGAAACCGGGGTTTGGAGAGGTGCACAAGATATTAATGCTCCATATCTAAGTGCTTCATTGCGCTGCGTCATGAACTAAGAAATAATTAGTTTACTTTTAAAAAAGACTCCTAACAGAGTCTTTTTTATTTTTTCATCTATATTATGCTATAATTAATTATTATTGACTAGTATATATGAACACAGTGTTACCGCCAAATAAAAAACATAAACATCGGGGCTTTACGTTAGTAGAGCTAATTGTTGTTGCTGGTATCATAACATTGTTAGCAACCTTAGTTGTCGTAGGTGTAAGTAAAGCTCGAATTCAAGCTCGTGATGTAGCCCGAACTGAAAAAGCTCGTTCCATAGTGTTAGCTTTAGAGTCATACTATAACAAGCATAGTGCTTACCCAACAGCTATTACTCCTGGACAACAATTTGTGGACAGTGAAAGTATCGTTTACATGAATGAAGTACCAACTAACCCCCGCCCACATACTGATGGATTTTGCCCTGACAAAGATTTTAATTATGAAGCTGTGGCGAGTGGCCGGGATTATATTCTTACCTACTGTTTAGGTACTGACAAAGGCTCTATAAAAAAAGGAATAAACTACTATTATAGTGGTTCACCAGCCAGCTGTGGTACCTTACTATCAGATCGTGATGGTTATAATTATAATACCGTACAAATTGGTGGTCAGTGCTGGATGGCTGAAAATTTAAAAACAAGAACCAAACCTAACGGTGTAGCACTTACTAATTTAGATGAAGACACTGAACGAGATTGCCCAGATTCTTCTGGCAATCATGGTACTGAGGCTGATTGTGCTGCAGGCTATACGTTATATAAATGGAGTGCTGCTATGGATGGTTCAACTGCTGAAAACGCTCAAGGATTATGTCCCAATGGTTGGCATATTCCTTCTGATAACGACTGGTATGAATTTGAATCATTCTTAAAAGACACAGGTCAAGGTTGTGTTGCCACCCGAAATGGCGATATTCCTGGCTCACAATGTGACAATGCTGGTACCAAGATACTACCTAGTGGCTCAGCAGGATTTAATGCAATACTTGCTGGTCTACGTAGTAGTGGTAATATTTTTATGAGTGATACATTTCTCGAACGAGATGACTCAGCTTTCTATTGGTCATCAAGTTTATTAGGAGCAGACACAATTGTCCGAAGTGTGAATGTTAATATTCCTGGAATTATTCGACAAACTGTTGATTCTACTCCTGAGCTTAGTGTATCAGTCCGCTGTGTCAAAAATTACTAAGTTTTCTCATGTACCTTTCTATCCGAACCGTTCCTGTGTTCGGATTTTTTATAAGTAGACAAAAATCAACTGAAGCCTTACTATTACTCTGAAAAAACTAACTCTTACTATGCCTATTGTATTACTATCATTATTAACGTTTATCTCTACCTACTGTGGAGGTTTACTAGCTTTGCGCTTTAAGAATAACCTCCATTCAATCATGGGCTTTACAGCTGGTGTGTTGCTAGGGGTAGTGAGTTTTGAAATCTTACCAGAAATTATTGAGCTTATCCAAGACAATAATTTTTCCGTTACTGGTGTAATGGTGGCGTTAGTAGCTGGCTTTCTTGTCTTCCATATTTTAGAAAAAGCATTATTACTTCACCATGGTCATGAAGATGACTATTCTTCTCATACTCACCCACATGTTGGTATATTGTCAGCTTTAGCGTTAATTGGACACAGCTTAATGGATGGCATTGGCATTGGTTTAGCATTTCAAGTTAATCCTGGTGTTGGTATTGCCGTTGCTATAGCTGTAATCTCCCATGACTTTACTGATGGTATGAATACGGTAACGTTAATGTTACATAATAAACAAACAACAGCTAAATCAAAAATGTTTTTATTATTTGATGCTCTCGCGCCAATAATTGGTGCTCTATCAACCTTATTTTTTACCGTTTCCAGTCATGTACTATTAATCTACTTAGGCTTTTTTGCTGGTTTTCTATTATACATTGGTGCGACAGATATTTTACCTGAAGCACATAGCAAAAACAGCTCATATAAAACAATTGGCCTCACCATTGTTGGCGTGGCCTTAATGTTTGTTGTTAGTCAGTTTGTTCACTAAACTACTTTATTCACTAGTGACGCCATCAAATTCAGCTTCATTAGCTTCTGCTTCTTGTTTTGTTGCGCGGATAATCTTGTCTTTATGATGAGCTGGTGAATAAATAGTATACAAACTTAAATTTTCTGTTTCTGAAATATTAATTACATTGTGTTCTGCACCAGCTGGCACCACTACAGCAAATCCATCACTGATGCTATATTCATTGCCATCAATTAAGCACTTTCCCTGACCCTTTTCAACACGAAAAAACTGATCATTATCTTGATGTACCTCCATACCTATTTCTTCTAACGGCTTAAGGGTCATCAACACCAGCTGACTGTGTTTGCCAGTATATAATACCTGACGAAAATCTGTATTTTCTAAACTTAGCTTTTCAATATTTCCAACGTAACCTTTCATATTATTTCTTGTTAATTATATAGTTAATAGTCATCTTGCCAGGACCACCAAAAACAACAGCTAAAGCCACAAACAATAGTACAAAAGGATATTCATAACCACCAACAAAGCCATCAGCAAAATGAACACTGAAAATAGCTGTGGCCATAGTACAGGCAATTAAACCAGCAGCGATTCGAGAGTATAGACCTAATAAAATAGCTATACCGCCAAAAAACTCAATCACTGCGGCTACAAACGCCAAAAAGTGCGGCATTGGGGCACCCAAAGAACCAAAGGCTTCACCAGCTGCCTCTAAACCAGAAAACTTTAACCAGCCATGAATAACGAAAACTATGGCCAGGGCTATGCGAATGAATAATAAGCTATAATCTTTGTTTTTTTCCATATATTATATTTAATAAATATTACTTGATATTTATTCAATATCAGTTTACCATATCAGAGTACTATTAGTTTAGAACATTAAAAAATCCTAAAAAAAGAAAGGAGGTAATACCAATGGAATTAATTCCTAAAACAATCAAATTTTCAGGAAATAGCCTGAGACATGAGCTTCAACAAATAATGAGCAGGTATTTTTCTAGTAGAAATATATCGGACAAAGGAAATTTGGCTATGTGGGTAAAAAGTTTTGTCATGTTACTTCACTACTTTGTACCTTACGTTCTCTTACTTGAAATCTATAAAACTGAAAGCACTATTAGTCACTGGTTTGCCTTACCTTTAATAATAATAATGGGTTTAGGTTATATAGGGATTGGAATGTGTATTATGCACGATGCTGCACATGGTGCCTATTCTGAAAAAAAATGGGTGAACTATACTTTAAGTTTAGTTATTTTTTTCTTAGGTAACAATGATACAAACTGGAAACGTCAGCATAATATTAATCATCATACAAATACTAATGTTGATAAATTTGATGAAGATTTAAACGCCGGTGGTTTTCTTAGACTTTCAGAACATAGTAAATATAGAAAAATATATCGCTATCAACATATTTACTGCTGGTGGATATATTGTTTCTATACACTAGGAAGGTTTGTTGGAGAGTTCCTGAGAATCCATGAATATAAAAAAGCAGGTTTAGAAAATTCATTTACCTTAAAAAGCTCAATTGCTGAGTATGTAAAAATGATTATTATAAAAATAGTATACCTTTATTTTATGATAATTATTCCTCTTCAACTGACTAACTTTAGTGTATGGGAAATCTTACTTGGTTTTTTTATTATGCACGCTTTTTCTGGATTAACAATTGCTATTGTTTTTCAATTGGCACATATAGTTGAAGGTGCGGAACAACCATTGCCAATTGATGGACATATTGAAATGAACTGGGATGAGCACGAAGTTCTAACGACCGTTAACTTTAGAACAAATCGAATAGTAAGTTGGTATCTTGGTGGACTGAACTATCAAGTTGAACACCATATTTTTCCAAAAATCTGTCATATTCATTACAAAGATATTTCTCCTGAATTCCAAAAAGGGGTTGAATTTTTTGAACAAAGAGAAAAAAAAGGAATAAAATATAAATTCTTTCCTTCTGCTGGAAGCGCAATAGCTTCACATAAACGACGAATGGAACAACTTGGTCAAGAACCGACCAAAGTTATTATATTAGGTAGTTAGATTACTCTAACTACCTTTTTATTACTCCTGACTAATCAATCTATTAATGTAAGCTCGTGTGATTGGGCCAAAATTACCTAATGTAGGAGTTATCTGTTTAGCTTTTTGAAACGTAGCTACCGCCGCTCTTGTTAATCGACCAAAAAATTCTGTTTCATGATTTTTTGATCCAACACCTGAATGGGCTAAGGCAAAACCATTGGTATTTAAAAAGTTCTGTAGGACTTTAACATCTGTTCCTCGCATACTAAACATTAGATTACGTTTGAAAAAATTCTGCTTGGTATTTTTCTCAGGTGTAGAATTGATACTTTGTTCAATAACATCTGGAATGATAATTTTCTTAGAAGAATTATAACGTACCTGTTTACTCATAACCCTGGAAACAGTGCCAGTCACTGAGTAATATCTAACATATACTGTATAAGTATTTGTTATATCAGGTAACGTAAATATAGTTTTTGAAATATATGGAAGAAGAGAGCTACCTGTGAAATCTTTATCTAAAGAGATTGAAAAACCTTTGACTATATCAGGATCAGCATTCATAGAAATCAATAATTCTCGATTACTAGTGATTCCTTCGCCATTATTTATTACAAAATCAACATCTTCGTTGTTAACTGCCTGAGGTGGGACACTAATAATTCCACCGCCGCCTGGACAATTTTCTGTACTAATATAGATTGTTCGATAATCACTTTGAACACCATCACTATTCTTTGCTTTTAACTTAATAGTATATTCATGTCCGCAAGCCAAATTAGTGAATGTATAACTAGTTGTACCTATCCATCCCGAACTAGTGGAGCCCTGCTTAACTAAATATTCAACACCATTACCTGACCAATTCAATGAAATACTAGTCCCTGTAACACTTTGTGAAACTAAGGTGGGTATAGTTGGTAATATGGCTGCGGTAAACGAAGCTGTTGTAGTAGTGTAAATTGTTGGCGTAGAAGATACACTGTCGTTGACCGCTACAATTTTAAACCAATAAGGTGTACCTGAGGTAAGGCCAGTAAAGGTATAAGTTGTGTCAGAAGAACTTCCACTGGAAGTATAGCTAATTCCATCAGTAGAGGTATACAAAGCAAAATTAACATCAGGCGTGGACTCAGTCCATGATAATGTCACAGTACTAGAAGTAGAAAGAGTCGTAGTTTCACTATATTCTTTTAAATAACCCGGGATACTCCAATTGGTGAAAAATTTTTTGCCAGAGCTTGAATAGAAAAACTCATTAGGAACATCTCCAGAGAACTTATACAGCCGAAGTGAATCAAGATCAGAATCAATATATTTTGCAATATAGCCCTGATTACCCATTATATATAAATCACTGTTATACATAAAACTGCCATAGGATTGAGGAGCATCAAAAGGTGTTATTGTCATGGTTCTGGTATCTAACACATATGAAATATTAGCAAATTCAGCTCCTAAGTATAAAAGACCTCCTGTCTCATCAAGATATTTGAAACTAATATCATCAGATAAACCTAAACCAGTGCCAGCATCATATTCCACATAACTCAAATCACTAGCATTTACTTTTGCAATCTTGGCATCACCTAAAGAAGTAGAGAGATAGAGCTCAGTTCTATCATTATATACATGTAAAGTAGCAGCATGAACTGCTTGAGCACCAGTCCATGTTATTGAAGTAACCAAAGACCAGTTAGAAATTCTATATTTAAATATTTTAGCTGGCGTAGCATAGGTACCACCATATAAATATGTTCCATCAGTGACTATTCCAGGTGATCCAATATCTGGTAAACTTACTTCATTCACTACTTGTGTATAGTCATGAATATTATCAGGGTTAATTGAATAAATAGTTAAATTATCTGATCCGCTGACATCAGCTGAAGCATAAATACGATTATGAACACTATCATATGTCATGCTTTCAATTGCTACTAACCCAGCAATGGAAACTGAATCATAATCTGATAAATCATCAGGGTCGTTAAAAACGACAATTTTAGCTGGATCAGTTCGAGTTCCCATATAAAACTTGTCACCAATCTGAACATTGCCATGGGCTTGAGAAAAAATTGATGTACCTGAATTTTGTACTTCGGTTGTTTGAAATAATGGGTGATTTAAAAATGTATTTACAGTAGCGGTATTAGAAACAGTGGCTACACCGCTTGGTGCTGCCGGGGTAACTAAAGCTGTTGTTCCATAAAACAAATTTTCTGTGCGATTAGCTGCCCAAATACCATCACCATTAGTATTAGTAACTATCGCTGACCAATTTTTATTGGTGTTACCATCAGGTTGTGTTTCATACCAGCTCTGCTGATTAGTAGTTGAGTAATATAATCGTCCAGGATTAACACCAACTATCAAGGTTGACGCATCATTATCAAAAGCGGCAGCCGACCAAGCTTTATCAACATTTCCAGCTGGTTGAATTTCATTCCATGTACTTGATCCATAAGATAATGTGTATAAACGTCCACCATTTACTCCAGCAACAGTTTTACCGCCACTAGCATCCATACTTAAGACACTCCAATCTTTATCAACATCACCAGCGGGTTGAGTTTCAGACCAAGTTGTACCTGTATTTGTTGAAAGATATAATCGTCCACTGGATACGCCAGCTGCAACTGTTACAGCATTAGTGTAATCCAAAGCCAATGTTGACCAATTTTTACTTACGTTTCCAGCTGGCTGAACTTCTGCCCACGCAATACCATGATTCAGTGAGCGATAAATACGTCCACCGTATACACTGGCAAAGACTGTTTCGCCATTACTACTTACAACAACCGATTTCCAATTTTGATTGGTGTTTCCAGCTGGCTGAACTTCTGCCCAATTATCACCATGATCAAGTGAACGATACAAACGTCCACCGTATACACTGGCAAATAAGATTTCACCATTATTACTGATAGCTACCGAACTCCAGTTAGCATTTGCATCACCCACTGGTTGAGTCTCATTCCAGTTATCGCCGCCAGTTAAATTAAGATATAGCCGGTCAGTGGTAGTGGTGGCTAATAGCCTTGTTCCTGTCAAGTTTGAAGCTAACATGGATAAAGCTATGGGGGGATCAAGGTCATCAGGACCAAACGTACTATCCCAAGTAATCTGATAATATGAGGCATCAATTGTATGATAGGTAACAAAAACACTAATAATAGCAAAAATTGCTAAAAATCGTTTAAAACTACTATTACTACCTTCTGTTTTACTAACTCTTTTATTGCCATTCATATATCTATTTTAACATAAAAATAGAGATGGGTTGGTAAATAAAAGAAATAGACTAGAATATTGACATATTGCTAAAATAATGATTATATAAAATCAAAATTATTTGAAAATTTAATAGAAAAAGGATACTACAATGGAAAATTGGCAAATTGTTCTACTTGTTTTAGTTTCTTTAATTGGTATTCCAATCATGTTTCACATTTTTAACTTTTACAAAAGACCAATAATCAATGATACAGTAGAGATACTCGAGACCTGGAAAGAGAGACATGATGGGGAGAAGTCATGCTATCTATTATTAGATATAATGAATCCTCGCATAACCAAAAAAACAACTGTTGACAAGCAGTTATTTCATCGTTATAAACGTGGTCAAAAAATCCCTATATCTTACAAATCAGGGAGATTAAGTCACTCCATAAGCATTGTCGGTCAGGGAATACCGCAAATAGAGTAAATCATGAAATATGGATTTAAGAAACTAAAAACCCACAGATGAAATTCATTTGTGGGCTTTTTTATTTATAAAAAATCAGACGATAATCTGATTTAATAGTAATGCGGAGCGAACGGGACTCGAACCCGCGACCTCTGCCGTGACAGGGCAGCGTTCTAACCAACTGAACTACCGCTCCAGGGTAGTAATACTAGTGCACTAAAAACAAAAATAACCTCCTCATCGTAACAGCAATCATTGACCTCGTCAATAGTCAAACCTACTTCTTTTTGCCCTCACTTTCTTCTTTAAAAAGCATGTATGAGTAAACATTGGGGATTAATATCATCCCAAGAATTGAAGCTATATAAATTGCATATCTCAATCCATTAGGTACAGGCAAGGCTGTAAAAATAATTAACGCCCCAGCTAATGTAATAAGTCTCGACATCAATATATTAGTCTTTTTCCACACATCAGGGCTTGATAATGTCCATGGATTACGAACCCCTGCAAACCAATTCTGCTCAAACGAACCAACATATCTACCTAAACCAGCAAACAACAGCCCAACTAAGATAGGCATTACTTGTTGCATAGGTACGCTGTAGCCTAAACCAACTAGCCCAGTAGTAATATACACTGCAAACAAAAAAGTCATTAAACTATTCTTTACAGCATGATATGTACCTTTAAAATGAGAATAGCGATCTCGCTTGGGATCTAAGAATGGTACAATATGAAGGATACAATAGAAGATAACTAAGAGAATTGGGAAAAACCATGCTGCAAAGCTTCTTTCGCTCCAGTCATCAACGTAACCATCAATATTCCAATGGGTTGGCACCTGAAACGGAAAATGACTATAGAAGTAGCTGCCAACGATAAAACCACTGATAATTAACAAGATAGGCCAAAACTCAGATTTAAGGGTAGGTTTAATTGGGCTCATAACAAGGGTAATAGTTAATAGTTGATAACTATTAACAAGTATACCATTTTCTGATAGGCTTGAGCCATGCCATTATCAATTGGAATTGTCGGGCTGCCAAATGTGGGCAAATCCACTCTTTTCACCGCCCTGACTAAAAAACAAGCTGAAGCTGCTAATTATCCCTTCTGCACGATTGAACCAAACGTTGGTTTAGTCAAAGTACCAGATGAACGGTTAACAAAATTAGCTGAAATCTCCAAACCGGAAAAAATAATTCCGACCGTGATTGAATTTGTCGACATTGCTGGATTAGTAAAAGGTGCTTCCACTGGTGAAGGTCTTGGCAATCAATTCCTTTCTCATATCCGCGAATGTGATGCCATCTGTGAAGTGGTCCGTCAATTTGAAGATGATAATATTATTCACGTGCACAACAAAATTGATCCTGATGGTGATCGTGAAACAATTAATTTAGAATTAATTCTCGCTGACCTTTCAACTGTCACCAAACGTCTTGATAAAGTAAGTCGTGAAGCTAGAACTGGTAACAAAGAATCAGTTATTGCCAAAGAAATATTAGAACGACTTTCAACTCAATTAGAAAATGGTAAACCAGCCCGTGGTTTGGAATTTACTGATGAAGAAAAAATAATTGTTAAGCAGCTTGGTTTGATTACTATCAAACCATTGTTATATGTCTTAAATGCCAATGATACAGATGCTCATGTATCTCACGCTTGGACTGATGGCAAAGTAATTTCTATTGACGCTAAACTAGAAGCTGAAATTACCTCACTACCTGAAGAAGAACAGCAAATCTATATTGAAGAGCTAGGATTAAAAGAAAGTGGCCTTGATCGATTAATTCGAGCTGGCTATGAACTACTTGGCTTAATTACGTTCTTCACTACCGGAAAAGATGAAACCAGAGCCTGGACTGTACGGCAAGGTGCCAAAGCTCCTGAAGCAGCTGGTGTTATTCACACTGACTTCACCAAAGGTTTTATCCGAGCTGAAGTTATTAATTGGCAAGATTTTGTTAATTCTGGTGGTGAAGTTGAGGCTAAATCAAAAGGCTTAATTCGAACTGAAGGCAAGGAGTATATAGTTCAAGACGGAGATGTCTGTAATTTCCTTGTAAACACATAGAACAAGTTCTTGACAAAAAAATGAGCCTCCTATAATATCAGATTAACTTAAAAATGAGGGATCACTAAAAAGTTGTATCCCCAGAAAAATAACTGGTTTACTAAATGCCGATGAGGGCCCAAATACAGATATTAGTAGAAAATTACTACTATTAATATTAAGCAGCGGGAGTTTATAACCAGTAAAGTTGTACCTTTAAAGGTTGTTTTATAACTTACTGTTTGGTTTACCCCTTTCTTGTAAGTTATATAGCGCCATCTTCCTGTTCGGATTTACATCTGAAAATATATTGGTGAAGCCATGCTCCAATAATATTTTAGGCCTCTATTTGTAAATCCGACAGAAGATTTTAAGCCTCGAGCATGGGGTATTCTACTTAACTTTAATTTTCTTAAAGTTTTAAAATACTTCTTACTTGTTTCTAAAAAGAAACCTCGAGGCTTTTTTATTTCTCCAAAACAATAATTTCTCGCCAAACCTTTTGATCAGAGCGACCGTATAAAAATGTTCCTCTCTCAGTTATACCAAATTGGATTGTAATATTCTTAGGAAGGATGTTAACTAGCTTCAATGGTTTAATATCAATTGACAGTAATTGTGGACGTCCATTTTGAACAAAGGCAGGTAGAGCAATGACTGCTCGGCCACCTGATTTTAAGACTTGCGTAATTTCTCTAATAGTTTGGTTGTAGAGCACAACTAATTCAGCTGAAATTTTCTTGATATCAAAAATACCACGTTGTGGCCCTAAGTATGTTTCTGTTACAATAGTTCCCACTGAATCTTTTTTAATATTTTTTGACAAGTGACGAGCATCTAAAACTTTTAATTCTGGCGATACTTTCAAATCTGATTTTTCCAATGTCCATTTAATATTTTGTCTGGTATCTTCAATGGCTTTAGGTGAGATATCACTGCCTATTAATTTCATATAGCCCATTAGAATACCTTCGGTAATAATTGTGCCGGAACCACAAAACGGATCAAGTACTGTATCATCTTCTTTTGCACCACTTAGATTAATCATTATTTGTGCCAACTTCGGAGGTAGCATACCTGAACGATCATCACGAGCCGGTCGACCATAGTCTCTGGCTGATAATTCTTTAAATAACTGAACTGCTTCTGTTACACCTAATAATATTTGGGATCCATTAACAATATAGACTAATTCTTGGCCAGATGTTATTAATTTATTTTGCTCAACTACCACGCTGGAAAGAGTCTTTTCACGACTAACTACAAAACGACAACTTACTCCCTGATTTTTTAGTTCTTGTTTTAACGCTAGCCCAATTTTCTTGGCATCTATCTTGGCAGCACCATACATCGAAATTCCAAAATTAAATTTCCCTGATTTTTCTACTTGAGCAAACGATTCTAAACTAGCTGAAAAGATGTCATGTGATTTAGTTGAGATAGTATTAACTATACGACCAACTTTAATTGTGCCGCCGATACGTTTAATTAAATTCTTGGTATCTAGTTCACCAGCTACTTCAGCCACAAACACATCTGGTGCGATATATTCAGCAGATGTGATAGTTATCGTGCTATATAATTCAGCCATGGACAGGGCGGGATGATTACCTAAAACAAAAAAGTATTTCATACCTGCACCATATCATATAATACTGAGAAAACAAATCTAAATCAGCCCCTTGACAGGACCGCTAAAAAAATATATAGTTTGAAAACAATTTAACACCTATCCCATATTTAGCTGTTTTAGCTAAATACTAGAGCTTCTAACTCTAGTACAGGTATTCTCTTAACCCTCCAAGGTTGTTATCGACTTGTCGAAGTCATAACTGAATACCGGGAGGTTTTTATTATTAAAGAAATTATGTCTAAATCAAAATCATCTGATATTCCACATTATGAATTACTATGTTTGTTTTCTAATAAATACAGTGAAACAGAAGTAGAAGCAATTCGTGCTCGAGTTGAAAAAATGATCGCTGACTACGGTGGTCACATCACTAGTCAAGAATACTGGGGAAAGCGTAAGTTAGCTTACGATGTT
Source organism: uncultured Gammaproteobacteria bacterium (assembly GCA_964540895.1). Classification (GTDB taxonomy): domain Bacteria; phylum Patescibacteriota; class Patescibacteriia; order Patescibacteriales; family Patescibacteriaceae; genus Patescibacterium. The sequence goes on along the minus strand of CAZIOP010000002.1, from coordinate 78,683 downwards.
GATGGCTTTCGTCATGGTTACTATCATTTAGTTGAGTTTAACCTTGATGGTCCTAAATTACAGGAGCTAACTAATCGCCTACGTCTTTCAAAAGACATTCTACGTCACCAAGTTATCAAAAAACGTCTAAAGACTGCAGCTGAACTACAAGCTGAAGAAGAAGTGGCTAAAAAGATTGCGGCTCGTCGTAAGGCAGCTGAAAATGCCGAGATCCCGGTAACTGAAAAAGACCCAGCTGATGACAAGCGAGCTGACCTAAAAGATCTTGATCAAGAATTTGATAAGATTATTGATGCTAGTAACTTACTATAAACTCTAACTCTTACTTATTATTAAGCCACTTCCTTTCAGGTGGCACTAAAATATATGAATCTTAATAAAGCTATGATCATCGGTAATATCACCCGAGATCCAGAAGTTCGCCAAACTGCTAATGGTGCGACTGTGGCTTCCTTCTCTGTAGCCACTAACTTCTTTTGGAATGACCCTTCTGGTCAACGCCAAGAACGAGTTGAATTCCATAACATTGTAGCCTGGAGAAAACTAGCTGAAATCTGTGGTCAGTATTTACACAAGGGTTCTAAGGTCTATATTGAAGGACGTTTGCAAACTCGTGACTGGGCTGATAAAACTACTGGTCAAAAACGCTACACTACAGAAATTGTCGCTGAAAATATGATTATGTTGGATAAGTTACCAGCTGGTGGACGACAAAATAACCAATCTGATAATCAACCTTTTGGAAACAACCAAAATCAATATAGCCAACCAGCTACTCAGGCTGAACCAGTAATCAACTATGGTGATGAACCTGTTACTAACAGCTTTGGTGAAAATGGTGGCTTTACTGGTGGTACTGATGATGAAATTAAGGTTGAGAATATCCCATTTTAAATCACTATCTTTATAACTTTTAATTTTATTTCCCTCTATGTCTGAAAATTCTATTAAACAAACTAAACAATGCTATTTCAAAAGCAATAATATCAAAGAAATTGATTACAAAGATATTGAGCTTTTGAAAAAGTTTATCAACTCCTACGGCCAAATTTTGCCAAGTCGTCGTACTGGAGTGTCTGCCAAGTACCAACGCAAACTAGCGGAAGCAGTTAAGCGTGCTCGTATTATGGCACTGTTGCATTTCCCAAACCAACGTCGTTAATACTTCTATGTTAAGTTTAACTGAGATCAAAGTTGGTAGCCTCATTGTATTAAATGAGGCACCATATATTGTTACAAAATCTGAACATCATAAGATGGGTCGAGGTGGAGCCGTACTCAAAACTAAACTAAAAAATTTAGTAACTGGTAACGTGGTGGAAAAAACTTGGCAAGGTACTGACAAAGCTGAAGAAGCTGACGTTGAAAAACGTAAAGCTAATTATATGTATAAGGATGAAAGCTTTGTCTATTTCATGGATAACGAAACCTATGAACAATATAGCTTACCGTTAGACCAATTGGGTGGCAAAGAGAAATTCATGAAAGATGGTATTGATGTCACAGTTATGCATTTTGATGGTCAACCAATGTCAGTAGAACTACCAATTAAAGTTGAATTAACCGTTACTAGTGCTCCTCCAGGTGTACGAGGTAATTCAGCTGGTAATGTTATGAAAACCGCTGAATTAGAAACTGGTGCTCTTATTAGCGTCCCAATGTTTGTTGAATCAGGTGATGTAATTAGAATCAATACTGAGAATGAAACATACGTAGAACGAGCATAATAAAAAATACCACTAAGATAAATTAAAAGCTCCCGGATAGGGGGCTTTTATAATTCTTAAATAGTCTTGATATTTAATATGTTATATTCTATAATATATGAAATTTGCTTTTTAACAATTTCTCAAATTAAAAAATTTTATCAATGGACACAGAATTCTGTACTTTTATTTATATAACCACACTTTTAGTAGCTCAGATTATGTATGCCCCTAATCTTAGAAGCAAGACAATCTTTTCTCTTATTGCTTCTGGACTTACCAATATAATTCTTGGAATAGCTGGGTATATATTTTTATATATGGGTATATGTAATTCTTTTAAAGCCGCCAATATCATAAGTATCATTGGAGTAACTTCATTTATAATAGGGATCGCTTTAAAAAGAAAAGGATATAAAGCAAAAAATAATGATATTTAATAAAAATAGAAAGGAGGAAACTGAACAATGAAAATTCTATCAATAATTTTTACTGTAATCTTGATAGTAAATATTTATATTGTTTTTACACAAGATTCAGATCTTGGCTACAATATTTTCTGGATTATTTTTTTCAGTACTGCCTTACTAGGTATTTTCTTTTACAAAAGAAGAGTAAAGAAGAAAAAAGAAACTAATATCTTTGAATAAGGTATCTCAAAATAACATATTAAAAAAGCGGTAACCTTTTCAGGCTACCGCTTTTCTAATTTAGAAATAATTTTCTTACTCTACATCCTTAATCTTCGCCTCAGCTAAGATCTTAGTTCTAATTTCTTTCATTACTTTCTTGTCAGCTTTTAAAGCTACTTTAGCATTTTCTCTGCCTACTCCTAACTTTACATCACCGTATGAATAAGAATTACCTGATTTATTAACTATTCCAAAAGCTACACCTGTATCAAGTAAATCACCAGATAAAGATATACCTTCGTTATACATGATATCAAACTCACAAGTTTTAAAAGGAGCAGCTACTTTATTCTTAACTACCTTACACTTTACTCGGTTACCAATAATCTTTTCACCTTGCTTAATCTGAGCACTGCGACGTACTTCTAAACGAACTGAGCAATAAAATTTCAGAGCAGTACCGCCGGTGGTTGTTTCTGGATTACCAAAGAATACACCAATCTTCATACGTACCTGGTTGATGAAAATAACAATAGTTTTAGTCTTGGAAACAATACCAGTTAACTTACGTAAAGCTTGGCTCATTAACCGAGCTTGCAAACCCATATGTGAATCACCCATTTCTCCTTCAATTTCTTTTTTTGGAACTAAAGCTGCCACTGAGTCAACCACAACAACGTCTATTGCATTTGATCTAACCAAAGTTTCTAAAATTTCTAAGGCTTGTTCACCAGTATCAGGTTGACTGATTAACATGTCTTTAATATTCACTCCAAGCTTCACTGCGTAATCAGGATCAAGGGCATGTTCTGCATCAATGAAAGCGGCAATACCACCCTGACGTTGTACTTCAGCAATCACATGCTGGGCTAAAGTTGTTTTACCTGAAGCTTCAGGACCAAAAATTTCAATAATGCGTCCGCGTGGTACACCTCCAACACCTAAAGCTAGGTCTAATGAAACACAACCAGTAGAGACGGCTTCTACTTCAGCGTTTTTTACTTCACCAAATTTCATAATGGCCCCATCACCAAACATTGTTTTGATCTGGTCCATGGCGGCATTGGCGGCTTGTTGCTTTTCAGCACCAGCATCATCACCAATCTTGTTATTAGAGGCTTTAGACTTTTTTTCTTCTACCATATAAATAAAAATTAATTAAGGAGAGATTTTTTATACATTTATTTAACCAATACCTGTTTAGTGACTATAGCTGGTCGACTATACTTCTTTTCAGAGATGACAGTAATGGCATTAATACCAGTTTGTAAATAGATTTCACGTTCAAATTTTCCCTCATTATCTGCCAAAACATGCTGGCCATTAATAGTAATTTCAGTTTCTGGCTCACTTTGACCTTGGATAACCAATTGAACCTCTGAGGTAGTATAGTTATCTGGTGGAAAGGATAATGCCAGAAAAGGGGGCTCAAAAATACGCTTTAGCAAGAACCCTAAATAGACCAGACAGGCAACAATAAGAATCCCAATTATAGCATTTCTAAATAGCTGTGGCAAAGCCAGTAAATATCGCTTAGAAATAACCTGACGATCGAAAAATTGGCCCTCCTCTACTGGTGTAATCCTTACTTCTCTATAATATTGTTGTAATAATTGCTTACTATCAAGACCTAAAAAACCAGCATATTCACGTAAAAAATTACGGCCATAGACTCCGGTTGGCAACAAATCGTATCTACCTTTTTCCAAGGCATCTAAATATGCTGTTTTAATTTTAAGACGTTTACTAACTTCTTCTAATTTTATCTCTTTGGACTGACGAGTACGTCGCAATTGCTCAGCAATAGTTTCTTCGTCAAGTAAGATTGGTTTACGTTGAAAAAAAGACATGAAAAACTATTTATGAGCCAAGTGCAGTCGGAACACAACACATCTGTTTAAGACCACCGATATCTGGGCACGTCAATGGAATAGATATTTTTTGAACATATCCCAAGGGACAAGCAAGTTCGCAACGAAATAATGGATTAACAGGCGACACACAAGGAACGGTTTTTGGTAGCACACAACATTTTTTACCACCGGTACAATCATTAGATGGAATAAGAGTACCATTTTGGCCATAGCCATCGTTACACAACGTAGCGTCATTTATACATTGGCCGTCATGTGATCTACAGTCATCAGCTCGACCTCGTTCAGGATCACTTGGAGCTTCCCCGGTGAAAGCTGGTTCTAGATTTCCATTAACATTTACTTTGGCTTCAAAAACAGTATTTACCACGAAATTAATAATTGTATAACTTCCAAAAACAATTAGTAACCCAATAACTGAACCAAGAATAATTTCTTTGCCTTTAGAAACTTTTTCTGAACTACCACCTGATAACAATAATGTGAGTCCACCATAAATGAACATGGCTAAAGTCAGGGCACCAACAACTCCCAGAATAATATTACTAACATTAATACCTAGAGTGATAAAACTATTAAGTGTATAATTACAACCTCCAGAAATAGCGTTCCCAGCATCATCAACACACGAAACTTCTTTGATTAAACGATCATCTAGAATAGACAAAGCCTGAGCATGTGAAGCAGTTAAGATAGATCCAAATATTACTCCTAAAAAAATACTGGCTACAAAAAATTTCTTCATATAATTTCAGAAGCTAGTTATTACCTATTAACGGTTTGCTGAATTCTTCCCACAGCTAACCCGACAATACTTTCAATCTGTTCTGAATTAGCTACTACACCATCAATCATTTCATTAATAGCTGCTTCTGCGGCAGTAACATCTTTACCACGATACCAACTACGAGCAGTTAAGACCTGTGAAGCAAACACTTTAATAGACTCATCCTGAAGTTGTTCTTGTAACAAGGCTCGTAAAGCCGTTGGTTTATGTACTTTATCTAAATATTTTTTAGCTTGTTCAGGTTTGGTAGTCATGAACTGAACAAAATCCCAAGCCTCATTCTGATATTTACTCTTAGCAGAGACAGTTTCTACCCAATAGTTAGCGGTATTTGCTTCAGCCGTATTACCCTCAATTTGAGGCAAGGTACTAATACCAAAGTTTAATCGTGGAGCTTGAGACTGAATCATTGGCAAGTGATATGAGTAGCCAAAAAAGATAGCTAATTTACCGTTAATAAAATGCTGAAGTGAATTATCTAATTTACTATTCCAACTGTAAACTTCCTTAGCAGGATTTCCAAAATCACTATAAAAACGAATGGCTTCCATACCAGGATTATAACCACGGTCTCTAAAAGCCGGTGGGATTTGACCAAACGTTACTGAATTTCCATCCATCATAACCGCGCCATTTTGCATCATTAAAGCTGATAATATATCAGCTGATCGCTCAACATTTTTAGAGCCTCCAAGTCCTACACCTGATTGAATTAACTCACCACGCACATCTTGTTTAGTAAGAGTTTTTACCTGTTGTTGAAAATCTTTATTCCAGTACTTTGATAATTCTGGGATACCGGCGTTGTTTAATAAATCCTTGTTGTAATACATAGCCAAAGTATCAATAAACAATGGCAAGCCATATATTTTATCTTGTCCTTGCGTATTAATTATGACATCAGGAGCTACTGCATCGACAAAGGCACTTTTTATTCCAGCAGTGGTAATACTTTGAGTTTTAGTAGGTACTCCAACTACTTCTTTTTTAACATTACCCTTAGCTACAGGCACAACCATAGAAATCGTGGGAGGCAAAGGAGCAATTTTTGTTTGATATTTACGTAACCAGGTATTCTGAATAGAGAAAATATCTGGACCCCGATCTTCAGCCCAAGCATCTAACAAAGCCGCTTCATATTCATCATAGCTAAGCTTACGATAGTTAATCGTAATGTTAGAGTGAGTTTGATTATAGGCATCAATTAAAGGTTGAAAATCATCTGGACCATCCCATACTCGCCAGTACGTCAATGTAATAGGGGTTATAGCCGCTTGATTAGCTTTGGACCCACAGCTAAGACCAGCAGTGGTAATAAATACTAGGAGTAAACCAAGAACAATAATTTTTTTACGCATATGCAAGGAAAAAATTTCCTAAAAGGGTATATGTCCCTTCATTTACTACTAGTATAGCATATTCATTCTATTTTTAGTTGATATTTCTAACTTAAAACACGAACCTGTTGGCCCGTGTTTTAAAAATGATACTTTATCAAATTTTATTACATCCCCATCATTCCAGGATTCATTCCACCCATACCTCCGCCACCATGACTATGAGTATCTTTAGGTTCTGGCTTATCAGTAATAACTGCTTCTGTTGTTAAAAACATTATGGCAGCTGAGGCAGCATTTTCGAGGGCTGAACGAACAACTTTGGTTGGATCAATAATACCCGCTTCAATTAAATCTTCAAAAACATTAGTAGCGGCATTATAGCCATAATTAACTTTACCATTCTTATGCTCAGCCATAATCTTATAGAGGACAAATGAGCCATCTTGGCCTGCGTTAGCAGCAATCTGTTTAATTGGCTCAAGAATTGCACTATCAACAATTTGTGCTCCTGGGTTTTCTTTCAAATCACTACCCACTTCTTTAAACACATTACCGGCTAGAGCCAAAGCTAAACCACCACCAGCTACTACACCTTCATCAGTGGCTGCTCGGGTAGCGTGTAGTGCATCTTCAATCCGATCTTTCTTTTCCTTCATCTCTGCTTCTGTGGCAGCACCTACTTTAATAACAGCCACACCACCAGATAGCTTAGCTAGACGTTCTTTTAACTTTTCTTTATCAAAATCAGATTCACTTAATTCAACTTCTCTTCGAATTTGTTCCACACGAGATTGAATTGATGCTTTGGAGCCAGCTCCTTCAACAATAGTGGTACTGTCTTTGGACGCTGTAACTTTACGAGCTCTACCAAGGTCAGTTAATTCAGTGTTTTCTAATTTCAAACCAACTTCTTCAGAAATTACTTTGCCGCCAGTTAAAACGGCAATATCTTCAAGCATGGCTTTGCGGCGATCACCAAAGCCTGGGGCTTTAATACCTAGAACATTAAAGGTGCCTCGTAATTTATTTAATACGAATGTTGTTAAAGCTTCACCTTCAATTTCTTCAGCAATGATAACAATATCTTTACGACCTGATTGTGCAACTTTTTCTAGTAATGGTAATATTTCTTGGATCGAAGCAACTTTTTTGTCAGTGATTAATATATATGGATCAGACATTTCAGCTTTCATAGCTTCAGTGTTGGTAATCATGTATGGAGAAACATATCCCTTATCAAATTGCATACCTTCTACTACTTCTTTTTCAACGCCAAAGGACTGACCTTCTTCAATCGTAATAACACCCTCTCGACCAACTGATTCCATAGCTTCAGCAATAATCATTCCAATTTCTTTGTCGTTGGCACTGATAGCTCCCACTTGAGCGATTTCTTCTTTGGTAGAAATAGTTTTAGAATTCTTTTTCAAGTGTTCAACAATTTCAGCTACCTTTTTTTCAATACCCTGACGAATCTCAATTGGACTAACACCAGAAGATACCAACTTCAAACCTTCTGTAATCATGGCTTGAGCTAATATTGTTGCTGTTGTAGTTCCATCACCGGCTAAATCATTAGTTTTAGAAGCTACTTCTTTAATCATTTCAGCACCAATATTTTCAAATTTGTCTTCTAATTCAATTTCTTTAGCTACACTAACACCGTCTTTGGTAATTATTGGTGCACCAAAACCTTTATCCAAGACAACGTTTCGGCCTTTTGGTCCAAGTGTTACTTTAACGGCATTAGCTAATTGATCAACACCACGCTTTAATGCAGCTCGAGCTTCTTCGTTAAAAATAATTTGTTTTGCCATATAGTTATTCAATAATTAACATTACATCTGACTCACGGATTACTAAATATTCAACACCTTCTACTTTAATTTCATCAGGTGCATACTTTTTAAACATAACTACATTTCCAACCTTTACATCCATTGGAGCAATCTGACCATTATCAAGGCGTTTGCCAGGTCCAGCAAAAATAACTTCACCCTTCTCAGCTTTTTCTTTGTCAATAGTATCAGGGATAACAATACCGGAACTAGTAACTGTTTCAACTGACAATGGTTTTACTATTAAATAATCAGACAGTGGTTTTAATGTCATATAGTTTGTTAGTTAATATTATCTAGATTTAATTAATTAGCACTCTATTATGCAGAGTGCTAATAAGCTTTATTATATTAGACCTTTAACCCAGCCCTGTCAATATGTTTTGTAAGACTTTTTGAAAGCAATAATCCAGATTCCCAGGATAATAAAGACTAGACTCATAACTTGTGGCCAACGTAAGCCAAAAGCATGGGGAGTTGGGTCAATCTTGATATATTCCAACATAAACCGAAGTAGGCCATAGCCAATTAAATAAATCCCAATCACTAACTCTGACGATTTTTTTAGGCGTAATACGTAATATAAACAAATAGCCAAAACTAAACAGCCTATTGATTCATAGAGAAAAGTAGGGTGGAAGTATATAAAAGTCTCATAGCCTATTGGGCGATTAACAGCTTGAACTGGGATACTCCAAGGTAAATTTGAAGGTAAGCCAAATAACTCCTGATTAAACCAGTTGCCCCATCTGCCAATAGCTTGTCCAAGAGCCACTGCTGGCAACAAGATGGCGGCCAATAACCAACAATCAAGTTTCTTTCTTTTAGAGAATATAACCAATCCAATTAACCCTCCAATTAAAGCACCATGTATTGCTAACCCACCATGCCAAATTTGTAGAATCTCAGCTGGATTAGATACGTAATATGAAAAGTTTAAAAATATTTCATATATACGAGCACCAATCAAACCACTAATTACTAACCAAATTGCTAGATCAATTATTAACTCAGTATCAAGAGAAAATAACTTGGCATTTTTCATAGCTAAAATCAAAGCAGCCAGTATAGCTAGAGCCATACATATGCCATACCAATAAATAACCAATGGTCCAAGAGTAATAGCAATAGCTGATGGTTCAAAATTATGAAGAAAGTTCATATTAATAAGTATAGATGAGAAAGGACAAAATAAAAAACCCCGCTTTTTTACAAACGAGGTTTATGGATCAGGAGGTCTTGCTATTATTTTTTATTAAATTTATTTCATGGTAATTTTACTACCAGGATCATTATTAATATATTCTTTCACTTGTTTCGGCGTTGATCCCTTCGAAAATATTATATAGGCATTTATATTTTCATATTTATCTTTTACTTCTGGAATCGCAATCCAATCATCTCCTCGGATGATTTCCCACTCATCCGTTAAATCAACATTCCAGAATTCTTCTGTGGCTTTGAACGTATATTTATACATTCCATTAAATTCTTCAATATGTAAATTTTCTTTTAAAAATTCTTTTTGCTCATATATCCAAGGATATTCGGATATAGTTTTATTGAATAGTTCTTTAATTGCAGAAATTTTTTTTTCTTTTTTTGGATGTTCTTGAGCTGGCTTTGTGCAACCATTTATTATTACAAAAGTAATAATACAAATTACTATTAAAATACCTGTTTTCAATTTATTTCCTCCTCATTAATTTTGTTTTTAAAATTTCTTTCTACAAATTTTTTACAATGTCTAAAAAAGATACATACACCTAAGGCGCATGCGAAAAAAAGAGTTCCTACTAATGTTATTAAAACATTTTCGAAAATACAAAATATCCATACACCAGCTATACATATAGTTAATATTTTTTTCCTTTTTTGGAAAGAAAAGTAATAAACAAATGTAAAATCCACTAATAAAATAAGAAGTGGATATTCCTGTATATAAATAATTGTTGTATTTACTCCACCTATTATTAAAATGGAGGAAAATATTATAGCTAACCAATTGCTTGGTTTTTGTTCTATGACTAATTTCTCTTCCAAAATCCCTCCACTTTTAAGTAGTTTTTTAATGTAAATGATTGTTTTTAATTAAATGTATTATATCACATAAACTAAATAAAGTCAACTTATTTGACTTTATTACTACTAATATTAGCTATTATTTTACTCTGACAACGAAATCTGACTTTGATCGTCTCACCTTTTTCTGACTTGCTTCATTATCTTCTGGCGACCGGTACCCTAGGGCACACATCACCCTAGAGCGTAAATTATACTTTTTGAGGTTTAATATTTGATCTAATACATGTGGTTTAAAACCACCCATTGGTCCAGCATCAATACGAGCAATAGCGGCTGAAGCAATCAAGATCCCTAAACCTATGAAAGCCTGATCACCAGCCCATTCATCTAATTCCTTAGCTGAAGTTTCAGTAATAAAAGCTCGACGTGACTTCCTAAGATTAGCAACCCGTTCCATAGATAACTTTCTTTCTTTGGCAAAGAGATCAATGAAAGAGTCTACAAAAGCTTTGGTGAGTTTTTTATACGTACAGAATACTAAGAGATGAGAAGCTTCTAGAACCTTTGGCTGATCAGCAGCTTTAGCAAAAATTAATTTTCTAGCAGCTTTATTTTCAACTACAACAATCTTATACGGCAATAAACCTAAAGACGAGGGAGATAGTCGAACTGTTTCTAGCAATGCTTCGACTTCGGCTGAAGTTAATTTTTTTGAATTAAAACGTTTAACAGCATAACGCCAATTCATCGCCGAAATAATTTCTGGCAATTTTTTATTCATCTTACAATTTATTCTCCTTTAGGGGTCTCTGAAAAAGGAGAAAAGCTTAAACGAAAACGATTATAGAGTTCAATTAACTGAGGTCTATTATATTCGGTTACTGTACCTGGTTCATAATTTTCAATAACTGTAGAATGAATCATTAATCTAATTCCATAGCAAACATTGTTGAACTCTGTGGCAAAAACAGTTTCTTCATATAGATTTCCAGCTCCAGCATCAACACCAGTTGCAACATTATATTCTTTATTATTTTCCATCACAGTATTATCAGTCTGAGGATTACTCATAAAGTTACTGGCTTTACAATCTGTGATTGATAGTTGGTCAACACTGAAATAGCTATCACTTGATAGGTTAGTACCTTTACTAATTGCTTCAGAAACGGGAAAAGCGATACCTTTAATTTCTTTACCAGGTCCAAGGGCTGAATATGCACGATTTTCATTAACACTAAAATCAGCTGGATATTCAATAGAAAACTTATAATTATGACTAGTATATTTTTTCCAGTTAGGGTCCTGGGTGTCACTCGGGGTACTTGGGTTATTAACTTGCGGGTTTTCTGAATTAGGTACTTCCTTATTAGGAAGTTTATCCAAAACATACCAAACACCAACTGCGAGAATAATAATACCAATAATTGCGACTATAGTTTTTGAATTGTATTTCATATAGACAGTTTATACCACTAATGAATAAAGGGAAACTACTTAGCTACTTTAGCGCTAACTGGGTTACAACTTCTTAGACGGTCACTATGATCATGAAAACAAGCATCGCAACATATAACCTTAAGTGATGGCCTAATACTATCATCACTATAGAATTGTTCTGTTGGAACCTGGCAGTATGTACACTTACTAATTATTTCTCGGTTAGTTCTGGCAACTACTGGTGTAGTCATACGATTATCAAACACAAATAAGGATCCTTTGAAATGAGAATCGGGATATTCTTTTATATAGGTATGAATACCATCTTTTAATTGATAGATATCAGTGAAGCCTTCACGCTTTAACAGACAAGTAGCTTTTTCACAACGAATACCACCAGTACACACCGCCACCACTTTTTTGTCTTTTAAGTGCTTGAGTGTCGGTAGTATTTCTGGTAAGTCACGAAAGTTCCTTAGTTTAGGGTTAACTGTTTTTTCAAAATTACCAACTTCTACTTCAAAATCATTTCGTAAATCAAGCACCACAAAATCTTCATCTTTTTTATAAAGCTCCTCTAGTTCTTGAGCAGTCATCTCAGTAGCTGTTTCATTCTTGATATCAAATTCTCCAGCTTGGAGTGTGACAATTTCTGGACGTACTTTTATTTCTAATTTGGTGAATGCTTTTCCAGTACCTTCACTTTCTTTAAAAACTAAATCACTAAACGCAGGCATTGCATGTAATGCTGTTTTATACTTTTCAATATCTTCTGTTCTACCTTCAAACGTTGCATTAATACCTTCATGCGCAATTAACATTCTTCCTTGTAAATTCAAAGACTCGCACAGAGCTCGTTGCTCTTTGCGGAATTGATCAGGGTTTTCTATCGGTGTGAAACGATAGAACAAAATGATAGTATGCTCAGACATAATGTAATAGAGTAGCAAAAATATTGGGAAATGTCACGACTAATAATTTTTATATCTTATAAACAATAAAATAAGGTAATTTATCTAGACCAATATAATTAAACATTTTATAATTCGCTCTTCTTGCCGTCGGCGATAGTTGATATTTTCTTAAATTATTTTTTGGTACAAATGGATAAAATCTAATTTCTTGTTTTATACTATTTTGTTCTTGCCATTTAAAATTCACAAAAATTGGAGGTGTGATAAAACCAGACTTTAGTACCTTTTCCATAATATCCCAGCCAGCACCAAAAATAACTGCCTTTGGTTTACTTGCGTTTGTTTTCACTTGAGCTCGAAAAGAGCAGCCTGTACATTGGATATCATAAAGAGGATAATTTGGCGGCAGAATCATCAACTTCTTACTGCAATTAGGACATGGCACTAAATCTACTATTTCTAATTCACCTTTGTCACCATTTTGTTTATTAATAGACATATCTTTAATATAAAAATAGATCTTTAAACTTATGGCGGAGAGGGAGGGATTTGAACCCTCGATACCATTGCTGGTATGCAGCTTTTCGAGAGCTGTGCTTTCAACCACTCAGCCACCTCTCCTGGTTTACTTTATAATACTTTTCAACTTTTCAATCTCTGTCTTATTAATATGCTCCCACTGTCCTTTCCGTAATCTGCCAATAGTAACATTTCCAATTCTGACACGAACTAAACGAATAACATGAAAACCAAGACGACGAAACATTCTTCTGATTTGTCTTTTCTTACCTTGTCGCAAGACTACTTCAAATGATCGACCTCGTAGATGTTTAACTCGTTCTGCTTTGACAATACCCTCACCTAAACCAATATCAACACCAGTTTTGAACTTCTCGATAATCTCAGTGATCTTATTCTTTTCTTCCTTCTTGTCTTTACCAATATCATGCCCCAAGGTAACAATATATACTTTCTCAATACCAAAGCTTGGATGAGTTAATTTGTTGGCTAGCTCTCCATCATTGGTGAGCATCAACAACCCTTCACTGTCTTTATCAAGTCGTCCAACAATTACTAACGGAGTAGCGACCTTAACTAATTCCAAAACATTTTGCTCTCCTTTAAACGAACGGTTAGTGGAAACATAGCCCACGGGTTTATTCAATTTAATGTACACAAAATTATTTGTAAAGCTAACTTTTTTTCCTCGTACACGAACATCATCAGTCTCATCAGCTCGATCACCAAGCTTAGCCATCTGACCGTTAATTTTCACATTGCCACCTTTAATCAAGGCTTCAGCCTGACGACGTGAAGAAATACCCGCAGCTGACAATATTTTTTGTAGAGTTTCCTTTTTCACAAATTATATTTCTTTATACAAACTCTGAATATGAATAATTCCCATCATAGCCATAATAATCCAAAATAGAGCCGAGAGATCATTCTTAAAGTAGGGGACATCTACTATACCATGAATCAAAGAAACTGCTAGAGAGAGCATTAAACCAAGGATCAGATAGGCAAAAGGGTCTTTGTGCTTCAGGGTCTGTCTATATGACCAAATACCATATATATAGAAGCTCACTATAAGCCACAAAAAAACAATTACTCCAGCTAACCCTGTCTCGCTCCAGAAGTTTAGAATAATATTATGAGGATATAAGTATATTTCTAAGGGTTGCCAGACTTGATCACGAAATTCAGCACTAGAAACAACTTTTTGTTGAAAATTAGGATCGCGGTAGTCTCGGACAAAAAAACCTTCTTGATGGAACGGTGCTACAGCTGTTTGATAACCCGCCAAACCAGCCCCGGTAATTAGATTACCGTCATTAAGCATCATTAATGTTTCCTTCCATTGAAATCGTCGAACTTGTCCAGAAAAATTATGAAGAGTTAAACGATCCATAACATACATCTGCAGAGGTTGATTAATATATAGTCCAATTACTCCAACAATAATCACAACCAAACTTAGCAATCTAGTTTTGGTATTAGCCACTAGTCCAAACAACAGTAAACAAATTACTAAACCAAAGGCAGCACCTTCTGACTTAGCCGCAAGGATTGCTCCTAATCCTAAAATAATTCCTAAGACAGAAACTAGGTAGTGCCATTTTCCTGCTACCAAAGAAACACCACTCCTCCATAAATATTTTGCTTGACCAACTAACAGCACAATAATTGGTGCAACATATAATCCAACTGCATTTGGATATGGAAAAAAAGAAGTAGCTCGTCGATTAGAACTACTAGCCCAAAAATCATTTGGAATAAGTTGCCCAGTGATATATTGATACCAAGCTAAAATTGAAACACCAATAACAGAAACTCCTAAGGCTGAGATTAACCTACTTATTTTTTCTTTAGTATTGAAAATATTTATTATTACAATAAACAACAACAATGGTTCAAAAAAATAAGCACGCCAAATTCCCAAAGCTGCCGTACTCCAATCAGCTATACCGACAGCTGCAAACGAAACTAATAACCATGCAATCATGGCATTGTGAAATGGATATTGTTTTTTCTCAGGTAATAATCTTCCTTTTACTAATCCATGCCAACGTTCCATCAGAAACAATCGATTCTGCAGTAACCAAACTGCGAAGACAATAATAATCATTACTTCCAAAAATGTTACTGGAATACCAATATAAAAACGTAACAAATATGTTGGTAGTAATACTACTAACAACAAAACAGCTGTTTCAAGACGTTGCCACGCGACATACGCAAAAACAAATAAAGCTAATGACAAAAGATATATCATATTTTATCTAGGTCTACACTAACAACAAATACAACCCAAGTCCAACTAGAATAACGCCAATCATTTTTTGCATAATAACACCACTACCCAACTCTTCATTCAAAACCTTAGGGAACTTATGAGCTAACAAAATAACAATTACTAAAAGAAAAACATATTGCGTTCCTTGAAGAGCATTAATTAAAGAAACATTACCAAGTGCCACTGCCCAATTTAACATTATAAAAGCAGCAGCCGCGGCAAACCGAACTGACAAAAAGAAAATTAATTGCTTCTTGGTTCGATGTTCATGAGTCTGAGAATTATTAATTAATTGACGCCAGGAAGGCACTAACAAAATAACTAAGACGCCCATAAAACTACCAATCCGAGACCAAACAAAGGCACCAATAAATGGCTGCTCAGTATTAGCATAAATATACTTAATAAAAACAAAATAAGCGGCAAAACAAGCCGCTGAAATAAACGAATTAAGTAGTAGTCGAGAAGTTGGTCGCAACTCAGCATCCAGATGACCAACAGTTTTACCCCAAATATTTTTTACCCGTTGTAAACTTTCAGTAAAGACATATGACTTAGTACGTTTTATGGAAATCAAAATACCACCAGAAATTAATAACACAAAAGCTACAACTTCTTGTAAATCAAGTTTGGCACCTAAAAATAAATAAGAAAACAAAAAAGAGAAAACTGGGGTTAAGGCACCAACCACTGGTACTACTCGAGTTGCTTCACTTTGATGTAAAGCTTTATACCAAAATATTAAAGTAAACAAAAATAATAGTCCAGCGGCAATATCTAAACCAAGTTGCCACCAGTCAGGGATAAACGGATCAAAAAACAATAATACAAAATTACCAACACTCCAGATACCAACATAAAAAGCATAGACAATCGAAGAGTGAACTTTTTTTGATAACAAAAATTTATCGGCTACATAGACACCGGCGTTCAACAGGTAAGAAGCAATGGCAATTAAAATATACATTTAACTTTTTTGTTAAAATCTAACTTCATTGTGCTCGGCAATCTCTGCATATACATCAGCACTTGGTCTTGGTGTACGTTCCCAAGTTTTATTATCAAATGAAAATAAACCAAACTTATGAGTATATCCAAATATCCATTCAAAGTTATCAAGTAGTGACCAATGAAAATAACCACGTACATCAGCTCCTTCAATAATGGCTTGATGTAAATACTTTAAACTTTCTTGAATATACCAAGCTCTGTGTGTGTCACTGGCATCAGCCAAACCATGTTCAGTAATATAAATTGGTTTGCCATATCGCTTAGCATCCATGGCTAAATTATATAAACCTTGCGGATATAATTCCCAACCCATATCACTGACAACTTTATTTTCATTTTTTCCAAACCAATAATTTACTCGACTGTGAAAATAATAATTAATACCAATATAATCTTGATGCCCTTTTATCTGATTAAAAAAATATCGGTTGTACCACCAATTTCCAAGACTAGCCAACAAGGAATTAATACCATGAGAAACCGGTTCAAAATAAATCGCTAAACTGGCAATACCAACTTGGTAAGTTGGATTAATACTTTTAATAATATCGTAACCTTCACGATGAGCTTTGATAAGATGCTTGATCACTCGATAGGCAGTAAAAACATTTTTTTTCTGGGGTGGCCATTTACCTAAAATATAAGAACCACCAACATAGCTATTATGCTCATTCAATGTTGTCCAAAATGTCACAGCTGGCAAAGCACTGACAACTTTTTTTACATACCGACTAAAAAAATGAATTATATCAGGATTTTCCCAACCACCTTTATCACGCAACCAAAGCGGTATAGGCCAGTGCCAGAGGGTCACAAAGGGCTCAATATGCTCTTCTCGTAAACGTTTAATAAAATAACGATACTTGGCTAGGGCTTCCTCGTCATATCTGCCTATCTCTGGCTCAATACGAGACCACTCAACTGAGAATCGGTAAGCGGTTGCCTTAATTTTCTTTAAACAGACTATATCCTTTTCAAACTGTTCCCAAGAGTTAGCAGCCATGCCTGATTGATAATCAGTGACAGGACCAAGATTATGGTTTTCCAAGTCTTTAAGACGACGAGGAGACTTTTCCCATTCACTCCAATCATTAGTTAGTCCACCTTCAATTTGATAGGATGAGGTCGCGGCTCCCCATAAAAAACCCTTTGGAAATCGTAGAACTCCATTTGACATATAGAATATAGTATATCATATTTGGCTTGAGAATAGCCTAAATTCTTGACTAATATTAAAAAATTTGATTATAATATAGCTACTAATTTACTTTTATTTAGCAATCTACTCAATATGGTACAAATGAAAAAGCGCACCAAAAGCGCTACCAATAATCGTCGCTCACATCATGCACTTAAACCAAAGACGTTGAATATCTGTTCTAAGTGCAAACAACCAGTTATGCCTCATCGAGCTTGTGCTAACTGCGGTACCTACAACTCAAAGGAAGCAATCAAGGTTAAGGCTCCTAAGACTAAAAAATAACTATGGCTAATCGCCACCTTTCCCGAACCATTGCCATGCAAACTTTGTTTGCCTGGGATTTTAATGAACGACAAAATTCTGATATTAACGAAATCATTAAACAGAACTTTGAACAATTTGCTCCTAACTTTGATGATCATGGTTTTGTTGAAACCTTGGTTAAAGGCGTAGTTGATCATATTGAAGAAATTAACGCTTACATTGTTAAATACGCTACAGAGTGGCCACTAGATCAAATTACTATTGTTGATCGTAATGTTTTACGCTTAGGTATTTATGAATTAGTCTTTGATCCAAAGATTCCTGCCAAAGTCGCTATTAATGAAGCCATTGAAATTGCTAAAGCATTTGGTGGTGACTCTTCAGGTAAATTTGTTAACGGTGTGCTTGGTGCCATTATGAAAGAGATGCCAGCTAAAACAGTTGATCGAGAAAATGAACAAAAGCCAGAAGCTAATGAAACAGTAGAAACTGATAATAAACAAACAATCACTGACGAACACGCTACTGCCTAGCACGTGTATTCCTGTATGAAAGAATTTTCAAAACTACAAACTACAATTAATCATGAATTTAAAAACCCTGACTTTTTAAAACAAGCCATGGTTCATCGTTCCTATATTAATGAGCATCCCGAATTTACCTTGGGACATAATGAACGTTTAGAATTTTTAGGTGATGCCGTTTTGGAAATCGTTGTCACTGAACATCTCTATCACACCTACCCTGATACTCCTGAAGGTGATTTAACTGATTGGCGTGCTAGTTTGGTTAATGCCAAAATGTTAGCTCAAATTGCTCAAGAACTTTCGCTTGAAGAAAATTTGTATCTTTCACGTGGTGAAGAAAAAGACAGTAACTCTAAAGCTCGTTACTATATTTTAGCTAACGCCATGGAAGCCTTAATTGGTGCCTTATATCTAGATGGTGGTATTGATGTAGCAAAAAAGTTTATCCATCAATTTATTTTGTCACATTTTGATCATATTTTAGAAAACCATCTCTATCTTGATCCTAAATCTCGCTTTCAAGAAAAAGCTCAAGAAGTTGAAGGCGTAACCCCTCACTATAAAGTTATCTCAGAAGAAGGACCTGATCATAATAAGACTTTTGAAGTTGGTTTATACCTTAATGAAGATCTTGTGGCTATTGGTCGAGGCTCTTCCAAGCAAGAAGCTCAGGTAGAAGCGGCTAGTCAGGGCCTAGCGAATAAAGGGTGGAAATAAATTGATTTTCTACCTTACTTCAGCTATTCTTAATACTGTATGAACCCTACGATACTTACCCAAATTAAAGAGGATTTACTCCGTCAAAGAGCTCAATTAGTTGAGGAGCTCTCTGGTATCGGTCAGGAAGCTGATACTCACCGTGGTCCAAGTATGCCTAATTATGGCACTGAGAGTGATGAAAATGCTCAAGAAGTTGAACAGTATACTACTAACCTAGAGGCTGACAAAGTTTTAGAAAAAACTCGTGAAGATATTGAAGCTGCTTTGAAGAACATTGAAGATGGCACTTATGGTATTTGCAAATATTGCGGAAATGAAATTGAAGAAAAACGTTTACTAATTCGTCCCTTTTCTAGTTCTTGCGTTAGCTGCAAAACCAAATTACAACAAAATTAAATATGGCGCTACGCGCTACACATATCTGGAGCATGGCACTACTTGGTGCCATGTTTTTCGTTTGTATTGATCGATTATTAAAAGTTATATCAGCAGTGTTGTGGTATAACCATCCACAACATTTTTTTTCTACCCTTAACTTTGTCTTTGTACAAAATCACAATATTGCGTTTTCATTAAAAACCGGACTTAATCCTCTTTGGATTATTATTCCAATAATTATTTTTTTAACATATTATTTTTTCCACTTATTAAAAAACCAACGCCTTCAAGAGGCGTCAGCTTTCTTTTTTATTCTATCTGGAGCTATGAGCAATCTGTATGACAGATTATTATACGGCTTTGTAATTGATTACATTGATCTTAAATATTTCACTGTCTTTAATATTGCTGATGTCATGATTTGTGGAGGAGTTATGTTCTTACTTTATTATTTACTAAAAAATAATCACAAAGAAAACTAAGAAGCCTTTTTTCTTAAATGAGGATATTTTTCAAAAAATTCTCTTGCTTTATTAACTCTATCTTCTTTGGGGGCAATTTTTTCAATCTCTTTTTCAAATATTGAAAGACCACTTTGGATATGATCATAACCAGCGTCAAAATCTTCTCCACTAAAATTAGGGAATTTTTTCTTCTTATCATCAATAAGTTTTTTTACTCTCTCTAATGCATGCTTATATATATCGGCTATTTCATTATTTTTATTAACAACTCGACAATATTTTTCAAATGTTTTTAACTGAAGTTCAAATTCTTTTAATGCCTGAAGTTGTATTGGATGATTGGCAAGACTTTCTTTCTCGTTGTTAACCCACATATCTATCATTTGGTTAGCGGTTTTTCCATCGACAGCCAAAACTAACCGAGGGACATTTTGTAGTGTCTTTCGACCTGATCGAGGTGAATTAAAATATTTTATTTCACTTAATTTGCCGGCATCAATTTCTTTTTTTATTCTTTCAAACTTTTTTCCTAAATCACTTGTATAACTAATATCAAAAGCCAAACCTAGATAGCTAAATGAGTTCTTATCTTCTTCCTCTATTTCAACGGCTGAATCAATGCCGCTCTTTAAGTCATCAAACCTACTTGTTTTTTGAGCATACACTTTTTCACCTAATAAATTGTTTAATTCTATTTGCTGGTACACAATACATTCGAATATAGTCGCACGTTTTGCTTGATTTTGTAGACCTTCATTATTAATTTCTTTGAAGATCTCTTCATTGTGCTTAATATATTCCTTATCTTTCTTAATCTCTTCTTCAGAATAAAAACCTAAAAAATCATCCTCTTTAATAATATGATTCTTTAAGTATACTTCAGCCTTGCTGTATGCTTGGTCTATCTTAACATTATTATTTATCATCCCAAGAAATTCTCGCATATTACTTATTAAAATTAATAACTCTTTCGCCTAGCTTTGTGTGCTTAAACTTAATTAGAATCTTCTTCTTCGGCAATATCTTCTGTACTAAATCAGCCCATTCAATAGCTACAATGCTATCAGCAGCCTTAATATAGTCCTCCAACCCAATACCCGTCAACGCTTTGGCTGATTTTACACGATAGGCATCAACATGAACAAAATACTTAATTGTTCTATGTGTAACTGGATAGACTTTCATTAATACAAAGGTAGGACTTGTAATTGTCTTTTTAATACCTAGACCTTTAGCCAAACCCTTAACAAAAGCGGTTTTACCAGCTCCTAATTCGCCAATTAAGCCTATTGTTTCACCGCCCCGTAATTGTTTCCCATATTTTTCTGCTATTCTCTTAGTTTCTTGTTCTGAAAGCGTAGTTATTATCATATCACCAATTATAATAAGATATTGATAAATATGCTAGAATAACCATTATTCATTCAGATATATGATAACTAAGATTGAAGCCTCAAAACGTTTTCTAGCAGACCATGGCTGGCTCAAAACCCATCTTCTGTTTTCTTTTGCTAATTACCAAGACCCCGATAATATTCAATTTGGTAATTTACGGGTCTTTAATGATGATATTATTGCTCCAGGTGCTGGTTTTCCAGAACATCCTCATGAAAACATGGAAATTGTGACCATTGTCCTTGAGGGAGAACTAACTCACAAAGATAATATAGGTAATATTGGTACAATTAAGCCAGGTGAAGTTCAGCGAATGACTGCTGGATCGGGTATTATTCATGCTGAATATAATAACTCTGATCAACCCGTTCATCTTTACCAAATTTGGCTTTTCCCTCGAGAAAAAAATTTGCCACCAACCTATGAGCAAAAAAACTTCTCTAACAATTTTATTAAAAACAAATTACTCCCCATTGCTTCTGGGTCGAAACAAGAGGGAGTAATGAAAATGCAAACAGAGGCAACTATTTATCTAATTGAGTTAGAAACTAATAATACTATCACTTATTCAATAGATGGAGCGAAAGGGATATTTATATATATACAAACTGGTAGCATATTAATAAATAATCTAGATTTCACATCTAACAATCAAGCTAGAATTGTTAATGAGAAAGAAATATCAATCACAGCTCAAGAAAATACAAAATGTATAATGATTGAAGTATTACTTGATTAATTTTTTAAATTACTTTGAAACAGGAATCTTATTAAGAGTTTGATTATTGATTCCTTGAACTGATTTCTTAACTGTCTCAACTAAGTTATCAGAATTTACTCGGTGTCGATAACCACTGTTGTCAACATACCAACTTTCTCCTCGACTCTCTACTTGAAGTAAGAATCGACCAGTTAACCGCTTAGCTAATGGACTAACTGTTGATGTTGTGCCAGCCACAGGCACTTGTTCTAAATTTTTATTTGTAATACCTAGAGTTACTTTTTTAAATAAGTTTAAAGCATTACCTGAACTTACTTCATAACGTTTTGAATCAGTTGGTGCAACATACCAAATTGTACCCTTATCTTCAACTGCTAGTAACAATGAATTCTTTAATTTTTCAGTTACTTCAATACTCTCTTTTGTTTTTTGGGTAACTTCTTTTGTGGCTTCAGCAGTCTCAACACTTGCTGAAGTACTTTCTGTTTCATCTTCTTTGATAACTTCATCAGATTTTGCATCTTTCTTTTCAGTCTTTTCTGTTATTCTTTTCTTTTCATTCTTTTGGACATCTAGTTTTAATGAGCTAAGAGGGAAAACACCAATACCACCTGATGATGCATGAGGAGTTTGTACAGATTCTTCTTGTTGATTATTTTCTTCATCATTGCCTTGGTTATTTTCCTGATCTCCGTCTTCATCTTCATCACCATTGTTATTATTATTTAATGCTAATGTCTCATTAGTAACTCCAAAGTCTGAAATATGCATAGAATTTAATCCTTGTTCACTTAAGATTAAATTATCACCTAAAGAGTAGCTAACCGAAACTTGATCTTCGGCAGTGACAGGGTTTGTAAGTCGTATTTCAACTTCTTCACCTGAAATATTGACACTAGCTATCTCAACAGCCTCATGATTAACCATGATAGTAAAATCTCCGGCAGCTGGTAATGATGAGCCATCTAAGGTTCTATCATAGTCTAATCTCAAGTTGGCGTCAGTAACAGTCGCTGAAACTACATTCATATCAGAAACAAATGATCCATGGTTCTGACTAAGAAATGTTGTATTGCCATTATAAATAGCAGTAGTAACATCAACTTCAGCACCGTCAGCTATTACTGTCCAATGTTCATTATTTTGAGTAAAGTCTTTGCCGGTTGAAACTGATTCAATATAACGACGAGTAAGTGTTCCTGATACAGTCCCGTAATTTTCTGATTGATCACCAATAAACTCAGCATCACCATTAACAGTTCCAGAATTTTCCCCCTCACCAATAAATGTAATATTGCCATCAAAGATTGCTTCACTAACAATGTGTACTTCAAACGAGTTAAAATCAGGCAACTCATTAGCCTGATCACTTAGTTTTGAGTCATAAAAATAATTACCAACTTCTTCAGGAGAAGTATCAACAGCATTAGTGAAATAATAAACACCAGTATTTTTAGCATCAGGCAGATCGCCATCATCATTTCCACCAAATAGACCAGCTCTTGTTATTACAATATATGAAGAAAACACAAAAAAAACTACTGCGATAACAATACCTAGTCGTTCAAAATATACATTTTTCATATTTTTGTTTTATTTTTGTTTTTTTGACACTATTTTTGTGTCTTTTATGAGGAAAAAACTTATAATATCTTAATATTAGCATACTTTTAACAAAAAGTCAATGTTTTTATAGTTTTTTTCTTAATATTTATTAATTTTTTATATTTTATATAACAAAAAATAGACCGAAGTCTATTTTCTAGGGTGGGCGCACAAGGATTCGAACCCTGGACCCCCTCGGTGTAAACGAGGTGCTCTAACCAGCTGAGCTATACGCCCTAATATATTTATTTTTTTAAACCTGGTGCGGATAGAGGGACTCGAACCCTCACGAGGAAACCCTCACAAGCCCCTCAAGCTTGCGTGTCTACCAGTTCCACCATATCCGCCAATGTCTTCTTACGCTCGACTTTGACGGAATATCCGACTAAGACAAGCACTAACACCATTATTATGGGGTTACGCTACCTTGGTTTCCTTTAATCGCTTACCGTAACGAGTTTTCAAATAATATAACTTAGCACGACGAACTTGGGCAATTTTCTGAATTTCAATCTTAGTGATAGTAGGCAAGTTCAAAGGGTAAATCTTTTCTACACCCACACCATCGGTTACTTTACGTACAGTAATAGTTCCTCCGGCCTCACGACCATGCTTATGAGCAATAATCATACCATCAAAATACTGTAAACGCTCCTTTTCTTCACCTTTAGGGTTAAGTTCTTTAATCTTCTGATAGACGCGAATAGTCATACCAGGCTTTAATTCAGTTTTAATCTCTTCAAGCGTCTTGTCCGATTTCTTGCTTTCGGTCTTTTTCGCCTGTTTCTTAGCTGCGGTCATAGTCAAATATAATTAATAAACAATATCCAGATTCTAGAATATTCTCCTTAAGTTGTCAATCCTCGGCTATTAATGAATAAAATACACTTATCTACCAATGATTTTATCAATGATTCCGTATTTTTTAGCTTCTTCAGGCATCATAAAACGGTCACGATCAGTATCTTTCTCAATAACATCAACTGATTGGCCAGTATGCTTAGAGAGAATCTTATTTAATTTATCCTTAATACGAAGGATATGTTCAGAACGAATCTTAATATCAGAAGCCTGACCCTCAAAACCACCCATGACTTGATGAATCATTATTTCTGAATTTGGCAAGGTAAAACGTTTACCAGGAGCACCAGCAGCCAATAATGTGGCTCCCATTGAAGCAGCTAAACCAACACAGATGGTTGAAACATCAGATTTAACATATTGCATGGTATCGTAGATTGCTAAGCCAGCTGTTACTGATCCTCCGGGAGAGTTTATGTAGAACTTTATATCTTTATCTTTACTTTCAGCATCCAAAAACAAAAATTGAGCGATAATAATATTGGCAACATGATCTGTGATTTGTTCACCTAGGAAAATAATACGATCACGAAGTAAGCGAGAGTAAATATCATATGCTCGTTCGTAATTTCCAGCTTTTTCTATAACGGTTGGGATTAATGGCATAAAAATTAATTTAAATAATGTTTGATAGTCACGACAAGTAACAACTACTATAGCATTTAATATCTTCTTTTTCAACTTGACTTATATAACTCTTTCATGTACAATCGTTAGGTTGTCTTTTAGAAATTGTTCATTAACATAAAAACTAAATTTAAAAAAATATTACTAATGAAAGAAAAGTCCTCCTGCTTTCTTACGAAAGAAAGAAAAGAAGCAATAATAAAAAAAATTAAAAAAGGTACTCCACTTCACACAACAACCTATCTCTTAAGTGCTCAAAATATAGCCTTAAGTAGTACTGCAACAACATATAAAAACCTTCCTGAATATAAGAATCACACCTCAGAACTGATGGAACACAAAAAAGTGAAGAGAGTTCACTTTAATAGAATCCATTATTTTATTTTCGTAAGTCATAAAGATTCTTCTCAAAATCACGATTTTCAAGGGGCAATAATTTTCAAAAAAATGCCGAAAGTTTTAATTATTTCATCACCAACACCAAGTGAAATAATAGATTGTTATCTGAACAAAAAAAGAGAATAATAAACAATTTTTATAAAAACAATTTTGCAGATCTCACGGGATCTGCACTTTTTTTATCCAAAAATTAAAACTTCCTTTCTTTTCCGACAATCACTGATAAAGATTTGGGTAAAACAGTTATTTCTTTTACGCCAGTGGTTTCTAAGCCACCATCTAATATTCCAACATACGGTCCTGAAACAAACTCAACTTTTTGACACACAAATAAAGATTGAGAAATATCTTTTTTTAAAAAATTACTTTGTGTCTTGAGTATATATGCATTAAGTCGTCCATCCTCTGGAGTAGCTACAGGTCCTCTATAGCCGTACTCATCTGGCAAGACATTAACTACTTGAATACTGGCTTTACCTTCTGTAGTAGCTGTAATCTGTTTATCAATTAATACCACTGGGTTAGCAGCGGTTACTGAAATCTGACTTAAAAATATTGCTCCTGTGTTAGTACGGCCTAAATCAACTGTCATAATTCGTCTAGCAGCTAAAATACGGCAAGCGTTTTCTGAATTTATTCCTAGAGCAGTCGCACACAAACTTGTATCACCAATTGGAATAATTCCTAACGGTATTTCGCTATTAGCCATTAGTCCAGCTACTTTGGTAACTAACCGATCGCCGCCAACAGCGACAATGGTTTTTGATTTTTTTCTCATTTCATCACGAACTACTTCTTCAACTCTGGTCATCGGTGCTAGCCGATATATTTTTCCACTTAATCCCAAATCAGTTAATCTAGTTTCTAATCGTTCAAGAGTTTTTTGATATCGCTTGGAAGCCAAAGTGTGTTCGTAAATATAAACATTACTCATGGTCGTTTACTGGTTCTACCTTGGTATGCTTGGCAGACTTTAATTCTGAAACATTAACATGGCATTTACCTTTAATGCTGGCACCCCGGGCAATTGAAAGGCTGGTGACTTCAATATCACCAATAATTTTAGCAGAGGCACTTAGCTCTAAATAACCTTCTACTTTAATATTTCCACGAACTTCGCCGGCAATCTTACCTTCTTTAGCAGAAACATCAGCTACAACCACTGCTTTATCACCAACTTCTAAAAAACCAGCTGTTGCCACTATACCTCTAACTTCTCCTTCAATAACAATTCCTCCCTGGCAGACAAAATTACCTTCAATTTTTACTGAAGGACCAATAATTGTTTCAACTCCCTCACGCCGCACCGCAGATACACCATTTTTGTTAAACATAATGTTTTATTAGTAGTTATATTAATATTGTACACCTAAGCACCTATTTGTAAAATTAATCACCTCATTGTATATTGCTCATAGGCATATAAACAAAGAAGCTCCTGTAGTTTAACGGATAGAACAGATCCGTCCTAAGGATAAAATGGGGGTTCAATTCCCTCCGGGAGCACAAAAGTTTGCATGAGGGGAAATAATCCTGTATATTTTATTGGTAATAAACTTATTTAAAATAACGGGCCCTTAGCGCAGTTGGTAGCGCGTTTCCATGGCATGGAAGAGGTCACCGGTTCGAACCCGGTAGGGTCCACCAAATATATTTTTGTCCATTTTATCCTAGACTTATCTTAATTTTCTTTATTTGTTAATAAGTCCACACTTTTCTAGACTTATATATTTTATTTTGCTAATATTAGTATAAATAACACATGTGGATATCTTGTGTTAAACTATCTCTATGAAAGCTATCCCAACTAAAACATCTCTCTTTCTCTTTGATTCGATTCTTGAAAAATCTAAAATTCAAGATGGATATCGAGTAGCTGATTTGGGTTGCGGAAAATCACTGTCTTTTTTGTACTCTTTGTCTAAATTAGTTGGCAAAGATGGAAAAGTCTATGGTGTTGATATACTTCCAGAAGTTATTGAATCCTTGAACAGTGATATTTCTCATCATAAACTTCATTCAATTAGTTCAATAAAGGGGGATATTGAAAAATCAATTAATCTAGAAGAAAAATCAATTAATACGGCTTTCTTAATTAATACTCTTAATCAAGCGAATAACAGCCTAGCTATGCTTCAAGAAGCTAAGAGACTTTTACATCCTGAAGGCCGTCTAGTAATTGTTGATTGGCATCCATCTGAATCTCCTTTTGGCCCTTTACTTAGTCAAAGACTAAGTTCCGACCAAGTTATTAATACAATAGATGTAGCTGGATTAAAATTACTTGACCAATTTGAACCAGGACTTTATCATTACGGAATAGTTGCTGGAAAATAATTATACTATTTATGAATCATTTACTTAGTTTTTCTTACTGGATTAGTGCTAGACCTGAACCGATCTCTGCCTTCAGCACAAAAATCAGTCTTATTATTGTTGTTGTCTTAGCTTTTATAGGCCTAGCTAGTTATTTAGGTAGATTGAATTTTATAGGTATTTCAAAAAGAATAACCAAAAAAATAACTGCTTTTTCTTTTACTAACGCTGTCTTACTACTACTTCTAGTCTTCTTTAACTACGAGATTATTCCCTATCTAAGAGCTAGAATGCTATTCTTAATACTGCTTCTTGAGGCAATTATCTGGTTATTCTTTATTATCTTCAGAAGCAAAAAACAAGTAACTAATCTCTCACTAAGCTCTCGAGATCAGGAAATCAAGAAATACCTACCCAGTTAATATCCAAATCAACTAGAATTCAGCTATTTAGTTAAGTTCTACAAAAAACCCTCTTATGGGGGTTTTTGTTTTTGATAGAACATCAAATGTTCTAAATAGAACCTACTAATCTAATTAAATCCATGCCACATAAAACTAAATATAAACTCTATAAAAACTTATAATTTAACCTATATATAAATTAAATGGCTAATATTAGACAATATATTGAAATATTGCTGATTTATATTATTTTTATAGGCTAATATTAGATAAATAATATGATATAACCTTGACAAATATTCTTTTTTAGGTCTTGACAATAAACAGGGCTTATGATAATATGTTGTGACGAAATTCCCTCTGTGCTTAACTAGGGGATTTTTATTTTTCACAAATATGGTTTTATTCTCAACAAACAACTTGCGGATTTTTAAGAAACGATCACATCGTCAGGTAGTTGTTTTTGTCTTAGTGACCATTTTACACAACTTTTTTATCTTTCCTGTTCACGCCGCTGATGATACTAGTGGTATTATGTTTAGTCAGGGCAAAGATATTCAAATTATTAAATCTCCTACTAGTGATATTAACCTTCGTGAGCAGTTACTGGCTGATAACAGCAACACTCCTTCAATTATAAAAAAAGAAGACCATCGAAGTAACTTTGCTAAAAATTTTAAAATTGTAGCTATGCCAGCTGAAGCTTCATTAATGGCCTCTTTTAAGAAACATACTAATAAGAACTTGGAAATCGCAAGTAATGAAAAGAACGCATTACCTGAAAATGCTATATTCGTTACCCTAACTGCCTACAATTCTGAAGTTGCTCAAACTGACGGCGATCCATGTACAACTGCCAACGGCTTTAATGTTTGTAAGCACGGTATCGAAGATACTGTAGCCGCTAACTTTTTACCAATGGGTACTGTTGTTAGAATTCCTGATCTGTTTGGTGACAAAGAATTCGTGGTTCGCGATAGAACATCAACTCGCTTTGGTGACAACCGAACAGACGTTTGGATGAAAACCCGAGCTGATGCCCTACAGTTTGGTATTCGTCATTCACATATTGTGGTGGTAAAATAATTTACTGTAACCAAATTACAAACAAGAAAAAGCCGTATTGGCTTTTTCTTGTTTTAAGAACTTAATTCTGATATAGTTTTTGTGTAATACTATCTGGTCACGTTGCCAAGTGGTCTAAGGCTGCGGTTTGCAAAACCGCCATTCGTGGGTTCGACTCCCACCGTGACCTCAATTCTTATACAAAATTATAAAAATTTTTTATTCACTTACATAAAATACTTTATAACTTTTTTATTTTCTTCTGTGGATAAGTAGTGGATTTTGTGTATAACTTTTTATTTTAAGTCTACAAATTAGTGGACTTAACATGTTAATAACTTTTATTTTTCTTTGTTTATTTCTTATTTTTTAACTAATATTAGATATTTTATTTTTTGTTTGCATAAAAGTATTGCTAGGATTAGTAAAATATGCTATACTGTATATATCGATAGCTCTTTGACCTTCTAGAAGTTTTTTACAATTCCCATTGACGAAAAACTTCTCTCTTTTACTGATAATAAAATCGAGTTGGTGTTGATACAACTCAAAAACAAAAATCAAATAAGGGCTAATTTGAATTCCCCATGTCAGATTATCCATTTACCGGTAAAGGAGTATAGGCTTTGAAATCAACCTTTGCCTCAATTCCTGCGGAAACCAATATTACGTAGGAATGAGGCTCAGCACAAGGGTATTTATTAATTTTTAAAATTATGGCCCTAGCTGGGCCTCTTTTTAATTTACAAAAAACCCGGTCATTATGACCAGGTTTTTATTTTTTTATGCTTTTACCTTTATTCTACTTAATAATCTCACCCTCAACTACTGATGAGTTGGTGGGCTGTTGCTTGGGGGATTGGTCTTGTTTCTTGAATATCCACCATTGTTGGACAATTGTTAGTAATGTTGAGATAAACCAATAGAAAGCTAGGCCACTAGGTAGAGTTAAACAAATGAATATTGTTAGTGCTGGCATGAAATACAACATTTGCTTATTCATTATTGCCATCATGTTTTCATCCTTTGCACCCTCAGTTTTAATTACAGCAGGTCGCATTGGCATCATTTTGGCTTGGAAATATTGAGACACACCAGCCAAGACAGCTAACGCAATATTTGGTTTAGAAAAATCCAAGAACCCAAAGGCCCAAGGATTAATAGCTCCTGGATTATGGATAAACGAATATATTAAAACCAAGGCTTTACCCGTTAATTCATCCCGAAATACTTTAAAAATTGCCCAAAAAAATGGTAACTGAATTAACAACGGTAAACATGAGGATAGGGGATTTACTTTTTCCTCTTTATACAAATTCATCATGGCTCGGCTCATGCCTTCCTTATCATCAGCATACTTCTTTTTTATTTCATCAAGCTTTGGCTGAAGGGTTTGAAGGGCTTTTTGTCCTTCAATTGACTTTTTTGAGAGTGGGTATAACAACAACTTAATAATTAAAGTTAATATAATAATTGTCCAACCAATATCATGGCCTGGTAGGTAGTTATAAATAAAAACCACCAAATTCAAGATTGGCTGATAAAAAATAGTAGTAAAAATATTAACCATAGATATGTAAATTAAGAAATTAATGTTAAATCTCTTTTACTGAACCGGATCAAAGCCTCCAGGATGCCATGGATGACACTTTAAAATCCGTATTATTGCTTTATAAGAGCCTTTAATTACTCCATACCGTTGAATTACTTCAACAGCATACTGTGAACAGGTGGGGTGAAACCGACAATAACCGTTAGGGTAAAATCGCTTCCAAATACTGTGATCTAATGAAATAAACCTTTGATACAAACGAATTACGCCTTCAGCTATATATACTCCAAGGGGGGAGTGCTTATGTTTCATAGCTCTATATTATAGATTTTTTCCAAAATCCTCTTAAGGTCAACTTCAATATCCTTATATTCTGCTTTTCCAGCTAATGGGCTGCAAATTATAACTATATCTTTAAACGGTTTCAACTGCTCTATATAACGTGAAATTATAACTTGAAGACGACGACGAAGTCTATTACGGACTACTGCCTTTTTACTTACCTTTGTATTAATTATAATACCACAACGAGTGGTAGGTAGGTTGTTTTGTGTAAAAACCAGACGTAGCAAGCGTCCCGGGATTGACTGCTTAGAAGCAAAAACTCGTTCAAATTCACGAGTTTTTCGTATACGATTTCCCTTGGGGAGCATATTAAACTAGGAAGTCAATTTCTTGCGACCCTTGGCTTGGCGGCGCTTTATTACATCGCGACCACTTTTAGTTTGCATCCGTTTGCGAAAACCATGCTTTCTCTTAGCACGCTTGGCATTTGGTTGATAGGTTCGTTTAGGCATACTTTAAACCAATAGTAAGTAAAATTAGTGTAGGTTATGTAACCAACGGTATCATTATACCGAAAAATCGTCAATGTCTAGCCATTTTTTATACCTATTAACAGTTTATAAACAGGGTCAAGCCTTTTGACAAAAGCGCATGACTGCTATAATACTGTAACTTAGTTACCAACCTAATACTCTCCTATGGATCTAGAGAAAGTGTGGCAAGCAGTGCTTGGCGAAATTGAGTTAAACCTCTCAAAAGCAAGCTTTACCACCTGGTTTAAAAGCACCTTTGTTCATTCGTATGAAAATGGACGGATTATTATTTGTGTCCCTAATATTTTTACCCAAGACTGGATACAAAAAAAATACTACCAAGAGATTTTGACAGCTTTCAAAAATGTTACTAAAGAGAATCCTAGAGAAATAGCCTATAAAATACAGATGCGACGTCCTCTTACGTCCTCAAATACTGGCTCACCAAAAGAAGCAAGTGCTCCACAAGATAATACGGAACCTGCTAAAAAAATGGGGATTAATCGATTTGGTTTAAATAATTACTATACCTTTTCTGGTTTTATTGTCGGAAAGGGTAATGAGTTGGCCTATGCCGCCTGCCAAGCAGTCGCTAATAACCCGGGTAAAGCCTACAACCCCCTATTTATATACGGGGGAGTTGGTTTAGGGAAAACCCATTTATTACAAGCAATTGGTCATGAATTATCCAAGAAATCAGATAAAATCCTTTATGTTACCTCAGAAAAGTTCTCCAATGACTATATTAATGAGGTTCGTTCTGGTCGAGCCAAGCAATTAAAAGAAAAATATCGGAATGTTGATCTTTTATTAGTTGACGATGTTCAATTTATGGCTGGAAAAGATGGCACACAAGAAGAATTCTTTCATACATTTAATGAATTACACCAAACTAACCGTCAGATTGTCTTAACCTCTGATCGTCCTCCCAAGGCCATCCCTGCTTTAGAAAAAAGACTACTATCTCGTTTTGAGTGGGGAATGATTGCTGATATTACTCAACCAGACCTTGAAACTAAGTTAGCCATCTTGGAAAATAAGTGCCATGAAAAGAATTTTCACCTACCCGCTGAAATTCTAATGTATATTGCACATAACATACAAACCAATATTCGTGAGCTAGAGGGTGCCTTAACACGCTTAATTACCCACTACGAGTTCAATAACCTCCAACCAACCCTAGAACTTACAAAGAACATTCTAGCCGCCACTTTGACTGAATTTAAAGAAAATTCAATTACCAGTAAACATGTGGTTGAAGCGGTGGCCAAATTCTTTGATATTGGGATTAAGGATTTGATTGGGAAAAGTCGCAAAAAAGAATTAGTCACCCCGCGACAAATCGCCATGTTCTTAATGCGTGAAGAAATAAGCGCTTCTTTCCCGGCGATTGGCAATGAAATTGGCGGAAGAGATCACACCACAGCAATTCACGCTTGTAATAAAATAAACGAAGATCTAAAACACAACCAAAAATTAAAACAACAACTACTTTCTATTCGCCAATTACTACAAGTTTAACCTGTGAGTAAGTGCTACTTTTAAGTCGAATAAATCGTTGATAAAAATAGCAAAAAAATAATTCTTTAAAAGTTTTCCCCAAAGTTTCCTTTTTACCCACAGCATCCACTTTTTTTTCCACATGTTTTTAGCATAATATTTTTTCATTTTATACTAATTCTATTAATCGTTAATAACTTATCCACCTTATCCACTCCTTTATTGTTATTGTTATTTTTTATTTATTATATATATGAGATTAATAAGTCTACAAAAAAATCTAAAGGCAGCTGTACATGCAGTTAGTCATATAGCACAAAAAAATACCAATCTCCCAATACTTAACAATATTTTAATTTCCGCAAACGATGGGGTGATAAAATTAATAACCACTAATCTGGAAATAGGAATAACTAGCTTGCTGCGGGGTAAGGTGGAAGCCCCGGGGTCGTTTACAGTTGATGCCCGCATATTATCTGATTATGTTAATTTACTTAGCAATGAAAAAACCACCCTTGAACTAAAGGACAATGAACTAATAGTTGAATGTGGTGAAAGTAAAACTAAAATAAAGGGCACTTCCGCTGAAGAGTTTCCATTTATCCCCGAAATAGAAAGAGCAAACCCTTATTCAATTTCAGTTGAGAAATTTAAAAAAGCCGCCTCACAAGTAATATTTTCGGCCGCTCTAGACGAATCTCGGGCTGAACTATCTGGTATTTTGTTTGTCTTTAAGGAGCAAAAACTAACAATGGTTGCCACGGACAGCTATCGCTTATCGGAAAAAACATTATCAGTAACAGCTGAAAACAAAGATGAGCGTCAGTGTATTGTGCCGGCACGAACAATCCAAGAAATATTACGAGTTATTGGTTCTGACACGGGCGAAGATGAAAGTCCAAAAGAAATTATTTTTTATTTTTCTGAAAATCAATGTTTGTTTGTTTTAGGTAATACAGAGATAGTGTCACGATTGATTGATGGACGCTATCCAGACTATCGTCAGATTATCCCTGAACGCCACACAAGCCGCGTCACGATTGATAAACAAGAATTAGGACGCACGGTTAAGGCAGCTGCATTATTTTCTAAGACGGGCGTTAATGACATAAATATGGATGCTGTTGTAAGTAAGAAGAATTTAATTATTTCAGCAGCCTCCGGGCAGACGGGTGAGCACACCAGTTCTTTGGCGGCGGATGTTAATGGAGAGGATGTTTCAATAATTCTTAACTCCCGCTATTTATTGGATGTAATTAATGTTCTATCTGAGGACAGGGTTGTTTTAGAATTAATAGACGAGAATACACCATGTGTAATACGAGATGGAGAGAAAAAAGATTTTTTGTATATAATAATGCCGATTAGAAAATAAACTAATTTTTTAAATTAAAGGTGAGTTTTTGTTCAGAACAATTATCAATATCATCGCAAACCCTTATGGTTACTTCATGGTAACCAGAAGAATACCCTTGTAGGGATTTTTCTAAAGCAAAGGGATAGACAGTAATAATATCTGGTGCTGCTCCATCAACACTATATTCAATACGACCAATGCCACGCGGGGCGGCGGCTTGTAAGTGAATTGAAAGTTGTTTATTAGTAATAGTTTGACCGTCAGAAAAATTATTTATAGTAAACGTTGGTCTGTTTTCAGGAATGTGTACGTTATCTTTTTCAGTTGGTGGTTGTAGAGTTGTGTCAATATTGTTTTTCTTAGCCCACTCAGTTATACGACTTTCCCATAAGTTGTATTGAGGATCACTGGCTGGATTTTCTGGTATAGGTCCACGAGGATCATCTTTATTTACGTAGTGAAGAATAGAGTGGGGCTGTTGAAAACTTTTTTCTTCTATAAAGTTAGCCGGCGTATATTCAGTAGCTAATAATCCGGAGGCTCTATCAATTTTAACTTTAACTTCGCCAGGATTAGTGCCATCTAAAACAGCTTTCCCGGTAACGTCAATTTTAGGAGCGTTAAAACTTTCAATATTTCCAGGACCCAAAACACGACGCATGTATTCATTCCAAATAGGGGCAGCTACCACACTGCCATCAGCTCCAGCTTTCATTTCAGTATTATTGTTATTACCAACCCACACTCCAGTGACAATTGATGGAGTGTAGCCTATGGTCCAGGCATCACGATTGTTGTTGGTTGTACCAGTTTTAGCTGCCACGGGTCGATTGCCAAGCGTTAAAAAGTTACTACCACCAAAAATATAGGATCGTTCATTATTGTCAGATAAAATATTATTAATCATGCGGGCAATGTTACTATCAAAGACCCGAGTTTCTTCGTCTTTATATTCTTCTAGAACATTGCCATGTCGATCAATGACTTTAAGAATATAAGCGGGTTGATGTAGTAGACCCTCACGAGCAAAGGCACCATAAGCATTGGTGTGTTCAAGTAAACGAACCTCACCCCCACCCAAAACCATAGACAAGCCAAAACGATCTTTATCACCTAGTGTGGTATAGCCAAGTTTTTTGGTAAGAGTGGCAACACGGTCTGTACCAGCTAAATATAAAGTTTTTACCGCCGGAACATTAAGCGAACCAGCTAAAGCTTTTTTCATCGTGACTGGCCCATATTCTTTGCCATTATAGTTATGTGGTTCATAGGCAGGACCAGAGGCTGCGAAGTTAGTTACCACGTCATACAAAATAGTGTTTGGGGTATAGCCCTTTTCAAAAGCCGCTGCGTAGACAATCGGCTTAATTGAAGAGCCGGGTTGTCGAAGTTGTAAAGCAACGTTTACCTGACCATCAATACTGTCATCAAAATAATCACGAGATCCTACCATGGCTAAAATTTGACCAGTCTTGGGATCAATAGAAACAAGGGCTGCATTAGAAGCTTTGTATTTGCCCTCATTCTCAAGCGCTTTCTTTTTCAATACCTCCTCAGCAATATTTTGTTTAAAGGCATCGAGTGTGGTGTAGATTTTTAAACCCTCTTGTTCAATTGCCTTCTCCCCATATTTTTCAGCTAATAATTCTTTAACCCGCATCACAAAGTGAGGGGCAATAATATTTTCAGTCGGTGCTTTAAATGTAAGTTTTTCATTTTTAGCGTTTTCTGCCTCTTCTTTGGTAATACGATTTTGATCTGCCATTAAATCAAGAACATATTGTTGGCGGGACATTAAAACATCTTTGTTTGGACCATATGGAGAATATCGAGATGGACTTTGAACCATAGCCGCTAGCACTGCTGACTCAGCTAAATTAATTTCCTTGGCGTGTTTACCAAAATATTTTAAACTTGCTGCCTCAACACCATAGGCATTTGAGCCATACGGAATTTCGTTGAAGTACATTTGCAGAATTTCATCTTTGGAAAACTTTTTTTCTAATCGGTAGGCGAGGATAATTTCTTTTAGTTTTCTGGTATAAGATTTTTCTGT
Source organism: uncultured Gammaproteobacteria bacterium (assembly GCA_964540895.1). Classification (GTDB taxonomy): domain Bacteria; phylum Patescibacteriota; class Patescibacteriia; order Patescibacteriales; family Patescibacteriaceae; genus Patescibacterium. The sequence goes on along the minus strand of CAZIOP010000002.1, from coordinate 42,092 downwards.
AGTGAAAACGGCGTTTTTAATAAATTGCTGTGTTAGAGTTGAACCACCAGCCTTACTATTTGTGAAGATGTTAGTTATCGCTGTTCTAAAAATAGCCCACAAGCTAAAGCCTTTGTGATGATAAAAATCTTTGTCTTCAATAGCAATCGTAGCGTCTCGGACTGATTGAGGAATATCTTGAAGGGTAATAAGGGTTCGCTTTTCATCACCATGAATATCATACAGAATTACTTCTCCAGTGCGGTCATAGATTTTGGTACTCTCAGCTACTTCACGATCAAGTAATTTATTTGGTTCAGGTAAACCACGAGATAGCCACAAAACAGTAATAATGCCTAAAATAACAAAGGTCAGCAGGGCATATGTACCCAAAACAAGGGTATTTTTGGAAAATAACCAATTTTTAATATTAGAAAAGAATGATTTTTCTTTGTTTTGACGCCAATCAGTGGTTCGAGGGGTGGGACGATGCTTGGTATTCCGCCAATATTGGGGAGATTTAGAATTTATCGACATATATAGCTCAGTATAGCATAGCTTCCAGTAGGCTATAGTACCTAGCTTTTACTGTCTTTTTAATTTTTGACGTAGGCTGTAAAGATCTTTGATAAAATCAAAAGAATCTTTTATAAGTTTAACCTTGCTTTTGCGATCATAGAAACGAGTTTCTTCCCAATTAACAGGAATTTCCACTACAATAAATTTTTTATGACTCGCCCAACTTACAAGCTCTGTATCAAAAAACCAACCACTTTTAGTAATGTAAGGTGCTAGGTTAATAAAGGCTGATTGGCGGATAGCTTTAAATCCACATTGAAGGTCATGATGAGGATGTTTAAGAAGCTTCCGGGCTAAAAGATTAAAAGAACGAGAAACAATCTCACGCCCAACTGAGCGTTTTACTATAGACTCAGGGTGAAGACGACAACCAATGGATAAATCAGCCTCATTGGTAATAATCGCTCTTAAAAGCTTTGGAAATGCCACTAAATCGACAGCTAAATCACTATCCATATACGAAACAATATCAGCTCGGCTTTCTAGCCAGACTTTTTTAAGTGCATTGCCACGTCCAGGTATAGTCACGTCTTTAACTAAGATTTTTTGATAGTTAGAGGCGAGATTGTTACCAATTTCAAGTGAATGGTCAGTGGAGCCATTATTAATAATGATTATTTGCCAATCAAAAGGAAAATTCTGCTCTAAGCAAAAATTATACAGCCGAAGTGTATTTTTTTCTAATATTAGTTCTTCGTTACGAATTGGTAGACAAATGTCAATCAACATAGTTATTTCAGACGATAAAGTCCTTGATCATTACCAGTTTTTTGCCATAAATAGTAGTGCTCTGCTAAAAAGAAATCAACTGGGTTATCTTTAGTATAGCCAAATTTACGAACTAAGTCATAGTTTAAAAAAACACAAGACGGCGGAGATGATTCTAGTAAGTGGGCTGTTTCAGAAAATTGTTCTTCAGTGCTAAGACCAGTGACCAAAAAAGAATAAGGCGAGATATTATTTTTTTTAAATTCAAAATAAAGACTTGGAGCAAAAGGACCGCTATAAAAAGAAGGGCCCGGACAATAGAGACTAATATTTTTTTGTAATGGTTCGATAATATTTTTTTCACCAACCCCAAACAAAGGTTTCGTTCTAAGGAAGTAAGTTGAAATCAAGGTAAGCATAATAATAAGAGAGGTTATACTTATTCGCTCAATAGGTTTATTAATATTTTTTTCAAATAATAATGCTGTCCATAGAGTTACGGGGAATAGTGTTTGACTAAGATGATCTATATCAGCTCGCTGAATAACTGATAACCAAAGTGTAGCTTGAATAATTCCTAAAAAAATAAGAACATTTTTATTAAAATCATTTTTGTAATAAAAAAAAGTAATAAAGAACAATAGCCCCTCACATAAGCCAATAGCCCACCACAGATTTAAAGGCACCATGTTAACATGTGTGTAGTTAAAAAAAGGGAAAATAATAAGGTTAGAGAACAACAAAGAAGGAGACCAGAAGATACATAAAAATAAACAGGGAGTAATCACGCCTATTCCAAAATACGCAACTAATTTTAGTGTAATATTTTTTTTAAGTATTAATATGATACTCATCATTATAATCGTAAAAATAATAACAGCGCCTCTGTGTTGTAAAAAAATAGCTGTAAGTCCGGAGAGTAAACCAATATAAAAAAGTTTTCTTGGATTATAATCGTTTTGCATGGAGTAAAAAAATAAAACAACCACCCATATTAAACAAACAAGAGAAAAAAGATTATGATTAATTGTTTGAGTAAAGCTTGTTAGAAGAATAAATAGTAATGGTGGAAGCCATGACCATTTTTTTATATGTAATTGTCTAGTGATTTGATAAATTCCTAGTGAACCTAGTAAAACAATTAAAAGAGATAATGTCTTTGCCCAAAAAAAAGTAGGTGAAAAGACCTTCCACCAACCAGCCAAAAGATAGAAAGAACCAGGAGAATACATTTCAAAGAAATCTTTGTATAGTACTTTTCCTTGTAAGATATTCCAAGCACCGTTTAATATTATTCCTTCGTCACTATTAAAAGTATGAGAGCCGTGTAAAATAATTAAAGTTGCCGTGAGCAATAGCCACCACCAATATTTTTTTAAAAAAGAAAAAAATTTATTTTCTGACATAAATGAGGCTGAGGTCATCCTCGTATACTTTTTGCCAATTTGGACTTACAGAGACATAATTTGTCACCGGATTAAACTTTGGATAGTCGAAATTTTTATAGCCAAGAAAGTATTTTTCAAACCAATTAACTTTTTTAAGAGGGCGAGGTTTATTGTCAAAGACAGTCGTAATCTGATGCTCATCTAATTTTTGTCTAGTGAAGTCAGGTTTATTGAACTCATAGTATTCCGCTAACATAGATTTGTCATTATAGGGATACTGAGGTAGTCGACCATCAATAAAAAGACGTAGTTCTGGAGCAGCGCCAATTAAGTAGCCACCAAAGTTATATGAGTTAAATATTTTTTTATTATACTCAGGGTGTTTTAAAAGAAAGACAGTTGCACCACAAGGGTAATCTTTGCAATAGCTAATAAGGGGTGAATTAGTAAAATAAGTTTGATTAAAAAAATAAATCGTTATAAAGCCAAGACACACTATTAATAAGATCGTAGAGATTTTTCTAACTGGAATTGTTAGTCGTGACGTAATTTCAGGTAGGAAATAAGGTATGATTAATATAATCCAGGTCACCATTAATAATGGGAAATGACGAATAGACTTCAAAGATAAGATAATAAACAGCAAGGTAGCTAAGTAATAGAAAATAGGAATTTTCTTTTTAAGAACACCAAAGATGGTTGCACTTGAGCTAATTACCAAGAGTATCAAGCCTATTTGAGTGTACTTAATAGGAAAGGCATATGGTGGTAACCATTCTTGAATACGAGAGAGATAAAAGTTGTCTCGATATTCACTTAAAAAGGAATATAAATGAAATCCGTATGGAGTTAATAGTGTTGAAATAAAACTTAAGCCCGAAATAATTGTCCACTGAATAAGATTCTCTTTAGTGAGGCGCTTGGTTTCTTTAAAAATTCTAGGAAAGAAAAATAATATTGCTTCTGTTACTACCCATAGGCAAAGAATAAAAAGCCCAATAAGAAAACCTGCGTGGCTACATGCCCAAACATAAAAAAGAACAGGGAGCCACCATGGAGGGATGGAAGATCGATCGAGTAAATTTTTATGCAAGGTAATTAATAATAGTGACAAGGCTAAGACAGTAACTTCTTGGACACGAACACCAAGATGCGGCTTCATGCCAAAGAAAGCAACCACTTCAATTACGGCTAACACGATTTGTGCTTCAGTGCGTTTTATAAAATTTTTAAAAAGATAAAAATTTATTACAAAAAAAGTAGCTAGTGGCAGTAAGGCAAAGAAAAAACTAACAGCAAGATAACCACCTAGAGACCAGAGAGTGTACATTACTAGATTTGATAACCATTCATGGTCTACCCATGTCTTACCCTCAAGTGGCCACATAAAAATTTGGTCATGGGGAACACTTTTAGTTTGCCAAATAATCTCACCAAACCGAAGATGCCAGCCAAAATCTGGATCAAGGTAGGTAAAAGAGTTATACAGTAACATCGAGAAGAAAAATATATAAAAAAGTGGTAAGATAATTTTTTTCATATTGAAAAGGAGAATAACCATTGACAAATTTTCGCTTGCCTATTTTATTTTATTTATTACTTATGGTACCATGTTAATAACATCTTTATAATACTTATAAAGATAAATTACTATAGAGAGGGGGTGACATTATGAGAAAAACAATAGCAGGGTTCGCAATCGCCATTTTTGGTTTGTTGTTAGTATCCCAGGGCTTGACTCCTGTCGCCCACGCACAAGGTGATCCAAACATTTTGTGGGGAGGTAACCTTAACCAAGCTCAATTTCAAAACCAACTTGGTTTAGGAGATAACGACCCACGAGAAATCGCCGCTAATATTGTTCGTATCCTTCTCGGTTTCCTAGGTCTTATCGCAGTAGTGATTATCTTACTAGGAGGCTTCAAGTGGATGACAGCTGGTGGTAACGAAGAAAAAGTTGGTGAAGCTAGAAAATTAATTATTCAGGGTATTGTCGGTTTAATTATTATCTTAGCTGCCTTCGGTATTTCTACATTTGTAATCAACAGTATTTTCCAGGCTACTTCATAATTGAGGTGTCTAGTTATGGGCCTGATATCTATCGGGCCCGTTTCCGCGAAGCTAAAATTAATTTGGCTTTACGGAAACGTATGAAACTTCGTTTATTGGGTTACGGATTGTTCAGTAGTATACTCGGCCTTTTGCCATCATTAGTTATACTTAAAGCTAGTGGAGTTGATGATGCGCTTAGTGGATTAAGCAGCTCTGCAAGTACAGCTGGTTTGAGTAGTACTAGTTTGAACGCTCCACAGTTAATTGGAAAAATTATTGCGGTGGTTCTGGGGTTTACCGGAACTATCTTTTTTATTTTAGTTGTGTGGGCTGGTTTAACTTGGATGACAGCGGCTGGCAACGAAGAAAGCATAAAGAAAGCACAAAGTATTTTGAAAACAGCAATTATTGGTTTGGTTATTGTTCTTTCAGCCTATGCTATAACTAAGTTCATAGGGTCTAGTCTTCAGTAATAGACTTTCAATATGAAACTCCGTTTATTTTTTGTTAGTTTTCTCAGCTTGTTATTTTTTTCACTCTTTACAATTTCAGTACACGCAGTTGAACTACCGGGTCTTGAAGACACAGCCAAGGCAGCTAATATTAATCGGGCTGTTAAAGATCCAAGTATTGTAACCACACAAATAGTCCAATGGGTACTATCTTTCGTAGGTGTGATATTCTTAGTCTTAATGATTTACGGCGGTTTTACCTGGATGACAGCCGGTGGTAATCAAGAAAATATCGGTAAGGCTAAAAAAACTGTAGTTGCTGCGATTATTGGTTTGGTCATTGTCATGTCAGCCTATGCTATTACAACATTTTTTGGTGAAACCTTTGGAGCCTAACAATAATATGAAAAAATATACAACTTTATTTATTACATTTGCTTTAGTATTATCAGTATTGTTGCCAGGTATATCCTTGGCACAACCAATAACCCCGCCTATTAACCCAAACTCAGACGGCACAGATCCTTTTGGATTTGGTGATCAGCTAGATAATGTAGCCGCACCATATGATCCTCAAAACGATGTTCCTTTGGAACAAAGAATAGGTGATATTATTGGTATAGTTCTTTCTCTGCTTGGTGTAGTATTTTTAATTCTCATGATTTATGCTGGCTTTAATTGGATGACAGCTGGGGGTGACGAAGAACAGATTGCTAAATCTCGCAGCACTATTCGAGCAGCGATTATTGGTTTGGTAATTGTTATTGCTTCCTATGCCTTAAGTGTCTTTATTATTGAGAATTTGTGGGGAACGGGATTATAATTAAGAAACATATGAAGAAAATATTAGTAGTACTTAGTTTCTGGACATTAGCCATAGTATTGGTGCCAGTTATAGTATTTGCACAAACTGGTACGGTTACCCCTTCTTCTTCACCGATGCTTGATAAACTTCAGATTGTCGGCGGAGCGGCGGGTTTTGATGACACTACTGATCAATCAACTGTTTTAGAAGTAGTTGGAGCTGGTATTAGTATAGGCTTGAGTTTACTTGGAGTAATATTTATTATCCTTATCTTAATTGCTGGTTATAATCGAATGACAGCGGCTGGTGATGAAGAAAAAATCACAAAATCTAATAAAACTATCAGAGAAGCAATTATTGGCCTATTAATTATTGTTGCTTCCTATGCCATTTGGATGTTTATTAGCAATATTCTGATTGGTGAACCTACAATTGGTTAAATTTAGAAATATGAAAAATGCAATAAAAAAATATTTAGGAGCAATTAGTTTTTTGCTGATTTTACTATTTGCAACTACTACCCAAGCTGCTTTTTTAGATGAAAGTGTAATTGAGAAAATGAATGAGAACACTGGTTTTGTTCAAGATACAGCTGGCTTTGACGCCAATGTTACTCTTGGTGAAGCAGTGGCCATGGTGATTAAAGGATTTTTAGGATTACTTGGAATCATTTTTATTATATTAATTTTAATTGCTGGTTACAATTGGATGACGGCATCAGGTGATGAAGAGAAAATAAAAAAAGCCACCTCAACTATTCGTAGCGCTGTTATTGGACTACTAATAATCGTGGCCGCTTATGCTATTACTTATTTTGTCTTTGAAAATTTACCTGGAGCAAGTGGTTAATATCACTTTATTTTCTCTAAAAGAAAAACCCTCGCAATATTTTGAGAGGGTTTTTTAATAATAGTAGATAAATATTTTATTTACCTTACCGCTGAATCAGAATTACTCCTGATACATATTGGTCAATGAACCAAGATGGTTGAAGACCAATTATTAGTATTTCTTTTTCTTTTTTTTCATTTAAGGTGTATTTTTTTTGACCATTCCATTTATACCAGGTGTAGTATCTTCCCGGCATGAGTTGAGGGTAAATTACAGATTTTTTACCGACCGTCCAGTTATAGTCAAGTAAACCTGACTTTTGATCATTCTCTAATTTTTTTTTTTCTGAAGCTGTTAATTTTTCCAGATCATTTGGCCCAATCCAGTCAGCCCCTGCTTTGATAGTTTTTCCTATTTCATTAGAAACGGCAACGGTGCCAAGAGGTAAAGCTGTCGGTTCATTTTTTTCTTCAGAAACAAAAGTATACTTATTCTTGCAAAATTCAAGAGCCATTTTTCTAGCTTCGGTATCGATCATACCATCTATGTGTTTTTTTACTTCATCGTCACTCATGCCGTCGTACCACCAGCCAGGCTTCCATTCACCTGCTTCATATTGTTTAACATTTTCGTAATAAGGGTCGGCTGAACCGCAACCGGATGATATTAATGAAGAGATAAGTAGTAAAGCAATAGGAATTAGTATCCCTAGTAGATTTGTTTTTGTTTTCATTTTTTTATATTTTAAGGTTTTATAATAGTTTTTTAAAGGACTTTGGTCCAAAAACCCAAGAAAGACGGATTTTGACCAATATGGAATTATATCATTTAATAGGTTATTTGTCAATATAGGAGTATTTTAGCTATTTTTAGGGTTTTATTTGACAAAAATAAAGTATATGGGCTAAGATAGTAGTAAGGCTGGTATTAAAAATACTGGCTTTTTTATTACAAAAATAACCTATGAGCGATATAACTAACGCGATTAAGCAGATTTGCGATGAAAAAGGGTTGTCATATGATGCCGTAATAACTACCATCGAATCCGCTTTAGCCGCCGCCTACCGTAAGGACTATGGCGAAAAAAATCAAAATATTAAGGTCGAGTATAATCCCGAAACTAATGGTTCGAAGGTTTTTGATATTAAAACTGTGGTTGAAGATGTTCCGGAAGAAGAATTAGCCGCCCTGGAAGCTAATGAGGTAATTGAAGTTAAACCAAGAGGAAAAAAGGAAGATGTAAAAGTTGAAGTTGCTCCAGTAGCTGAAGGTGAAATAGAAGAAGAAAAACACCGCTTTAATCCTAAAACTGAGATTCAAATTTCTGATGCTAAAAAGATTGATAAGAAACATAAGATTGGTGATGAAATAAAAACTGAATTAGAAACTCATGATGAATATGGACGTATGGCCGCTCAAACTGCCAAGCAAGTAATTATTCAACGCTTACGTGAAGCAGAGCGTGACATGGTCTTTGGTGAATTCAAAGATAAGGAACATGAAGTGATAACTGGCTTTGTGCAACGACGCGAAGGTCGTGTAGTGTTAGTTGATCTTGGTAAAGCAACAGGTGTAGTTCCAGCTGAAGAACAAATTCGTGGTGAACGATATAATTCTGGCGAACGATTAAAATTTTATGTTAAAGAAGTAAAGATTACGCCACGTGGACCAGAGATTGTGTTGTCACGTACGTCTGAAGAAATTCTGAAAAAAGTTTTCTTTTTAGAAATCCCAGAAATTTCAAATGGTTTAGTTGAAATAAAAGGTGTAGCACGTGAAGCTGGTAGTCGTTCTAAAGTTGCAGTGTCCGCACAAAGCGACAACATTGATCCAATTGGTTCTTGCGTTGGTCAACGTGGTTCTCGTATTCAAACAATTATCCGTGAATTAGGAGGGGAGAAAATTGACATCATTGAATTTAATGAAGATGCAGAAGTATATATTGCTAACGCTCTAGCACCAGCTAAGGTTGAAGATGTAAAATTAATAACTGATGAACGTCAAGCTTATATAACTGTTAAAGATGATCAACTTTCGTTAGCAATTGGTAAAGACGGACAGAACGTTCGTTTAGCAGCCCACTTAACTGGTTGGAAAATTGATATTGCTGGTGATGGTACTGGCGTAACTCCTAGTGAAGAAACAGAAGAAGTGGTGGTCCCAGCAGAAGGCGGAGAGGTTGCCGAAGAACCTGTTGCTATCGTTGAGGCTGAAACAGAAGATGTAGCAGAAAGTGAAGCTAATGTCGAAGCGGTTTCCACTGAAGAGGAACCTACTTAAACCTTATAATTTGAATTTATTAATCATTATATGAATACTACTATTTTTTTGGTTTTAGGATCGGCCGTTGTTGCCATTCTTTATGGCCTTATTTATATCTCAATTATTTTGAAATTACCCGAGGGTAATGACAAAATGAAAGCGATTGCTCGAGCAATTCAAGAAGGTGCTAAAGCCTATTTAAATCGTCAATATCGAACAGTCGCGATTAGTGCTGTTGTTCTATTTTTAATTATTGGTTTGATTCCAGCTTTGGGTTGGATGACTGCTATAGCTTTTTTAATCGGAGCTTTTTTGTCAGCGGTAGCTGGTTATATTGGAATGAACATTTCTGTTCGAGCCAACATTCGAACAACTGAAGCAGCTCGTCATGGTATGGCCAAAGCTTTAGATGTGGCTGTAAGAGGTGGTAGCGTTACAGGTATGTTGGTTGTCGGTTTAGCCTTGCTTGGAACTGCTGGTTTTTATTTTTTAACACATGACATTCATGCCTTAATCGGACTTGGATTTGGTGGTTCATTAATTTCTGTATTTGCTCGTTTGGGTGGTGGTATTTTTACCAAAGCGGCTGATGTCGGAGCTGACTTAGTTGGAAAAGTAGAAGCTGGAATTCCTGAAGATGATCCACGTAATCCAGCAGTAATTGCTGACAACGTTGGTGACAATGTTGGCGATTGTGCTGGTATGGCTGCTGACTTATTTGAAACATATGTAGTTACATCAATTGCTGCTATTGTGTTAGCAAGCTTGATCTTCCCTGCTAGTTTTGAAAATGCTCTAATCTATCCGTTAGTATTGGGAGCTGCTTCAATTATTACTTCTATAATTGGTATCTTCTTTATCCGCCTTGGAAAGAGTAATAACATCATGGGTGCGTTGTATAAAGGTTTGACCATGGCAGGAATTTTAGCTGCGATTGCTTTTTATCCAATCACTATGTCATTAATGGAGGGTAATGGATTAGTCTTACCTAGAAATTTATATATTTGCACCTTACTTGGATTAGTAGTGACAGCGTTGATGGTAGTTATTACTGAGTACTATACTTCAACTGATTACAAGCCTGTTAAAGATATTGCCGAAGCCTCAACAACTGGACACGGAACAAACATTATTACAGGTTTGGCAGTATCAATGAAGTCAACTGCCTTACCAGTCCTAGTAATTGTGGCCGCTACTTGGTTTGCTTTTGAGCTTGGTGGTTTATATGGTATTGCCATTGCCGCTGTTTCAATGTTATCCATGGCTGGTATTATTGTTACGATTGATGCCTATGGTCCAATCACTGACAACGCTGGTGGTATTGCTGAAATGGCAGAATTAGATGAAAGTGTTCGTGCTGTGACTGATCCACTTGATGCTGTTGGTAATACAACTAAAGCTGTGACTAAGGGTTATGCCATTGGTTCAGCCGCCTTAGCCGCCTTAGTATTATTTGCTGACTTTACTCATAGTGCTGGCTCTACTTTTACGTTCTTACTGAGTGATCCTCGCGTTGTGTCTGGCTTATTTATTGGAGGCCTACTTCCCTACTACTTTGCCGCTCTCTCAATGCAAGCTGTGAGCCAAGCAGCCGGTAGTGTGGTTGAAGATGTACGTGCTCAATTTAAAGAAAAGCCAGGTATTATGTCTGGTACTGAAAAGCCTGATTACGGACGTACCGTAGACATTGTTACCAAAGCAGCTATTAGTCGCATGACTATCCCAGCTTTAATCCCAGTAGTAGCACCAATCTTAGTTGGATTTATTTTAGGTGTTGAAGCCTTAGGTGGCTTATTAATAGGAACAATTATCACTGGTATTTTCGTAGCCATCTCAATGACTTCTGGTGGTGGTGCGTGGGATAATGCCAAAAAGTATATTGAGAATGGATTTTTTGGTGGTAAGGGTTCTGAAGCTCATAAAGCAGCTGTCACTGGTGATACCGTTGGCGATCCTTACAAGGATACAGCTGGCCCAGCTATTAATCCGATGATTAAAATTATTAACATCATTGCCCTCTTGATCGTTGGTCTTTTAATTTAAGATACTGACATGAAAGTAGAACGAAAAAACATAACTGCCAATCGGATTGAATTAATTATTGAAGTACCAACTGATTCAATGACTGATTTTTCTAAGCGTGCCGCCAGCAAAATCTCTGAAGGTACTAAGATAGAAGGTTTTCGTCCTGGTAAAGCACCCTATGAAGTAGTACGTGCGCGTGTTGGTGATATGGTAATACTGGAAGAAGCTTCTCGTATAGCAGTTAGTAAAACAATTGATCAAGCTATTACCGACCATGTTACTGAAGAATGGGTTGGTCAACCAGAAATCACAATTTCTAAAATTGCTCCTGATAATCCTTTGGAATATCGGGCAATGTTGACACTGGTACCATCTGTTGAATTAGGATCATACAAAGATCTAAATATACCAGCTGAGGAAGCTGTTGCTTCAGATGAAGAAGTTGAAAAAATGATTGAACAATTGCGAGATGTTCGTGTCAGTGAAGCAATAGTTGATCGTGCTGCAGAGGCCGGTGACAAAGTAGTTGTTGATGTAAATTTATTTTTAGACAAAGTTCCGGTGGAAGGTGGGCAAGCTAAAGAAACAGCGGTGATTTTAGGTAAAGATTATTTTGTTCCTGGGTTTGATGAAAAAGTTACCGGTATGAAAGCGGCTGAGCAACGTGAATTTTTTATCACCTACCCTGCTGACCACCATCAAAAAATGTTAGCTGGAAAAAAAGTAGAATTTTCTGTAACCGTAAAGCAAGTGTATAGTCGTGAATTACCAGAAGTAAATGATGAGTTTGCCGCTGCTTTTGGTTTGAAGTCTGCTGACGAGCTACGTAAGAATATTAAAGAAAGTATTCTTAATGAGAAAAAAGTTGAAGTGGCTAATACACAAGAACGAAAGATGTTGGAAAAAATTGTTAGCAATTCAACCATTGGTGAATTACCAGATAGTTTAATTGATCAAGAGTCACGAACCATGATGCATGAACTTGAACATAACATTGCTCGGTCCGGTGGAAAATTTGAAGAGTACTTATCAAGCATTGGAAAAACATTGCCACAATTAATGACTGAATTACGACCACAAGCCACTGAACGAGTTAATGCTGCGTTAGTGTTACGTCAAATTATTAAAGTTGAAAATATTGTAGTGGCTGACAAAGAAATTGATGAAGAAATAGAAAAGTTGAGTAAACAATATGCTCATGATCCTAAAGCTGTTGAATCAATTGCAAGTCCAGCCTACCGTCGTCATTTACAGAGTTTATTGTTAAACCGAAATATCTTAGAGAAACTTAAGGAGTGGAACATTAAACAACTTGTATGACGGTTCTCGCACTAAACAAACGGGCCCGGTATGATTATGAGGTGCTCGAAACATTTAGTGCCGGTATTGTGTTAAGCGGACAAGAAGTTAAGTCAGTTAAGGACGGACAAGTTAGTTTAAAGGGTAGTTACGTGGTTTTTCGGTCAGATAGGCGGAGTCCTGAGGCTTTTTTATTAAATGCCTATGTTTCTCCATATCGTTATACGGTCAAGAAGGAAAGTTATCAACCAGATGGACCTCGAAAATTGTTATTACGAAGGAAAGAAATTGCTTATTTATTGGGCAAAAAAGAGGAAAAAGGCTTGACATTAGTCCCTCTTAAACTATATACTGAGAGAAGTCTTGTTAAGCTAGAATTCGCTGTAGCTCGCGGAAAAAAGCGGTTTGACAAGCGAGAAACAGAGAAACGTCGAGACATAAAGCGTCGCTTAAAAGGTGTTCGACAATCTGGTAAATTATAAGACCGTTCTTCACAACAAAAGCCGGGGATGCCAGGCTTTGATAATAAGTATTGCTCGTGCATGCAGAAGGTGCTGGTTATCACCCTAATCTAACCAAATTACAGTTGCAAAAACTGCTACAGCTAAAGCCGCTTTCTCAATGAAAGTTCCAGCTTTGGCTTACGCTGCCGTTTAATTACCGCAGCCATCCGCCCGATATGTCTACGGATCGGTTAACGGGTGTCATTCAGTAGACTCGGTTAATAACCTCCGCTTGAAGTTATTAATTTAAACTGCCAAGCTGGTTTTTGTCTTTTTTGTTAGATCTTAAGGACAGAAACAAGATATCAGATCTAACTATTTCTGTAGCGGTGCCCGGGTTCGCTTGTTAGACAGGGGTTCAACTCCCCTCATCTCCACCATTAAAGGTTATAATCTGATTATAACCTTCAATGTTTGCCGGAGTGGCGGAACTGGTAGACGCGGCGGACTTAAAATCCGCTTGTACTAACCTGCAGTGAGGGTTCGAGTCCCTCCTTCGGCACATCGTGCGGGTATCGTATAATGGTTATTATATTGCCTTGCCAAGGCAGAGATACGGGTTCGATTCCCGTTACCCGCTCCAATATTATGCGTAGAACACACCGTCGGCCAAAAACCTACGAACCAAAAAAGAAATTTCGTTTTAACCAGGGCATCCATGCCCCGGTTGTGGTTTTAATTGATGAAGAAGGTGGTCATCGGGGTGAAGTACCTACTTCAAAAGCCTTGGAAATGGCCAAAGAAGCAGGGTTAGATTTAGTAGAAGTAAACCCTACAGCGGTTCCACCAATGGCTAAAATCATGGATTTTGGTCAATTTAAGTACGAACTAGATAAAAAGGCCCAGAAACAGAAAACTCATCATAAGAAAGTTGATACTAAAGGAATTCGTCTTTCTATTAGAATTGGTGAGCATGATTTAGGAGTGCGTCGTGAACAAGCTAAGAAATTTTTAGCTAAGGGTCATAAATTACGAATTGAACTACAGTTACGAGGACGTGAAAAGCAGCACCCTGAACTAGCTCGAGAAGTAGTTAGTAAGTTTGCCGCTTCATTAGAAGAGGATCCAGAAATCTCTTTGGCGATTGAGGAAGGGTTGACAAGTCAGGGGGGAAAGTTTACTATGTTATTGACTAGCAAAAAAAGCTAAATTTTGTCTAACCTAATAGAATTTTTGACGATATGCCCAAGATTAAAACACATAAAGCAACGACCAAGCGATTTACTTTAACGAAGACTAAAAAACTTCGTCGTCGTAAGGCTGGTCAGGATCATTTTAACTCCCGCGAACCGGGAAAAGTTGTTAGAAACAAACGTCGTGATGTTTTTGCCCATTCTACTGATGAGAAGAATGTAAGAAGCTTTATGCCGTATAAGAAATAATATATGCCACGAGTAAAACGAGGAACCACTCATGTAAAAAAGCGACGTAAACTACTTAAAAAAACCAAGGGTTATAAGTGGGGTCGTAAGAAATTAATTAAGGCTGCTAAAACTGCTGTTTTGAAAGCTGGAGTTCACGCTTACACTGACCGTAAAACCAAGAAGCGTACCCGCCGAGCCTTATGGCAAATTAAGATTTCTGCTTTTGTTAAAGAACGTGGACTTTCCTATTCTAAATTCATTGGTATGTTAAAAGTTGGTAAAGTTGAAATTGATCGAAAAATTCTAGCTGACTTAGCTGAAAATCATCCTAAAGCTTTAGAAGCAATTCTTGCTCACGTAAATAAGAAATAATATGGATGTCCGTATTGTTCAGATTTCTCAAATTGTTATTGCAGTACTTTTGATGACAACAATTTTGTTGCAAAATCGCGGCACCGGTCTTTCTGGTGTATTTGGTGGCTCAAGTGGAGTATATCGAACTAAGCGTGGGGTTGAAAAAATGTTGTTCCGAACCACGATTGTGTTGGCAGTTCTATTTTTTGGCCTGGCAGTATACCGAGTACTGTATTTTAATTAGAAATAATTATTAATTAAAAGCCTTTATATGAACAAAGCAGGCTTAATTGAAAAGATTTCCGAAGAAGCATCTTTAACCAAGAAACAGGTGGAAGATGTTATTGAAAATCTTATCGCCACGATTATTGCTGAGCTCAAAGCTGGTCACAAAGTTAACTTAGTTGGCTTTGGTACTTTTGAAGCTCGCAAACGTCATACTCGCGGTGGTGTGAATCCTCAAAAGCCAAATGAGCGGATTCAAATTCCAGAAGTAACAGTGGCTAAGTTCAAGACTGGTAAAACATTAAAGGACGCGTTAAAAGGTAAATAACCCATAAGCACTCGTAGCTCAATGGATAGAGCACTTGGCTTCGGACCAAGGGGTTGTGGGTTCGAATCCTGCCGGGTGCACAGAAAATATAATAAAGTTCAAAGTTATAAAGCGTTGATGCAAGAGTCAGCTTTAGGGCTTTGAACTTTATAGCTTTACAAAAGATTTGGCTGGGTAGCTCAGTTGGTTAGAGCGTAGCACTCATAACGCTAAGGTCGAGAGTTCGAGCCTCTCCTCAGCCACTGGTATTATATGCGCTCATAGCTCAGTCGGTAGAGCAGTCGCCTCTTAAGCGAATGGTCGTAGGTTCGAATCCTACTGGGCGCACACATAAAACGGCGAAGAGCCGTTTTTAGTTTTTTATATATCTTACTATCTTGCCTTAATCCCGTTTCTCCTGTATACTAACGACGAAACATAAATTATGCCCTCCACTTCTCGTTCAGTTTCTCGTCCAAAACCTTCTCATAATTTTATAAAAATCAAAGGTGCTCGCGTCCATAATTTAAAAAATATTGACGTTGAGATTCCCCGCGACAAATTAGTAGTTATAACGGGACTTTCCGGCTCAGGAAAGTCTTCTTTAGCGTTTGATACTATTTATGCTGAAGGTCAACGACGTTACGTAGAGTCTTTGTCAGCTTATGCTCGTCAGTTTGTTGGTTTAATTGATAAACCAGATGTTGATTTAATCGAAGGTCTATCTCCAGCTATTTCCATTGATCAAAAATCAACTTCTCATAATCCTCGCTCCACTGTTGGTACGGTTACTGAAATATATGATTATCTTCGTTTGCTCTATGCACGTATTGGTATACCACATTGTCCAAATTGCCATGAAAAAGTTAAGCCATATTCGCTAGATGAGATTATTCATCAGATTACTGACTCTTGTATTAATTGTGAAATTGTTATTTTGGCACCGATTATTCGTGACAAAAAAGGTGAACACAAAAGTGTCTTACCTAGTATTCAGCGAGCTGGCTTTAGCCGCTTACGTTTTGATGGAGTGATATATACTCTAGAAGAATTTGAAGATTTAACCGTTGATAAACAAAAACGTCATACTTTAGAAATCGTTGTAGACCGCATTACTGTTACCAAAGACAAAGAAGATATTTCTCGTCTAACTGAAGGTGTAGAACGTGCTTTAGATTTAGGTGAAGGTATGGTGTATATCTGGATGGTTAAAGATGAGCAATTAAAAATATATTCTCGCTTACTTGCTTGTCCAAAATGTGGATTAACTATCATGGAACCAGAACCGCATAATTTTTCTTTTAACTCACCTCATGGTGCCTGCACAGAATGTTCAGGTCTTGGGACTAAATTAGAAATTGATCCAGAATTAGTGTTCAATGAAAAGTTAACCATTGCGCAAGGCGGTATCAAGCCTTGGATTTACAACAATGTAAACGGACAGATGTGGTTAATGAAACAGTTGGGAACTGCAGCTATGAAATATGACTTTGATTTAAATACACCAATTGCTAAATTATCACCAAAGCAATTGAATATGATTTTGCATGGTGACAAGGATGAAACCTTTGAAGGTGTGGTACCAAATTTAATGCGTCGCTATCAGCAAACAGAATCAGATTATATTCGTAAAGAAATTGAAAGCTATATGCGAGTGTTGGAATGCCCAGCTTGTCACGGACAAAGATTAAAGCCTGAAAGTTTAGCTGTGAAAATTGCTGGTTTATCAATTCATGAAACAACTATTAAGTCATTGGATGATTCAGCTATCTTTTTTCAAGAATTAGAAGCTTCAAAAACATTAGGAGCACGAGAGAAAAAAATTGCTGCTCAAATATTAAAAGAAATAAATTTACGTTTGAAGTTTTTATTAAATGTTGGTTTAAATTATTTAACCTTAGCTCGGGCTGCTAATACATTATCAGGGGGTGAAGCACAGCGTATTCGATTAGCTACCCAAATTGGCTCAGCCTTGATGGGAGTATTGTATATTCTTGATGAACCATCAATTGGTTTACATCAACGAGATAATGACAAGTTAATTGAAACTCTAAAAGAGCTTCGTGATTTAGGTAACACAGTTATTGTTGTTGAACATGATACTGCAACCATGCTAGCGTCTGATTATATTATTGATATAGGGCCAGGAGCTGGAGAACACGGTGGAACTATTGTAGCAGCAGGTACTCCAGCCCAGATTATGAAAACACCTAAATCACTTACCGGACAATATTTAAGTGGCAAAAAAACAATACCAGCACCAACAGCCTATCGACCTGGTAATGGTGATTTTATCCGAATAGTTAATGCTACTGAGCATAACTTAAAAAATGTCACAGTTGATTTTCCACTTGGTAAATTAATAGCAGTAACTGGCGTGTCAGGTTCTGGAAAATCTACTTTGATTACAGACATTTTAGCTAAAGCCCTAACTCATCATTTCTATCATGCCAAAGATTTGCCAGGTAAGCATGATCGGATTGAAGGTTTAAAACAACTTGATAAAGTTATTGATATTGATCAATCACCAATTGGGCGTACACCCCGTTCTAATCCAGCCACATATACTGGCTTGTTTACACCTATTAGAGATTTGTTTGCTGGACTGCCTGAAGCAAAATTACGTGGTTATCAACCAGGACGTTTTTCTTTTAACGTAGTGGGTGGTCGTTGTGAAGCATGTTCAGGTGATGGGATAATTAAAATTGAAATGCAGTTTTTGCCTGACGTCTATGTGGAATGTGATGTCTGCCATGGGCAACGGTATCAAAGAGAAGTGTTAGAGATTCATTATAAGGAAAAAAATATTGCTGATGTCTTAAATATGACAGTTGAAGAAGCTATGCACTTCTTTAAGAATCTACCAGCTATCCATCAGAAATTAGCCACCCTTTTTGAAGTAGGTTTGGGATATATTAAGTTGGGACAATCTGCCACCACCTTATCAGGGGGTGAAGCACAGCGTATTAAGTTAGCTACTGAATTATCACGTCGTCCAACCGGACAAACATTATATATTCTTGATGAGCCAACAACTGGTTTACACTTTGAAGATATCCGTCGTTTACTGGGAATCCTTAATCGCTTAGTTGATCGTGGCAACACCGTTATGATTATTGAACACAATTTAGATGTAATTCGTTCGGTTGATTGGATTATTGACCTTGGTCCAGAAGGTGGAAACAAGGGTGGAGAAATAGTTGCTGTAGGAACTCCTAAAGAAGTGGCTAAGAATAAGAAGAGTTACACAGGGAAATATTTGGCCGAGTTAATTTAATAGCATGGAGCCAATTTTTGAATCAAAATATCATCTACTAGAAAAAAAACATTGGTGGTTTGTTTCACGTCGCGATATAATTTTTACGTTATTGGGACAGTTAAAAGTTGAGAAAGAACAAAAAATATTAGACGTAGGTTGCTCAGGAGGTATTTTACTAGAGTCTCTAAAACATCAAGGTTATACTAATACTTATGGTATTGATATTAGCGAGAAAGCAATTGATGTTTGTAAAAATAGAGGACTTGATAATGTCTTAGTTAGCCCTGGTGAAGTTACAAATTTTAGTGATAACAAATTTGATGTTATTATCGCTTCTGATATTTTAGAACATATTGAAGATGACAATAAGGCACTAAGTGAATGGTATCGGATTTTGAAACCAGGGGGGATATTATTAGTTTTTGTGCCAGCCTTTAATTTTTTATGGAGTCAACATGATGAAGTAAATTTTCATTATCGACGCTATACCAAGAGATCATTATTACAAAAGATATTGAAATATAATTTCAATATTTTGAAAAGTTCATACTGGAATTTTAGTTTATTTTTTGCAGTTATTATTCCACGTTTGTCTCAGAGGTTATTTAGAAAAAATAATAAAAAATTTAATGATCAGCTACGTGAAGTTAATCCATTAATAAATACCTCAGTTATTAATCTTGTAAAAATTGAAAATGTACTATTAAAGTATATTAATTTTCCAGTCGGTTCTAGTGTTTTTGTGGTTTGTGAAAAAAAGAAAATAGAGTCTAAGTTATATTGTATCAGTCCTTATTAATTCTGGCAGTGGTTTATTTGTATCCCATATCGCAAAGGTTGAGGCATTTGATCCTCCACCCAAAGTTCCAGGATTAATAATATGAGTATGACCCTTTGTTTCTACCCAGGGCTTATGAGTATGACCGTAGAAAATAATGACATACTTATTTTTAAGCATTTTTTCAAAGAATATTGGCTCATGACAGAGACCGATTCTTTTGTTATCAATGATTACTTCACCAGTTCGTCCAAGATAATGAAGGTTTGGTAAATTGGTAAAAATAGAGTCAGTAAAATTATCAGCGTTGCCACGAATTAGATAGACGTCTTTGTTAAAGTCGTTTAATTTTTTTACTGTCGCATTATTAGTAATATCCCCACAGCAAATAATTTTTTCAACTTTGTGAGTTAAACAATAGTTAACACACTTTTCAAGATAGATGAGATTATCGTGAATATCAGAGATAATTGCTACTAACATATTAACCAAAAATTTCCCAGAGTTGATACAAAAGTCCTGCTAGTAGTAATAACGTAACAGTATACGCTGCCAAAGGACTTAGGAAAACTTTAATAGGTGACGGAACTTCTGGTTGTTCTTTGACTCGCAAACCAAGAAACAAATAAAAACCACCAAGTAAACCACCAGAAATAGCACCAGTTATACCAATAACTTTTGTTACATCTGTAGCACCCATGACAAATAGTATAAAGGGAACAACGGCTACTAATAACCAGGCAACATATTTATTAATTTTGTAATCCCAGATATACATTTCTTGCATTGCTTCAGCTACTGCAAAAAATGAAGTAGTCACTGTTACTAAGCCAATGATTAAAAGAACAGTGTAGTAGATTGGATCGATAAAAGTACCAAGGCCACTGAGTGCGTTAGTTGAGGTTGACGATCCTGAAATAGAAGTAACTGCTATCGTAAACAAGACCATAATAGCTATTGAAATAATCATGCCTATACGTAAAGCACTGACAATCTGCTCTTGTTTTTTCTTAAGTACTAAACACATATCATTAACTGCTAAGATACCACCTACAGCAAAGAAGATAGGTCCATAGGCTAACATTAAATGACTCGAATGAAAGAAGGGTAAGTTAGTAGCGACTCCTTGACCAGACGCCACAGCGGCAATAATCAGCATTGAACCAATTAGTCCTCCGGTTAATATAACTTCAACTCGAGTTACCCAGGCTAGACCAAAAAAGATAATTAAACTACGAAAAGCTAGTAAAATACTAGTATATATAAATAAAGAGCCACCAAATTGCGGACTTAATAGTTGGTATAAAAATTCCCCACCAATAATGGTATAGGCTAGTAAGGCACCATAGCCTGAAAACATTGAAAGTACCAAGATTGTTTTTTTACTTTTGATACCTAAATATTTTTCAGCATAGCCGGGCAGGCGGTGTTGTTTTTTAGTAGACAATACAATGAAGGCATAGACTTTATGAAACCAATGTTGGATAAAGCCAAGAATAATAAAATAACCAATAATGGTTAAGATACCTGCTTTTGAGGCAACATAGGGTAACGTAAACATCCCAACTCCAACAATGGAGCTGATTAATATGGCAATGGCTGAGATATAATTTTTAGACCACATGGAGACAGTTTTATTTTGATATTTCGTAGTTAAGTTGTTCTAACTTACGTAAATTATTACGAGCCTGATCATATTTGGTTCGTAAACTTCCAGTCATATCAAATTCCAATAATTCATCAACTATTTTTTGACCTGCACTAATTATTTTTTTTGCTTCATTAACTTTGTAATCAGCAATTAAGTTAGTAGAGCGGCGTACTAATTCACCAGTAACATCACTTAAAGCACCTAAATATATTTCTACATCAATATCAAAACGGGGTAAGGCAGAAATTTTTTTGTTTTCCAAGACAGCTGCCAGAAAGACTGCTTCAATATATTCTTCAAGAGAAGCTCGAAATGTACCTTCACGAAATATACGTTCCCGACCAAATT
Source organism: uncultured Gammaproteobacteria bacterium (assembly GCA_964540895.1). Classification (GTDB taxonomy): domain Bacteria; phylum Patescibacteriota; class Patescibacteriia; order Patescibacteriales; family Patescibacteriaceae; genus Patescibacterium. The sequence goes on along the minus strand of CAZIOP010000002.1, from coordinate 20,923 downwards.
GTTTTAACAAGAGTAAGAATGTCTTATCTAGTTTTTTTAATCGAGCTGAACAATTCTCACCTCGTTGCAAGGCAAAGATAATTTTCTTTGCTTCATGACCTAAGGGAGCAGTACTGATAATAATACGTTGTCGAGTAGTATTTTTTAACTGGTAATTTTTTTTAAGTGTAGTCAGCCATGATCGATCAAAAAGAGAGTGTGTCATATCAGAACTTAGGGAAGTAATTAAGAGGTAACTCGGAAGACTTCTTCTAATGAAGTTTCACCAGCAATTGCTTTTAGAAGACCGTCGTGAACCATTAATATACCGCCTTCGGCTAGAGCTAATTTTTCAATGTCGCCTTCGGTAACAATCGGAGCTTGAATTATTTTCTGCATTTCCGAGGTCATACGTATAGCTTCATAAATACCTAGACGGCCTTTATAGCCAATTCCACCACATTCTTTGCAGCCAGTTGGCCCGTAGAATGTCATCTGAGGTGGAAGATTAAATCTTTCTTTGTTAACTATCTGATTTAAGTATGATTCAACTTTGGTGTGTTCTTCGGCTGTTGGTTCTACTACTTTTTTGCAAGCTGGGCAGAGTTTTCTAACAAGACGTTGACCAATAGTGGTGGCAATAGCACTTGATAAAATTGCTTTATCAACTCCAAGACCAACAAAACGAGAAATAGCACCAGCCGCACTATTAGCGTGGATAGTGGAAAGTACCAAGTGCCCAGTTAAGGCAGCTTCAACTGTTGTTTTGGCAGTTTCATCATCACGAATTTCTCCAACCATGATAACGTTAGGGTTTTGTCGTAGTAACGAACGTAAAGCTGAAGCAAAGGTATAGCCTTCTTCACTATTAATTTGAGTTTGAACAACTCCTTCTAAGCTATATTCAATTGGATCTTCAATCGTGATAATTTTTACTGATGGATCATTTAAAGTATTAAGCAGACTATAGAGAGTAGTAGTTTTACCTGAACCAGTTGGTCCTGTGGTAATAATAATTCCCCGAGTCTTTTTTATCGACTCACTGATAATTTCAAATGGTATTGTGCCAATACCTAAATTCTTCATATCAAGATTCTTGGCTTGATCTGATAGCATACGAATGGCAACTATTTCACCATACCCACCCATAATAATCGATAAACGACAGTTAATTCTTTTATCTCCGGCAATAATAGAAAAGCGGCCATCATAGGTAGGTTTTTTTAAGTTAGTTGGAAAGCCAGCTGATGATTTAATTTCTGCTAATAACGAGACATAATATTCCTTGTCCATTGTTGCAATATCATACAAGACGCCATCAATACGATAACGAATCTTAACACTGGTTTCAGTTGGTTCAATATTAACATCGCTAACTTCAGTGGCTAAAGCACCCGCCATAACAATAGATAAGATTTCACTGGTATGATGAGTAGTTAACATTGGTCCATGATCTGTTTTTAAATTATTTTTTATTTCTTCACCTAGTTTAATATGGTCATCACTTAAACTAATACCACGACCCAGTGTTCTAGAAATAACGATGTCATACAAGGCATCAACGTAATCCATTTTGCCTGCCACTTTAAAGACTTCTTCAAGACTGGTAACACCATCAAGACATTTTAAAATACCATCTTGTAACATTGTAACCATGCCATCTTCAATAGCTTGTTCTAAAATTTTAAAAGTTGGTGCATTAGACATAGTTAATTCTTTGAGAGCTTTACTCATCAACAGAACTTCATAAATACCAATACGGCCAATATAACCAATACCACTGCATTGATCACAGCCCACAGATTGGTAGATAGGTGGGAGAGATTTCGGGACGTCTACTTCAGCTGATGGACTAATAACTGCTAAAATCTTTTTTACTTTCTCTGTTTCAGCTGGAGTTAATTCTTGAATTTTTTTACACTGAGGACAAAGTACACGAACGAGTCGTTGACCAATTAAGGCATTAATAGCTGGACTTAATAAATATGGTTTAATACCCAAATCAAGTAAACGAGGAATAGCTGAAGCCGCATCATTAGTGTGAATAGTTGAAAGTACTAAGTGACCAGTTAAAGCAGCTCGGACACTTATTTCAGCTGTTTCTAAATCACGCATTTCTCCAATCATGACGATATCTGGGTCTTGTCGTAAGACTGATTGTAATCCTTTAGAAAATGTGTAGCCCTTACTATCATCAACCTGACTTTGGTTAATGCCTTCTAGTTGATATTCAATTGGATCTTCTAGGGTAATGATTTTTGTTCCCGGAATATTTAAAAAGTTAAGAGCTGCATACAGAGTAGTAGTTTTTCCAGAACCAGTTGGCCCAGTTACTAACACTAATCCATTTGGTTTACGAATTTCTTCTTGAATCTTAGCCAGGGTTTTAGCAGAAATTCCTAGTGCATCAAATGATAGCTTGATAGAGCTAGCATGCAATAAACGCATAACTACACTTTCTCCATACACCGTTGGTAGAAACGAAGATCGAACATTAATATTTTCACCGGCTGTAAAGATTGTGAAACGACCTTCTTGAGGTTTGTCTGCAATATTAATTTTTACTTTTGATAAGACTTTAAGACGAGAAATAATTCGTTCCCATTTTTCTTTTTCAATTGTAGCCGCTGACTGTAATACTCCATCAACTCGCAAACGAATAATAACTTCTTTTTCTTCAGCTTCAATATGAATATCACTAGAATTTACTTTTAAGGCCGTGGCAATGAGCAAGACAATAACATCACTCATGTTAACTTCATTGATTTTGGTGGCTAAACTTTTGAAACTATTAATTTCTGATTTGAATTTTTCTAATGTTTCATCAGAAATTTGCACTCCTTCAGTTGAGGTTTGAACCTTAGGAAGGTTTTTATACAGTTCAAAAGCATATAGCAAGCTTTGGTCAGAGGCAAGATAAACATCAGCACTTTCAATCTCTTGGCCTTTCTTTAATTCTTGCAATTTCTTTTGGGCCTCAGGTCCTTGAGGATTTTTAGATGCTAATCGGAAATTATCAGAGCTGATATAAAAACAAACAATACCTAGATTTCTAGCATCTTCTTCGCTAATCAGAGCCAAGGCTTCGTGACTAATAGGAAAGTTAACTAAATTAATATATGGCACACCCATGGCCGCTGCTTTGGCACTGGTCATGCGTTCAATATCATGAGCCTGAATTTCTTGTTGTTTTTTTGTAAATTTTCCCTCGAAACTATCTTCATCAACGACATGATTATCGTCGGTGTGCATTAAATCTTCGATGGATTGAATATCATCGTTCATATGTATCTAAGTTTATCATTATCAAGGTGATAATTCAATTGTAAAAATGCTTAAAAATATGCTATAGTTTAAGAAGAAAAGGCATTTTTGCTTCGTGAAAGTATGAGAAAATTTTTTAGACGTCAGAAGTCGCCATTACCAGAAATACAAACAGAAATTTCAGAGTCATCACTTGAAAATAATAGTGAATGGCCATCTTTTGGTGAAGAAGAGGGACAATTAGCCGTCGATATCTATCAAACTGAAACATCTGTTGTTGTAAAATCAACTATTGCTGGAGCTACAGCTGAAGATATTGAGATTTCTCTAGCTGAAGGAATGCTGACTATTAAGGGCCGTCGAGAATTACCAGAAATAGTAGCCTCAGATGCCTATTTATACCGTGAATGTTATTGGGGTAGATTTTCTAGGTCCATTGTCTTGCCAATTGAGGTAAAAAACGATAGAGTACAGGCCTCTCTCCATAACGGAGTTTTAACCATTATCTTGCCTAAAGTACGGCGTGCCAAACAAACCGCCATTAAGGTACAAGAAACAGTAGACGATGATTATGATGATTAAGATTACAATAGAAAGTAGTACTGAGACTGAAGCCACAGTAGTAACTGAAAATCAACAACGGTTTAATATACCTCTTAGTTTGCTCCCAAAGAATATAACTTCTGGACAGAATCTGTGGTTGTCTATTACAGACAACCCTTCTTCTGCGGGCCCAGCACCAAAAGATATTTTAAACGAATTATTGCATAGCGATGAAACTTCCTAAATTACCTAATTTACCTGACTGGTTGTTAGTAACAAGCAGTATTACAGCTCTCGTAATTATTGTTTTATGCGCAAGTTATTTTTTCATTCAGTATCACTATAAAAATAGAATATATCCAGGTGTGCAAGTAGCTAGCATGAATCTGGGTGGTCGTGATTATGATACGGCCAGAACCATGATTGCAGAAAAAATCAGTGCTTTTGATGAAGGTTTGGCGGTTGTTTATAATAATCGTCAGATTTTTATTGCTCCCAGAGTCGTAGCTTTAAGTGCTGATTCCGTCAATCAGTTAGTGGTTTTTGATGCTGAAGCAACACTGCACAATGCTATTGGCGTTGGTCGTTCTGAAAGTTTACTTGATAATATTACGGAACAAGTTTCAGCTATGATTGGGTTATACTCATTAGGGTTAAGTACTGCCATTGACCGTGTATTAATTACCGAGCAACTAAAAAGTAATTTTATTGATTTAGAAAAAAAAGCAGAAAACTCAAAATTAATTATTGGCAAGGATAATGAAATTTCGATTAAACCAGCTGAGCAAGGGTTAGCATTTAATTATGATCAAGCAGTTAATCACATTATTGATCGGCTTGAAACTGGTAATAAAAAAGCTGTGACTCTAGAAGCAGAAATAAAAGTTCCAGAAATTCAAGTAAGTTCTGTTGGTGATATTCAAGCTGAAGTTAATCGACTATTAGCTGTTCCAACGATAACGCTAACCCACGAAACGAAAAAATGGACAATTACCAAACCAGATATAGCTTCATGGATTAATCTAATAATGGATAACAAAAAAGTAACAGTTGGTTTTGATACAGAAATTATAAAAAATTATTTAATAGAAAAAATTGTACCTGATGTAAATGTTGAACCCCTACCACCTCGATTGCAAATGGAAAACGGTCGTGTCTCAGTTTGGCAAGCTGGTCGTGATGGTGTTGTTATAGATCTTGAAACTACCGCCGCCACTCTTGCTGAAACAGCACATAGCCAGAATAGAGAAGTTGCAATATTAACTAAGGTAGAAAAAAATCCGTTAGTAGATCAAAGTGCCCAGGATTTAGGTTTAAAAGAAATTATTGGCACAGGTATTTCACACTTTGCTGGTTCACCAGCTAACAGACGTCATAATATTAAAGTCGGAGCTAATGCCTTAAATGGATTATTAATTAAACCAGGTGAAGAATTCTCATTACTAAAAGCTTTAGGTGAAATTGATGCCAAGAGTGGTTACTTACCTGAGTTAGTTATCAAAGAAAATAAAACTATCCCTGAGTATGGCGGTGGCTTATGTCAGATTGGTACTACAGCTTTTCGAGCCACATTTAATTCAGGGTTACCTGTAACTGCCAGACGTAATCATTCCTATCGCGTGGTATATTATGAGCCGGCTGGAACTGATGCAACAATCTATGACCCTGCTCCAGATTATAAGTTTGTAAATGATACTAGTCATCATATCTTAATTCAAACCCGAATTGAAAAAGATGATGTTATTTTTGATTTTTGGGGTACTAAAGATGGACGTCAAATTAATGTAACTAAGCCAGTTATTTATAATATTGTTGCGCCAGCTCCAACTAAAATTGTTGAAACAACTGATTTACCAGAAGGGGAAAAAAAGTGTACTGAAAAAGCCCATGCTGGAGCTGATGCCTACTTTGATTACAAAGTTAAGTATCAAAATGGTGAAGAAAAAAATCAACGTTTTTCTTCACATTATGTGCCGTGGCAAGCTGTTTGTTTAGTTGGGGTAAAAAAAGCTTCACCTGATGGAGGAACTCCTGGAACACCAACTACAACAATAACACCATAAATATTTTTTTATTATTTTATAAAATAATCTTGATTTATTTTTTAGTCGAGATATAATTATTATATGTGGAGGCCGACGCCTGACGTTAGTCATCTGCAATTTAATTAATTTAATAAAAACGTATGTTAACGTACGATTTATTGGATGACGACTCTGAGGCAGGAGATGATGCTGACGAGACAGGTCATGAAGACGCTGATGAAGCGACTGATCATGAACATGTTTCTGGCGATCATGAAGAGGCTGCTGATGATTACGGCAGCGACGAATAATCTCTCCGAACAAAAAATATCCGGTCATATGACCGGATATTTTTATTAAGAAAGTTCAGCTCAAGCGGGTAGGCAAGAAATTTTCATTAGAAAGAATCTAGTCGAAACCGGATTATTTCTGACGAAGAAATCCCCATGCTTGTCGTGCCTAGCCCGCTTCAACTGAACTTAATAAACTATTTGATTGGGAAATTACCCCAAAAGGGTAATGTGTGAGGATATCATAGTCATACAGAAAAGTCAAGAGGTAGAGAGTAGTTATACTAAATAATGCCTAATATTAAGAAAAAATTAATAAAAATAACAAAAAATAAGCCTATTTTGGCTTATTTTCTAGGATTGGTGATTTAGCCCTTTATTTCTTCTGCGGAGGTCGTAAGGTAGCTATAGTTCTAGCTAATTGTTGGAGTTCACTTTGGATTTGGGCAAGAGTTTCAATTTGTTGACGTTCCTGTGTTTCTGCTTCTTTTTCTTCTTCAGCCATATCGTCTACATCTTCCTGAATTTCATCAACGTCTTCTTGGATATCATCGATATCTTTTTGAATTTCATCAATGTCTTCTTCAACCTCTGCTAAACTTTGGGTATTATGGTTAACTGTCATCTGAATAAAGATTGCTAAGTAAATTGCTTCTAAAGAAACAATGGTAGTTAGGATTAGTAATAACGTATTCCAGTTATAACCAATAAGGCCTAATATTAAGAAGCAAAAGAAAACTATGGAATGAATTATAATTGAACCAATTGATCCAATACGGTTAATAACAGCAAAAGCACCTTGCTCAAAAACAGCCGATGCTTTTTTTCTATTTTTTAAAACTGAATTAGACATATTGAGTTTTTGCATTATCTCCTACTCCTTATTTCATTAGTATAACATATTGCATAAAAATAATAGATAGATTTTTGACAAATATATAAATGAGTTACTGTATTATTAGTAACTCATTTTTAATAAGTATTTTTTTCTTTCTATAGCTGAAAAATGTTCAATAGCATATCGTAACATAGTTCGTGGCATAGTGGCCGCATGAATGTTTAAAAATATTTTAAGTTGAGTAGTTGAAACTCGTTTTCCAACTTCTCGTAACATCCAACCAACTGCTTTGTGGATCAAGTCATGGTTGTCATGCATAAGAATCTCAGCAATCTTAAATGTTATTGTATAGTTTCCTTTTTTAATAAAAGCAAAGGTGGCAACAATCGCAATACGTCGTTCCCATAAATTTTTGGACTTAGCTAGTTTAGGTAAAATTGATTGAGATTTATTCTGCAAATATTCACCAACAATTTTGTCAGCTGACAAATCAACTAGGTCCCAGTTATTTACATACTTACTATGAGCTATGTAAAAATTGTAAATAGCTTTCTTTTCGATAGCATTACCTTGTTGAAATTGTCTTGCTAATATTAGTAGGGCAATTAATCTTTCCTCGTGTATTTTTGAACTTAACAATTTTTTTATATCAGTTATACTAAGGTGTGAAAATTGCAGAGCGATGTCTCGAGACTGTGGAACAGTTAGTCCAATAAATATATCACCTTCACTATATTGACCTGGTCCAGTTTTAAAAAAACGTGCTGAGCCAAGAGCACGTTTTTTATTACTGCTTTTCTGAATAGCAGTTCTGATATTCGCTATGTTAGACATGGTGCTTACTTTGTTTTTGTGGTAGTCAGAGCAATTTGTTTTGCTAATTGATCGGTACCATCGCCAATAGGATAGATAGTTAAGAAAGTTGGAATATTATCGGTGGTAAGATCAATAACATAAAAAATTTTTTCATCTGTAATTACTGATACTTCTGGAACTACTGTTCTAGTATCTTGTTCAAGAGTCAAGGTATAGGCAGGTAAACCTGATGGAAGGACTAAGGATTGAAAATCTTTTTTACGTGGACAACTAATTGAAGCTCCCCGCCCATCAGCATCACAGAGTGGTTTAACTAGATTAAATACAATTTCTTCTACGTTGTCTTGTATGTTATTTGTTTTTTTACCTTGTCGAATGTGTAAACTAGTTTTTCCAGCCATATAATCAGAACTAATACTAGGATCAAGAAGCCCAATATTTGCAACCTCACCGTTAATAGTTTTAATTTCTAAGTTACTTGGATATTGTAAACTATAATGGTACTGAGAGTTTTCATAAACAGAAGTTTGGGTTACAGATTCCTCAGTATTTTGGTTAGGTGAGGTTGAATTATTTGTTTGCTGCTCAAGTTCAGTAATTTTTTGTTCCAGCTGTTTTATCTTTGTTTGATATTTATTTACTATAATTCCAAGAAAAGCCAAAAAGATTATGGTAATGATTATAGGTAGGAAAATATTTTTTTGCTCGGCATGATGATGAACTCTCATAGAGTTAAAGTATAGATTAATTATCTTTGTTTCTTAGAAAGAATATATAAAGACAGTATAACATAGAGATTTATAAGACGAAAAATGTTTTTTTGCTCTTGATTTTTATGAAAAAATGTGCTATACTGTATTTACATGGGACTTTTGGGTCCTTTTTTATATAAAAACAAAAAAATATGCATTATTTTAGAAAAGCCGTAACCGCCTGTGCTGTTTTTGCCGTTGTTTTCGGCTCATTATTCGTTAGTTGGGCATCTGAAGAAATCAGAATGACCAATAATGAGGTGAAAGTTTATCAAAAACAGGTAATGGGTTACCAAATTAGTTTGCTTGAAGCTGAAGCTCAAGGACTACAAAAAGAGGGTTTTGAAAAGATATTAACTCCTGAACAAATTAAGTACTATCAGAATATTCGAAAAATTGATACTTCATTATGGGGTATAAGGAAGGAAGCCAACTCTGCAATGGATAACCAAGGTAGAGCAATACGATGCGGAGCAGATGGAACACGATGTATGGAGACTACTAAAGATGAAAGTACATCTACAACCTCAGAACAAGCAAGATTAGAGAAAATATTGACTCCTGAACAAATTAAGTACTATCAGAATATTCGAAAAATCGAATCTTCTTTGTGGGGCATAAAGAAAGAAAGCAATGAAAAAGTAGAGGTAAAAACTACAAAAACAGAGAGAAAACCAGCAGTTAAGGTTGATGCTGCAATAGCTGATTGTGTTAAATCAGTTATTGATAAGAAAGATACTGGCTTAAAAGCCGCCTTTAATGCTCAAAATTCAGCTATTATTACAGCAATAGATGCTCGAACAAGCTGTCAGAAAGCTGCCTTAGATCAGACATCAGCAGAATCACAACAAGCTGCTAATAAGCTATGTATTACTACTTATCAAACTTCTACTAAAGCCACCCTACTTACTTTAAGTAGAGCGAAAGAGGCTAATTGGAAGACATTTAGTACTGATTTAAAGGCATGTAGAACTAATTCAACTACCAGTTCTTCTGACCCCATTACGATAGAAGACGGTGAAACTGCCTTTACCTTGACACCTTCTCTTATAGCTGAGTAATATTTACCTAATATTAGGTAAATATAAGAAACAGCCGTTGCCAACGGTTGTTTTTTAATTGATTTAATGGTTTTTTGTTAAATTATAATGTCTGGTTCCTTTGATTATTTTTAAGCTCTTCGAAAGGCCTTATTTTTAAAGGCTTTTGCCCCTCTTGACAAGATTTAAAGGCTATGCTAGTATTCCGAGTGTAAGACAGAACCTTGATAATCTTACAAACAAACTACAGCTCTAAAAAAGCAACACTCAACACATTAAACCAAAAACAACAAAACAATAAACACTCAACACATTAAACCAAAAACAACAAAACAATAAACACTCAACACATTAA
>CAZIOP010000002.1:0-10922 GCA_964540895.1 uncultured Gammaproteobacteria bacterium | reverse complement strand
ACCAAAAACAACAAAACAATAAACACTCAACTAAAAGAAAACAATCAAAAAAAACCTCAACAAAAAAATTTACAAACTTCGCAACAACACACTCTCCGAAAAAACTTCTCAGGTGTGTTTTTTCTTTGTTAAATTTAATTTTTATGCCTTCTTATTACTTACGTAATCAGAAGTTTTTTTATCTTATCAATATTTAGTATCAAAAAAACCAGGCAGAACCTGGCTTTTTTGATTATGAACCTTCCTCGTTATTTAGTTGTAGATGTACCTATCTTTAAGTTAAATTTATCTCCTCGAGGTCCATGATGTCCGGGACCCATACCTTTATGCATACCGAACATCAAGAATTGTTTTGGAATATTATTATCCTTAGCCCATTGTTCTAGTGAGGCCATTTCTGACTTCATAGCAGCAAATTTTTCAGCTTCAGTTTTCCCTTCAAGAGAGGTGTGAAGAGATTTAAATTCCGCAAGTTTGGCAGTAATAGCATCTGCCTGAGCTTGAGTGAGCTTTTTATCAGTGACAGCCTGGTTAAGGCGATCAGTAAAATTTTTAGTCATTTCAGCTTCCCTTGCAGTTCTTTGTTCAGTCATGACTTGGTCCACGACTTGTTGAACGTCGGTTGGATTTAGATTAAACTTAGTTACCAAAGCGTTGACTAAGCTATCCATTGGTTTAGTACCTGTACTATTTGAAGCAGCATAGGTAACACCCGCACTTAAGAGTGCTAATCCTAACACTGGCAAAATAGCATAGGAGATAATTTTTTTATTCATGATTATTAATAATGTTAATGTAAGTATGACTCGACCTTTTGTGGGCCACTATACCCTATAGGATTATAGTCGCAAGGGAAACCGGATCCTGTCTCCTGCTCATTACTACAACGATTATAAAAAGTTATTTCATTATGATTAATGACGTGGTGGCATAACTGGTGCACGCATACCAGGATAGCCAGTTAATCGTTTGATACCTAAGGCTTTAATAGTATTACCTTGGCGATCACCTAAGACAACCACAACTTCAGCGATGGTTAGCTCTTCTTGAGGGACAATTGTTCGTGGTGTAATAATAATAGTAAATACTTTTCGATCAGGACTATAAAGAGCAAATGTATTTTGATTTTTTTCCATAATTCGACCAATTACAATATGATCTAGATCACGATGACCATATTGTCGATACATAACTCCAGCAATGGGTAAATGTTGATTTTCAGCTTCACCTAGTAGACTAGAATGAAAAGAAGTTAGTGAAATAAGAAAACCAGTGACACTTGTTACAATAACAATACCTAAGGCTGAATAGAGTAAGGGACGACCATAAGCAAATGAATATTTTTTTACCAGTAATCCAAGTATCACAATAAAAATAATTGCCACTACTAGTAACATCCACGGTAGTGAAACTATAAAAGCTTGCCAGCCCTCTAAACCAAAATCAGACACAAACCAACTCCCATTTTGGCGGAGTGAAAAGAAAATAAAGCTGACAACAAATACTACAGTTAACGCCATTAAGACAGTACCGCTAATTAATAATCCAATACCTAAAATAAAATGCCATTTTGGACGCATGACCACCTTGTCGTGTTCAATTGCTGTAATCACGAGATCACTCACTGATGTTGTCTGCTCTTGTTCATTGTTCATATGGGAATATTTTTTTGGTTTGATGTTGTAGTAATAGTTTGCCTCGACGTATTCTGACCCCAACTGTTGAAACCGGAATCTGCATAATTGTAGCTATCTGTTTGTAATCCATTTCTTCAAAGTAAAATAACACCAAGGGTTCTCGGTATTTTGCTGGTAAGGTATTAAGTGAGAGATCAAGAGCCTGACGTAGTTCTTGATGTTTAATATCAGAATCGGTTTGCTGAGAGGCAATGGGATGAGGAAAAATAGTATCAGGGTCAAAAAAAGATACTGGTTCACGGCCTCTTTTCTTTATAATATTAATAAATTCATTATGAGCAATTCTGTATAACCAAGGAGAGAAACGACGATTAGAGTCAAAACTTTTGATATTACGATAGGCTTTGATAAATATCTCTTGTAAGGCATCTTGAGCATCGTCATAGCCAAAAAGAAATTTTTTGGCATAACGCATCATTTTAGCTTCGTATCTATCAACTAGGGTTTTAAAGGCAGATATATTACCAGCCTGTACCAGAAGGGCGATGGCTTCATCAGATTGTTCATCCATAAAGACAGGGTTACTCTATTATAATACACCAAAAAATAAAAGTTATTTCAGGTAGTATTAATTAATTTTTTAAATGAGTATTAAGAAAAATATTAAGCAGCTATAGACTCAGAATGCATGGCTGTTTTGTATAAAAATGGCTAATATTAAATTAAAATTAATAGTAAATATTTGTCATGTTATATTATGGTTAGTATATTGACAAAATTGATAAAGTGTGATAAAGTAACAAGTTTTGTAACTTGAAAATTAATCTAAAAAATAAACATAAAAAGGTCCCAAGAGGCCACGAAAGGAAAATGAAACATGAAAACAGTTATTTTTGTTCTTATGCTGATATTAGTCGGCTTAAGTAAAAATTCCATTGCTGCTCAAATAGAAACAGAAATAGATTCTTTAATCGCGTCGTTGGAGACCGATGAAAAAGAGTATGTTATTTCAAGAAATGATCAAGGATTGTTTCAGTCTATAAACCGGAATAACAATATTAGTTTTACATATTCCAGTAATGGTTTTATTGCTCAGAATGCAAGCCAGAAAGTATTTGTCTTTCAAAGTAGCGATACCAACATTATTTCTCCGGAAGAAATGTTTAAAACATCTTCGGAATGGAAAATTAGTTTAACAGTAAAAAGTTTAAACAATGAGTCGGTATCATTTACAGGTGGTAACATGCAAGCAGAAGGTAATAAATGTTCTATTACCAGTGACAAACTCAGAGTTAATTATCAAAATACTAAGGAAGGAATGAGACAAGATTTTATTATTCCTGAAAAAATTTCTACTTCTGATAAATTAACTTTAGAGTTAGAAATAGAAACTGATTTAAAATATGCAATAAATAGTGAAGCAATAATATTTACGAACACTTCAGGTGAAGTAACGATGAAATATTCTTCATTAAAAGTTTTTGATGCTAATGGAACAATATTAAATGCTTCTTTCAAAAAAGTATCTGATTATTCATTCATTATTAGCGTTGATGATGCGGGAGCGGTTTATCCAATTACTATTGATCCAATTTCAACTTCACCAACCTGGACAAGTGCAGGTAATCAAACCAGTAGTGGTTTTGGATTCTCTGTAGCTTCAGCAGGTGATGTTAATGGTGATGGTTATGGTGACGTAATTGTTGGTGCTCCATTTTATGACAATGGACAAATTGATGAAGGAAGAGCTTTTGTTTTTCATGGTTCAGCTTCTGGTTTACTATCGGCAGTAAAATGGACAGCCGAATCCAATCAAAATGACGCTCATTTTGGTTGGTCAGTATCATCAGCAGGTGATGTTAATGGTGATGGTTATGGTGACGTAATTGTTGGTGCTGATCAGTTTCAAGGAACCACCGGCTTTGTTGGAAGAATCTATATTTATTATGGTTCTGCAAATGGATTGGTTGCAACCCCATCAAAAATAATGGACGGCAATCAACCTAATGCCAGGTTTGGATACTCTGTGGCTTCAGCTGGTGATGTAAATAATGACGGTTTTTCTGATGTCGTTATTGGAGCACCATTATATGACAATGGACAGATAGATGAAGGCAAAATTTTTGTCTGTTACGGATCTAACAACGGTCCATCCATTGTTAATATGACAGGAGAAAGTAATATAGCCAATGCATTTTTTGGGTGTGTTGCCTCTACTGCCGGTGATGTTAATAATGATGGTTATGATGATATTATTGTTGGTGCAATGACGTATAAAGATAGTCCAAATTATATTTCACAGGGCAAAGCCTTTGTGTACCATGGTTCTTCAACGGGACTTTCAACAATACCAAGCTGGAAAATGGAAAATCAATATACATGGTTTACCTATATTGGTATTTCAGTTGCTTCGGCAGGAGATGTTAATAATGATGGTTATGACGATGTCATTGTTGGTGCAACTGGTTTTGATAATTTTGAACAAGGTTCATTTAACGATGAAGGCAAATGTTATGTATATTATGGATCCTTGACCGGACTTTCGCCGACTGTAAGTTGGACCGCTGAAGGATTCCAGTCGTTTGCTCGTTTTGGTAACTCTGTTGCCTCAGCCGGTGATATAAATAATGACGGGTATGATGATGTCATTATTGGATCTTACATGTCTGATTATGGTCAGACAGATGAGGGTTCAGCTGCTTTGTATTTTGGAGCTACCTCAGGATTAACTTTTCCTGCATATAAAGTGTTTGAAAGTAATCAAGCCCAAGCAACATATGGTAATTCGGTGGCTTCTGCTGGCGACGTCAATAATGATGGTTATGATGATTTAATCATCGGAGCCTATTTATATAATAATGGCAGTACAACTGGTAAAACATTTGTCTACCATGGTGCTTCCGGTGGTCCAAAAGTGTTGACTATGAAAAATTTCATTCAAGGATTATATAATCCATCATTGAATAATACAAAAACAGATTCAATCTATGTTTTTTTAAGAACAGCTTCACCTCCCTTTGCTATTGTTGATTCAGCTAAAGCTTACATAAATGCAAATGGGGTTGGTGTTTATACTTTCGTAAATAATGTCGTAAATAATGTTAATTATTATATTGAGGTTAAGCACCGTAATTCAATCTCAATTTGGAGTAAGACTCCACAAAGTTTTACAAACAACTTAAAAACCTATAATTTTAATACGGCCGCTATACAAGCTTACGGAAATAATATGATTTCGGTAGATGATTCACCAGTAGCGTATGCAATGTTTAGTGGAGATGTTAATCAGGATCAGACTATTGAACTTGAGGATGAGCTTATAGTTCATAATCACACAATATGTTTTTCCAATGAGTCTAAAACCGACTTAAATGGAGATAGCATCACAGATATTTCTGATGTTTTGATAGTATACAATAATTCTATCAAATTTGTGGCTGTTATGAGTCCTAAATAAAATAAAATATAATTTTTAAATATATTCATAAAGGGCTGTGGGGCATTTACACAGTCCTTTTTTATATGGTTACAATATTTGACATATACCCCCATAGGGTATACGATATCTGTATATGAAAATACCCCCTAATAAAAAATTATTGCATCGCCTTAAAATTATTGAAGGGCAGATTCGTGGATTACAAGTAATGATTGCTAATAATACATACTGTATTGATGTTATTACGCAAACTTCAGCTATTAAACAGGCATTGTCAGGTGTTGAAGATGTTTTAATGGAAAACCATTTACGCACGTGTGTAGTTAGTCAAATTAAAAAAGGTAAAGAAACAGTAGCAACTGGCGAGATTTTAAAAGTATATCGGCTTAAAAGAAAATCATAGAATATGGGGACTATTTATAATGTAAAGGGAATGCACTGCGCAAGCTGTGTTTCGCTTATCCAAAATAAAGTATCTAAGCTTTCTGGGATAAAAAACGTTTCAGTTAGTTTGGCTTCAGAAAAAGCTAAGATTGACTTTATCGAGAATCCTATTTCTTTACAAACACTGAACACAGTTATTGCCCCCTTTGGGTACTCGTTTGAAGACACAGATAAAGCGGTGATATCTGAAGTAAAAACGAAAAGTAGTGAACACGAAAAAATGCAACATAGCCACCACGCAGCAGAAAACAGTATGGCTTTTGAAATGAAGTTCATTATTCCTATGGTTATTTTTTCTTTTGTTATGATGTTTTGGGAGGTGTTGGCAAAAAATAATGTAGTACCTGAAATGTCTAAGAATATATATGAGGTTACTCATCATCTTATGCCAATTTTCGCTACTTTTATTCTTTTTGGTATTGGTCGTCGCTATATTAAAGCGACGTGGGTATTTGTAAAGACAGGAGTAGCGAGTATGGATACGTTAGTTGGAATTTCCACGATTGTTGCTTTTATCTACTCATTCATTATTACTGCTTTTGAACATCCGCTTTCTCAGTATCTAGATGTCACCTCAAACTTCTACGACGTTGTGATTGTGGTAATAGGATTGATTGCCTTTGGTCAGTTCTTGGAAGCAAAAGCTAAACGAAAAACTAATGAAGCCTTGCAAAAACTTGCTGAGCTTTCTAGCAAATCAGCCTTAGTCGAACGTGATGGAAAAGAAATAGAAGTCCCTATTGAAAATGTAGTACTAGGAGATATTGTAATTATTAAACCAAATGAACGAATACCGATTGATGGAAAAGTAGTCAGTGGAAGCTCAAGTATTGATGAGTCAAACTTAACAGGTGAATCAATACCTACTGATAAGACAGTGGGAGATACGGTCTTTGCGGGAACGCAGAACTTTCAAGGAGTCCTAAAAATTAAAGTAGAAAAAAATAGTCAGGATACAGCTTTAGCTCATATTATTACTATTGTTGAAAATGCCCAAAGCTCCAAAGCTCCTATTGAACGTATTGCTGACAAGATTTCTGGAATCTTTGTGTATGTAGTTATTGTACTTGCTTTGATAACGTTTATATCTTGGCTTATCTTTGCCCCAGCGTCGTTAGGGTTTACGAAATCATTTACCTTGGCTCTTTCTTCTACTATGGCTGTTCTCGTAATTGCTTGCCCTTGTTCCTTAGGACTCGCTACTCCTACCGCTATTATTACGAGCGTGGGTACAGGTGCTCGTAGAGGTATTCTTATTAAGAACGCCGAGAGTTTAGAAAAACTATCAAAAGTTCAAGCCATTGTCTTTGACAAGACTGGAACGCTTACTGAAAATAAACTAGCGATTGAAGGAATTTATTGTTTGGATAAAAATCATACATGTAACGAGGAAGACGTTAAGTTTAAACAGTCATTAATTCTCTCTCTAACTAAGTCTTCTAGACACCCTATTTCTGAGAGTATTTCTCTGTGGTTGCAAGATAACAAAGTTAAAGAAACTACGGTAAAAAATATTTCTGAAATATCAGGCAAGGGCATGAAGGGAGTGGTTGATAATACTGAGTATTATCTTGGTTCCATTAACTACATGTCAGAAGTGCTTGGTCTTACCCCTGCAAAAATAAAAAGTAATTTTAAGAGCGAGCGTCTCAAAAATGGACGAGAGTTATTCTTGGCTGATTCAAAAAATGTATTATCTCTTATAAAAATTCATGACAAAATAAAAGAAACTTCATCACAAGAGATTGCTAAATTAAAAAAACTTGGTTTAAAGATTATAATGGCAACGGGAGACAATAAAGATACAGGTGAGGCAGTGGCAAAAGAACTTGGAATTGATGAAGTATTCACTGACGTGCAACCTAAAGACAAACTCTCAATTATTTTTGGATTACAAAAGAAAGGTTTGAAAGTAGCAATGATTGGTGATGGCGTAAACGATTCCCCAGCCTTGGCTCAAACTGATGTCGCTATTTCAATGAGTGATGGCTCGGATATTGCCATTGAGAGCTCTGATATCGTGCTTCTTAATGGAGATATTGGCAAAGTGGCGGAAGTAATTAGTCTTGCTAAAAAAACTAACAAAACGATTTGGCAAAATCTTATTTGGTCATTTGGCTATAACTCTTTTGGTATTCCAATTGCTGCTGGAATTTTATTTCCAGTATATGGCTGGACGTTAAGCCCAGCTCTTGCTGGAGCCATTATGGCATTTGAAAGTATTACTGTGGTAACCAACTCGTTGCGACTTAAGAACGTAAAATTATGAAAACATATACCTTTCATGTCCAAGGCATGCATTGTGCGGCTTGTGTATTATTGACTGAGAGCGAATTAGAAGGTCTTCCTAATATAGAGAGAGCTAAGGCAGACTTGGCTACCTGTTGTGTTGAAGTGGCAGGCAATTTTGAAACTGATTCCCCGTTTCTTATTGCAAACACATTGAGTAAAGCCCTTCAGCCTCATGGATATACGTTATTAGTTAATAAAGAAAAAAACCGAGTAAAATGGGCTGATTTTAAAATAGCATTCCCGATTGCTCTTGTTGTAGCCATTTTATTTTTACTGCTTCAAAAATTAGGTATCGTCAATCTTGTTACCATTAACAAAGTAAATTACGGAGCAGCTTTTGTCATTGGCCTGCTAGCTTCAGTTTCAACCTGTATGGTTGTAGTGGGAGGACTTGTTTTATCTATGTCCGCTAATATGGCTAAAAAAGGTGAGAAGAAAAAACCCCAGATTTTTTTTCATATTGGGCGATTATTTTCTTTCTTTTTCTTGGGAGGATTAATTGGAGTTGTGGGTGCTACCTTTGAACCAGGTATCTGGGGCACATTTATTATTGGATTAGTCATTGGTCTCGTTATGTTACTACTTGGTATAAACTTACTTGATATATTTCCCTGGGCTAAAAAACTACAGCCCACTATGCCGAAGTTTATTTCTAAAAATCTATTAGGTATCAAAAAATTTAATCATACCTTTACCCCCTTCCTTCTTGGTGTTATTACTTTCTTTTTACCCTGTGGCTTCACCCAATCAATGCAGATTTATACTTTATCAACGCATAGTTTTTGGACAGGAGCCCTAACAATGTCGGCCTTTGCGCTTGGGACACTACCAGTATTAGGTTTGATAAGCTTTAGCTCACTAACAATCAATTCAACTAAGACAGAAATTTTCTTTAAGACGATGGGTCTTATTACTATCTTCTTTGCCTTATTTAATATTTACACTAGTTTGGTGGCAATTGAATTCTTGCCAGCACTGGTTACTTTTTAGTATACTAATCACACATATTATATGAATAAGAAAAACATCATTTTTACTCTTATCGGACTTGCTGTTATTGGAGGTATGATTGCTTTAACCAATAACAAGTCTGAGTCAAAAGTTACCTATTATGGTGATACGGCAAGTGTTAATGCAGTGGCTAGTAATAATGTAAGTACACAAGGAGATAAACAAATTATTGAAATTACGGCTAAGGGTGGTTATTCTCCAGCTAAAACTACAGCTAAAGCAGGAGTACCGACAATTCTTAGAGTTAAGACTAATAGCACGTTTGATTGTTCTGCAGCTTTGAGAATTAAGAGTATTGGCTATAGTAAGAATCTACCAGCTACTGGCACGACTGATATAGAACTACCTGTTCAAACCGCGGGTTCAACTCTCAAGGCGCTATGCAGTATGGGAATGTATAATTTTTCAATTAATTTTGTTAGTTAATTTCTTTAGTTTTTTACTAGCTCTTGACAAAAATTATTAAATAGGTTAATGTATTTTTCACTAATACCTCGAACAGGCGTTAGTTGTTTTTTTAACAAATCATTTAATTAATCTAATTCCTCAATGAAGAGGAGAAAAGGAGTAGAAATTGAAGAAATTCTTTTTTGTTATTTTGCTGATATTTTCATCAGTTTCAGTTTCACATTCACAGTTTTTCTGTGAGGATTTCGAATATCCGTCTGGAGACACTATTAATCAGTACGGATGGGTCAAATTCAGCGGATTGGGAATTAATCCAGTTTTAATTACTGGACCTGGTCTAGAAATGAGTTGCCACACTGTTACATTTGGGAATACAATAAAGCTTCAGGAAACTGGAGAAGATTCATATAAGTTTTTACCTCAGGTTACCGACTCAGGTACTATATATGTTTCTTTTCTTGTGAAATTTCTGATTGGACGAACAGGTGACTGTTTTTTTCATTTGGGCGATTCTGTTGGAAACAACAGCAATAAAATTGCCCGTGTATATGCTAAAGAACGAAATGGCAACATCGCAATTGGTTTGGCTAAAGACAATGAAAATCCAAAATATGCTGATGAGGATTGTATACTCGGAGAAACATATCTTGTTGTTTTAAAGTATGAGTTTGTTTCAGGGAATGATAATGATCTTGTCAGCTTATATCTTTATAGCGAAGACAATTGCCCTACCTGCGAAGATCCCGGTCCGCCAGCCGTTGCTCCATTCGGAGTTGGAGAAAATGATTTACCAAATATTGGTAAAATCGTTTTGCAACAAGGTGCAGCATCAAAATCCGCGACATTATTAATTGATGCAATTTGTGTCGATAAAATATTTTGTAGCGGAGCGCTTCCAATTGAACTTGGATTATTTACTTCATCAATCAGTAACGAAAGAAATGTAGTCCTCAATTGGTCAACAATGAATGAAGTAAATAATTCAGGATTTGAAATTGAAAGATCGGTTATCGGATCTGTAATATGGAAGAAACAGGGCTATGTAATAGGCAACGGAACTACCGAAGAAATAACAAACTACTCATTTACAGATGCAGCAGTTCCAAGCGGAACCTATCAATACAGACTTAAACAGATTGATTATAACGGAAATTATGAATATCATAATTTGAATAATGAAGTTATAATTGGTGTGCCAATACAGTTTGATTTGTTTCAAAATTACCCAAATCCATTTAACCCATCAACTAAGATTGGATATGCAGTTTCGATACCTGGAAATATCACATTAAAAATATACACTGTTTCCGGAATGGAAGTTGCAACTGTGGTGAATGAAACAAAAACGGCTGGGTATTATGTAGCAGAATTCACAGCTACAAATCTGTCTAGCGGGATTTATTTTTACAAACTATCTGCAGGCAATTTTACCGGTGTAAAGAAAATGATATTAATAAAGTAAACTAATATAATAAGAAAATCGAGTGCCCTTAGACAATGTCGGGGCACTTTTTATTTTTAAAATGTTATTTTCTAATAACCCTCCTTATAATAATAAATATTGACATTTTAAGCTAAATATGATATATTCGATGATATTTGTTTCTTCAAAATTCTAAAGAATATTAAAAAATCTATTTCAAAGAAGGGAGGTACTCCATTGTTTTGAAAATTTAAAGAAGTATTTTAAA
>CAZIOP010000001.1:0-637630 GCA_964540895.1 uncultured Gammaproteobacteria bacterium | reverse complement strand
GGGAGCGAATGGGATTAGATACCCCAGTAGTCCACGCCGTAAACGATGGATGCTAAGCATTGGGAGTTTCGACCCTCTCAGTGCTGTCTGCCTAAGTTAACACCTTAAGCATCCCGCCTGGGGAGTACGGCCGCAAGGCTAAAACTCAAAGGAATAGACGGGGACCCGCACAAGCGGTGGAGCATGTGGTTTAATTCGACGATAAGCGAGGAACCTTACCAGGGCTTGACATCTGGGGAATCCTGCAGAAATGCGGGAGTGCCTTCGGGAACCCCAAGACAGGTGCTGCATGGTTGTCGTCAGCTCGTGTCGTGAGATGTACCGTTAAGTCGGGAAACGAGCGCAACCCCTACCCTATGTTTTACGTGTCATAGGGAACTGTCTGCTTTAAGCAGGAGGAAGGTGGGGATGACGTCAAATCAGCATGGTTCTTACACCTTGGGCGACACACGTGCTACAATGGGAAGTACAAAGGGACGCCAAATCGCAAGATGGAGCAAATCCCAAAAAACTTCCCTCAGTTCGGATTGAGGGCTGCAACTCGCCCTCATGAAGCTGGAATCGCTAGTAAACGCAGATCAGCCATGCTGCGTTGAATACGTTCTCGGGTCTTGTACTCACCGCCCGTCACACCAAGAGAGTCGGAGGCGCCCGAACTTGCTATTGCAGCAGGGAAGGTGAAGCCGATGATAAGGGTGAAGTCGTAACAAGGCATCCGTAGCGGAAGCTGTGGATGGATCACCTCCTTTCTAGGGAGATCGCTTCGAAAGAAGCAATGGTCGGCTTTTCAACGCTTCAGTTACTGAAGATAGAAAAGCACTAAAGTTTAGCGCCTGTTAGCACAGGAATTCATTACAATAATATGCAAATAGTTTATGGGCCTATTTGGGACTCATTCTAAGTAAGGGGCTTGGAATGACAACAAAGGATTGGCTGAAACTTTTTTTGCTAGTCCTTTTTTGTTAAAATATTTGGACAGTTGATATGGAAGACATCAAGGGCATATAGCTCAGTTGGTTAGAGCGCGACACTGATAATGTCGAGGTCCATGGTTCGAGTCCATGTATGCCCACCAATCTCTAATAAGAGATATAATATAGCGGGGTAGAGCAGTTGGCAGCTCGCCAGGCCCATAACCTGGAGGTCGTCGGTTCGAATCCGACCCCCGCAACACACAAGCCTTGGTAGCTCAGTGGTAGAGCAGTGGCCTGAAGAGCCTCGTGTCGTCAGTTCGATTCTGACCCAAGGCACACCAATATTACGGGGTGTCGTATACCGGTAGTACGCATGCTTTGGGAGCATGTTGACTGGGTTCAATTCCCAGCACCCCGACCAGTATAGTAAGCGGGTATCGTATAATGGTTATTATGTTAGCCTTCCAAGCTTAAGATAGGGGTTCGATTCCCCTTACCCGCTCCAAATTCTTGACAAACTTGAGATAAAACCCTAATATAAGCCATACCGTTTACTGCTCAGTTAATCTATTTTTTTATACATTATGTTAATGATTCGTTTATCCCGAGTTGGAAAGAAAGGCTATCCGACATATCGTCTAGTTATTTCTGAAAAGCAGCGTGATCCATATGGTAAGGCTTTAGAAATCTTGGGTTCATATAATCCTCACTCTAAAGATTTGCAAGTTAAGGATGATCGCATTAAGCACTGGATCTCTATGGGTGCTCAAATGTCTGATACAGTTAATAACCTCTTGGTAACCAAAAAGATTATTGAGGGCAAAAAGACAAAATCTCCAGCCGCTAAGACTAAGAGAAAAGAAGCTAAGAAATAAATCTTATATTAAGAAATCGCTCTAACGGGCGATTTTTTGTTTTTTGATTTTCAAACCTTTCTTTTCTAAAAAATCTATGTGTTCTTTAACAGTTTTCTCACTCATATTTCGTGCTTCCATAATCTGAGAGATACTAAGTCCTTGATTTAATAAATCAAAAGTTTCTAATTGAGTGAGTTTAGTTGATAATTTATTAGCTGGTTTCTCAGAAGGTAATTCTACTTCTACTTCAGATCCATCTGCCGTTGGGAACGCCATATACTTTAAACAAGTATCGCACTTTTCACATCGTACTAATTCACTGTCACCAAAATAGTCTAGTAAATATTTTTGTCGACAAGCGGTGGTGAAAACATATTGCTCCATTAGATCTAGTTTAGCGTAGGCTTTAATAGATTTTTCTTTCATAGCACTGGTGTCAATTTCTAAATCACTTGATTCAACTTCTTTAACTAGTTCAATTTCTGTACCTCGAAAGGGAGGAGTGTAAGTCATGACATCAGAAGAAACTAGTTTTTTTATTAATCGCGTCAACGCGTCACGACTAACACCAATGAGACTACCTACTTCATCAAGGTTTGCTTCAAAGCCCTCGGTAATTTCTTTTTCAAAACGTCCAAATAATTTATCAAAGGTTTCAAATTGTTTTTTGGCACGTGCTCCCAATGTTTCTCTGGCTAACGCCACTGATGTTAGTAGACGCAACGAAGCTTGTCCCACTTTTTCATGAGATCGTCTAATATAACCAGCGCGCTCGAGTATTTTCAAACTTGTTCCAATGGCCATTTCAGGTGAATCATCACCAATGGCTTTTTTGATATCACTGTATGTTAAGAGAATACGAGTTTGACCATAGCTGATTAGATATTCGTAAACTTGATAGACTAGTTCTGGTGGTGGATTATCACCGCGAATAAAGAATTCTCGCAAGTATCGATCTTTTGGATTATAGAGTAATAAGCAGACACTTGGTTTGCCATCACGACCAGCACGACCGGCTTCTTGATAGTAAGCTTCAATAGTCCCGGGTAAATCAAAATGAATAACAAAGCGAATATCTTTTTTGTCGATACCCATGCCAAAAGCATTGGTAGCCACAATAACTTGTGCTTTGCCACTCATAAAGTTCTCTTGTACCCAACGACGTTCTTCATTTTGCATACCAGCATGGTAACCAACAGCCTCAATACCAGCTCCCAGTAAGACTTCCAGCATTTCATCAGCTTTGGACCTGGTACCAACATAGACAATACCTGAAGCTTCTCCTAAGCTACTGAGAACATCTAAAATAATATATGGCTTTTGACTTTCAGCAGCTTCAGAAACACCAAATTGTAAATTAGGTCGCGCAAAGCCAGTCACTATTTGTGTTGGATTATGAATATCAATTTGTTTTATAATATCAGCCCTAACTTCTGGAGTAGCGGTTGCGGTTAACGCAATCACCGGAGGTTTTCCAACTAATTTCAAAGCATGTTTTAACTGTAAATAACTTGGACGAAAATCATGACCCCACTGACTAATACAGTGAGCTTCATCTATAGCAAATAAACTAATTTTTATTTGAGCTAGCTTAGAAACAAAGTCAGTATTATAAAATCGTTCCGGAGCAATGTACACTAACTTGTAAACACCTTGCTCAATTTCTTCAAGGCGCTGTTTGGTTTCTTCTAAACTTAAGGCACTGTTGATGTATGTTGCAGCAATACCTCGACTCACTAGTGAATCAACCTGATCTTTCATTAAAGCAATCAACGGAGAAATCACTAAAGTTACTCCTGGCAAAGCTAAAGCTGGTAATTGGTAGCACAAAGATTTACCACCACCGGTTGGCATAATAACAATAGTATCTTTGCCTTCTAATACACTGGTAATAGCTTCTGATTGACCACGACGAAAGGTGGTGAAGCCGTAATACTGCTGTAGTAATTTTGTTATTTGGTTGTTATCTGACATGAAAAAAATTAGTGTAAGAGAGGTTTTAGAAATTTATTATAATTGATGATTTCGTTTAAACATTTCTAAGGTATTCCAAAAAGCCATAGCAATTGTCATTGGTCCAACTCCTCCAGGGACTGGGGTAATAAAACTAACCGTGTTTTTGACGCTTTCAAAATCAACATCACCCTGCATGTTACCTTTTTCATCCATCGTAATACCAATATCAATAATAACGGCCTGTTCTTTAATCATGTCTTTAGTAATATAGCCTGGTTTACCAACAGCTGAAATTAAAATATCGGCTTGAGTAGTAACTAAAACAAGGTTAGGATCAGTCACAGATGCCAAAGTAACCTTGGCACCTTGACGTCGTAAGACTTCGTCTAAGTTCTCAACAAAAATATCTGAGTTAGCTACGAGAACTACTTTTTTATTTTCCAAAGTAACATTAATACTTTCAAGCATTGCTAGAATAACCGCGTAGACTGGTGGCAAAATACCAACTTCATTATTTTTGCCAATCAAACGGTTTAAATTTATTTTAGTAAAACCATCAACATCTTTTTCTGGTTTAATAGTATTAATTATTAAGTCAGTATCAAAGTTAGATGGGAGTGGTAACTGAACAAGGATTGCATCAACACTTTCATCGTTATTAAGAAAATCAATTGTTTTGATGATTTCTTCTTGACTAACATCAGTGTCACAACGATAGACATGAGTATCAATACCAACCTCCTTAGCTTGTTTTTCTTTGCGGTTAACATAGAGCTGAGAATCTGGTTTTTCTCCAATTAAAATAATAGCCAGCCCAGGTCGTGGGCCATTGAATGAATGTATTTCGGCTGCAATGCTATTTTTTATTTTTTCAGCCAAGATTTTTCCGTTAATGAGTTGCATGATTAATAGGGTAGTAGATATTTCTGACAAATTTCTTTAATAATATTCTTACATTCTGATAATATCGTTTCATTATCTTTATGTTGCAAGGCTTTATCCATAGTCTGGGTAATAATTTGGCAATCAGTTTCATTACAGCCACGTGTGGTAATAGCCGGTGTACCAAGACGAATACCAGATGGATTTAAAGGTGGAGCAGGATCATTTGGAATGGTGGAACGTGACACTGAAATACCAATTTGCTCAAAGATTTTTTCAGCTTCTTTACCGGAGATATTTTTATTACGTAAATCAATGACAAAAAGATGATTATCAGTTCCCCCGGAAATAATATCATAACCTAATTTGGTAAATTCATTAGCCATTGTTTGTGCATTGGTGATTACTTGTTTGGCATAGGTTTTGAATTCAGGTTGAAGGGCTTCATGAAACGCCACTGCTTTAGCCGCTGTCATATTATCATGAGGTCCGCCTTGAATACCTGGAAAGACTGCGCGATTAATTGCTTTAGCATGTACTTCTTTTGACATAATCATGGCTCCCCGTGGACCACGTAAGGTTTTATGAGTAGTGGTCATAACAACATCAAAGAAAGGCACTGGATTATTAAGTACTCCTGCAGCAATTAAACCAGCTGGGTGAGAAATATCAGCAAAAGTTAAAGCACCAACTTCATCAGCAATAGTTTTAAAGGCTTGCCAATCAACTTCACGAGAGTAGGCACTAAAGCCTGCCACAATCATTTTTGGTTTTTCTTGATGTGCCAGTTCACGAACTTGGTCCATATCAATACGACCTTCAGAATTTAAGCCGTATTGTATAAAGCGATACATTAATCCAGAAAAGTTAATGGGATGACCATGCGATAAATGTCCACCATGATCTAATCGTAAGCCCAAAACAGTGTCTCCGGGTTTGAGTAACGCTAAATAAATAGCGGCGTTGGCTGGTGAACCAGATAGAGGTTGTACATTAACACTCTCGGCTCCAAACAATTGTTTAGCTCTTTCAATAGCGAGTATTTCAACTTCATCAATCACAGAATTACCGCCATAGTAACGATGACCAGCATACCCTTCACTGTATTTATTAGCTAAGGGTGAAGCCAAAGCTTCTAGTACTGCCGGTGAGACATAATTTTCTGAGGCTATTAATTCTAATTCAGTGGCTTGACGGTTTGTTTCTTTAGTAATTAAGTCAGCAATCTGAGAATCTGTTTCTTGAAGTGGCATGTTGATTTTCATGGTGTTTTTTAGTTATTTTTAGTATAATTACAATATAAGTATTTAAGCATACAAATATGTCAAAGACAAGGCTAATTATCGGGTTATTTTTCGCTCTTTGCGTTTCAGTTTTTGCTTTTCAAGCTAAGGCCTTTACGGCTCAAAATAAGGACTCAGTGTATGTAGCAAAGGAAGAAGTTATTAGTAGTAATTTCTTTGCGGCTGGTTCTTCAATTACCATTGATGGTAAAGTTCAAGGCGATGTTATTTGTGCCGGCCGCTCTATTGTAATCAACGGTTTTGTTGATGGCGATGTCTTATGTGCTGGCCAATCCATTACTATTAATGGTGAAGTAAGAGGTAATGTTCGAGTAGCTGGTAGTTCTGTAACTATTAATGGCAAAGTAGCACGCAATGTTATGGCCGCTGGTAGTGACGTGAATTTAGGTTCACAAGCTGAAGTTGGTTGGGACATGTTATTTGCCGGAGCTTTTTCAGATATTCGTGGCACAGTGAAACGAGATGTTGACGGAGTTGGAGAGAAAATGGTTATGGGAGGAGTAATTGGTCGTAACATTACTCTATTCTCTGGCGACAATGATAAATCTAGAAAAGGTGACGAGTCACAAGATGAAAGTCCGGCTATTACTATCGCTAAAACAGCTATGATTAATGGAGATCTTTCATACACAGCGGGTCGTGATGCTTCAATTGAAGATGGTGCAACTATTAAGGGAGCAAAAACTAGACATGAGTATATGATCACTGACCATGATCGTGGTCAGTCAGGTGTTGCTGGTTGGATATGGTGGCGTGTGATGGCAATCTTTTCCGCTTTGCTGATTGGTTTAATCTTGGTTAGTTGGCTACATCGTCCATTACAAGTAATTTCAGAGCGTATGTTCTTGAAACCATATGCTACGTTTGGTTATGGATTATTAGTAATCTTTATCACGCCAATAATTTGTGTTTTATTGTTAATGACAATAATTGGAATTCCAGTTGCTCTCATGTTGTTTGCTCTCTGGTTAATTATGCTCTGTATTGCTAAAATTATTACAGCTATTGTAGTTGGTCGAGAAATAATGAAACGACGTAAGACCTTAGCTGGTTCAAAGAATAATATAATAGTTGCAATGGTAGTTGGTGTTGTTCTTACATATATTTTGTTCTCAATCCCAATTATTGGTTGGATGTTATCAATGATTGCGACTGCCTTTGGTGTTGGAGCTACATGGATGTACGGCAGAGAGAAAAGTATACGACCCCAAGCCTTGTAATATTCGATAGGAAATTCCCCGACAAAAGTTGGGGAATTTAGTTGTTCTATACTGTTAATAACTGGGTTGCATTAAAAAAAGAAATTACTTATTATAATTTTATAATTAACTGTTAATTAATATTTCCCCTCTATGCTTAAGTATTTGTTGTCTTGTTTAGTAATAGCTGTTGTTTCAATTTTGGCCTTTAATTTTTTGCAAGTAAAAGCTGTAGGTACTGTCTATTATTTTAATAATGCAGTTGATACTAATCCAGCCACTTTAGGAAACTATTGGTTAGACTATGATGCTACCGAACCGGCATTAAGTTTACCTAACTTGGCAATTGATGAGTTAAATGTTTTGCCTGATGCAACCTATACAGGTGACGCAATTTTTAGAGGTAACGGTGTAAACGAAGGAACAATTACCGGAAATGCTACTTTTTATGGAGATAGTACATTACAGAATTATGTTGTACTAGGAACAAAGACTAGACGATATACTTCTAATATTACAACCTTCAGAGATTTCACTACTTTTGGTGAGGTTTGGACTGTTGTGGCTGATGGATGTGTTGTTACTATGACTTCCGCAACATATGATACTACTACTACCTTCACTACAGCCAATGGAGGATCATTTTTTGGTGGAGTAGTACGTTATTCTACTTCAGTAATGCATAACACTCTAGTGATTAACTATACTTCTACGTTAGATAGTTCTTCTGTGCCAGCAACTTCTAATTTCACTGTGACAGTTAATGGTAGTTCAGTACCAGTTACCGCCGTTTCTTTTTCTGGAAAAAAACTTCTTCTTACCTTATCTAGTAGTGTTAGTTTAGGAAATACGGTGGTTGCGACGTATGTTCGTAGCGGTAATTTAATTAAAAATACTCAAGGCCTTAATGCTGTTGCTTTTACCAATATAACTGTCCCTATCGCAGTGCCAGTTGAAGATGCGTCTGTTTATTCAACACTAGTTGGTACAAAATTATACGTGAGTAATAATCACAGCTCCAGTGTAACAGTCATTGATACGTTAACTGATACAGTTTTATCAACTATTCCAGTAGGTGATTATCCCGAAGCTTCTGTAGTAGTTGGTAACAATTTATATGTTAATAATTTACAAAGTGATAGTGTTTCGGTAATTAATACCTTAACTGATACTGTTATTGCTACTATACCAGTTGGTGATGGTCCATATTTTTCTACTGTTGTAGGTACAAAAATTTATGTTAGTAATACAGGGACAAACACAGTATCAGTTATCAATACCAATACAAACACAGTAACAGCGACTATTACTGTTGGAACTAATCCTTGGTTTTCTGGAGTTGTTGGCACTAAATTATATGTACCAAACCGAAGTACTAATACCGTTTCCGTAATTGATACTATTACTGATACAGTATCATCTTCAATTGCAGTTTCCGCAGGTTCTATTACTGGAACAAGAGCTGTTGTAGTTGGGACTAAAGTATTTGTTGGTAGATCAAACACAATGGCGGTTATTGATAGTACAACTGATACTGTTGTTGCTACGCCTAGTGTTGGCTCATCTCCATATTTTTCTGCAGTAGTGGGCAATAAAGTATATGTACCAAATAGAAGTGGTAATACAGTATCAGTTATCAATGCAAGTACGAATACTGTGACAGCTACTATTACTGTCGGCACTCAACCTTACTCCATAACAGCAATAGGTGATAGAGTATATGTAAATAATGTTACCAGTAACTCGGTTTCAGTTATCAATACTCTTACTGATACAGTTGTTAATACACTTACTATGGGCGGCGATCCATTCTATTCAACCGCAGTAGGTAGTAAATTATACGTTAGTAATAATATCGGACGCAGCGCATCAGTTGTTGATACAACTCTTGTCACCTCCCTCCTCCCCAACCTCACCTCCTTTTCCTCTTCCACCTCAGACGGTGAATATAGTACTGGTGATGCTATCAACATCACTGCCAATTTTGGACAGTCATTGGCTGGTGGTTCCACCATGACAGTGGCTCTCAATTCCGGTGCCTCAGTAGTATTAAACAGTGTGTCTGGTACTACACTATCTGGTACCTATACGATTGGAGCCGGTGAAGTTACTCCTGATCTCTCGGTATCTAGTATTACCTCCGCTTCAGTCACTGACACGAGTGCTCGCAATCGCACCAGCTATTCATTACCCGCCTCACAAGGCAGTTTGGTGGCAGAAAATTCGTTCATCACACGTAACCTCGGTGATACCAAGAATATTGTCATTGGTTCATATCAAGCCATTGAAGTCGGTGAAAAACCATATCAAATGACGGCCCCTATCACTGTTGGTGGTATTCCCTATCTTTACGTTGCTAACCAAGGTGATGATTCAGTGTCAGTGATTCGCAAAACAGACCATACCACTACTGCCACGATCTCAGTTGGTTCTGAACCATACGGTCTTTCCACGATTTCAATCTCTGGCACTACCTATGTCTATGTGGCTAACACAGGTTCCAATACAGTTTCAGTCATTAACACCAATAGTAATTCAGTGGTAGCTACTGTTACTGTTGGTGTCAAACCGTACTACGTAGCAATGCTTGGTACCAAAGCCTATGTCACAAATTCACTCTCTAATACCGTCTCAGTAATTGATACCGCTACCAATACCGTTTCCACTACTATACCTGTAGGTGTCTACCCTCGCGGTATTAGAGCCTACAGTACGTATCTCTATGTCTCTAACTATGGTGACCCAAACTACAGTGGAGGTAATAGTATTTCCGTGATTGATTCTGCTACTAACACCGTTTCCGCTACCATTGTCCTTCCAGCTGGCTCCACGGGTCCTCGTGGTATTACGTCTCTTGGGACTAATGTCTATGTAGCAAATTTCAGATCTAATAATGTCTCAGTGATTAATACCGCCACTAATGCAGTCACTGATACTATCACGGTGGGTACCGGACCTCGTGGTATTGTGGGTCTCGGTACTAAAATATATGTTGAGAATTTTGATGCAGGTACTATTTCTGTGATTGATACCAACACCAATACTGTTACTAATACTATCACTGTCGGCCACTCACCCTCAGGTATGGCCATTAGTGGTACAGATATATACGTCTCCCGATTCCAGGATAACTTTGTGTCTATCTTAAATACCACTACAAACACACTCCGTGCAGCCTTCCCTATTATTTCTAATATCAGAAGCTATGTTGCTTTACCAACCAAAGTAGATATTTCATGGACAACGGATATCGAATCCGATTCAACAGTTGAATATGGATTAACTAGTGACTATGGTTCAATCCTTACTTCCGCTAGTTTGTCTCCTTCTCACTCTTTGTCTATTACTAATCTCCCTATTGCCACCACATTCCACTACCGCGTCACATCGGTTGATGCTACTGGTAACAGTACTATGTCAGGTGACTATACCTTTACCACCACCAGTGGAGGAGTGGGGATTGGGGGAGGTTCTAAACCCCGTGTTGAACCGATTGGACCAGATTCTCCAACTGGTAACTCAGATAGTACAGACGATAATTCAGAACAACCTAATTCAACAGTGGATTCCTCAAATCCACTGAGTCGATTAGGTAGTAAGATACTGTTGGCGGTAGAGAATAGAGGTGAGTTATGGTATGAACACTCTCGTGATGGTAAACGATATCATGTGACACCGGCGACAGCTCTCGAGTTGTTTAAAACCGTAGCTTTAGGTATTACTAACAATAATATAAATAAAATACCGGAAGTAACATCTAATAAATCTCCTGGTCCACTGGCACAACGTCTTAAGAACCTGTTCTTACTACAAGTTGAAAACAAGGGTCAAACCTGGTATGTTGACCAGCTTGGTTTTCGTCACTTTGTGACTCGTTTTAACATCATTGATATGAGTCGTAACGTGATGACCGGGATATTGAATAAAGAGTTAGACAAAATAGAAGTCGGTCAAACAAAGAAATAAGCCTTGCTTGATTATCACTATAAAAACTAGTATACTAGCCTCACTGGAGTTTATGTTATAAACTCCTTTTATTGTAGAATAATGGCATGAAAAATATTAGAAATTTTTGTATTATTGCTCACATAGATCACGGTAAGTCCACGTTGGCTGATCGAATGCTTGAAATTACTAAAACTGTTGAGCAACGCAAAATGAAAGCACAGCTATTAGATCGAATGGATATTGAACGTGAACGAGGTATTACAATTAAGTTGACGCCTGTAGCTATGAATTATAAAGAGTATCAATTAAATTTAATTGATACGCCTGGTCACGTTGATTTTACCTATGAAGTGTCTCGCAGTTTGGCCGCCGTAGAAGGGGCAGTGTTGTTAGTTGATGCTTCACAAGGTATTCAAGCACAAACCTTAGCTAACCTATATTTAGCAATGGAGCAAGACTTAGTTATCATTCCTGTTCTTAACAAAATTGATTTACCAGCAGCTGATGTTCCTCGTGTTACTAAAGAAATTATTAAGTTACTTGGCTGCGATGAAAAAGAAATATTATTAGCCTCAGGCAAAACAGGAGAAGGAGTAGAGGCAATTCTTCAAGCCGTGATTGATCGAGTACCATCACCTGTTGGCAATATCAATGGAAATTTACGGGCTTTGATTTTTGATTCTAATTTTGATGAGTACAAAGGTGTGGTTGCTTATATTCGTGTAATTGATGGTAAATTAGCTAAAGGTAATCGGATAAAATTGTTAGCTACTAAGGCTTCTAGCGAAGCTTTGGATGTTGGTATTTTTAAACCCGATTATGTTTCAACTGGTCACCTAGAAGCTGGTCAAACTGGGTATGTTATTACTGGTTTTAAAAGTGTGACTGACTGTCGAGTTGGAGATACTATGACTTTGGCTTCAGCGACTGAAGTAGAATTACTTCAAGGTTATCATGAAGTTAAGCCAATGGTTTTTGCAGGGATTTTTCCTAAAGAAGGTGATGATTTTTCTCGGCTACGAGAAGGCATTGAGAAACTAAAATTAAATGATGCCGCGTTAGTATATGAAGCTGAACAATCACAAGCTTTAGGTTTAGGTTTTCGTTGTGGTTTTCTTGGTTTATTACATTTAGAAATTGTTCAAGAACGCTTGCACCGTGAATATGGTTTAGATTTGATTGTTACGGTTCCAAGTGTTGCGTATCGAGTTTATACCAAAAGCCAAAGCGAACCTTTGATTGTTCGAAGTCCACAGATGTTACCTGATCCAACCAGGTTAGAACGAATTGAAGAGCCGTGGGTCAAGCTCGATATTGTCACGCCAAAAGATTATATTGGTAATATTATGACGTTAGTCCAGGAACGCAAAGCTATTTATCTAACCACAGAGTATTTAGACGCTGAGCGGTTAGTGTTACATTATGAAATTCCTATGTCAGCTATTTTAACTAACTTCTATGATCGTATAAAAAGTGTTTCTTCTGGGTATGCTTCTATTAATTATGAATACTTAGATTATCGACCAGCTGATGTAGTTAAAATGGATATACTAGTTGCCGAAGAACCAGTGGAATCATTAGCTTTGATAGTTTACCGTGATGAGGCCTTTCGTCGTGGTAAAGAAATTGTGACAACATTGA
This sequence comes from uncultured Gammaproteobacteria bacterium, assembly GCA_964540895.1. Taxonomy (GTDB): domain Bacteria; phylum Patescibacteriota; class Patescibacteriia; order Patescibacteriales; family Patescibacteriaceae; genus Patescibacterium. The sequence goes on along the minus strand of CAZIOP010000001.1, from coordinate 624,929 downwards.
AAGATACGTTGCCAAAACAAATGTTTGTTATTAAATTACAAGCCGCTATAGGCGGGCAAGTGATAGCTGGAGAGAGAATTGCTGCGATGCGAAAAGATGTGACGGCAGGTTTATATGGTGGTGATGTTAGCCGTAAGCGTAAATTATTACAGAAGCAGAAAAAAGGAAAGAAGAAGATGATGAGCGCTGGCAAGGGTAGTGTGGAAATTCCAAGTGATACCTTTGTGAAATTATTAAAACAATAAATTTTTTATATGAAGCGTGGAAAAATAATTAGAATTATTTGGGGTGTGCTCAGTATTATTGTTATTATATCGATGTTAGTTTTGGGATTTGCTCCAATGTTCTAGTATGAAGAAAAATTGGCAGTTATTACCTTTCGCACCCGAAACTTTTTTTCAGGAACATAGCCAGGTATCTAGAGTTGTAGCTCAACTTTTGTTTAATCGTGGTTTATTAACAACAGAGGTCATTGAACATTTTTTATATCCCGAGATTCATGTAAAGAATTACGATTCATTTCTATTTAGAAACATGGCTGATGCCATTGCGTTAACTATTGAGCATATAAAAAGGGGAGATAAGATTGTTATTTGTGGAGATTATGATGCTGATGGTGTTAGTTCTTCTGCTATTTTATTTCAAACACTTCAAATTCTAAAAGCTAAGGTAGATGTTTGGATTCCTAGTCGTTTTGGTGAAGGCTATGGTCTTAATAAAAAGATAGTTCAGGAGTTGGGTGGACAAGACGTAAAATTGATTATTACAGTTGATAATGGAATTCGTGCTAAGGAAGAAATTACCTTAGCTAAGTCACTTGGGATTGATGTAATTGTGACTGATCATCATACCGGTCCTGCTGATAGTAATGAACTACCACCCTGCTTAATTATTAACCCAATTCTAGAGGCAGAAACCTATCCTTTTAAATATTTATGTGGAGCAGGTGTCGCTTACAAATTTGCCACTGCATTAATTAATAGTTCCACATTAGATGAAGACAAGAAAGTAATATTAGTTTCAAGTATCGTTGATTTAGCAGCTATCGGCACTATTTCTGATTGCGTTTCTTTGTTAGGTGAAAATCGTTTAATTGCTAAAGAAGGATTAGAGAGAATAAATAAATCATCACGACTTGGTTTAATAGAATTGTTAAAAGTAGCTAATGTGACATTAGGAGAAGTATCAGAATGGAATATTAGTTGGCAAGTTACTCCACGGTTAAATGTGGCTGGTCGGCTAGGGCATGCTACTTCTGCTTATCAATTGTTAGTTAGTAATTCAGAGAAGGAGGCAGCTATGTTAGCCTTGGAATTAAATGAAAAAAATATTGCAAGACAAAAAATAACTGAAGAAATTATGACAGCCGCCGCTGATATTATTACTAGAGAACAGAAAGATGAAAAATTATTAATTGTTACATCACCTGACTTACGAGGTGAAGCAGGAGAATGGTCGGAAGGTGTGATTGGGTTAGTGGCTGGACGATTAGTGGAAAAATTTTCTCGACCTTGTTTTGTTATCAGTTTAAGTGAAGGTCATATCAAGGGATCAGGTCGTAGTATTGAACAATATGATATTGGAGCTAGTTTAGAAGCAGGTAAAGAATATTTGGAACGGTATGGAGGGCACAAAATGGCTTGCGGTTTTACAGTTAAAGGTAAAGATGAACTAGACTCTTTTATTGCAGTGATGCGACAAGTAGCTAATGAAAAATTATCCAGTATTGATTTGTCACCTATTATTCGCTTAGATGCTGAATTATCTTTATCCGATGTGACTGAAAACTTGTTAGAGCAATTTGAAAAATTTATTCCTTATGGACAAGACAATCCCGAACCAAAATTTGTTAGTAGGAATGTTATAATTCAAGATGTTATGATAATGGGAGTAGATAAACGTCATATTAAGTTTCGAGTAGGTGGGTTATGGGCAATAGCTTTTGGTAAAGCAGAAGAGTATAAGAATTACGCAGTTGGACAGATGATAGATATGGTATACTCGGTAGGTTTTAATTTTTTTAATAATCGACGAGAAGTTCAATTACGGATTATTGATTTGGAAGCAAGTGAAATAAATAAATAACAATATGTCTAAATATGTAATTCATAGTGACGGGGGAGCACGAGGTAATCCTGGTCCAGCAGCTATCGGTGTAGTGATTGCTTGTAATGGACAAGTTGTTGAAACGATATCTAAATATATTGGCGAGACCACTAATAATCAGGCTGAATATCAGGCAGTTATTGCTGGCCTAGAAAAAGCCCATGCTTTGAAGGCCGATGAAGTAGAATGTGTATTAGATAGTGAGTTAGTAGTTAAACAACTTAATCATGAGTACAAGGTAAAGAATAAAGAGCTAGCTTCTTTGTTTGTAAAAGCCTATAATGCTTCGTTAAAGTTTAAAAAAATAACTTTTAGACATGTTAGACGAGAAGAAAATAAAGCAGCTGATAAGTTAGTTAATCAAGCGCTTGATAACCAATAAAATATAGTCTTTTCTTTGTGTTTTTGTTAGGAATAACCTATAATATAGGTATTAATAGATAATATACTTTATTACGTATGAAAAGACCCTCCAGGAAATCTTTTATCTTTTTTATTATAACCGTTGGTGTTTTAGTATCTTCAGGTATTCTTTTTAGAACTTTCACCGCACAAGCGGTGCCTACTGATTATTGGTTTAATAATGCTGTTAATACTAATCCGGCAACCTTAGGAAACTATTGGTTAGATGCTGGGTTGACAGTGCATGCAGGTAGTTTACCTAACTTAAGCGATGATGAATTAACAATTGTAGCTGGAGCGACTTATAATGGCAGTCCTAGTATTCGAGGTGATGCTTCTAACGATGGAACTATTACCGGTAATGCTAGTTTTTATAATTCCGGAGTAAACAATGGAATAGTTGATGGTGATGCAACTTTTTATGAAGATAGAACAAGTAATGTTGGTACGGTTGGGGGTCAACAAATTCGTCGGTTTACTGATTTCTTATTATCTGAGTTAGATGTTACTTTTGCAGTAAATAATCAAGCGTGGGTAGTTATTGCTGATGGAATAGAAATTGATTCAACATATTTATCTTATGACGATACAACACTATTTGAACGTGTTAATGGTGGAACTTTTAGTGTAAATATAAATTATACGGGAAAGACTGCTTTAGGAACGACGCTTCACCTCAATGTAGAGAAGACTCTAAAAACAACTGCAGTACCTGATACTAGTGATTTTACGTTAACCGTGAATGGTAGTCCCGTCACTGTTACATCTGTTTCCATATCAAGAGAAAAAGTTATTTTGAGCTTCGGCACTTCAATTGCTTATAATGATACGGTAACTTTAGCTTATACAGTGGGTAGTACACCAATAGAGACTTTTCAAGGTTTACAATTTTTAGATGGTGGTTTTTCAGCCACAACAATCCGTACCGCTATTCCAGTTGGTAACGCACCCGTTTATTCAACTTTAGTGGGAACTAAGTTATATGTTAGTAATAACCATAGTAGTAGTGTGACAGTCATTGATACAACTACTAATTCAGTGTTATCAACAATTTCAGTTGGTAATTATCCAGAATTATCAGTTTTGGTTGGTACTAAGCTCTATGTTGGTAATTTACAAAGTTCTTCAGTTTCAGTTATCGATACTTTGACTGACACAGTTGTTTCTACAATCTCTACTGTTGGTGGTCCTTATTTTTTAACTGTTAAAGGGAACAAAATTTATGTAAGTGGCACTGACACAAACGCAGTTTCAGTTATTAATACAACAACTGATACAGTAACAAGCACAATTACAGTTGGGTCTTCACCTTGGAGAAGTGGTGTGGTTGGTTCTAAGCTATACGTCCCAAATCGTGGTTCAGGTACAGTTTCGGTTATTAATACAGCTACTGATACAGTATCAGCTACTATTGCAGTTGGGAGTGAGCCATCATATGCTTTAGCAGTTGGTACAAAAGTGTATGTTAGTAATTATGGGAGTGGTAATGTCTCAGTTATTAATACCTTGACTGATACGGTTTCAAGTACTATTACTACAGCAGGCAATCCTTATTTTTCAAATGTTCATGGAACAAAAGTGTTTGTCCCAACTAGAACTGGTAATCGAATTGTTATTATTAATTCACTTACAGATACAGTTATAACTTCACTGGTTGCAAATGATACTCCTTATGATACTAATGTTATTGATAATCTTGTTTATGTTTCAAATGTTGGCGCTAATACAGTTACCATTGTAAATCCTAACACTAATTCAATCGTGCAAACGGTGGCTACTGGAGCGTATCCTTTTTATATAACAGCGGTTGGCAAAAAAATATATTCAAGTGATAATGGTAACTCAGGTGTTTCTTTTTTTGATACCACCTCCGTTACTTCTCAACTTCCCAACCTCATCTCCTTCTCCAGCGCCACTGCTGACGGTGAATATAGTATCGGTGACACTATAAGCATCACTGCCAATTTTGGTCAGTCATTAGCTGGTGGTTCAACCATGACGGTGGCACTCAATTCTGGTGCCTCAGTGGTATTAAGTACGGTGTTAGGTACCACATTGTCCGGTACGTATACAGTGGGAAGTGGACAATCTACACCTGATCTTTCTGTTTCTAGTATTACCTCAGCCTCAGTCACTGATACCAGTGCTCGTAACCGTACTAGCTATTCATTGCCTTCCTCACAAGGTAGTTTAGTCGCGGAAAATTCCTTCATCACTCGTAATCTTGGTGACACTAAAAATATTGTTATCGGTTCATATCAAGCTGTTGAAGTAGGTGAGAAACCATATCAAATGACAGCTCCGATTACGGTAGGTGGTATTCCCTATATCTATGTAGCAAATCAAGGCGATAATTCAGTCTCAGTAATTCGCAAAACTGATCATACGACGATTGCTGCCATCTCAGTTGGTTCTGAACCCTATGGTCTTTCCACTATTTCAATTTCTGGCACTACCTATGTCTATGTAGCTAACACTGGGTCTAACTCTGTCTCAGTCATCAATACCAATAGTAATTCAGTAGTAGCTACTGTTACCGTTGGTGTAAAACCATATTACGTGGCAGTGCTTGGTACCAAGGTGTATGTCACGAATTCACTCTCAAATACTGTCTCGGTGATTGATACTGCTACTAACACGGTTACAGCAACTATTCCTGTTGGTACCTATCCACGTGGTATCAGAGCCTACAGTACCTATCTCTATGTTTCTAACTATGGTGACCCTAATTACAGTGGTGGCAATAGTATTTCGGTGATTGATTCTGCTACCAATACTGTATCCGCTACCATTGTACTGCCTGCAGGTTCTACTGGTCCTCGTGGTATTACGTCTCTGGGAACTAACATCTATGTTGCTAATTTTAGATCGAATAATGTCTCAGTCATTAATACTGCTACCAACGCTGTGACGGCTACTATCACGGTGGGTACAGGACCTCGTGGTATTGTGGGTCTTGGTAGCAAAGTTTATGTTGAGAATTTCGATGCAGGTACTATTTCTGTGATTGATACCGGTACTAACGCTGTTACTGCTACTATCAATGTCGGCCATTCACCTGCTGGTATGTCTATCAGTGGTACAGATATCTATCTGACACGTTTTCAGGATGATGCAGTATCGATTTTAAATACCAATAACAATACATTGCGATCAGCCTTTCCAGTGATTTCTAATATTAGAAGCAATAATGCTTTACCAACCAAAGTAGACATCTCTTGGGCAACCGACATTGAAGCTAACTCCACTGTTGAGTATGGATTAACAACTGATTATGGTACCATGCTAACCTTAGATAGTTTATCTCCCTCTCATTCTATATCTATTATCAATCTTCCTATTGCCACCACATATCACTATCGTATAACATCAACTGATGCTACAGGTAACAGTACTATGTCAGGTGATTATACATTTACCACAACGAGTGGAGGAGTAGGGATTGGAGGAGGTGGTTCTAAACCCCCTGTTGAACCAATTGGACCAGATTCACCACTATCTGGGGAGACGAATACTGAAAATAGTAATATTGATTCTGAAACATTTAGCCTTAAATTAGTTGATCGTGTAATGAGTAAAATATTTATCGATGTTAATGATCATGGACGTCTGTGGTATCAGTTTCCGACTGATGGCAAACGATATGAAGTAACACCAGCTAAGGCGTTGGATCTATTTAGGATAGTTGCCTTGGGTATTTCTAATAATAACTTGAATAAGATTCCGACGTCGACTTCACCCGAATCACCCGGTTCACTCGCTAAGCGTTTGAAGAACTTATTCTTACTACAAGTTGAAAACAAGGGTCAAACCTGGTATGTTGACCAGCTTGGTTTTCGTCACTTTGTGACTCGTTTTAACATCATTGGTATGAGTCGTAACGTGATGACCGGGATATTGAATAAGGAGTTGCAGAAAATTCCAGTTGCAGAAACTAAATAATTTTTATTTTATTTTTTCAAGAAAAGACCCTCGGTAGGGTTTTTATTATTTTTAAATAACTTGTGAAAATATAGGAAATAGTGTTAATTTGTAGATATGAAATATAATCCAAGTATTTTTAAAGCCTATGACATTCGGGGAGTATATGGTGTTGATTTTGATGATGAGTTTGCCTACAAAGTAGGCCTGGCTTATTGCCAGTTACGACGTGAAGAACTAGGACGATCTCATATTACTGTAGTAGTTGGCTGTGATATGCGAGTGTCTTCATCGTCATTACATGCTGAGTTAATTAAAGGTCTAGTTGATGGGGGAGCAGAAGTCATTGATATTGGTTTAGCTTCGTCTCCAACTTTTTATTTTGCTGTTGCTCATCATCACTATGATGGAGGAATACAAGTTAGTGCATCTCATAATCCTAAAGAGTATAATGGTTTTAAATTAGTACGACAATTAGCTTCTCCAATTGGGGGAGACAGTGGTATTAATGATCTTAAGCGTTTAATTATTAATGAAGAGTTATCAATTTTTTCTGAAAAAGGAAAATGTACTAAAAGAGAAGATATATTGGTTACTCAGGTTGAGTATGATTTGTCACATATAACTATATCTGACATTAAGCCAGTGAAAGTGGCTATTGATACAGCCAATGCGATGGGAGCTTTATATTTTGATGTTTTAGCTAAACATATACCTCAACTGGAGATTATTAGAATGAATTGGGAGTTGGATGGAACATTTCCCAATCATGAAGCTGATCCTTACAAAAAAGAAAATGTTCAAGAGTTATGTAAGGTAGTTCTAGAAAATAATACAGATTTAGGGGTTGCGACTGATGGTGACGCCGATCGTATATTTTTTATTGATAACAAGGCGGTACCAATTGAACCGGGAATTACTCGAGCCATACTCTCAAAAATATTTCTACAAGAAAAACCTCATTCGACCATTGCGTATGATGTCCGTCCCGGTCGCATCACCTACGATACAATTATTGCTAATAGTGGTTCGCCTTTAGTTACTCGTGTCGGCCATTCGCTTATCAAAGAAGCTATGATTGATTCCGGTGCATACTTTGCTGGTGAATCATCAGGACACTTTTTTCTTCATATGGAAAAAGAGGGCTGTTATGAAGTTCCAGGTATTGTTTTCTTGAAATTGCTAGTTGAATTATCAAATAATAACCAGTCATTATCTGACTACGCTAAGCCATATTACAAATATTTTCACAGTGGAGAAATTAATCTAAAAGTTACTAACGGACAAGAAATTATTGTTGCTTTAAAAGAGAATTATAGTAGTGGAGACCAAAGTGAACTTGATGGTTTAACAGTTGAGTATCCAGATTTTTGGTTTAATGTTCGTTTGTCTAACACTGAGCCATTATTACGACTCAATCTTGAAGCTGTTAGCCAGGAGATTATGCAAGAAAAGCAAAAGGAGATTTTGGATTTTATAGCTAAGGTCTAACAATCCTTTACATTTACTGTTTTTTCTGTTATGTTATGTTTAATTAAAAAATAAATAGAAAAAGGAGGAAGAAATGAGTCAACATCAGGGTAACAATAAACCTTCTAAGGAACTCAATTATGATGATTCTTTAGATCCAGGTGTTATAGATTCTGCATATAGATTAAAATATAAGATTGAAGAAATGCAGGAAAAAGAATTACCAGTAACTACAATTTTTGTCTGTCGATTAGCTATAAAAGAACTCAGAAACGAGGATCAAGATGACAGCAAACGAAAATTAGAGGAAGATGAAGTAAAATTAGTTGATAGACTTGAAAATTTACTTCGTGGTTACTCGGATAGTGATTCTGTGAATGAAGATCAACTTAAGGCATATAAAGATATCATGCATTTACTGGAAGAATACCGGTATGCGAATTAAACTAAAAGGCAGAAAATATAGAAATATATTATCTGCCTTTTTTCATTATTGTAAATTATAAGTTAAGTAACAATCTTTTTAATAGCTTTTAATATTTTTTTAACAGCAATTACGTAAGCAGTCGTACGTAAATCCAAGGAATACTTTTTTGAATATTCCCACACCGTTTCACTAGCTTGGTTCATTACTTCTTTTAACTTAGTATTTACGTCTTCAAGTGACCATGTTTCTTTTGTCATATTTTGTTTCCATTCAAAATATGACACAACTACGCCACCAGCGTTAACAAGTACGTCAGGAATTATTATTACACCTTTTTCAATCAGTTGTTTACTGGCAGGTAAAGTAATTGGTCCATTAGCGATTTCTAAAATTACTTTAGCCTTAACATTCCCTACATTCTGTTCAGTAATTGAATCGTTCATGGCGGCCGGAATCAGGACATCAACTTCTAGTGATAGTAATTCTTCATTAGTAATATTTGTACTGTCTTGAAAATTTATTACAGAGCCAGTTTTTTCTTTATGTTCCTGTAAGGCTGAAATATCCAAACCATTTTTATTATAAATTGCACTTTTAGAATCAGAAGTAGCCACTATTTTCCAGTTTTTTTGTGCAGATGTAGCAAAATGTAAACCAGCATTACCAAAGCCTTGAAGTGCAATGGTAACTTCTTTGTTAGCTAAGTTTTCTTTTGTTAAGTATGATTCAAGAACATAGGCAGCCCCAAGCCCAGTAGCTGTTCCCCGACCTTCTGAACCGCCTTGTGCTCGTGGTTTACCAGTAATGACTGCCAAACTCGTATTGCCTGTAAATTTTTCATATTCTTCTCGAAACCAATTCATTATTTCCGGAGTAGTGTAGACATCAGGCGCAGGGACATCAATTTCAGGTCCAATTATTGGAGCAAGCGCACGAGACAAAGCGCGAGTTAATCGCTCTAACTCCCCATGGCTTAGTTTTTTAGGGTCAACAATAATACCGCCTTTGCCACCACCAAACGGAATATCAACTACCGCACATTTTATTGTCATCCAAAAAGCCAGCGAGGTGATTTCGTCTTCATCAACTTCTGGATGATATCTAAGTCCACCTTTATATGGACCACGAGCGTTATTGTATTGCGCTCGGTAGCCTTGAAAAACTTTAATCGCTCCATTGTCCATTACCACTGGCAAACTAACACGTACAAAGCGTTGGGGAGATTGTAATATTTCAATGATGTTACTGTGTTCATTAATATCAAGTAAGCCGTGAGTTTTAATTAACTCGTAGGCTTCCTTAAGCTGTAGTAGATTATCTGACATCATACCTATACCATGCCTAGATTATGTCTTACTACTTTCATGGTTTGTTCGGCTAATGGTTTTACTAACGACGAACCATCATGAAGAATTTTCTTAATCTCATCATCGTCAAAGGCATTGTATCGTTCTTGAAAATTTTCTAAAAAGTTAGCAACTATATTAGCTAAGTCTTCTTTAAATTCACCATACGTTTTATGCTCATACCGAATTTCTAATTCTTTGATACTAATATTTCCAAGGTTAGAATAAATAACAAGCAGATTGGAAATGGCTGGTTTTTTTTCTTCATTAAAAATGATTTTTGTCTCAGAATCAGTTACCGCTTTTTTTATTTTTTTGTGAGCGACAGCTGGCTCATCAGTCAATGAGATGTAACTATTTTGATTCTTAGAGCTCTTGCTCATTTTTTTTGTAGGGTCATCAAGTGCCATGATACGTGCGCCTTGTTCTTTTATTAATGGTTTGGGAATAGTAAAGGTTTCACCATAATTTTGATTGAAGCGTCTGGCTAGATTACGAGTCAATTCAATATGTTGAGTTTGGTCATCACCAACCGGAACTACTTCTGTTTGATATAACAAAATGTCAGCTGCCATTAGGGTTGGATAATTTAGTAAACCAGCACCAGGACCTTCTTTCTTTTGATTACCGGCTTTATCTTTATACTGAGTCATTTTTTCTAGTTCAGAGACTTTAGTGATAGTATTTAATATCCAACCTAGTTCAGTATGTTCACTGACATCTGATTGCTGGAAAATGGTAGCTTTTTTTGGGTCGATTCCAGCAGCTAGGTAGACACGAGCAATATCTAAAATAGACTGACGGAGTTCAGTTGGATTCTGAGCCACAGTGATAGCATGATAATCAACTACTGAAAAAATACAGAGATATTGTTCTTGAAGTTTAAGCCATTGAGTTAAAGCGCCAATGTAATTACCGATATGCAAACTGCCGGAAGGCTGAATGCCTGAAAAAAGGACTGGTTTTGATAATGGTTTCATATATATGCAGTGTAAGAGAATATGACTAAAAATTCAAATTATAGCTCGAGATTAGGATCAACTATAACTTTCTGCCATGGAGTAGTTTTTTTAGCTTTATATTTATAGTATCCAGCTGCTGCAATCATCGCTGCGTTGTCTGTAGTATATTCAAGTGACGGCATAGAAAATTCTAAACCTAATTTTTGAACTTCGTCAGCCAATTTTTTACGTAAAGCAGTGTTAGCAGCCACTCCTCCAGCTAGCATGACTGATTTTACTTCAAACTTTTTGGCAGCTCGTAATGTTTTAGTTACCAAGACGTCAACTATCGCCTGCTCAAACTCAAAACAATATTCAGCAATTCTTTTCTTGTAGTTTTTGTCATCTCTAATAGCGTAGAGCAGGGCAGTTTTTAAACCAGAAAAAGAAAAGTCAAAACTTTTGTCATTAATCATTGGTCTTGGTAATACAATTGGCGAGAATTTATTTTTTGAAGTTGGTTTATATTCCAAAGCTTTTTTTGAAACTAAAGGACCACCTGGATAGCCCAATCCTAATAGTTTAGCAGCTTTGTCAAAAGCTTCTCCGGCCGCGTCATCACGAGTTTCGCCAATTATTTTGTAGCTTAAATGATTTTTCATTAACACTAGTTGAGTATGACCGCCTGAGACAGTTAAAATCAAAGCGGGTAGTTTAGGGATATTGTTAATGAAGTTACTGTAGAGGTGACCTTCAATATGATTAATAGAAACTAATGGTAGTTTCCAAACATAGGCTAAAGTTTTGGCAGTTTCAATGCCAACTAACAAAGAGGTAATTAAACCAGGTCCAGTTGTGACGGCAAGAGCAGAAATTTTTTTTGTAACTTCTTTTCTTGTTATACCAGCGTTATGTAGAGCTTCTTCAATCACCGGTAAAATATGCAGGACATGTTCTCGAGCCGCCACTTCAGGTACAACCCCGCCATATTTTTGGTGAATTTTTATTTGCGAAGAGACTATATTTGAACGTAGAGTTAGTCGGTTACCACGTCCTTCTAGCACAGCGGCAGCAGTTTCATCACAACTAGTTTCAATGGCTAAAATTAACATAATATTACAGATTTATATTACTATAGCATAATGCCTTATTTTATGTTACATTCTAAGAGAATTTTTATATAAGCGGATGTGGTGGAATTGGTATACACGCATGCCTTAGGAGCATGTGCCGTAAGGCATGAGGGTTCGAGTCCCTCCATCCGCACCAATTTTTAATACTATACTTTGGTTTATATTACTTAATTCTTAAATTCTACCCTCCACAAAACCAATTTTGTGGAAAATTTTGATCATTGGAATGAAGTAAAGAAAAAAATTGAGGCTAGTAAAGATTTCCTTAAACGTTTTCCTAAAGAAGGAGAAGTTTGGGTTAGTATTCTAGGGAAAAATATTGGCTTTGAGCAAAATGGAAGCGGGAATAACTTTTCTCGTCCTGTTTTGATTATAAAGAAATTTAATAATCTAATGTTTTGGGCAGTACCTTTATCAACAAAACAAAAAAATTTTGATTTTTATTTTAACTATATTGATTTAAATAATCAAAAAGTTTCAATAATCTTAGCTCAGATGAGACTAATTAGCATTAAGCGTCTTAAAAGGAAGATTCATGATATTCCAAAGGGTATATTTATTGAAGTTGTAGAAAAAATAATTTCTTTTTTATAAAATTCGAAACCCCGCCTTTTGGCGAGGTTTCTCGGAGCCTTACGGCACTTTATTAAATACATTTTAACAAATATGTATATGTTGTCAATGCTCTTTAAAAGATATAATTTCGTGTGACTTTTTATTTTCTGTGATATATTGTACGTATGCGAAGATTAACTACATCAGAAAAATTTGCTGACACATTTATCATGACAGTGTTTTGTGTAATTATTGCTTCAGGTCTCTATTGTTTTTTTCTTGGTGTGACTGGTCATGTTGAGCAACAAGATACCCATCAGAATTATTTCGATGGTATTGCGTTAGGTGAATCGTGTGACATTAGAAATCTTAAATCTTATCCCTACAATTCCAATGATTTGGTAGGCTCAATAGAACACACTAAAGGTCTTCAATGTTATACCTACGATAGTCTTTTTCCATTCTCGGCAATTCATAATGGGAATTGGGTGTATCCGAATGGCAAAGAGAGTTCAAATTTTAAAGGTGTCTGGGTGTATCCGCATGCTCCTCAAAATCCCTTCCTATTAAATGACGGAAGTGAGGTTGATGAATTTTTGTTTAATTTTCCTTTAGCAAATTTAACAAAGAACTGGAGGCAGTATACTAACTCTGTAGGTAAGTATAGTTTTAAAATACCAAGTACTTGGACCATTAGAAATAACTCAGATGTTGATGATGGCTCTATTACTATTGAACAAAGATCAAAAGATATTTCTGGAGATGTAGGTGTCGGTTATGAATATAATATTAGTTACCATCCAAATACTGATTTCCTTGTTTCTAGCGAATATCAGTTAATTAAAAATGCCCCAGGTAATTGGTTTATACCTGATACTTCAAATGATACCTTTATACTTAGTCGTCAATTTGAGTTAAATGGCACACCTGCTTGGTTAGTTCAAAGATCAACAAATTTTACAACGGATTATCATACTATTACTGTATATGTGATCAAACCAGATTCTTATGTAACAATTAATTATACCCAATATAATGATTCCTCAGATTTTCTTATTCAGGTTTTAATTAGAACATTGCAACTTTAGCTCTCTGTCGAGAAATAAAAAAAGTTACATACGTTTTATGTAACTTTTTTCTGTTTATGCTATAATTATCATATACATTATATATTTTTTATATGCCCACCCAAGAAAAAAAAGTGTATGAAGCTGATGTTGAAGAGAATAAGCTTCTAGCTGCTGTCTCTTATATTTGGATTCTTTTTCTTATTCCGTTGTTAGGTAAACGGCACTCCAAATTTGCTCAATTTCATGCCAAACAAGGCTTAGTTTTATTTCTGGTCGAATTGGTTATTAGTCTATTTGTCTGGGTACCATTAATTGGTCAGCTGTTAGTTATTGTTGCAATCATTATTTCAGTCTTAGGATTTATTAAGGCGTATAACGGTGAATGGTGGCAAACACCTTTTATTTATAAGTGGAGTGAAAAATTAAAAATATAAATTAAAATACCCTCATGTTACATTTACATCGTAAGTCTCAAGTTTTTATTAAGTTTTACAAAGATCTTGGTATCAAAGACGTACCAACAGTTGGTGGAAAAAATGCTTCGTTAGGAGAAATGTTTCGTACTCTAACAGCCAAAAATATTCGAGTGCCAAATGGTTTTGCCACTACTTCAGAAGCTTATCGACATTTCTTTGCTGAAACTGGCTTAATGGCACAAATTAAAAAGATATTAAAAGATTTAGATACTCATAATGTTACTGATCTTGGTCGTCGGGGAAAATTAATTCGTGATTTAATTGTTAAAGCTGAATTTCCAGACAAACTAAAAACTGATATTACATCAGCCTACGACAAGCTTTCCAAAATCTACAAAACACGAAATGTTCATGTGGCTGTGCGATCTTCAGCTACAGCTGAAGATTTGCCTGATGCTTCTTTTGCCGGACAACAAGATACATATTTAAATATTTCTGGTCATGAAGCTTTATTAAAGTCTGTCAAAGAATGTATTGCTTCGTTATTTACCAACCGGGCTATTTCCTATCGTCAAGACAAAGGTTTTGATCATTTTAAAATCGCGTTGTCAGTTGGTGTTCAAAAAATGGTGCGTTCAGATGTTGGCTCAAGTGGCGTTATGTTTTCAATTGATACTGAATCCGGTTTTAAAGATGTGGTTTTGATTAACTCGATTTATGGATTAGGAGAAAACATTGTGCAAGGTAAAGTTAATCCAGATGAGTTCATGGTATTTAAACCTACCGGTCAGATCATTTACCGGGCCCGTGGCCGGAAACGTATTAAAATGGTCTATGATCACAGTGGTGACAAGCCAGTTAAAGATATCCCAGTACCAGCCAATCAACAACTTGAATATTCAATCACTGATACTCAGGTTAAAGAGCTAGCTCGGGCTGCTATGTTAATTGAAGAGCATTATAGTCGTCCCATGGATATGGAATGGGCCGTAGATGGTGTTGAGAATAAAGTATATATTGTTCAAGCCAGACCAGAAACAATTCACAGTGTTCGCGACTACAGTATTGTTGAAGAGTATAAGATTGCTTCACACCCTGCACCAATCGTGAAGGGTAAAAGTGTAGGTAATAAGATTGGCGCAGGACAGGCTAATCGTATCATGGACATTAAAGATATCTCCAAATTTAAAAAAGGTCAGGTTTTAGTGACTGACATGACTGATCCTGATTGGGAGCCAATCATGAAGATTGCTTCAGCCATTGTCACTGACAAAGGTGGTCGAACCTGCCATGCTGCCATTGTCTCACGTGAATTAGGTATTCCTTGTGTAGTTGGTACTGAAAACGGTAGTCATCAGATTAAGCCCGGTGAAAATATTACGGTTAGCTGTGCTGAAGGTGATGACGGATTTGTCTACCCAGGTATTGTGAAGTATGTTGTTAAGAAAACTAATGTAAAACATTTAGGTCGACCAAAAACTAAGATCATGATGAATATTGGTTCACCGGAATTAGCCTTTACTTCATCCTTTATTCCTAATGACGGTGTTGGTTTGGCTCGCGAAGAATTTATTATTAATACGTATATAAAAATTCACCCGCTAGCCCTAATTAATTACGATAAAATTACTGATCGTAAAGTAAAAAAACAAATTGATGACTTAACAGTTGGTTACGCTGATAAAAAACAATTTTTTATTGATCGTTTGGCTCAGGGTGTAGCCTTAATTACAGCCGCCTTTTATCCAAAACCAGTTATTGTACGATTAACAGATTTTAAATCTAATGAGTACGCTAACTTAATCGGTGGGAAAGCGTATGAACCGATTGAGTCTAATCCCATGATTGGTTGGCGAGGAGCTAGTCGATATTATGATCCAAGTTATGAACCAGCGTTTGCTCTTGAATGTAAAGCTTTAAAAAAAGTTCGTGATGAAATGGGTCTGACTAATATGAAAATCATGATTCCAATTTGCCGAACTATTGAAGAAGGTAAAAAAGTTATAGATCTGTTAGCTAAACATGGTTTGAAACAGGGTAAACATGGTTTGGAAATTTATGTCATGGCAGAAATTCCAGCTAATATAATTTTAGCAGAAAAGTTTGCTAAAATTTTTGATGGTTTTTCAATTGGCTCTAATGACTTAACGCAATTAACTTTGGGAATTGACCGCGATGCCGGTTCATTGAAAGTTGCCGGTATGTCTAATGAAAAAAACGATGCAGTTAAATCCTTAATCCGTTATTTGATTGAAACTGGTAAAGCAACTCACACTAAGGTTGGTATTTGTGGTCAGGGACCAAGTGATTTCCCGGAGTTCGCTCGCTTTTTAGTGGAATGTGGTATTGATAGTATTTCTCTTAATCCAGATACAGTAATTAAAACAACTGCTGATATCATAAAAACCGAGAAACGATTAAAGCGAAAGTAATGGGTTGCTAGATACCCTAACTTAGAGTATAATCCTCGCATACAGGAGGGCCACCTCTTTTATTAGCCTATACGCATATATGAAGGGATTTTTTGCATCAGTTTGGGAAATATCCAAGACAATTTTGATTTGTTTAGCAATTATCATTCCAGTACGTTATTTGGTTATCCAACCGTTTTATGTACGAGGTGCTTCAATGGAGCCAAATTTTCACGAAAAGGACTATTTATTAGTTGATGAAATTAGTTATCGTTTACGAGAGCCAAATCGTGGTGATGTTATTGTTTTTAGATATCCTGATGATCCTCAGGAATATTTTATTAAGCGAGTTATTGGATTACCAGGTGAAACAATTACCTTTAAAAACGGTGGAGTGTATATTTCTAAAGATGATAGCGATATCATGGAATTAGACGAATCATACTTAGCTCCGCACACTGACACTATTGCTCAGTTTAACGATACGGTAACATTAAGTGATAATGAATATTTTGTATTAGGCGATAATCGTAATGGCTCAAAAGACTCCCGTAGTTTTGGTGCAGTTAATAGAAACTTTATTATCGGTCGAGTATTTTTTAGAGGGCTTCCTCTTAAACGGTTTGGTAGTATTACTACTCCTATCTACAAATAATAAATTGTATGAAACCATTGCAAAAAAAACCACCAGTTTCAGTGCCTCGTGTCCCTAAAAAGTCTGATCCTCCAGCACGGCTAAAAGGAATGAAAGATGTCTTATCAGATGAATGGCGTTATTGGCGTCTTGTTATTGATAAAGCTTTACAGCTCTCTAGAGTATATGATTTTGAACGAATCGAGACCCCACTATTAGAAGCTCTTGGTTTATTTGAAAAAACTCATGGTAAGAATAGCGAAATGCTTCTTAAGGAAGTGTATAGTTTTGTTGATAAGGGAGCTGAACGAGTAGCACTTCGTCCTCAAGCCAAATCTTCATTGGTCAGAGCTGTAATTGAACATACCTTAATTGATGAAACAAAATTAATGTTAAAAACGTGCCAATTAGGTCCCGTATTTCGTTTTGGTAAATTACAGAATAATTATTATCGCCAACATACACAATGGAATTTGGATGTTATTGGGGAAGTTGGACCAATTGCTGATGTGCAATTAATTCAAATTGGCTGTAATTTCTTTAAAGAACTTCAATTAGAAACACAAGTAGAAATAAATAGCGTTGGTGATGCTGAATGTCAGGCTCAGTATACTACTAAGTTACTTGAATACTATCGCGATCGTACTAAGAAAATGAAGTTACCAATTGAACTTAAGAAATATATCTTAAAAAATCCTTTGAGTGCTGTTGTGTCAGATGATGAGAGATTAATTGAAATAAATGAGGAAGCTCCACAAATTATTGATTTCTTATCTGAAGAAGCTAAGAATGATTTCTTTACAGTTGTAGAATATCTTGATGTCTTAGGGTTAAACTATAATTTAAATCCAAAATTGTTTGGCCATTTTGATTTTTACAACCGTACAGTTTTTGAATTTGTTATGCCAGGTGAAGAAGGTAGAAAACAGTTAACTTTGGCGACTGGTGGGCGATATGGTCAACTATTTGAGCGTTTATATGGTAAAGTATTACCAGCTGTTGGTCTCTCAGTTGGTTTAGATCGAACAGTGAACCGTGTACGTGGGTTAAATGTATCTTTAGAAGACCAAACTAGTAGTGAGATATATTTGGCACAATTAGGTGATACATCTAGACAGAAGGCCATGATATTGTTTGAAGAATTACGTAAAGCAGGTTTTAGAATTAGTCAGGGTTTCTTACATAATGGCTTAAAGCGTCAATTAGAAGAAGCTCAAAAGCTCAATGTTCGTTTTACCCTAGTATTGGGTCAGAAAGAATTAATGGATGGGACTATTATTATTAGAGATATGGAATCAGGCGCCCAAGAAGTAGTGGACAGCAAGAAGATTATTCATGAGCTAGAGAAGAGGTTAAAATAGGATATATTTGAATAAACTACTATAAACACGTTTTGATCACTCAAAATGTGTTTTTGTTATATAAAATAAAGGAAATTAGGCCTTGATCTTGACCGAGCTATAAAATCTGGCTATACTCCCAGAGTCGATATTATTGCCTTGCTACGTCAAGGCCAACATTTCTAGAAAGGCAGGTGCCCGTATGGTAGAATTTAAACGAAAAAAAGGTGAAACATTCGAAAGCTTTTTACGTCGCTTTAACAAGCGATTACAGCAAAGCGGCCGTTTATTGCAGGCTCGAAAAAACCGTTACCACCGTAAAGATCAAAACGAGCATCAAAAGAAGAAAAGCGCTTTGATTGGTTTAGAGCTCCGTGATAAAAAAGAATATCAACGCCGAACTGGTAAGTTAAAAGATGATATGATGGGTCGTTGGTAATTACTATTACTTTTTAAAAAACTCCTGAAAGGGAGTTTTTTAATTAAATATTATTTCTTAAAACCTGGAATAAATCGTTTGAGCGAACCAAGACGATAACGTTTGGCATATTGTTTGATTTTTTCTTGAGCACGTCTGGTTTTAACAAAACTTAACCAGTCATAGTTTGGTCCTGCTCGGTTTGGATCAATAATAATTTCTACCATATCACCATTTTTTAATTTTTGATCTAAGGCTCCCATTAAATGATTAATTTTTGCTGAAACACATTTATTACCTATATCGCTGTGTACGGCATACGCAAAATCAACTGGTGTAGCACCACTTGGTAAATCATGAACATCACCGCGAGGAGTAAAGACAAAAATTCTGTCTTGAAAAACATGAAGTTTTACTTCATTGATAAAGGCACGGCTCGAAGAAGCTTTACGTTGGATTTCTAATATTTCTTGTACCCATTTAGGCATTTTTTCTTTTTCATCACCTCGTAGTTGTTTGTAATACCAGTGAGCAGAAATTCCATATAAAGACTCTTCTTGCATTTCAGCAGTTCTAATTTGAAATTCGGTTGGTTGGCTACCTGGACCAAAAACAGTGGTATGAATACTGCGATAGCCATTTGGTTTTGGTACAGCAATATAATCTTTAAAACGATTATAACTTGGTCGCCACGTTGCATGAACAATACCTAGTGCTTTGTAACAGTCAGCAACGGTGGGAACAATAATTCGGAGAGCAAAAACATCATAAATTTCGTTAAAGGCTCGATCTTTCGCTTGCATTTTTTGCCAGATACTATATAAGTGCTTGAAACGACCACTAATTTCATGAGAGATATGTTCCTTATCTAATTTTTCAGCTACGATGCGTTTTACCTTTTCAATATATTGATTTAATTCAGTCTTTTTTTCAATTTCATAGGTATATTCAAGCTTCTTATATTCTTCTGGATAGAGATATTTAAAACAAATATCTTCCATTTGCCATTTCATACTCCAGATACCAAGTAGTCCTGCAATTGGGGCGTAAATTTCTAGGGTTTCCTGGGCAATACGTTTTTGTTTTTCTTCAGGCAAGGCATCGAGTGTTCGTAGATTATGTAAACGATCAGTGAATTTAATTAGAATAATGCGTAGATCTTCAGCCATAGCCAAAAACATCTTACGAAGACTTTCGCGATAACGAGCAATACCTCGGTATTTGATTTTACTTAGCTTTGTGATCCCTTCGACCAAATGAGCAACTTCTTCCCCGAATTCTTTTTTTATATCATCAAGTGTTGCGGTCGTATCTTCTGGTACATCATGAAGAATACCAGCAATGATGGTTGGGATATCAGCTCTAATCTGAGAAAGGATAAAGGCCGTGTGCAGGGGATGCTGAATGTATGGTTCACCAGATTTTCGCTTTTGGTCACCATGGGCAGTTTCGGCAAAGACAAAGGCCCGACGGATTGGTTCGGTATCAGCACCAGGGTGGCTATTCTCTACTTGAGCGATGATTTGTTCAATGGTCATTTTATTGCCTAGGGGGTAGTCAATATGGTATTATGATTATAAAAGTAAGATTTTGGCAAGTCAAAATTACTCATCATGTTAATAGCAAAAAAACGTTGGCTCTTAGCCGCTATCATTTTCCTCATGATAGCTGGTTTTGCTTTTAATATAGTACGAACTGTTAGTGCTCAAACTAATACGGCTGACCCTAATGTGTTATGGGGAGGTAATTTAAGTCAGAGTGCTTTTCAAAATTTATTAGGTTTAGGTAATAACGATCCTCGAATTACTGCTGCTAAAATGATTCGAGCAGCTTTAGGCTTTTTGGGACTCATAGCTCTTTGCCTAATTCTCTATGCTGGCTTTATTTGGATGACTTCTGGTGGTAGTGAAGAAAAAATTAGTAAGGCAAAAGGTATTTTAAAAAATGCTGCTATTGGTTTGATTATTATCATGGCTTCATTTGGAATTGTTTCTTTCATACTCCAACAGCTAATGGGAGCTACTGGTGGTAGTGGTAGCGGCGGTGGAGGTGGAGGAGGTGGAGGCGGTGTCAGTGGTCTTGGTAATGGAGTTGTTAAGAGTGTATACCCTGCACCATTTCAAAAAGATGTTGCTCGAAATACGAGTATCATTGTCACTTTTAGAGAACCAATGGATCCTGCCACTATTTGTGAAAATACTGCTGGAGGTTTTTGTGCACCTGGTACGAAAATAAAGACTTCCTCATATACAAGTGTCCGTATTTTTAGAACACAAGATACGACTATTCCTTTGGTGACTGATGTTGATGTTACATCAACTGACAACATGACGTTTATTTTCCAACCTGCTGCTCCAGCCTATCTTGGAGGACAAAATCAGAATATTGATTACTCAGTTAACCTTACTACTGATATTAAGAAAGCTGATGGCTCTAATGCCTTTTCAATTACAGGTGGGTTTACCTGGACATTTGAAGTTAATAACGAACTTGATTTAACGCCACCACAGATTTTACAGTATGATCATGGTGGAATTTTTCCTCAACCTGATGATGATCCAGATACTGTTTCAACTACTCTAGCAGCGACCGCAGCTACAGGTAATATTTCTGTAAGTGGCCAACCTGCTGTATACAGAGCAGCCAGTGCTTCAATAGTTCGAACAGCACCACCTTCAATCACTACAGTTAATGCTCAGGTCAGCGGGACTAATGTATGTGCAGCTGGAACAGTTGATATTGCCATTATTAGTAGTAGCGGTTTAAAAGCTCATGTAGTGTACTCTCAATCTGGGTTACTTCCTGCCGACTTAAACATTATTAGTAATCAATTTACACTTGCTCCTTGTGGCTTAACAATTAACCTAGACCCTGGTTTTGTTGCTGGCCATGCTTGGCGTCTTACTGTAGCACCAGTACAATCAGCTGATACGTTAACCATTGGTAGCAAAATATATACATTTGTGACTGGTACACCTAATAATAATCAAATAAAAGTTGAAACAACATTCCCAGCTACAGCGCTCTCTATTGCTGACTCAGTTAACCTCATTCACCCTGAAGTTACGGCGACAGTAGCTGCAACAACAGTAACTTTAACAGCTAAAATTGCCGGCACAGCTGGGAATCGACTACAACTTTCAAGTACTAGTGTCGGTAATTTAGTTCTAGCTGCCTTTCATGGAGGAACTGACATAACTACTACTTATACAGTTCGTGACCGAGCGGATCAACCAAAGAATGCAATTATACAACTTAACTTTAATGAATCAATTAACCCTTTGACTATTAGCGGTGATAGTATAGATGTCGCTGACAAAGTGCAAATAGTTAATGCTGATGGATCTTCTTTACCTGGCACCTCACCTTGTACTACTGATGATCAATGTAAATCATATAAGTGTTCAGGCGGAAGTTGCCAAGGAGACCAGTTGGCTGGAAAATTTGTTGTATCAAATCAATATAAGACAACTGAGTTTGTGTCTGATATTAAGTGTGGTGTTAATGGTTGTGGTGAAAGTATTTACTGCTTACCAAGTAATAGTCATCTTCGAGTTGAGGTAAAAGCCGCTGCTTTGGCAACCTGTGCGACTAACAATGATTGTACAGTTTCACCATACAATACCTGTGATACCACAACTCATGTGTGTCGAGATGGCATTCAAAACAAAAATTATCCAGTAGCAGCCAGTATTAATGGTGTAGTTGATGCCGCTACTAACTCACTTGATGGTAACCGAGATGATGATGCTCAGGGTCAAAATAGTATTTGGAATGAAAATGATACAGCTGTTGTTAATGGTGGTAAGGGTGATAATTATCAGTGGTCATTCTGGGTTAGTGATCGACTTGATTTAACTCCTCCAGAAATGGTAAGTACCACTGTTTCCAATAATGCTTCAAATGTTGGTTTAGCAACTGCTATTGAAGTTCTTTTTTCTAAACTAATGATGTCTTCAAGTTTAGGATCTGGTACAGTTACCATTGATAATGGTCTATCAACTGTAACTCATCACTTAATTAACTTGTGGAGTATGGCGAGTGATGCTGTTGGTTACTGGGTTAGTAAAGATGATATTGATACGCCACCGTTAGATGGACAAGCTGATAAAACAAAAGCCATTATAGGTCATGGAATTTTCAAAGATTCAACGGCCTACCGATCTCAAGTTGGCTCAGGTGTAAAAGATATATATCAGAATTGTTATAAACCATCAAAGGATCTCAGCTGTGTGGCTAATGCCGCTATGCCTTCATGTTGTCGAGACACAAGTGGAAATTTAGTACCAACTGCGACTTTAAATGCTCAAGGTAATTGTTTGTAATATTGTATGAATTTTCCCCGTAAATTATTAATAAAAGGTATTACTATCACTGCTCTAGTCATGAGCTTATGGTTAGGTTTAGGCAAAGTGGTGTATGCTCAACCTGACTTAGGTTTAAACTTCGCTGCCACTATTGGTTTAGGGAATCAAGATCCACGATTAACAGCTGCTAAATTAATTCGAGCTGGACTTGGCTTTTTGGGTGTTATCGCCGTTTGTATTTTACTGTATGCCGGTTGGACTTGGATGACTGCTCGCGGTAACGAAGAAAAAGTTGAGAAAGCTAAAAGAATATTAAAAGCAGCTACTATTGGTTTAGTAATTATTGTGGCTTCATTTGCCATTGTGAGCTTCATTCTTAGTCAGTTAATAGGAGCTACGGGTGGTGGAGGCGGTGGGGGAGTTTGTAGTCCTCCATGTTCTGGCGGTACACCATTTTGTTGTGGAGGTACATGTCAGGCTGGACCATGTACTATTGGCGGAAGTAGTAGTTTTCTTGTTACTGGCACTGCGCCACTTAATGGCTCAGTTAATAAACCACGAAACACAGTAGTGCGTTATAAATTTAATGAAAATGTAGTTGGTTCTACAGTTGATGATACTACGTTTGTAGTTACAGAAGGTGGAACATCAGTGGCTGGTGTTAGAACTGTGGTTGGCAAGTACATTGAATTTGTTCCTGATACCATGTGTCCGCCTCCTAATGATACAGTACATTGTTTTTCAGCTAATGCCACAATTTCAGTTACAGCTAAAGATACTGTTATTGAAAGCACTTCAGGAAAAAAATTAGTTTGTACACTAAGTAACCCTTGTACACTTGATTTTGAAACAGGCAACTATGTAGATACTGGTAATCCTCAAGTAAACATTACTACCAGACAAGTTTGTGCCGCACCTAGTAACCCATTTGATGCTAGTGCTATTGATGATTATGAAGTATCTTCGATTGACTTCTTTTTAGAGGGAGGTTTAATTGATTCAGTTTTAAACACAACAGGTATCCCAACGCCTTTTAACGCTTCAACAACCTGGGATGGATCAAGTTACACTGTTGGTCAGAATGTTCAATTAAAAGCGACTGCTTATGATATTGCTTTGAATAATGCTTCGGCCCAGAAAACAGTGCGAATTTCCGCTTCTCATTGTTGTAATGCTGTTATGGATGGTGATGAAACAGGTATTGATTGTGGTGGAAGTTGTTTAGCTTGTATTGGAGCTGCTTGTGCAGCAGATTCGCAACAACCAGCTGTTTGTAGCGACAGTATGTGTGCCTCAAATTTTTGTACAGCAACAGGCTCTACCACAGCTTCCTGTACAGCTGCGGGTTTTGGCCCCTCAGTTTCTAACTGTTGTCTATGTCAAACTAAACCACAAATTAATGTTGTTAGTCCTCAAGGAGGCTATTGTACAACTGACCTTGATAAAGCCTGTACTGTTGCTACTGAAGTAGCAGATTGTGGAGGCATTAATAGATGCGATATACCTACTCCTAATGGTGAGTCAGGAAACTTTGTGACTATTCACGGTTCTGGTTTTGGTACCACTGTTGGACGGGTATTCTTCTCAGATGCTACTGGTAATCCAACAATACCAGCTGTTTTAGCTAATGATCCGATTCTAGGTAACGCTGCTTGTAGTGGAAATGTTTGGACAAACAATCAGGTGATTGCAGTAGTACCAGTAGGTGCCTTAGATGGACCTATAAAGATTGAAGCTAGCGGTGGATCAAATGATAGAACTGATGATGGACAGGGACCATTAATTAATAATTTTAAGAAGAACACGGTGGGGCGCCCAGGAATATGTACTATTAATCCAGTGGCTGGAAGAATTAGTGATGTTATTACCTATCAGGGTATTAAATTAACTGCCAGTGAAGCTTATTTTGGAAGTTTATCAGCCTACGTCAAAGCGTTATCTTCGACTTTTGGTGGTCCAAAGACTGGTACCGCCACTGTCCCAAACTTAACTGCTGGACCAACCACGACCTATGTTTTACAGTCAAACGTCTACAGTAACTTTTTAGACTTCACTAAAAATGCCGAAGCAAGCACTGGTCCATTAATTAGTTCTATTGAACCTCCTCTTGGCCCTGTTGGGCAGTATGTAACTATTCGCGGTTCTGGATTTGGAAATTCTAAAGGAGCTAGTAGTGTACACTTTGGAGATGAAACTGGACCAGAAGCTGATTATAATTTTCCTGATGTGTGTGCGCAAAGTGTTTGGACTGATACTCAAATAATTGTTAAGGTGCCAGCGGGTATTGCTTTGGGTCGATATAACATAACACTTGATCATGAATTATTTAGCCCAGTTGATAGTAGTCCTCAGCAATTTGAAGTAGTGGCTGGTTCACCTAACCCTGGCTTATGCCGAGTTGAACCATCCTTGGGTCAACCAAACAGTGCGGTGACATTGTGGGGAGAATATTTTAAAACGTTTAGTCCAACAACAAGTATTGTTAAATTTTATAATAATAAAGATCAGCGAGGTGCCGCTATTACTTTTTGGGATATTGATACAACTGCTTCTGGTATTAAACCTTGGAAAGTTGTAACTACTGTTCATGTAAATGCTATTAGTGGACCAGTACAAGTTATTGCTAATGGACAGGGTAGTAATGGTGTAAACTTTGGTGTTGGTTCATGTGTTAGTGATAGTGATTGTGGTACTTTTGAAGTTTGTTGTGCTGCTGGACTTCCAGAAGCTGGACGCTGTAAAGCAACTGCAGCCCAGTGTTATGGAAACGTTGCTACGAGCGTCTATGAATGGCAATTCTCAACAGGTTACCAATCCTCTTCTTGTAACTCTGGTGAAGTGCAATGTGGTACAGCTTGTTGTGCGATTGGTCATTGTGAAGATCCAACTATTAGCAAATGTAGTTTCTGTGATCCTGGTTTTAATCAATGTACTGATAATAGTTGTTGCGTTAACCCTTGTGTTGATGATGGCCATGGTGGTACTACGTGTGCTGCTTCGTGTTCCGGTTATAATAATAATCAATGTATTGAAGGCTACTTCTGTCCTAATTCACCGGGTCAATGTTCACCTTCGGCCGGCACAGGTTTGCCAATTGTAACTGGTCGGTGTGGTGATGTATTTTGTAATTCGTCACCAGAATGTGCTGGTAACTTATGTGTCTATAATGCAACCTTAAATCGTTGTATTAAAACTCCGTCGGCTGCTAATGCTTGTAGTGCTAATGATTTAGTAGATGGTAATAATGATCCTATTTTAGTTAACAATAATCCTATTGCCGGTAACTGTGGTGTGTCTAATATTTCTCTTACTATTCCTCATTGGGAAATTACTTTATTAAGTTCTTGTCCCGATGGTTGGGTTCGAGGCGCTGGAAACAAGTGTATTGATATTGGAGATATTAATGGACCATGTTCAATTTGTGGTAATAATGAGACTTGTGTGGCTAATGGTGTCAGAGGTGTTTGTGCTGTTGGTAGTCCAATTTGTACTAATGGTTCGACTTGTGATTTAACTACTAATCAATGTAAAAAAATTGATACAGGTACGTGTGATTGTTGTTGTCGTATTGATCATGCAGCTCAAGATTGTTGTGCTGGGTTAACATGTGGCGGCTCTTGTGGTTCTGGTGACCCTAACTTAGGCGTATGTTCAGGTTGTGTCGTTGGTGGTGTGCCTGATGACTCACTATGTAATTGTACTGGCACAACTGGTAAGTTCTGCGATGCTTCTTCTGATCCTCGTGGTATTTGTACTGATTGTGCATCATTAACTGACCCTGTGGCTTGCTCTAGTCATAGTGAATGTTGTCTTGACGCCAAGAACGGTAATAAATGTACTAGTCTTCGACCAGGTCAATTACCAGTACCTGAAATTGTTGGTGGTGCTACACTTCAGTATTGTGGGTACAATAATTGTACCAATATATTGGGCAGCAATAGTTGTGATTTAACACCTGTTAAAAATGGTATTTACAACAACATATCATCATGTATGGCTGCTTGTGTAAATGCTCCGATTCCTTGTAGTACCAGTCCAATGTGTACTGATCCGTCTTGTCCAGTAGGTACAACATGCAACATGACTAACTGTACGTGTGATGCTCCAGTTACTCCTCCAGGTGATCCATGTCGCAGCGCTAACCCTCCTTTTGCCTGTTTGTTAACTGGTTGTGCTGCTGGCTATAACTGTATTGATAGACCTGGTGATACCTGTCGCTGTTGTTGCAAGCCACCAGTTGGTCCAACCGACCCTGACTCTTGTAAGCTTATTAATCCTAGTTTGTCTTGTTTGGCTGATCAGGGAAATTGTACTGGTGGTCAACGTGGTCAATGTTGTGGCTGTAGTAAAGATTCTGAATGTGGTGATATTGCTACTACTGGTTGTGGCACTACAGGAAGTCGTTGCTGTAGTTCGCGACCACTAGTTGTTGATCATTTACCTGTCCCTGATGAGATTAATGTTTGTCGAAATGCTTCTATTGAAGCAGTGTTTAATACAAGAATGGATTCAGCTACGTTTAGTGCTGGTGATAATGTACAGGTGATTGGTGATTACGGAACGGATCCATGTCCAAATGGGTATCCAATTGTGGCATCAGTTGAACCACTTAATCGCTTAGTTAAATGGTTAACCCCGCTTCGTAAGATAGCAGTTAAGATTGCACCATTTTTGTTAACTAAATCAGCTTTTGCTGATATGAGTCATTTTTGTGTAGTCTCTGGTAGCCCAGTTGGTTCTGAAGTTAGTGCCACAAGCACTAAAGTTAGTTATCGGTTAACTAAACCCTTGGAAGCTAATCATCGATACTACGTAGTGTTAAAAGGTGATCCTGAATTAGCTAGTTTCCTCGGCACTCCAAAAGATTACTATAATGCTCATATTACCAGTATTACTAATGTTGGAATGATTGGCATGTATGCAGGTAGTCATATTCCAACTTTCTTTAACCACACTGAATTTAAAAATGCTGAAGTATGGCCGTTTGAAACTGGTAATGAAATTTGTACCTTAGATTCAGTTTCTGTAACTCCATCGTTCCATTTATTTCAAACAGTTGGCGAAAAGAAACTATTAGATGCTAGTGCCAGAAGTAGAAATGGTCAAACAATTCAAGGTATTGCCGGTGTGTATAATTGGGATTGGGCGTGGAATTCTGATGACAATCAAGTCGCTACTGTAACTCAACAATTAATACCACAAGTTGCTGAAGCAGTTGCTGGTAATAAAAAAGATGGACAAACATTAGGTAAAGCTACCACTACAATTACCGCCGATACAGTTAATAATCCAACCTCAGTAGGTCGCGTTGTTAAAGGTTCGTCTCGATTACGATTATTCTTGTGTGAAAATCCCTGGCCAATCTATCTAACTATTCCTGGCTATGTTTGGCCTTGGAAAGATGACATTACTGGGGTCGAATTCTACTATTGTCGTGATACAAATGGAGTGGGAACAAGTGATGATTTACCTGCCTTGAAAGAAGCACCCTTAACTGGCACTAGTCGACGTAATATTTGTATGTCAGGCTCTAATATTGGATTAACTTGTACTAGTGACAGTGATTGTGGTGGTGCAGCCTCAAGTTGTTGGCCAGAAGTTCTAAAAGAATTTTTCTTCTTCCGTGAGCCGGCTCCACAAGATCCTGTGATTACTGGTACGGTTGACGCTGCAGGAGGTAAAGTTACTATTAATGCACCGGTAATTACTGGTTCAACTAAGTACAAAGTATATTATGGACTTAGTTCTGGACAATATAATTTTAATAAAGAAGTGACGATTACAGGTACTGCTCGGAATGTCATAGTTGATATTGATGGGTTAGCGAATGGTTTAAATTATTATTTTGTCATGACAGCGTTGTCTAATAAGAATCAAGAGTCTGGCTTTTCTAATGAATTGAAATTAAAGCCAACTGATATTACGCCACCAGCTTCACCCAGTATTAAGGGAAGTGGAGCTGATACCAAGATTACACTTTTTTGGGATCCTGTTCCAGAAGCAGTTAGTTATATTGCCTATATGGGAGTTGAACCACGTTCGGGCATGAGTTATGTTTATCCAATAAGTAAAACTACTCGATCTATTCCAGGTCCAAATCAACCAAATGTTACCTTTAATGGTTTAGATAATACAGGTACTTATTACTTAGCAGTTAAATCAGTTGATCAATATGGTAATCTCAGCCCATACTCAGCAGAAATATCTGTTAAACCAAATACTCCATATCTAGTCTCAGCTAGACCAGAAGTAGGTGCTAGTACAGGTGTACGATTAAAATGGTTGCCATTTGTTGGAGCACAACAGTATACTATTTCTTATGTAAGTACAACTATTCTTAGACCAGTAACCATTGATGTTAGTAATTCAACCTTTGATTACTTAGTAACTAGTCTAACTCCCGGTACATCATATACCTTTAAGATAATAGCTAAACGAGCTAATGGACAGAACAGCGATGATTCTAATACAATTACAGCTATCGCGCCCTAACATTAATATCTTGTATGTATTCTTTTCCTAATGAATCACCAAATTCTCATGATCCTGCTACTAAGCGTGGTATTATTATATTAAGTATTGCCTTACTTCTTTTAATTAGTTTTTTTGCTTGGTATAAATATCGTACGTTACAGCTTCCGGTCTTATCAAATAATAAAGATACCAAAGAAAGTTTTCTTGATAAAGTGTTACATCCCAATGGTAGTTCATCTGATTCTACAAAAAAAACAAATGATAGTGATGAAGATGGATTAACTGATGATGAAGAAAGGGGAGCTGGCACTGATTCCAGTAAAATTGATACAGATAGTGATGGCTTGGTTGATCGTGATGAAGTCAAAGTCTATAAAACTAATCCTTTACAAGCTGATAGTGATGGAGATAGTATAAACGACAGTGATGAGATAAAGAAACGTCGAGATCCTCTTAATTCCGACCCTAATGCTCCTTGGCCACCAACTCCAACTGTTTTTTCTAACCAATAATTATACTTATGTTTAACCAAAACCAACTTCATACTGTTGAAACAAATTCACCTGTTCCAGCTCCAGTTACCCCAACATCTAAAGAAGTGCCAGGAAAAGAACCAGCCGGTACAATTGAGAACACCGAAATTTATTATATGCCTGATAATTTTCGAAAGAATAATCAAGTGGCGGGAAAGAAAATTCATATTCCTGGTTCTTGGGTTTTAATTATCACCATCTTCTTGTTGATTGGTTTAGGTGGTGGCTTATACGTATATTGGTTACACCCTTCATTTTTAAGTGGCTTATTTGGCAGTAATGAGCCAGCATCCACAGAAATACCCTATGTGCCTGAAGTTATTACAGATACAGAAGTACCAGCCTTAGATTCAACTGAGACACCAGCTGGTTCTGCCAAAGAAACCTATTTAGCTTTCCGAGTTGAATTAGCTGGTGTTACTACTCCAGAAGCTTTTTTAGCAGTTTATTCTAAGTATGCTACAGCTGGTAAGTACGACAGTTTACGAGCTGAGAAAGATCGATTAGAATTAAGTTTTACTGAAAATGAAGTATTAAGTAAACTCCGTGAGTTGGGTTCTCCCATGCTTGATGGTACAGAAGATATTAATGAAACCAGTTCTGATACTGAAACAACCTTAACTATAACTAAAACTAATAATCGTGAAAGTGGAAAAGTAGTTTTTATTTCTGAAGAAGGCCAATGGAAAATTTCTCAAGAAATTTGGAATAAAGAAACTGCTGCTACGACTGAACCAGAAGAACCTCAACCAGGAGTTGATGAAGATCAAGATGGATTAACAAATGAAGAAGAAATTGCTTTAGGTACAAATGCTAAAGTAAGTGACAGTGATGGCGATGGTTATACAGATTTAGCTGAAATAAATAATGATTATAATCCAACTGGAGCCGGGAAGTTATCACAGAATAAGAATTTAGCTACCTATTTAAATACTACGTTTAATTTTAATTTATTATATCCTCAGGCTTGGAAGAAAACAGCTGCGACAAGCGATGACTCAATTATGTTTTCAGGAACTGATAATCAGTTTATTCAGGTTTTGATTCAACCTAACACTGACCGTGAGGATATTACCGATTGGTATAAGAAAACATATGAAGTTGATACTATACCAACTACTCAGTTACTAACAACTACAGATTGGACAGGGGTGAGAAGTCCAGATGGTTTAACAGCTTTTTTAACTAACAAAGATAAGTCATATATTTTTGTGGTTACTTATAATTTAGGGTCAAATAAGATTTTAAATTATCAGGTTATCTTTGAGTTAATGTTACGTAGTTTAAAGCTCACCGTTTAGGTTAGGTAATATGGAAGTGACAGTAACTAATACTACCCGTGAGCGAGTTAATGTTGGACTTATTAAACGGGCAGCATTAGCTACGCTAACATTTGGCCACAACAAGGGAAATGTTTCTGTTGTGATTATCGGTGATCAACGAATGAAAACGTTGAATTTTCGTTTTAGAGGTCGTAATTCTGTTACTGACGTTTTGTCTTTTACTGAAGCTGAAGCTGAAACACAAGAGAAACATTTTTTAGGTGAAATTTTTATTGATTATCAAGTTATTAAAAGACAAGCTAAAAAATTTTCTCCTTCGTTAACATATGAGTGGGCCTTTATTGTTATCCATGGTGTACTTCATTTATTAGGGTATGAAGATGACACAAAGGCTGGTGCAGAGAAAATGGAAAAATTAGGTCAAATAATAATAAAAAAAGTTATATGAGTTTCCCGCGTCTTATCAAAAGCATTCAATACGCTGGTCGAGGTCTAAAACAAACCTGGAAAGAGGAGTTAAATTTTCGAATTGAAGTGATTATCGCCGCACTAATTCTTTTCATTAGTTGTTGGTTGCAACTCGAAGCAGTCAAAATCACAATTATTGTTTTAGCCTGTGGTTTAGTTTTGACCTTAGAGTTAGTGAACACTATGATTGAACACATCAGTGACATGTTAAAACCCCGTCTTGACCAGTACGTTCGTCAAATAAAAGATATTAGCTCAGCCGCAGTGCTTGTTGCCGCCCTTACTGCCGTAATAATTGCTTGTTACCTTATTTTGCCATTAATTTGGAAGCTTTTAAGTTGGCAAACCTAAGTTACTCTGATATAATAGATCTATTGTCAACCTTTATTTTTTCCCCAACGTATGAAAGAAAACGTCATTGCCGGTTTAGATATTGGCTCCCTGGAAACTCGTTTAGTTATAGGTCAACGAGTTGAAACCGAGAGTGGCGGGAAACTGCAAATTATTGGGGCTGTCTCTGTTCCCTCTGAAGGAGTAAACAAGGGGATTATTAATAGTATTGAAGATACAACTACTTCAATTTCGGCTGTCTTAGAAAAAGCTGAACGATTATTAGGCATGCCGATTGCCTCAGCCTGGGTCGGAATTAATGGTCCTAACTTAAAATGCCAAACTAGTCGTGGTGTAGTAGCTGTTAGTCGCTCTGATAGTGAAATTAACCCGGAAGATATTAATCGGGTAATTGAAGCTGCCCAAGCCTTAGCTGTTCCACCAAATTACGAAATTTTACATGTAATACCGTCTAAATTTATTGTTGATAGTCAGGAAGATATCAAGAACCCAGTTGGGATGACTGGTATTCGTTTAGAAGTTATTACTTTAATTATTCAGAACCTAACTAGTCAGATTAAGAATTTAACTAAATCTATTTATCATACTGGCCTGAATATTGATGATTTAGTTTTTTCGCCATTAGCAGCTGCTAGTGTAGTAATTACGCCAAAGCAAAAAGAGATTGGTACAGCAGTTGTTAATATCGGTGCGGCTACTACCAGTATTGCTATATTTGAAGAAGGGGAGTTATTGCACGCCTCTGTATTGCCAATTGGTTCTTCACACATTACGTCAGATATTGCGATTGGATTACGATGTCCTATTAACTTAGCTGAAAAAATAAAGGTCCGTTATGGTTCAGCTAAGGTAGAGCAGTTTAACAAAAAAGACGAAATTGATATTACTGACTTAGTACATGAAGAAAATCTAACTGATGAGATTACCGTTATTTCTCCTCGTTATGTGGCTGAGATTATTGAAGCTCGAGTAGAAGAAATTTTTGAAAAAGTTGATGCTGAGTTAAAAAAAGTAGATCGATCTGGTATGTTACCGGCTGGTGTTTGCTTAATTGGGGGTGGTGCTAAACTATCTGATATTGTAGAAGTAGCTAAAAAGAAATTACGTTTGCCAGTAGCGCTTGGTGCTAATCGTAGTGTAGCTACGGTAGTTGATAAAGTAAATGATCTTGAATACTTAACAGCTCTTGGATTAGTTGCCTGGGGTAATCAATTAAGTAAAGATACAAATGTTAAAAGTGGTTTAGGTCGATTACCATTTCAAAAAGTGATTCACAAAGTACGAGGTTTATTCTCGTCTTTACGTCCATAATTATTTTGTTTAACTTTAGGTGAGTGAACACAAAAAGTGTTCACATTGGTTGCAATTAATGTCCGCTCGTTCTATAATTTAGGATAGCGGTTTTTTATTACATCGCATCTCATTTCATTAAATCTATGGCTGAAGTAAAACCCTTAATAGAAAGTTTTGCCAAAATAAAAGTCGTCGGTGTTGGCGGCTCAGGCGGTAGTGCTTTAAATCGAATGATTGATAGCGGTATTAAAGGTGTAGAATTTGTGGCAGTTAATACTGATGTTCAAGCTTTGCACTACAATAAAGCAACAAAGAAAATTCACATTGGAAAAAATATTACTCGCGGTTTAGGAGCAGGTATGAATCCAGAATTAGGTCGTCAAGCTGCTGAAGAAGCACAAAATGAAATT
Source organism: uncultured Gammaproteobacteria bacterium (assembly GCA_964540895.1). Taxonomy (GTDB): domain Bacteria; phylum Patescibacteriota; class Patescibacteriia; order Patescibacteriales; family Patescibacteriaceae; genus Patescibacterium. Next base: position 591,220 of record CAZIOP010000001.1, on the reverse strand, counting down.
AGAGATGCATTGAAAGATGCCAACATGGTCTTTGTCACCTGTGGCTTAGGTGGAGGTACTGGAACGGGGGCAGCACCAGTGGTAGCTGAATTAGCTCGTGACATTGGTGCCTTAACAGTAGCTGTAGTTACCAAGCCTTTTTCATTTGAGGGTGCACAACGAAAGCAAATTTCTGAACGAGGTTTATCAGAATTAACTGACAAGGTTGATACTATTATTACAATTCCTAATGACAAAATTCTTCAAGTCATTGAAAAAAAGACTTCAATTCTTGATGCCTTCATGGTGGTAGATGAAGTACTACGTCAAGGTGTACAAGGTATTTCTGAATTAATTACTATTCCTGGTTTGATTAATGTTGACTTTAACGATGTTAAAGCTGTGATGTCAGGAGCTGGTTCAGCCTTAATGGGTATTGGTCAGGCTGCTGGTGAAAACAAAGCTATTGAGGCAGCTAAATTAGCTATTAACTCCCCATTACTAGAAATGTCTATTGAAGGAGCCCGCGGTATTCTCTTTACCATTGTTGGTGGAGCTGGATTAAGTATGCATGAAGTTAATGAAGCAGCTAAGATTATTACTTCATCGGCTGATGAAGATGCCAAGATTATCTTTGGTGCGGTGATTGATCCTAAATATAAAGATGAAATAAAGATTACAGTAGTAGCTACTGGTTTTAATGGTAAGCGTCCAATTGGTACACCACCTTCAATTTCTTCAGCCTCTATGGACCGAAACTATAGTCCAACCCCGTTTATTGAAGAAGATCAGGAACGTCATTTACCAACTTCAAAATCAAAGCCTTCACCCTTGAAAATGGCTCAAGCTGAACCAGCTACTAAAAAACCAAGTGTTGATGAAGAAGAAGATGACGAACTATCCATCCCAACCTTTATCCGAAAGAAAATGATGTAAGATTGTTTTTTAGATAATCTTTTATTCTAACATAATGAACTCAAGAAATATTAACATTTTATTAGGAATAATCATTTTTCTTTTATTTGGTGTTATTTATTTTCTGGTATTAAATCAAGGTAGTAAAGTTGCTCAAGCTCCTTTAACACCTCAAGATAATGCTCAGACTCAAAATTCTGATAATACAGAAACTGTAGGGAAGAAAGAAGAAATTTCGGGTAATGAAAGATTACGGACGTATGCAAATACAAAGTATGGCTATACCATTAGCCTTCCAGAAAGTTATGATTTGCCTGAACCAAACGCACAGTATGCTCGCTTTGTATCGACAGAGGGTGTGGTGGAGGTAAATATAAAAGAAGCATTTGTCCAAGTGAATGATGGAACGGGTAAGAAAATTCCTGTTGAGCTTAAAGATTATGTTTATTTAGAAACTCCTATTCCTACAACTAAAGGAATATTGGGTGGTCAAGCCGCTATAATTACCCATGCTCCTAATGGTTATTGTGATGGACCAGGTTGTACTGATCCTTTTATTGCTTATTCCGCTAATAAACCAGTAGCTTTATTTTATAATGTTGTATTCTATGGAGATGCGGAGTTAAGTGCTAGCGAAGAGAAGATTTTACAATCATTTAAATTTAAATACCAAGATTAGCGTTAATATATTTCGTGATTTTCTCTTGACAATTCAGATTGCTATGCTAAAATGTAGCTATTAATTACTAGGTATTGTATCCAAAAATTAAAGTTGTGATTAAATTCTCTAGTCTAAAACAAAACATCCTTTGGCAGGCCTAATAAGCCAGTCGGGATGTTTTTTGTTATGATCTATGAAATGTCCGATTTGTTATTTTCAGGATACAAAAGTAGTTGATTCACGAGTAGCGTCTGATGGTTTATCAATTCGTCGTCGTCGTGAGTGTTTAAAATGCGGATATCGTTTTTCAACCTATGAGGAAGTAGAAATTCTTGATTTAACAATTGTTAAACGAGATGGCCGCAAAGAAAGTTATGTGCGTGATAAGTTAATCAAAGGCTTACGTCGGGCCTTTGAGAAACGACCAATTACGGAAGAGAAGTTTAAAAAAACAGTAAGTTTAATTGAGCGAGATTTACAGGCTCTGCGTAAGACAGAAATCTTATCTGATCAGATTGGACAGATTGTAATGAAGCAGTTGAAGAAAATTGATCAAGTTGCCTATATCAGATTTGCTTCAGTGTACGAATCTTTTAAAGATGCTCAGAGTTTCAAAAGAGAACTAAATAAGTTAATAAAATCTGGGAAGAAAAACTAATATAGAAGCTCGGCGGTGAGTCCCTTATTATGCCCCAATGCTTGTCTAGCCATTGTACCTTGTTATGTTCCTTGTAAGTCGGCTAGCGTAAAGGCCACTTTGTAACCCAGGGTGGTTTTTATTTTGTTATTGAAATTATTGCTTCTTTGATGTAAACTTATATTATAAGAAATTTTAACTAATATTAGCCCTCTATGACTGATGAAGAGATACATAAACTCTTAGAAGAGAACATTGCTTTAACTAAGGAAGTTCGTTCAATTACTCATAAAACTGAGAATTATTTGAAGTGGTTACGCATAACTGATATTGTAAAAATTCTATTAATTGTTTTACCATTAATTGCTGCTTGGATTTACTTACCTGGACTTATTTCTGGATTAACAGCTGGTTATTCTGAAGTACTACCTCCTGAATTATTCACTAAGTAATACTATGTTGTTAAGTAGTTCTCTTAACTCGTTTAACACACAAGTTTGGAATGCCACTAAGCAAATTCCAAAGGGTAAGGTGGCGACCTACGGTACTATTGCCCGTATGATTGGACGACCAGGTAGTGCCAGGGCTGTAGGAAACGCATTGAATAAAAACCCGTATGCACCCAAGGTACCGTGTCATCGAGTAGTTCGTTCCGATGGTCAGGTTGGTGGTTTTGCTTCTGGGTCAGACCAGAAAACAAAAATGTTAAAAGCTGAAGGTGTGGCAATCAGTAACGGGAAAGTCAAATCATTAAATAATTTTTTGTTTGCCAAATGAGTTCTATTAATCTGCCATTATATATTACGGATATAATTACCCGCCTTACTAAGGCGGGTTTTGAAGCTTATGTCGTTGGTGGTTCAGTGCGTGATTTTTTGTTAAGGAAGGAACCAAAGGACTGGGACATAACAACTAATGCCCGACCTGATGATATTTTAAAAGTATTGTCTGATAGCAAGTATGAGAATATGTTTGGTACTGTTATTGTACCAATTCGTGATAATGGTGAATTGATGACTGTAGTTGAAGTTACTACATACCGTAGTGAACAAACCTATAGTGATCATCGGCGACCAGATGAAGTAATTTTCGAAGATAGTGTGGACAAAGATTTAGCTCGCCGTGATTTTACTATTAACGCATTGGCCTTAGCATCAGATGGCAGTTTGGTTGATTTGTTTGGTGGAGAAAAAGATATCAAGAAAAAAATTATTCGTACTGTGGGTGAACCTGAAGATCGATTTAAAGAAGATGCCTTACGTATGTTGCGAGCAGTTCGTTTTATGACCCAGTTAGGTTTTGCTATTGAACCAAAAACCGAACGAGGTATACAGAAGTTTGCCGGCACAATTAAATTTGTTGCCAATGAGAGAATTCGTGATGAGTTGATTAAAATTCTAGCTTCAGATCATCCGGCTGAAGGTATTCAAAAACTTCAAGCAACAAAACTTCTTAATTATATTTTACCTGAGTTGGAAGAGGGTATTGGCATGACACAAAATCATCATCACACCCATACAGTCTATGATCATAATATTTTATCCTTAAAGCATTGCCCTAATCCAGAATGGCAGGTTAGATTTGCTAGCTTGTTGCATGATATTGGCAAAGCTCGGACTAAGAAGATGATTGATGGTGGAGCCACATTTTATAACCATGAAATTGTTGGAGCCAAAATGGTGCTCAAAATATTAAAACGTTTGAAGTTTTCTACGGCTGATACGGAGAGAATTGTGACTCTAGTCAGAAATCATATGTTTTATTATAATGTCGATGAAGTAACCGCCGCTTCTGTTCGTCGGTTAATTAGAAAGGTGGGAGAAGAAAACCTTTCAGACTTGATTGATTTACGAGTAGCTGATCGTTTGGGCTCGGGAGTAGCTAAGGCTATGCCTTATAAGCTACGGCATTTACAGTATATGATGGAAAAAGTCCGTCATGATCCAGTCTCAGTTAAAATGTTGAAGATTAACGGTGATGATCTAATGAAAACATTAGGCTTAGAACCAGGACCAAAGATTGGAGCAATTCTAGATGTATTATTGTCAGAGGTAATTGAAGATCCAACGTTGAACGAAAAAGAATATTTAGAAAAACGTAGTAAAGATTTAAGTCAGTTAGAATTAGCAGAATTACGAGACAAGGCTAAAGAGGTTATTGAAGAGAAAAGATCAGCAGAAGATAAAGATTTGAAAAAAGAATTTTATGTCACATAATAAAAAACCTATGAAAAAACTTTTATTTGTTCCCGTGGTACTGTTTATCCTGATTTTGTCAGGTTGTACCAGCGCTAATAAAACAACTTATTACAATACTTCGGATACAGGTCCAACACCTGATGCCCTGACGCCTGAAGTAACTAATCAAACCCCTATGACTCCACCAACAGAATTGAAAGAAGATTTAACTAAAGTATATTCTGGCGCTACGTTAGTAACCAATCAAGGTAATATTGAGTTAGCGTTTTATTCTGAATCTCCAGTGACAGTTAATAATTTTCTGTCTTTAGCTAAGGAAGGATTTTATGATGGCACCTTATTTCATCGAGTTATCCCCGATTTTATGATTCAAGGTGGTGATCCTAATTCAAAGAATGCTGATCGCTCAACTCATGGAATGGGTGGACCAGGCTATAGCTTTGCTGATGAATTTAATAACCACAAATTAGTACGTGGTTCTCTAGCTATGGCTAATTCCGGACCAAATACTAACGGCTCACAGTTTTTCATTGTGACTGCTAAGGAAACTGCCTGGCTTGATGGTAAACATACTAATTTTGGTTATGTAGTTTCCGGTATGGATGTTGTCGACAAGATTGAAAAAGTAAGTGTCGATGCAAATGATCATCCTGTCGAAGATATTAAGATTGAGAAGATTGAATTAAAGAAGAAATAAAAAATGTCCTCTCGCGACAGAGAGGGCATTTGGGCTTATAGTACAGTGGTAACACACCGCATTCGCATTGCGGAAACGCGAGTTCGATTCTCGCTAAGTCCACTTTTGATAGTTTGAAATAAAGAAGCTAGTACGTTATACTAGTGTCAGATATGCGTGATACCATCAAAAAGATTAATTCACATGGAAAAAGTTTTAGTACTGGTCTGTTTGAATTTTTGAAAAAATATTCAGTCATTGGTTTAGCTATTGGTGTTATTACGGCTGATGCTTCTAAGGGTTTAGTAGATGCTTTAGTAAAAGGTATTTTTACTCCGTTTATTAAGTTAATTGTACCTGGTGATTTTACTAATCTCATATTTACAGTCAGGGGAGTAGAGTTTGATATTGGCGGTATTTTAAGTTCATTGTTAACTTTTATTATTATTATGACTTTCTTGTATTTCATCATCAAAACGTTATTAAAGAATGATGATTTACTTGAGAAGAAATAATTATTAAACTACGTGTATGATGCTAATTCTTAAATGGCTAATTTCAACAGTTGCCATTATGTTCGCGAGTTACCTTTTGCCGGGTGTTATGTTAACTGGTTTCTGGTCTGCTCTCTGGGTGGCTCTATTTTTAGGATTAGTTAATACATTTATTAAGCCACTTTTAATTCTATTAACTCTACCAATTAATATATTAACCCTAGGTCTTTTTACCTTCGTTATCAATGCTTTACTTATTCTGTTAGCTTCGTCAGTAATTGATGGATTTTCTGTCAGTGGTTTTTGGGTAGCCTTATTATTTAGTATTATTCTTTCCCTCTTTAATTATCTGCTTAACAGTTTGTTTGGTAACGACGATTAAAATTCACTCATCTAATTATTAGTTCTACTCATCTCTAAGCAAGTATCTGTCTAGGTTTTTTCTATGGTGGTAAAGAAGAAATTAATTTATATTCTGATTGCCATTGTCTGTTTAGTAGTTGTTGGTTATTTTTGGTTTTCTTCTTTTACTTATCAAAATATTTCTAAAACAGAAGTCAGTCTTCTTTCATCAGCAGATTTAGAATCTATTCCCGAACTTGATGCTGCAGAATTATCAAAAGACGAATTTCAGAAATATAAAGATGAGCTATTATTGTTAGTAGGTACACAAGGTCCACACATAGCATTAGAGAAGATTAGAGAAGAAATTAAAAACGATAAGAAACTACTTCGTGTTTGTCATGATCTAGTTCATGAAATTGGACATGAAGCTTATGAGAAGTACGGTAGTTTTGGACAAGCAATGAAATATCAAGATGAGATTTGCAATTCTGGTTACTTACATGGAATTATTGAAAGTCATTTTTCATCAAGTAAAGATATTTTTTCTACTTTAAATAAGGTGTGTGCTGATTATGTATCAGGTAGCTTTATCAGTTGGGAATGTTATCACGGTGTCGGCCATGGTCTTATGTATTATACTGATAATGATGTACCTCGTTCATTAGAACTATGTTTATCATATAAAGATTTATTTGCTAGTAGTAGTTGTCGAAACGGTGTCTTTATGGAGAATTTTAATAGTGATCAAAAAGTTCATGTTTCAAAATTTTTAAAAGATGATAATTCTTTTTATCCTTGTACTGAACAGTTAGAAGAGGATAAAGATGATTGTTATTTTTATGCCCCTACATACTATTTAAGTAGACATCTAGGTGAATACCAATCAGCTTTGCAGTGGTGCCAGCAAGCAGGTGACCCATATCGTTTAACGTGTATTAGTGGAGTTGGTAGTCAGGCGGTTAAAGAAAATATCAGTATTCCTAAAGCAGTGGAGAAACTATGTCTTAATTTAGAAAATACAGAAGCCAGTGCTTGTATCAGAGGTATGGTTGGTTTATATATTAATCATCACGGGTCTTTGGAGCCAGCTAAACAGTTATGTGAAATATTAGAACCAGGTAGCAAGCAAATTTGTTTGGATGTAGTTACCGACTATAGTAGCCTTTTTAATAAATAAGATAACAGTGTCTATACTGTCGGTTATATGGGCAATAGGCTATACTTAAACATATATGCTAGAAAACTATAAAGAAGAATTAAAGACTAAAGGTGAAATAACCTTGAAAATAAAAGTTCATGCTCAGGCCCGCGAAACCAGAGTAAAGTCTGTTTTAGCTGATGGTGTTATCAAGATAGATATACAGGCCACCCCAGAAAATAATAAAGGTAATGATGCTCTATTTTTGTTCTTAGCTGAGGAATTTTCAGTACCAGCTTCTAATATCCAGATTCTAATGGGCAAGTTCTCGGCAGATAAGACAATTAAAATACAGAAATAATATATTGTTTCTTCTTGACAAATTATTGATTTAGGGTGAAGATAGAGAAAATTTTAATATTAAAAATAAATACTAAGGAGGGGTGCATGATTGATTTAGTTATTAAAATAACTAAACAGAAAAAGCAGTCGTTAACTAATTTTTTTAATAAATTAGAACAAGGGGGTTATGTGGTAAAAGTTGATGGAACCACAAAACCCAAAGTTATAAAAAGATTAATTCAAGAGAGATCAACCAGAAAAAAATACATCGCTAAGGGTGAATGGAAAGAATTTTTTAACTTTGATAATTCAAAATTTATCACCAGGAATAATAGTTTAAGGGCGGCCAGTATTTTTTTATTAAGTAAAGAAGTAAAAGAAAAGTTTTCTAAAGTAAAGAACTTAAGAATTGCTATCCCGATCGGATTTGAGAGGCCAATTTTTTGGGTATATGTTAATACCTGTAGACGAAAAAAATATTGCTATTTCAACCTTTATAAAAAGGGTGAAACAATTTTCGGAGATAGATGGTTAATTGTAAAATTTATTTAATAATCAAATACAATCAAAAAGAGAATATTACTTTTAATATTCTCTTTTTTAATATCTATATTACGGTGTAATTCTGTAAATGGTTCGCGGAAAAGGAATAGCTTCACGAATATGTTGTAGTCCACAAATCCAGGCCGTGACTCGTTCAAGACCTAAACCAAAACCACCGTGTGGAATTGAGCCATACTTACGGAGATCAAGATACCATTGATAGTCTTCGGTTTTTAAACCAAATTCAGTGATACGTTGTTTTAAAATTTCATAATCATCTTCTCGCTGTGAACCACCAATAATTTCGCCATACCCTTCTGGAGCTAACAAGTCAGCACCCAGTACGCGACTGTCATCATTAGGGTCACGCTTCATATAAAAAGCTTTTACTTCAGCTGGATAATGAGTAATGAAAATTGGATTATCATATAGTTTAGTAAGCATAGTTTCATCATCAGCTCCTAAGTCATCTCTTTCCTTAATATCAGAGCCCAATTCTTTGAGCTTCGCAACCGCTTCAGCGTGAGTTAAATAGTGAAATGGTTTAGTAATATTTTCTAATGGCTTAATATCTCGTTCTAGTATTTCTAATTCAGGTCCATTATGCTCCAGAACTGATTGAACAATATATCGTATTAAATTTTCTTGTACAGTTAAATTATCTTCAAGATCACAAAACGCCATTTCAGCATCCATCATCCAAAATTCTGTTAAATGACGACGAGTTTTTGATTTTTCAGCTCGAAAGGTTGGACCAAAATCAAAGACCCGACCATGGGCATAAATTGCTGCTTCAATATAAAGTTGTCCAGTTTGAGAAAGATAGGTTGTTTCATCAAAGTAATTGACTTTGAATAAGTCCGTAGTGTTTTCGCCAGCGTTAGCGGTGATGATAGGTGAGTCTATTTTAGTAAAGTTTTCTTTGCTTAAGAAATCATAGATAGCACGGATAATAGTGTAACGAATTTTTTGAATAGCCCACTGCTTTGGTGAACGAAGCCAGAGATGGCGATAGTCTAATAAGAAATCAATACCATGGTCTTTGTTGGCAATGGGATATTCCTCTGCTATTTGGTAAAACGTGAAGTCAGTAACTTGAATTTCATATTCTTCTTTCTTGGGGTGTTTGGAAACACGGCCAGTTATTGACACGGCAGATTCCTGGGTTACTTTTTCTGCTTCGGCCCACTTCTCAGAAGAGAGTTCATCGGAAGATAGAATAGCTTGGCAAAAGCCAGAGCCATCTCTAATCTGCCAAAAAGCAATTTTTCCGGAAGAGCGAAAGTTATATACCCAGCCCCGAATAGTCACCTCGGTTCCTACCTTTGAGCTAAGTTCGTTGATATGTTGACTGGTAATCATAGAAGAATAAGTTTATTTCTAAGTTTAGCAGATTAAGGGTCGTAAATCAAGTATAAATAGCCAAAATTTGATAAAATAGCCTCAAGCTTTAGTTTTATATTTTAGTCGTTCCTTGATATGATGAGAGAATGATGTCTATCACTAAAATTCGTTATATATGGCTTGGTTTGCTAGTAATACTAGTAATAGTTATATTGTATAAGACAATTGTACCTCAAGGAGAAATTACATATACAAGTAATTTTTCTAAGTACAATTATTTTGTTAGTGAATTTTCACCACGAGAACGTATAGAAAAAGATAGTAAAGGATTATTACGTTCGCTAATTGCTGAGCCAGTATATTTTTATCTTCGACCGCCACGCTCTTTTGACACGGCCGCAGTTACAGTAAGTTTTAAAAATCCAGCTCCTTTAATGGAATTAGGAATATGTCGAGAAAAAAATTCCTGGAATTTTGAACGTCAACCACTGTATTTTAAAAAACTCGAAGAGTTAGTTCATAATCAAGGCGTTTTACAAGAGAATGGTTTATTACTCTGGCAGCGAGAAAAGAAATATTCATCAATCACTGATTTTGTAAAAAATCCACCACAGAGAGAATCCATTGCTTTGTATAATTATTCATTACCAAATTCTATTACCATACCTGACTATAAACTATATGATGTACCAAAAGAATATGAAGTTGGTCTACGTGGTACATTCTCATTCTTAACATACAGTAACGGTGAACCAATTGATATTACATTCTCAATGTTAAATGAAAATGCTGAACATACACAACCAGTGATTTTTTCTTTGTATAATGATCAAGGTAATACGGTATATACCGAAAGGATTAATATAGATCAGAAAAAATTAAATCAACCAAGCATAATTGAGAAACGAATTACTACTAATAAACTTTCATCTGGAATGTATAGGGTAGAAGTTAAGACTTCAGAAGATATTATTTTCAGTACAATAAAAACTACTCAGAGTCGACTAGCTTTTATTAATAGAGTTTCATTAGTAAGAGCTTCAAGGAAAAATTTTTCACTATATAGTGATGTTACTAACCTACAAGCTCAAACACTTGATCCCCAGAGTCTACAAACGATTACTGTTAATAATGATCAATTACGTCTTTCTGAAACCTATAAACAATTTTCAATCATTCTTCAAGATCAAACCAGAGTAGTTAAAGAGATTAAATTAGAACACGATAATGTTGTGTTAGCTGGTGATGGAGTTTTTAGTTTTTCACCAAGAGAAGTTATTAATCCCTTTCCCCGACAATTTACTAATAAAACTGACATAGAAAAATCTGATATAGATTTTGTTTTAGCTAAGTATCAACCAGTCGGTTTTTCTGAGCCTTTTTCACGAACAGTACATTTTAATATCAATCCGACGTGTCTTGATGGTAAGGGTATTCCATTCATGATTGCTGCACCAGAAATAAATCCTGAAAAACCAATTGAAATACCTTTAGTAGAAGTTACTTTTTCCGGTAGAACACTAGTTGATTTTTTATTACAAAAGTTTAGATAATATGGTAATCTCCTATAAAATCATTAAAGAAATATATTTAGCTATTAGTATTACATTACTAGTATTAATAGGATTAGAGGTGTTACAAACAGGCATGGTACGAGCCTATATTAATCTTAGCTATTTCTTGATTTTTTGGCTGATTATTGCTATTATTCTCGTATATTATAAGAAAAAATAACTTTATATGGATGGAGTAATTATCAAGAAGGTGGAGCGGTATGAGGATAATCGAGGTTGGTTAATGGAAGTGTTTCGTAATGATGAAATTAACTATCAACCAGCTATGGCCTATGTTAGTTTAACCAACCCAGGGATAGTTAGGGGACCACACGAGCACAAAGACCAGTCAGATTGCTTTATTTTTACTGGTCCCGGTAATTTTGAATTACATCTTTGGGATCGTCGTGAATCAAGCGTTACTAAAGGAGATCATGTAATAATATCAGTGGGACAAAATTCTCCAACCATGGTCATTGTTCCTCCTGGTGTTGTTCATGGTTATAAGTGTGTTAGTGAAACTCCTGCCTATTCTATTAATTTGCCAGATAGGTTATATCGAGGAAAAGACAAGAAAGAAGACGTTGATGAGATTCGCTGGGAGCATGATGAAAATTCACCTTATAAAATTATTTAAATAATGTAGTTAATTATAATGTATGGAAAAAACTATTTTTGCAAAGATTGCTAGTCATGAAATCCCAGCTCATATTGTCTGGGAAGATCAGGACTTTATTGCGTTTCTAGATATTTTGCCAATGGCACCTGGACATGTGATTGTTATTCCTAAAGAAGCGTACCCTTCATTGGAAGCCATGCCAGTTAATTTACTTGGTAGTTATTTAACAGTGGTACAACGAGTCGGTGCAGCTATTTTTAAAAGTTTAAATGTTAAAGGCTACCGTTTGTTCATGGATAATGTAGACAAATCAGCTACTGCTAGTGAACACATTTTACATGTTCATTTTCATGTTGTTCCACGTAGTGAAGGTGATGGTTTAGATAATCGATCACAAGGTACCTATGACGACGGTCAAGCTGAAGAATATGAACAAAAGATAAAGGCTGCTCTGATATAATCTATGCGTTTGTTAGTAACCGGGGGAGCCGGTTTTATTGGCTCTCATTTTATTCGTTATTGGTTAGAGCATCATCCATCTGATTCCATTATCAATCTGGATGTTTTAACATATGCCGGTCACACTGAAACTCTGCAAGATGTAGCTTCTAATTCTCGTTATCGTTTTGTCCAAGGTGATATTACTAATTCCGAAACAGTCATCCCCCTAGTTAATGAGTCTGATATTATTGTCCACTTTGCGGCTGAGTCTCACGTTGACCGTTCAATTACTAGTAGTCTACCTTTCATAACTACTAATATTCTTGGTACAGCAGTTCTATTAGAAGCTGCCAAAAATGCACCACACAAGCCTCGATTTCACCATGTTTCAACTGATGAAGTTTTTGGCGATTTAAGAGTTGATGAGAAGAAATTTAATGAACAAACTCCGTATAATCCTCATAGTCCATACAGTGCTTCCAAAGCTTCATCTGATCATTTAGTGCGTTCATATTACTATACGCATGGTTTACCTATTACAATTTCTAATTGCAGTAATAATTACGGACCATATCAATTACCAGAAAAATTAATTCCTTTATTCATTACCAATTTATTGGATAACAAGAAAGTACCTTTATATGGTAGTGGAGAAAATATCCGTGATTGGCTCTATGTGCTTGATCATGTGAGAGGTATTGAAGCTATTATTAAAAAAGGTAGAATTGGCCAGACATATTGTTTGGGAGGTGATACTGAATTGAGTAACAAGGAAATTGCTGGACAATTATTACAAGCTTTGGGAGCAAGTGAAGATATGATTGAATTAGCTCCTGATCGTTTAGGTCATGATTTCCGTTATGCTATTGATTATAGTCGAGTTACTCAAGAATTGGACTGGCATCCGGAAACAAATTTTGAAAATGGTATAACAAAAACTATTCAATGGTATCGTGAAAATCGTTGGTGGTGGGAACCATTACTTAGATAACTATAGGTATGAAAATATTACTGCTTGGAGCTAAAGGAAATTTAGGAACTGCTTTTTTTAAAAAAAGTGCGGTGTTTACTGATCATGTCTTTATTGGCTGGGATAAAGATGATATTGATGTGACGGATCGAATGTTATTAGTAAAGAAAATTAAGGATTTACAACCTGAAATTATTATTAATACTGTGGCTTATAACGATGTTGATGGTGCAGAAAAAAATGATAAGGGAAAACAACTTGCTGATATATTAAATCATGACTTAGTGCAAACGTTAGCTGAAGTTGCTTTAGATGAAAATATTGTATTAGTTCACTATTCTACTGATTATGTTTTTTCTGGTGAATTAGCTACAGGTTATAATGAGGCTGCTGAAGTAGCGCCAATTAATGAATATGGAAATAGTAAAGCAAGGGGTGAAAAAGAAATAATTCGATTAAGCGGTCGCGGTTTACGTTGGTACATTATTCGTACTTCACGATTGTTTGGAGATAAAGGTCAAGGCAAAAATGCTAAGCCAAGTTTTTTTGAATTAATGACGACTCTATCAAAGACAAATACTGAGCTAAAAGCAGTTAGTAATGAAAGCGGATCGTTTACATATACACCAGATTTAGTTTCAGCCACCATTAGTTTATTAGAAAGTGGTGATGGTTTTGGAATCTATCATTTAATTAATGATGGTAAGGCCAGTTGGTTTGAAGCGGCCACCTATTTTTTCAAAAAAATAAATCCAAATATTACTGTAGCGCCTGTAAAAGGTGAGATATTTTTACGTGCAGCACGTCGTCCAAAAAAATCACGTCTCCTAAATACTAAGCGGCCGAAATTAAGAACCTGGCAAGCAGCAATTGACGAATATATTCAGTCATTGTAAGGTTGGAAGGTTTATATATACCTATGAAAGGAATTATTCTCTCAGGTGGTAGGGGCTCACGACTTTTGCCTTGTACCACCGTTACTAGTAAAGGTTTATTACCGGTCTATAATCGACCGATGATTTATTATCCGCTTAATACGTTGCTACGAGCTGGTATCACAGATATTTTAATAATTATTAGTCCCGATCATGCCAATCAATATGAAGAGTTATTAGGTGATGGGTCTAAGTTTAATTGTCACCTGAGCTATGCTGTCCAAGTAGAGCCACTAGGAATTGCTGAAGCTTTTATTATTGGTGAAGAATTTATTGGTCAAGATAACGTAACTTTGATTTTAGCTGATAATTTATTTGTTGATGATGTTTCAGAAGAGATTCATAATTTTACGAGTGGAGCTAAAGTTTTTGCTAAAGCAGTGCCCGACCCTGAACGATTTGGTGTTGTGGAAATGAATGAGGCTGGTCAAGCAATTTCTATTGAAGAAAAACCAAAACACCCTAAAAGTAATTTAGCTATTACTGGTCTCTATGTCTATGATAGTCGGGTAATTGAGGTAGCCAAAGGTATAACGTTAAGTGATCGTGGCGAGTTAGAAGTAACTGATTTACATCGTTGGTATATGGAGAAAGGAGAATTAGTTGTTCGTATGATTTATAAAGATTGGATTGATACTGGCACATTTGAAAGTTTATATATTGCTCAATCCATGGGTCGCGACAAATTGCAGGACCAGATGATAATATAAGTGTATGCAGACCGACAATCAAAATACGAAGGTGTGGGTAGGTTTTATTACCTATGGTGAAAGTACGGCTCTATATTTGCCGTATTTTTTGCAAAGTTTAGAACGTCAGACATATCAAAGTGTGTCGATCGTCTGTTTTGATAATTCAGAAGAAGAACATAATGATAATAGCCCTATTCTAGAGGATCATCCACATATCCACGTGTACAGAGAGTCATCAAATGTTGGTTTTAGTCGAGCTTACAATATTTTGTTACATAAAGCTGTAGCCGCCGGTGCTAGATATTTTTTTGTAGTTAACCCTGATACAGTTCTAGAACCGGATGTCATTGATCGATTAGTATCAAGCTTAGAAGTTAATCCTCATTGTGCTTCTGTCTCACCAAAATTGCGCCGTTGGAATTTTATTGCAAGAACTAAAACAACCATAATTGATAGTTGTGGTTTAATACTTAAGAGTGGTTTACAATTTTTTGATGTAGGGCCAGGTGAAGAAGATCACGGACAATATGATAACAGTTTAATTATGGGAGTCTCGGGAGCTGCTGGTTTATTCCGTCTTAGTGCATTAGAACAAGTTGCTGAACAGGGGAAATATTTTGATGAGTATTTTTTTATGTATAAAGAAGATTGTGATCTAGCCTACCGACTGCAATTAGCAGGTTACTCTTCATTGCTCGTACCTAAAGCTATTATGTATCATGATCGAACAGTAAGTGGGGGAAATGTTTGGCAGAGATTCATTAATCGTCGTGAGCGATCAAAAGTCGCTAATCGCTATGCCTTTGTTAATCAACATTTTTTATATATTAAATATTGGTCACGGCAAAGTGCGGCAAGCAAACTAAAGATTATATCATGGGTAGTGATTCGTTTTTTTGAAGCGTTGCTGCTGGAGCAGTACTTACTAGAAAGTTATTCGTTTATTTTTAAAGGTGCTACAGTAGTAAAGAAATATTAAATCTTGACCTATGGATTTTTCAATTATTATTGTTAGCTGGAATGTAAAAGAAAAATTGCGTGACAATATCACAGCTCTACTTAGTGATGGTAATTCAGTGACCAAGGAAATTATTGTAATAGACAATGCCTCAACTGATGGTAGTGCTGTGATGGTAACTGAAGAATTTCCGCAAGTAAAATTAATTGTTAATCAAAACAACAATGGTTTTGCTAAAGCTAGTAATCAAGGTTTGAAAGCAGCCGTAGGTGATTTTTTGATTTTATTAAATCCTGATATGAAAGTTTTACCTGATACTTTGTCTAATTTACATCAATGGCTTATGGCTAATCCTCAAGCTGATGTAGCAGGTATTACATTAACTGATGAGCAAGGAACATTATTACCACAGGTCAGATTATTTCCTTCTATTTGGGATCAAGTGGCGATTGTATTTAAGTTACCTCATATTTTTCCGCATATTTTGAAAAATTATTTACAAGCCGATTTTAAATACGATCAAGCAAGCAGCGTTAATTCAATTCGAGGAGCTTTTTTTGTCCTCCGTCGTTCATGTTTAGAAAAATTTGGTTATTTAGATGAACGATATTTTCTGTGGTTTGAAGAAGTTGATTATTGTAAAACAGTGAATAAGAAAGGTGGACAAGTCTGGTATACACCAGTAGCTACGGCTATTGATTATATAGGACAAAGTTTTACTCAATTACCACGAGTTGAAAAACAGCAATATTTTAGAGACAGTATGATAGCCTATTTTAGAAAATGGCACCCTGAATGGCAGGTAGAGACATTACGCCTTGCCTGGGAAATTTCTGAACTAATTGTTTCTATTGGCGATTTTTTTCATATCAAACCTCGAGTACGAACTTAACAGTAGTATCATGTCTATCTCATTAGCAATTATTATTAGTCCTAACTACAAAGAGTATGCCAGTAAATACTTGGCAGACTGTATAGAGAGTTTACGACAACAAAGTAATCAAGATTTTGATCTTTTTCTAGTTGATAATGAAACTAGTTCTGAAAGTTTTGCATTACTACAAACAATAGCACCGGAAGCTCAGATTATTTGTTGTGAGAAAAATGAAGGTTTTGCTGGTGGGAATAATGCAGCTTTAAAAGAAGTTTTAAAAAGCAAATATTCATTAGTTTTTTTAGTTAATATGGATACTATTTTGGAACACGATTGCATTGAAAAATTAATGGAAAGAGTTAATCAATATCCAGAAGCAGGAGCGTTTCAAGCTAGATTAATGCTTCATCCACAAACAGAAATAATAAATAGCCTTGGCAACGAAACTCATTTTTTAGGTTTTGGTTATTCTAAGGGCTACAAGGAAAAGTATTTGTCAACAATTAACAGGGTTCAAGAAATTACTTATCCTTCAGGTGCGGCAGTACTACTACGCGTAGAGGCATTGAGAAGGGTTGGATTATTTGATGAAGAAATGTGGATGTATAACGAAGATCAAGATTTAGGTTGGCGTTTGTGGTTAGCAGGTTATACCTGCCTTATTATCCCAGCTGCCGTTGTTTATCATAAATATGAATTTAGTCGATCAATTCAGAAGTATTATTGGATGGATCGTAATCGAATTATTACTATTCTAAAGAATTATCATTGGTTAACACTATTATTCATCTTCCCAGCTTTTATTGTTATGGAATTAGGTCTATTATTATTTTCAGTTCAATCAGGTTGGTTACAAGAAAAAATACAGGTTTGGAAATATTTTCTCTCTCTAGCAAATTGGAGGAAGATATTAGAGAAACGTCATCAGATTCAAGGCGCTCGTATAGTCTCAGAAAAGAAAATTGTTTCATTAATTACTGGCCGAATTTGGTATCAAGAAATTGGTAGTTGGAAACTTCGTATAGCTAATATTATTTTTGGAGTATATTGGAAAATTATTAAAACGTTAGTTATTTGGTGAGTATGTTCCAACGTAGACAAGCCTTTAATTATTACTTATCATAATCGTCATGGATATTAGTATCGTAATTGTTAATTATAAAAGCAAAGGATTAACTCTTAATTGTGTTAAATCAATTACAGAGGCTGATTTCGGTCACCTTGAACATGAAATTATTGTGATTGATAATAACTCCGGTGATCAATTAGGAGAAATATTAGCCTGGCAACACCCTGGCGTTATTTTTATTCAAAGTTCAGTCAATCAGGGTATGGGAGGTGGGAATAATATTGGTATTAAACGAGCACAAGGAAAATATATTGTGGTTATGAATCCTGATACTCTTGCTTTTAAAGATACTTTCATTAAGTTATATGAATTCATGGAAGCTAATCCTCGAGTAGGGATTGCTGGACCAAAACAATTTAATCCAGACCGTACTGTGCAGGAATCACGCTATCGTTTTCCTCGTATTTTAACATTACTATACCGCCGTACATTTTTAGGGCGTCTGCCATTTGCGAAAATTGCGCTTAAACATTTTCTGATGGAAGATATTAGTAAAGAGGAAGTACACGATGTTGATTGGCTACTTGGCTCTTGTTTATTTATTCGCGCACATGCCTTGAAAGAAGTTGGCGTTTTTGATGAACGATTTTTTTTATATTTTGAAGATACTGATTTATGTCGTCGTTTTTGGATAAAAAAATGGCGTGTGGTGTATGTTCCAGACGCGTATATTATTCATAATCACAATCGAGCAAGTGCCGATAATCCCTGGTATACTTTTTTCCTTAATCCAGCCAGTCGTCGTCATTTAGTTTCTTGGTTAACCTACTTGTTAAAATGGTGGGGCAGGGGAACAGTTAAGTAAAAAGACAAGAATTAGAATGAAAGATGGAAAATTCCAAACTCATTATTAAACCGTCCTACAAAATATAATTCCTCATCAGCGACTGTTAGTAAATGAGTTAAGTTTTGAATATCCACTAATCGCATTGATTGACTAAAGAGAGCGTTGGTGGGTGACCAGACGTTAAGAGAAGTGCTGGTACCATATAAAATTTGATTATCACTAGCTAGTCGCGAGAGACCAATGATTGGTTCACCTAAACGTGAAATTAATGTTTCGTGATTATCATCCCAATTTCTAATTTCAAACGGAGTGGCATAGGTAATAGTATTATTCTGCCAACGACCCACTGTATAATTTTTTGCCACAGCTGTTAAGCGAGGAGCAAATAATACAGGTAATGGTTGTTCAAATAAAAATAAACCACCACTATTTTTTTCAAATAGAAGTATCTTGTTATTTTCTGGAATGAAATGGTATATTCCGGCAGGCAGAGCAGCAATAGTTTGACGGTCAGGTGAATTGCTATTAAGAGTAATTACTTCCGCTTGATTGTTATTTCTAAAAGCTAAGTAGATTTGTCGTTCACTAACAGTGTAATCAAATAATTCTCTGCCAACTAGAAGATTACTGAGATTAAATATTGCTTCATCAGTTTTAGTAAGTAGGTTATAGCGATGTAATTCATTTTTTTGAACGTAATAGATGAGATCATTGTTAGTAACATCTAAACGAACAAAGGTGGGAGCAGGTGTTATATGTTCACTGAGGCGGCTGATAAGCTCACTAGAACGATTAATAACATATTCCTCATTAATAACAAATATATCTTGGTTATTAGACCAGATAATGTTGCCTGCTGTTTCAATAGGTAGTTCTAATTTAAATTGTTTCTGTTCAGGAACTTGAATCAAGGTGAGTTCTTTATCTGATAGTGATAGAACAGTTCGTCCATCAGGTGAAGCTTCAACTTTTGTTTGTTCTGATAATGGAAATGCCAGCGACGGAGTGGAGTTTCTAAATAATCGTACAGGTCCAATAGTTAGAACTTCGTCTGATTTAATCGTTATTTTTTCTTCCCAGGGCCAGTAACCGGGATTTTCTATACGTAACCTATATGTGTCAGGCGTTAGATTGCTAAGTTTAGCTGGTGTTCGAGGTGGAGTAGTTTTTCCAAAGATACGATCCAGAAATAATGTTGGTCGTTTGTCGTTTAAAAAAATCTCAGCATTAGCAGGCTCACTTTTAATAATAAGAGAAGCAGTTTTTTGAATTTTTAAATGTTGCCAATTAATAGTTCGTCCCGTGGCGTAAAGAATGGCAAATGGCGACACTAAAATAAAAAGGAAAATGAAAGAGTAGAATAGTAGTCGTCGTTGTTGTAATGACATACTCTAGATTATTCGAGGCGTTTAATATTCACGCCAATTTTTTTCAATCGTTCTTCAATATGCTCGTATCCTCGTTCAACTTGATAAATGTTATCAATTTTAGTTATACCTTTGGCAATAATGCCAGCAATAATCATAGAAATACCAGCTCGTAAATCAGGTGAAGTTAAGGAGCGCCCATGAAGCGGAGTTGGTCCTTGCACTACCACACGGTGTGGATCAGCCATAGTGATATTGGCACCCATTTGAGTTAACATATCTGTAAACAACAAGCGACGATCATAAATTGTTTCATGAATCAGTGATGAACCTTCAGCTTGTGTCATTAAGACAGTAAAAGGGGATTGTAGGTCAGTTGGAAAGCCTGGATATTCATGAGTTTGTATACTATATGCCTGAAGTTTTTTTGGAAAAGAAGTAATCTTTAAATAATTACTACCAGCTGTGTAGCCAATACCTAATTTAGTAAAAATTGTTAGAAGTGATTCAATATGATTGGGTCGACAATTGGTAATAGTCAGAGGCGAACGAGTGGCAGCGGCTAAAATAGCAAAGGTACCTGTTTCAATACGATCAGGAATAACTTCAAAATGTCCACCTTGTATTTCTTTGACCCCGGTAATGATAATATTGGGCGTGCCTGCCCCAGAGATTTTAGCACCAGCTTTATTTAAGAAGTTAGCTAGTTCAACAATTTCAGGTTCCATCGCACAATTTTGTAAAGTGGTAATACCTTTAGCTAAGACAGCTGTCATCATCATACTCTCAGTACCAGTGACACTAACTTTAGTAAAGAAATATGTAGCTCCGTGTAATTTTTTTGCTTCTAAATAATATAGGTTATTCTTCAACGTAATTTTTGCACCCAAAGCTTTGTAACCATCTAGAAAAAGATCAATTGGTCTAGTTCCTGCTCCAATAACACAACCACCAGGATGAGGAAATATTGCTTTACCAGTTCGTGCCAAGAGTGGCCCAACAAACATAATAGAAGCTCTAAACTGATTAGCAAGTTTTTGGTCTAAGTCGTGTCGAGTAATTTTAGGGATAGAGAGGGTAGCATGTTTTGTACCACGAGTAACAGTCCCACCTAGGGTTGAAAAAACTTCTAATGATCTCTTGACATCTTCGATTTCAGGTAGATTTGAAACCGTAATTGGCTTATTACAGAGTATGGCGGCAGGGATTATTTTTATTGCTGAATTTTTAGCACCACCAACAGCAATACTACCCCTAATTCTTTGCTGACCTTTGATAATGAAGAAAGACATAGTGCTTGTTAGTGTAGCCGAAGCAGGGTTTTTTTTCAAATTACATATGATATACTATATATCTATGGATATACATACATTACATGAAACGCCGTCTCGGCGTTATTCAAAAATTGGCGTTATTTTTTTTAGTCTTTTAGCTATAACGCTGGCTTTTGGAGGTGGGCTTTTTTTAGGAACTAAGCAGTCAGGTACAGCTAATGCTTCAATTTTTGAAGGTCGAGTCATTGACAAACCAGGTCGAACAGGTAAGGGACAAGATGTTGATTTTAATTTATTTTGGGATGTGTGGAATGCTGTTAAAAAGGAGTATGTTGATGCCGGTGTTCTAACTGAGAAAAAGTTGTTTTATGGTGCCCTTGATGGCATTGTCAACGCTACAGGTGATCCATATTCAGTTTTCATGAATCCTGACGAAGCCAAAGAATTTGAACAAGATTTATCCGGTACATTTGAAGGCATTGGTGCAGAAATTGGTTTCCGAGAAAATATTTTGACTATCATGGCACCAATTGAAGATATGCCTGCTATGAAAGCGGGTGTCAGAGCTGGTGATCAGATTTATGAAATTGATGGCACAAGCACTGTTAACATGACACTTGAAGAAGCTATTAAAAAAATTCGTGGTCCAAAGGGTACAAGTGTCACTTTAACCTTGTTACGAGAAAAAATTGAACAACCAATTAAAGTAACCATTACCAGAGATACAGTTTTAGTGAAGAGTATTAAAACAACCTGGAAAGAAAAAGAACGGATTTATATTATTAAAGTCTATAATTTCAATAATGATACTGAAAGTTTATTTAATGAAGCTGTTCAAGATGCTTTGAGCAAAAAGCCTCTTGGGTTAGTCTTAGATTTACGAAATAATCCTGGTGGATATTTAGATACAGCAGTTTCAATGGCTAGTAATTGGGTTTCATCCGGAGTTATAGTATCTGAACAGTTTGGCGACAATCGTAAAATTGAACATAGTGCATTAGGTAATGCCCCGTTAGCTGATATGAAGACAGTGGTATTAATTAATAAAGGTAGTGCTTCAGCCTCAGAGATTGTGGCTGGTGCCTTGAAAGATTATGCTAAGGCAACATTAATTGGTGAAAAGAGTTTTGGTAAAGGCTCAGTGCAGGTCTTACGAGAATTATCTGATGGCTCTGTTGTGAAAATAACAACCGCTAAATGGTTAACTCCTAAAGGTTCATATATTCATGAAAAGGGTATTGAGCCTGAGATAGAGATTGAACGAACAGCTGAGGATCGAACAGCTAATAAAGATCCACAACTTGATCGAGCAATTTTGGAGTTAACTAATAAAAAGAATTAGTACTGGTATGACTTTTAAGAACTCGCAATTTGACTCTAGAGGTTTTACACTTATAGAGGTAATTACTACATTGGCAATCATTGCCATTATTAGTTCAGTGAGTTTGATTAACTTTCAAAAGAAAACAGCTGCATCAGTGTTTTCAGCGGGCCATGATATTTTATCAAGTGACTTACGTTTAATGGCGGTTAAGGCTTTAAATGCCGAACGTTTTCAAAATGAACAACCAACAGGTTGGGGAGTACATTTTGTTGATAATTCTAATTCTTATACCTTATTTGCTGACCTTAATGCTGACCGTCAATATGATACTCGAGAAAAATTTAAAGGAGTTACGCTAGATCCTAACGTAAAGATTCAATGGCAGGGGTACTCTACGGGAGATTTAATTTTTAATACCGGTGATGGTGCTGCTTTTGTTAATAGTAGTCAAATTTCAGTAACTCCAACAGCACATTTGTTTATTGATATAAAAAATGAAGATGGCAATACTCAAAAGTCAATTGAAATAAATTCCCTCGGAACAGTTAGTGATTAATTGTATGAAAGGAACACCAAACGGTTTTACGTTACTGGAAGTAGTTATAGCAATGGCGTTATTAGTCATGGCTTTTGGTGGTTTAATTGGATTATTAATATTAACACAGGAATCAAAAGTTAGCGGCAAGAATAATATGGTCGCCACGTATTTAGCTCAAGAAGGTTTAGATATTGTCCAGTCAGTTCGAGATGAAAATTACGCGGAAGGTCCTATTTCTGACCCACAGCCGGCTGATGTTTTTAAGGAAATTTTTGATGACAGTGGTGCTCCTTATTCTTTCACGATTGATTACACGGGTGATACCAGTATTTCTGTTCAGCCAACTGGCGCTATAGTTAAAAGTAGTCCACCGTTAACTTTGTTTAATAATTTTTTTATGTATTCGAATGATCCAGCCGCTACCTCAACCATTTTTCATCGGTTAATAACTACAACTTATTATCCGTCAGCTATACCGCCATACCTTGAAGTGACTTCTCAAGTCTACTGGCAATTTGATAACAAGCAGAATACTGTGACATTAAAAGATGAACTAACTGCCTGGCGTTTATCTGATGAAGATTTATAAATCTATGAAATTTCAACTACACTTCTATCATCGTCCCGGCTTAACTTTAGTTGAGTTATTGATTGCCGTGGCCTTATTCACTACTGTTATGGTCATTGCGACTGGTTTGTTTGGACGTGTAGTTGATAATCAATCAAAAACTGCATCATCAAAAAGTCTACAAGAAAATGTAGATTATGCTGTTACGTTTATGAGAAAGGAGGCTGAAGGTGCAAAGAAATCTTTAGACACCTGTGGCGGTTGTAGTGCCACCACTAGTTTTTTCTGCCAGCCCAATGCTAACGAAGTATATTTTAGAAATAAAAATGAAGTCTGCGTTCACTATTTTTTACAAACGGATAGTAATAATATTCAACGTCTTGCTGTTACACGTAATGCCTTACCAGCTTCACCATATTTTTTGTATTTGACTCCGACTGATACAATTGTTCAGAATCTTAGTTTTGATTCATTGTCTATACCTGATTTAGCCGTAGTGCCCGATGCTCCGTATGTTTCAGCTAAATTAACTATTGCTATTGAAGCTAAACCAGTTATTGGTATAACGGCTGATACACTTAATGTTCAAACTACAGTCGCTATTAAACCATTTGTTTGTGGTGATACTATCACTGATCGAGATAACTTCACCTATAAAACAGTTCAAATAGGTGAACAGTGTTGGATGGCAGAGAATCTTAAAACCAGAACTAAGCCTGATGGTACTTGTATTAATATATCAAGTGGTATGTATACAGTATCTCCTGCACCTAATTGTTTAACAATAACTAACGGAACATTAACAACTAAAGAAGGCTTCTCGGGGGGTAATGGAGTTACTCCTTCGGGTCGTGAGTGTATAGATTCGACAACTAGTACTCAAGGGGAAAGTGATGATTGTAATGCTGGACATGTTTTATATAGATGGGCTGCTGCCATGGATGGTTCAACTACAGCCGGAGCCCGAGGAATTTGTCCTCTTGATTGGCATCTTCCAACTAGTGTTGAACAACTTAGTTTAATTAATTATGTTGGCGACGTAAGTACTGCTGGACAATACCTTAGATCACTACCCGCGGTAGCAAACGCTTCTGGTTATGACGCTATATTGATAGGTGATCGTGATTCAGGAAATGGAAATGTTTTTAGTAATGTTAATCGTAGTGAAAGTTTTTGGTCATCATCTGGTAGTTCGTCACCATCAGGTGCTACTAATTTTCTTGTGGCTAATAGTGATGATCAAGCCCAAATACAGTTTGTATCTAAAACATGGGGACTATCATTACGATGTTTAAGAGATTAATATATGACTAGATTTAATTTTCGACCACAGAAAGGAGTTGCCTTGCTTATGGTGATGGCAATTATTGCTATTGTGCTCACAACTATTAGTATTGGCGTTACTCTTTTGTTAAATAATCTTGATGCTGTACGAGGTAAAGATGATTCCAGTCAGGCTTTGGAAGCAGCTCAAGCCGGTATAGAGCAAACACGAGGTTTTTTTAAAGAAAATGAAAGTTTTTTTTCAGGGTGTGCAGTTAATGATTGCCTAGATTTTACTAATGATAGTTGTACAAATTGTAATAATAGTTCAGCTATCTATACTGATATTAATAACCGCTATACCTATCAGGTAATGATAACTGCCATGCACCCTGATGGACTAACTGTACAATCAACTGGTTTCAAGGGTTTGTTTAAACGATTTACAACTGCTGGTCTTATCTATAAACCACCTTTCCAATGTGGTATGAAAATAAAAGACGCAGAGGGTAGTGAGTATCGAACTGTTAGTTTGGGTACACAGTGCTGGATGGCTGAAAATTTACGGATTCGAAGTTATCCAAACGGTACATGTATTAATAATATTTCACTGAGTGTACCTAATTGTCCAGCAGCTACTGGTAGTGATAACACAAAAGGCCGCTCTTGTTATAGTAATAGTGAGAGTAATTGCAATCAATATGGATCTCTTTATCAGTGGGCAGCCGTAATGAACAATTCAACTACCCCGGGAGTTCAAGGTATTTGCCCAACTGGTTGGCATGTACCCAGTGAACCTGATTGGCATGTTCTAGAAGCTTTTTATACTGATCTTGCGGGGGGAGAAGATTGTGATGATAATCGTTCTGGTAAAGGTTGTATTCCGGCTGGTGAAGAACTCCAGGTGGGTGGATCAAGTAATTTTGATATTTTGTTATCTGGTTTACGAGATGAAAATGGAAAAAATTTTTCTGGTTTAACTAGTCTTGGAGTCCAATGGACTTCAACTCAACACAGTGCGCAACATGGTCAAGTCAGACGTTTTGTAAGTAGTGATGAATCAGTGTATAGAGATTTTTATAAAAAAGAATTTGCTTTGTCAGTACGTTGTCTTAAGGATTAATAACTATGAAATATTCAGAAGCAGCTAAACGTATAGAAAAATTGCGTCAAGAAATTAATCGTCATAATTATTTATACCATGTTTTGGATACACCAGAAATTAGTGATGCGGCCTTAGATAGTTTAAAAAATGAATTGCAAAAACTTGAGCAGGAATATCCAGCTTTAATTACCTCTGATTCTCCAACTCAACGAGTCTCGGGTAAAAGTTTAGAAAAGTTTGAAAAAGTTAATCATACCTCACCCATGATTTCGTTGTTTGATGCCTTTAGCGAAGAAGACATGAATGACTGGGAAACTCGTAATAAAAAAATAGTAAGCTCTAGTAATAAGTCAATAAAAGATTTCGAATATTATAGTGAATTGAAAATGGACGGATTAGCCATTGCCTTGCATTATCAATCAGGTGTGTTATGGCAGGCTGCCACTCGAGGTGATGGTCAGGTTGGTGAGAACGTAACTGCAAATATCAGAACCATTGCGTCAATACCATTACGGTTGCGAATACCAACCGCCGTTGAGTTTCAAAAAATTGGTATCAGTAAATCAAATCAGAAGAAAATAATTTCAGCCTTAGAACAAGGTAATTTTGAAGTACGGGGCGAAATTATCATGACTGAAAAGATGTTAGAGAAGTTAAATAAAAAATATGCTGCAGCTGGCAAACCGTTACTAGCTAACGCTCGTAATGCTGCTGCAGGATCAGTTCGTCAATTAGATCCAGCTATAACGGCTGAACGAAAATTAGATTTTTATGTTTATGGTTTATCTGGTTTAGATTTTGATTCTCATCACCTAGAGCATGAAGTGGCTGCCTTGCTCGGTTTTAAAATATTACGGGAAAATAAACTATGTAAGAATTTACGTGAGGTTCTAGCTTTTCACCATTACTGGGAAAAACATCGTGAGCGTTTACCGTTTGAATGTGATGGTGTTGTAGCTGTTATTAATCAGATTGCACTATGGCAGACCTTAGGTGTGGTTGGCAAAGGTCCACGATATATGATGGCTTATAAGTTTGCTGCGGAGCAGGGGACAACAGTTGTTCGAGAAGTAGTGTGGCAAATTGGCCGGACAGGTGTATTAACACCAATCGCTAAAGTTGAACCGGTTCGTATTAAAGGGGTAATGATTAGTAATACAACATTGCATAATCTTGATGAAATTCGTCGTCTTAATTTAAAGCTAGGTGATACGGTGATTATTGAACGAGCCGGTGATGTTATTCCCAAGATAATTTCAGTTGTAACGAAATTACGTAACGGCAAAGAGAAGAAAATTAATCCACCACTTCGTTGTCCAATGTGTGGTAGCGCGGTAACACAGATTAGTGGAGAAGTTGCTATTAAATGTTTGAATCGAACCTGTTACGCTGTTAATCTTCGTCGTTTAATCCACTGGACTTCTAAAAGTGCTTTGGATATTCCTGGTTTGGGTCCAAAAATTATTGAACAATTAGTACAGGGAGGCTTAGTACAAGATCCAGCTGATTTTTATCGATTGCAAAAAGATGCTCTACTCAGCTTAGAACGGTTTGCTGAAATATCAGCTAATAATGTTATTCAAGCTATTAGTGATCATAAACACATTCCATTAGCTCGTTTCCTGTATGCGTTAGGTATCTTTCATATTGGTGAAGAAAGTGCTTTTTTGTTAGCCACCCATGTTCCTGAATGGGCCAAGAAACAAGATAGAAAAGTACAGACTCCGTTTGATGTTGGAAATATTTTTTTTCATCTTTCAAAACAGGTATTAGAACAATTACCTGATATTGGGGGAGTTGTTTCAACGTCTGTGTATGAATGGTTTAGAGACCCACTTCATAGGACTTTTCTTAAAGAGTTAACCGAAGTGGGAGTTACTATTGAAATGCCTAAAAAAATTATCCAGAAATCAGCTTTTGTCGGTAAAACTTTTGTCCTGACTGGCTCCTTGATTAGTTTGACCCGTGATGAAGCCAGTACTATAATAAGAGAACGAGGTGGTAGTGTGTCTGGTAGTGTGAGTAAACAGACTGATTACGTTGTGGCCGGCAGTGAAGCTGGCAGTAAGTTAGATAAGGCAAAAAGATTAGGCGTTACAATTCTTTCTGAACAACAATTTTCAAAGATGGTGAAATAATATATGAAACAAATATTCAAAAAAATAAACGGGTTTACGTTAGTTGAAATTATGGTGGTTATTGCCATTATTGGTATTTTAACTACCTTAGTAATGGTTTCCTTAGACAATACAAAGAAGACAGCACGGAACGCCCGTCGATTAGCTGACATAAAACAGTTACAGTTAGGTTTGAAGATGTATTATAACGATAATGGTTTTTATCCTACCTATGTTTCACCTAGTGCTAGCTTAGCTCGTAATGGTGTGAATTATCTTTTACGAATTCCTCAGAATCCTCGACCATATAACGACAATAATTGCCCTGATCAAGGCTATCAATATAAACAACTAGAAAATGGACAACGGTATAGTTTAACTTTTTGTTTAGGTGATAAAACTGATGATTTATCAGGTGGGCCAAAAACAGCCACGGCAAATGGTATTCTTGATTGTCCAAGTGGTTATATTGCTGTGCCTGGTAGTGCGTCGTTTGAAACAAATGACTTTTGTGTTATGAAATATGAAGCAAGATGTGCGAATGCTTCCACGCCTACTATACCTCTTACTTCACCGCTGACATCTGAAGATTCACTTGATAACAGTGGTAGTCTTTGTTCAGGTAGTAATATCCCAGTTTCCACATCAACGGGAAATCCTATTGGGAATATTACATTAGATGAAGCTAAGGCTGCTTGTGACAGTGTTGGCGGTCATGTTATGACTAATGCAGAATGGATGACACTGGCACGTCATATAGAGCAGAATTCGGCTAATTGGGGTAGTGGAATCATAGGTGATAATTGGTTACCTCGAGGTCATTATGATGATAATACAGTTTTATCTAATGATAGTGATCCAGGCAGTGATCAGGCAATTCGTACCTATACCTTATTTAATCAAGAGGTAATATGGGATCTTTCTGGTAATATGGGAGAATGGTTAGATACAACCTGTGCTGCGGGTGATAATATAGGAGAATTTTTTGCTGATGATAAGTATATTGAGTGGGATGATACGGGTACTGCTGATTTAACATATGAACACGATGTAGCTGGCCCTTCTGATCCTTTATGGAATGATAATAAAAATGGATTAGGTCAATATCGAGGTTGTACTAAAACAGATAATGTTATGTGGCGAGGGGGTTATACTACTAAGAACAATGAAGAATTAGCAGGTTTATACCATATAAATATGACTCAAACCGGCACAGATCCAAATACTCGTATTGGTTTTCGTTGCGTAAAGTAAATTTTCTTTCATGACATTATCAGAAAAAGACATCAGCCATATTGCTGGTCTGGCACGCTTGGAATTAAGTGATCAAGAGATCAAACAATACCGCACAGAACTTGGCGGTATTTTGCGCTATGTTGATGAATTACAAAATGTCATAATTAAAAAAGATGCTTCAGTAGTTTCCAAGACAGTAGAAAATAGATTACGGTTGGATGAAATGACGTCATGGCCAGAAGATGAAAAAAATATTGCCTTGAAACAGGCAAATGATCATAAAGGACGACTGATTAAGGTTAAAAGAATTCTGAATTAGGTATTTGTATGAAATTGCATGAACTAACAATTACTAGAGCTAGGCAACTGCTTGATAACGGTGAGATAACTTCAATGGCTTTGACTAAAGCTTGTTTAAAACAGATTAAGCATCTAAACAGGAAGCTTCACGCTTGTTTATTAGTTGATGAAAAAGGAGCACTAGCAGCAGCGGTGACATCTGATAAACGTTTAGCAGCCGGTGAGCGAACATCACTATTAGGAATACCATTTTTGGCCAAAGATAATATCATGACCAAAGGATTAACAACAACCGCTGGTTCTAGAATGTTGAAAAACTATATTGCCCCGTATGATGCTACTGTTATCAAATCCTTAAAAGAAGCTGGCGCTATTTTACTTGGTAAAACAAACTTAGATGAATTTGCCCATGGCTCTTCAACTGAATATAGTGCTTTTGGTCCAACTAAAAATCCATGGGATATAACACGTGTGCCAGGCGGGTCTTCTGGCGGTTCTGCTGCTGCTGTCGCAGCTGATATGTGTTTATTTGCTTTGGGAACTGATACTGGTGGTTCAGTACGTCACCCCGCAGCTTTTTGTGGAATTACCGGCTATAAGCCAACCTATGGACTATGCTCACGGTTTGGGTTAATTGCTATGACTAGTTCAACTGATGTACCAGGAGTTCTTGCCAAGACACCTGAAGATGCAGCCATTGTTTTAGAGATTATTAAAGGTCAAGACACCCAAGATGCTACTACCCTGGCTACTACTAAAGCTCAGTTTAAAGTTGACACAAGCTATACATTAAAAGGTAAGAAAATTGGTTTACCTAAAGAATTTGAATCTATCACCTTATCTCCTGAAGTGAAGCAATCATTTGCAAAAGCTGTAGCAGAGTTGAAAAAGGCTGGTGCTCGTATTGTATCTGTCAGCCTTCCACTATCAGCCTATGCCGTGGCGGCGTATTATATTATTACCCCCAGTGAGATTAGCTCTAATTTAGCTCGGTTTGATGGGTTACGGTTTGGACATAGTAGTACGAAGAGTAAGAATTTATTAGAATCATATGTTAAAAATCGAGAAGAAGGTTTTGGGCCAGAAGTAAAACGAAGAATAATTCTCGGTACTTTTGCCTTAAGTGCAGGCTATGTTGATGCTTATTATCGGCAGGCACAAAAAGTACGAACTGGTTTGCGACAAGATTTTTCTAGAGCGTTTAGAAAATGTGATTTGATTATTACTCCAACAACTCCAACTACTGCCTTTAAGTTTGGAGCAAAGAAGAATCCATTAGATATGTATTTAGAAGATATTTTTTCTGTCCCAGCTTCATTAGCTGGACTACCAGCTGTTTCTATTCCAGTGACTACTAAAACACTACCAACTGGTATACAATTAATTGGTCCAGAGTTATCCGACATGAAAGTGTTGGCG
This sequence comes from uncultured Gammaproteobacteria bacterium, assembly GCA_964540895.1. Lineage (GTDB taxonomy): Bacteria > Patescibacteriota > Patescibacteriia > Patescibacteriales > Patescibacteriaceae > Patescibacterium. The sequence continues at coordinate 560,479 of CAZIOP010000001.1, read as the reverse complement.
GCAGCAAAAGTCTTAGAAAAACAACTGGGACCTGTAGCTAAGCCAGTAATTTAGTAATTGTATGAAAAAAAATTCTAACATGTTTCGTGAAACACATTCTAGTAACATCCTCAAAATTCTTGGGGTGGTATGTATAATCTTAGTGGTAAGTGCAGTAACATTACTAGGTCTCTCAAAAGACAATCGATTGCGTATTCAAAGTTGGTTTACCGGCAAAAAAGTGGAAGTAGCCACCAAAAAGAACCCAGCTGATAATACAACAGATATTGGTATTAATGGATCAGCTGTGATTAATGAAAGTTCTCAGGTAGCACCTTTGAGTCTTGAGGATCATCTCTGGGGAAACATCGGTGCACCAGTACAACTAATTATCTATGAAGATTTTCAATGTCCTTTTTGTGCTCAGTTATATGACACAGTCCAGCAAGCTAAAGCTGAGTTTGGTACAGATTTAGTTATTGCTATCAGACATTTTCCGTTATCTAGTCATGAGTTAGCCTTGCCTGCAGCTAATGCTTCGGAGTGTGCGGCTGATCAAGATAAATTCTGGGAGATGTATCATGAACTATTTAAACAAAACAAGAATGGAACTTTGTCAGTTGAGTCAATTAAAGCAGCTGGCAAAACCATACAGCTTGATGAAAATACCTATAATGACTGTTTGACTAAAGTGCCTCATCAGGCTAAGATATTGGCGCAAAAAGAAACAGTTAAACAACTTGGTGTTGGAGGAACACCCGCCAGCTTTATTAATAATGAATACATGGCCGGTGCTATCCCATATACTGATTTTACTCATCCTGACGGATCAGCCGCTGAAGGCTTGCGATCAATGATACGGAAAAAATTAGTAAAATAGTATTCTCTCGGAAGGATCGCATAGTGGTCGAGTGCGCTTGCTTGGAAAGCAAGTAGACCTTAACGGGTCTCCGGGGTTCGAATCCCCGTCCTTCCGCATGAAACTTATCCTCGCACAATCTGATATCGATTCTACCCCTGCTTTATTTCTTCGTACTGCTGGGTATACTTACATTGAATCTCGACATACAGGGCAGGGAAGTTTTGTTCGTAAGTTAGGCAATAATTTCTATCCACGTTTTCATATTTACGTTGAAGAGTCTGACGATTCAATAGTTATTAACCTTCATCTTGATCAAAAACAAGCAAGCTATGAGGGCACATCTGCCCATAGTGGGGAGTATGATGGGGAGTTAGTTGAGCAAGAAATTAAACGACTCAGAGGTTTTATTAGACCAAGTGGCTTTCCTCAAAGAAAAAGACCACATACCAGCTCTCCTAACAATGATCCTCGTAGTCAACGTTTCTCTAATATGCTTCGAAACATGTAATTTGCTTAGTCTTGGTTTTGTAGTAGTATAGGTAGACCATATGCTTAGTCCATCAGACGAAATAAAAGCTCGGCTTGATATTGTCGAAATTATTCGTCAATATATGCCATTAAAAGCGGCTGGTACCAATTTTATTGGCCGGTGTCCTTTTCATAATGAAAAAACCCCTTCGTTTAATGTTAGTCCCACTAAACAAGTCTGGCATTGTTTTGGATGTGGGAAGGGTGGTGATTTGTTTTCTTTTATTATGGAAATTGAGAAATTAACATTTCCGGAAGCTTTACGATTGCTAGCTCCCCGAGCAGGAGTTGTATTGCAAAGAGAAAGTGGACCAGAAATTTCTAAACGTAACCGTATTTTAGATCTTTTAGATCAGGCTGCACGTTATTATCATGATATTCTGCTTCATCAAACAAGTGGTGAGCCGGCTCGCAATTATCTTATGAAGCGTGGCCTGAAGAAAGAAACAATCCATGATTGGATGATTGGCTACGCTCCTGAATCATGGGATGATGTTATTACTTTTTTGAAAAGTAAAAAATTTAGTGATGATGAAATTTTTATGGCCGGTCTGTCTGCTCGTAAAGCTGAAACAGGTAGATATTATAATCGGTTTCGTGGTCGTGTTATGTTTCCTTTACGAGAAGTAAATGGCAATGTGGTTGGATTTACTGGTCGTATCTTACCTGACTTTGCAGATCGTGATTTACAAGGTAAATATATTAATAGTCCGCAAAGTATTGTCTATGACAAAAGTAAGTTAATTTTTGGTTTAGATAAAGCCAAACTGGCTATCCGTGAAAAAGAATCTGTTATTATTATGGAAGGTCAAATGGACTGTGTCACTGCACATGAAGCTGGTTTTCAAAATGTTATTGCGACTTCAGGTACAGCTTTAACCGCTGAGCAAGTAAGGCTACTACAACGTTATACTAATCGAGTAGCTTTTGCCTATGACACTGATGCAGCAGGCCATCTTGCAGTTGAACGAGGTAGTGAACATACCTTAGCCGCTGAATTAGAAACAAATATTATTGTATTACCAGAGGGTAAAGATCCTGATGAATGTATTCGTCTCAATCCAGAAGGTTGGAAAAAAGCAGTGGAGGAGACTATGCCGGTGATGGAATATTATATTAAAGAAATTTCTAAACATATTGATATTTCTTCAACCACTGATCTGCGAGCAATAGTAAAAAAGATAAGTCCAAAATTAGCTAAGATTGTTAATCGAGTAGAGCAGGATTATTGGGTAAAACATGTTAGTCAATTAATTAGTGTTGATGAAAGTATTATACGAGAAGCAGTTATCAAAGCTCAAACCCCAGTACAAACAGTAGATGAACAACCAAGACATCAACATGATCCAGCCGGAGCTAATCGTCCCGAATTATTATCAGAACAATTACTTGGATTATTACTCCGTTTCCCAACTTTTATTGACTCTGTAGCCAGTCGATTACCAATTGATCAAATAGTAGGAAGTGCTAATCAAGCTATTTACAGACAGCTAGTTATATATTATAATAAGAATAAGGCTTCCGGCTCCTCTCAAACAGACCGCAAGCAAGAAGCTCTTGACTATATGGCATTGCGTAGCTGGCTACTTGATTATGGCCACGACTCGGCGAGCGATATTCAGGCATTAGATCGACTCGCTCTTTTAGTTGAGAGAAATTTTTTTGAAACTACGTTTGAACAGGCTCAAGCGCTCATTGGCACTTCTATCAAAGAATTACGGCATTTTTATTTAAACAGCCGTCTTAAGGTCGTGACCCGCTTGATTTTTGAACTTGAATCGCGCAGAGATCGTACCGCGGCCGACGAAGATCGGTTGCTTGATTTACTCAAAGAATTTAAAGGACTGGCCGAAGAGATCCGACAATTGTCCTTGTAATATTACTGTATGCCTAAAGCTAATAAGAAGCCTGTAAAAAAAATTATTAAAACTACAAAAAAACCAGCGGCTAAGAAAACAGCTCCAAGTAAGTCTGCTCCACATAAAAAGCCAGTGAGCACTCAACTTCCAGTCAGAGATTCTAAGGTGCTCCCAAAACCAGACATGAAAGCCATTGATGATATGGTGGCTAAAGTTCGACCACGTGGTTTTGTTACTGAAACAGAATTACTACAAGTCTTTCCGCAAGTTGAACACTATATTTACGATTACGAGTTAACTTTAGAACGATTGCAAAGAAATAGTATCAGAATTATTGAAGATTCGGGTGGCTTTTTGGATTTTGATGCTAACACCAAAAAAGCAACTCAATTGTCTTCTATCTTGGGTAGTGACAAAGATCGTTTAAAGTTTGATATTTCTGAGTTATCAGCGGACTCGATTCAGATGTATTTGCGAGAAATTGGTAAAGTACCATTGTTAACAACGGAAGAAGAAATTGAGTTAGCCAAACGTAAAGAACGAGGTGATAAAGATGCTGAACGGAAATTAATTGAAGCTAACTTACGTTTAGTTGTTTCAATTGCCAAAAAGTTTGCTGGTTCAAAAGGTTTAAGTCTCTTGGATTTAATCCAGGAAGGAAATATTGGTTTATTTCGAGCAGTTGAAAAATTTGAATATCGTAAAGGTTATAAGTTTTCTACGTATGCGACCTGGTGGATTCGTCAAGCTATTACTCGTTCGTTAGCTGATCAATCACGAACTATCCGTATTCCAGTACACATGGTGGAAACAATTAATAAGTTTCAACATATTCAACGTCAGCTAATTCAAGATTTAGGACGTGAACCATTACCAGAAGAAATTGCTTCAGAAATGGGAGAGACAATTGATAAGGTACGTTATATTATTAAGATTTCTCAAGATACAATTTCGCTTGAAACTACTGTTGGTGAAGATGAAGAGGATTCAACTCTCGAAGACTTTATTGAAGATGTGAAGAATGTTACGCCGGATCGAGCAGCCGCCCTTCAACTTCTGAAAGATTATGTTCATGAAATTATTACTCAACTTACGCCACGAGAACAAAAGATTTTAGAGATGCGTTTTGGCCTCCTTGATGGTGTATCTCATACCTTGGAAGAAGTGGGTGCTGAATTTGATGTTACTCGTGAGCGTATCAGACAGATTGAATACAAGACTTTAGAAAAAATCCAGAAGCATTCCTTGATCAAGAAGTTGAAGGATTATTAAGAATTGACATTCTTTATTGATTCGTCTATTCTAATATACGTATCTATGATGACTGTCATAGATTTACCTTCCCAGGTAGCTCAGCGGTAGAGCAGTTGGCTGTGAACATTTTTTTATCTTCTAAGATATTTATTAATAGATATGCTAAAAGATAAGAGAAAATATACCGATCGTGCCGAATATCTCAAACAAGCTGTTGTTCGAAGACGTAAACAAATTCGACAACGAGCACTTGAGTATAAAGGTTATCATTGTACAATTTGTCAATATAATAAATGTTTAAAAGCTCTCGAATTTCATCATCTAGAATCTGATAAAAAAGATTTTGGAATTTCTGCTAAAGGATATACCCGAAGCTGGAAGGTGATAGTTAAAGAGCTTGATAAATGTGTTTTATTATGTGCAAATTGTCATCGTGAAGTGCACGAAGGTATCACGCAGCTTCCACAAGTAATTGTGGTTGAAAAACAAGGTGAATTGCTGGAAGCCTAAATCTGTAAAGATATGGTAATCAGCAGCCAATCCTTATTTATAAGGCAGGTTCAGAGACTATCCTTAACGGGAGTACTTTTCTAGAAATAGATTAGGAAGCGCCTTGCATCCATATTAATGGATGATGATATAGTCCATCCTACTAGGAAACTAGTAGATAAGTGTAACCAATTGGTCGTCGGTTCGAATCCGACCCTGGGAGCAAATAAAAATGGGATATCTAATTATTAGATATCCCATTAAGGTTTAGAAAGAACAATTCTTTAGTCACAAATAAATCCTGTTGCCGCAGCGTGATTTGCATTAACGTTAGTAGGAAATGGTTCGGCTCTCAGATACCAATCCCACATACAGAAATTAAAAGCTTCGGAAAAGTTTCCGTCTGCTTCTGGAGCAAGTTCATCACCGGCAGAATCAACAGGGAGATCTTCCCAATCAGTAAATCGGTTTGGATGAGTCAATAACATACAACTCACAGCGAAGGTACTAAGTCCAAATTCATTGAGTGCAAATTCATCTCGCGCTGTTTCAATTGATTTACCCTTATGGAGTAGTCCAAATTGCGCAGGAATAATTAATACATCCCCTGATTGTTTCAACTCCAGATCTCCCATAAAATTTTGAGTATACATGTTTGGACGGAGATGATCAGGAGTTATTTTTTCTTGACCATACATATGAAGTTCCTGACATTTTGTCAGTTTTTTAAACAAGAACTTTATAGCTCTGCAATACTGTTCGCCAGAATCTGTAATTTCAGGAAAAAATTTATTTGCTACTGCAGAAACTTTCGGAATGGCAAACCATCCCTCAGCTTTGTTTGGTAATTCCGGTAAATTAGAAGCGAATTTTATGCCTTGCGACATATTAAGTCCGAAAATATTTTCAATTATTTTTAATTGACTGAAAATGTTGTTTGGACCTGTGTATGTTACTGGATAAGAGCTAGTTCTGTTAGTTGTTAAAATTTCGATTTCGGAATCCATGATTACCCTTTCTTCATTTACTTTTTAATTTAAAAAAATATTATTTTTTATAAATTGTATACTAATATCTTATAATATTTTTGTCAAGTTATTTACTTACTAGAGATATTCGCAAAGACTAGTATTTTTTGTTATCCTATTAATAAAATATGGAATATACATATAAACAATTATCAGGTTCCGATGCACCTCTTTTTAGAGAACTTATTAAGGTGTTGGGAGAAGCTTTTGAAGATATAGATACATATCAGGCTTCTGTACCTAGTGATAATTACTTACAATCGTTTTTAGAAAAACCTCATTGCATGGTGTTAGTAGCTATGAAAGGGGCTGAGGTTGTTGGAGGATTGGTTGCCTATGAATTAGAGAAATTTGAACAAGATCGACGTGAAATATATATTTATGATTTAGCAGTAGCGGAATTATATCGCCGCCAAGGTATAGCAACACGTTTAATTAATGAACTAAAAAATATTGCAAAAACTCGCAAGGCCTATGTTATTTTTGTTCAAGCCGATCCAGGAGATATACCAGCAATAAAGTTATATGAATCATTAGGTACAAGAGAAGATGTCCATCATTTTGATATCGCAGTTAATTAATATATAAATTTTTAATAAATAACCTTATGCAAAAGATAACGCCTCATCTGTGGTTCGATACTGAAGCTAAGACAGCAGCTGAATTATACACCTCAACATTTCCCGATTCTAGCATAAAAAACATAACTACTATTCATAATACTCCGTCAGGTGATGCTGATATTATTACTATGAGTCTAATGGGCTATGACTTTATGATGATTAATGCTGGTCCACTTTTTAAATTTACTCCAGCTGTTTCTTTTTTAGTAGCTTGCAAAACCAAGGAAGAGGTTACTAGTTACTGGGAAAAATTATCAGTGGGTGGTTCAGTCATGATGGAATTAGGTGAGTACCCATTTAGCGAGAAATATGGCTGGCTACAAGATCGTTTTGGTTTATCTTGGCAAATAATGTATATGGGAGAACGAGAAATCACGCAACGAATTATTCCAACTATGATGTTTGTTGGTGAACAATGTGGTAAAACTGAAGAGGCAATTAATTTTTATGCATCAATATTTAATAATTCACAGATTGAAAGTATCATGCGATATAACGAAGGTGAAGAACCTGATAAAGCCGGGACAATCAGACATGTCTCATTTACGTTGGAAGCGCAGAAGTTTGCCGCAATGGATAGTGCTCGTCAACATAACTTCACATTTAATGAAGCTATTTCTTTCATAGTGAATTGTGAGACTCAAGCAGAAATTGATCATTACTGGAACCAGCTATCTGCTGATCCTAAAGCTGAACAATGTGGATGGTTAAAAGATACATATGGGTTCTCGTGGCAGATTGTTCCGACACTAATGAATCAAATGTTTAAGCAAGGTGATTCAAAGAAAATAGCACGTGTAACTGAAGCCTTTTTAAAAATGAAAAAATTTGATATTGCAGAATTACAAGCTGCATATAATCAGGAATAATAATTAAAAATAATATATGAAAAATAATTATATTGATCTCTATCTTTTGCCTGTGCCTAAGAAAAATATTAACAAGTATAAAAAGATTGCAACGACTTTTGGAAAGTTGTCGCGAGAATATGGCGCCCTAGATTACCGAGAGTTTATTGGCGAAGATTTATTTCCTAAAGGAACTATATCGTTTACCAAAGCTTCCCCAATAAAATCAACTGAATATTTAATTTCAGCCGTAGTTAGTTTTAAGTCTAGATCTCATCGTGATCTTGTTATGAAGAAAATGTTTAAGGATCCACGAATGGAAAAAATGGCAAATAATAATGAACCTATTACAGATATGAAGAAAATGTACTACGGGGGTTTTGAGGCAATTGTGAATCTGTAGTTTATTTAATACTGCCTCCAAGATTAAGTAATAGTTTTGTTAGTTCAGATAATTTTACTTCAGACGGAAACAATTCTTCAGTTATTTCTTCAGCTCGTTCGGTGGCTTCAGTAAGTCTTCGCTGTCCACCTGGAGCAATTAACACATAGCTCACGCGAGCATCACGTTCAGCTTCACCTCGTTTAATTAAACCAGTTTTTTCCATTGGTAATAATAGTCGGGTGACACCAGAAGCGGTAAGGCCAATCTTTTCAGCTAAATCAATACGACGCATCTTTCCATCAGGGGATTGGCTTAGATGGTACAAGATAATAAATTCATTAAATCCTACACCACCAAGACCACTATCAAAACGTCGACTTAGAATAGTTTGGACCTTAGCCAGGTTCAAAACAGTTTTTAGATTAGTGCTTATAGTATTCATATAGATTGTTGATTAATATTTGATATATCAAGTATATAGCAAGTAGTTATTATTGTCAATATCCTACAATTATAGAGTTGACAGGTATATTTAAATTATGGTATTTTCTGATATTCAGTTCTTTAAAAATAAATAGATTCTCTAATATTTTGTTTTTAGTAAATTTCTTGGGTCTTTGGGTGGATCTAAGAAATTTACTAACTAAACATAAAGGAGAAAAAAGACCATGAGTAATAAAAAAATCTTTCAAAGTAAATTATTCACGCTAGTTGAAAGAATAATACGAAGTTTCACAAAAGAAACAGAAACAGACTTTAAGAAATACGATGAACAGTGGAAGTCTAATTGGACTGAAGGTGTAACATGGCTTGATTTTGTAAATACTTTAGATCAAAAATATCGTCTCAACTTTTCTGCTCGAGCATTAATTTCGTTATTACTAGATAACAGTTCGACTTACAGCCCTTACTACACTGATAAGATGTCGGAATGGAAGAATAATTATGATTATCTAAAGGATATTTCTTTAGATTTGAAAATCTTCGGTGCTAACTTTCTGATTACTTTTATTCTGCTACTAAAAAAAGAATCATTAGTTGAGTCAGATTTCCGAGTAGTAGATATGTTTTCTAAAATACAGAAAGAAGTTTGTGCTTTTCTAACTGTTTTACCTCAAACACATCCAGTAAGTCAAAAATTATTTGATAGTTTTTGGACAAAAGATGTGTATGAATTTATGAATAAAGATAGAGATTCAAAATATGAACTTATTCAAAATTTGTTATTCGACAAAAAAGTTCCTCTTAAGTGGAAATATCAGGCTGATAAACAAATGAGAGAAATAGTTAATAAGGAAATAAGTCGAAATAAAAAAAATCAGCAATGTAGAGCCACGCAAAGTTATTTTATTATGGTTAGATATTTTACCGAAGGTGACTATTATCATGCTTCCTTGTTAGCAAATCAGATTTCATATATGATGTCTCTTGAGAAGAAGATAAAGGCTGACAATTCTTTTTTCAAATATAAAACGATAGAGGTATGTCAAGTATTTATTGATAATGAACTTACTGATTTTGCATATTCCGTACTACGTTTTTCTTTTGTAGATATGTTGAACTGCAGACCACTAATTTATAATAATAAGGAATTAGAGTCGGTTGAGAAATTTATTCAGCAGTATGGATTTGATTCAAAGTTGAAACGTGTTTTAGAAAAAACTATTGTTGAATTCAATAAACTTTCTGTTAAAAGAAGAGAGGAAACTGAAAATTATAAGATTAAGAAAAATATGATATTTCAAGCAATGACATAAGGTCAGAAATTCATAATTAAGCCGCTGGATCTATAACAGCGGTTTTTTTATTATCATACTGTACATTTCTCTATATTTTTGGTATCTTTCTTACGTATCTTACATAACTAGTAACAATTCTATTAAACCTATGCCCGAAGAAGTAATTGCCAGATTTGATGATGTTACCTTTGAATATATTGAAAAAAGACCCGTTTTAGAAGGGGCTAGTTTTAGTATACGTCGTAAAGCTAAATTAACCTTGATGGGACAGAATGGTGCTGGTAAAAGCACCTTATTTGGTTTATTGCAGGGTAATTTAAAACCAAAAACAGGACGTATTTCTATCACTAATGATGCAACGATTGGAGCGGCTAAGCAAACTGTGGCCAGAGAAGATTTTGACCTCACTGTTGAACAATATTTTGCTAAAGCTTTTGAAGTAGTACCACCAAATCTTGCTAGTAAAATGGCCAAGGCTATGGATGCTGTAAATTTTTCAATCCCAACTGATCGTCAGGTGGGTGATTTATCTGGTGGTCAACAAGCTAGATTATTACTTGCTTTTGCCTTATTACAAAATCCTGACATACTCTTATTAGACGAACCAACTAATAATTTAGATCAATCTGGTATTGATCATCTGGTAGAATTTTTAATTATGTATGAGAAAACAGTAATTGTAATTTCTCACGACGCCGATTTTTTAAATTGTTTCACTGAAGGGGTTTTGTATTTAGATGTTCATACTCATAAGATTGAGAATTATGTGGGTGACTATTTTTCTGTAGTTGAAGAAATCAACAAACGAATTGAACGTGAGCAACGAAAAAATGCTCAGTTAGAAAAAACTATCCAAGACAGAAAAGAGAAAGTAAACTTCTTTGCTAACAAAGGTGGTAAGATGCGTAAGTTGGCTAAGAAATTAAAAGATGAAACAGAAGAATTAGAAGAAAATAAAGTTGATGTTCGTAAAGAAGATAAAACAATTCGTAGTTTTGAAATTCCAGCTCAAGAAATTGTTGGTGATATAGTAAAAATTAATTCAGTTAAGGTAATCATTAATCATGAAGCCACTGATAAACCTGTAGATAGAGTGTTGCGTCAGCGAAGTCGCTTGTTAGTTTCCGGACCTAATGGTATGGGCAAGAGTACATTGTTACGTACTTTAGCTGATGGGAAAAGTAGCGGAGCAGTTATTCAGGAAGGTACACGAGTTGGTTACTACAGCCAGGATTTCTCTACACTTGATTTTGAAGAAACAGTTTTTGATTCATTAAAAAATATCATGGCAGATGGATATGACGTTCAAGAAATGCGCTCGATTGCCGCTGGTTTCTTGATTACCGGAGAGTTAATGGGACGCAAAGTTGGTGAACTATCAGAAGGACAAAAAGGATTACTGTCTTTTGCCCGTTTAGTTTTAATGAAACCAGGCTTATTAATTCTTGATGAGCCAACTAACCATATTAACTTCCGTCATATTCCAGTTATTGCTGAAGCTGTGAATAATTTTCAGGGGGCCTTTATTCTTGTTAGTCACATGCCAGAATTTGTTAAAGAAATCAAGATTGAAGATGAACTGGATTTACGAAAATTGTAATAGAAGGCACAAATAACATATAATTAAACAAACAACATAAAAGGAGGTAAAAGTGGAACATTTAAAAATAGTAATATTTAACATATATAATTTTTTATTATATTCGACCGACGACTCTGATATATTCTCTCCGTATGATGAGATTCTTTCTCCAGAAATCAGTCGTCAGCCAATTTCAACAAGACAACATATCTTCGCTTCTAATCATAGAAGCACAAATGAATTATTCGATTCACTAGAAGAAAAAGGTTTTCTTCAAGTAGAAAAGGATATAAATATTAATCAGCTCAAAATTAATTTTGAGGAGAAATTAACCAAAAAGTTAAGTAGTATCACTATGTATAAGGATACGGATAGTATCTTACAAACATTGTTAAACGAACAAGTATCTTTGGGTGTCATCTCAAATATCCCAACTGTTTACTTAGGACCATTTTTTCAATATAAGTTAGATAAATATTTTGAACATCTTATTTTTTCATGTGACGTGGGTATGACTAAACCATTTGAAGAGATATATAGATTAATTACATATAAATCTTTTCTTCCCTTTCAATCTATGATGATGGTTGAACAGGAGAATAATGAGAGTCTGCAAATGGCAAAAAGTCTGGGTATGCAGACATTAGTGTGGAAACGTAATTATACTAACAGAGTATCATATGTACATTTATATCTAAAAAACTTACCTGTATTTCTACCCGAGAACGCCTAATCCACAGGCGTTCTTTTCATTTTCTCAATTATCGTATTTTAGGTATACTTAAGTTATATGAATATAACTTTTTTCGGAGCTGCTCAAAGTGTGACTGGCTCTAAGCATATACTTGAGACTAATAATTTTAAGATATTATTGGATTGTGGGCTTCATCAAGGTCGTCGTTTAGAGGCATATACCTTAAATAAAACGTTACCCTTTGAACCCAAGTCATTACAGGCTGCCATTCTTTCGCATGCCCATGCTGATCATTGTGGAACACTACCACTATTAATAAAAAATGGATATGATGGTAAAGTCTATGCGACTTCACCAACAGCTGATATTGCTTCATTGATAATGCTTGATTCAGCTAAAATACAGTTAAGCGACTATGAACATTTATTAGCGGAAGGTATTACTGAAGATCAATTGTTACCTCCTTTGTATTCAGTAGAAGATGTTGAGAAAACAAATGATCATTTCTTTAAAGTTGGCTATGTTCGAAAAACTCAAACTTGGCAGCTATTGAATGATACTACTCGTTTTAAATTTTATGATGCTGGTCATATATTAGGTTCAGCTGTAACGGTGATTGAAAGTGAAGAAGGGGGAACAACTAAACATTTGTTATTTACTGGTGACCTAGGTAATGGCGGTGTACCAATTCTACATGACCCAGAATCAATTACTGAAGATATTGATGCAATTATTATTGAATGTACCTATGGTAATCGACTACATCGTCCCATTACGGAAGTTGACAAAGTTTTGATTGATGTTATTACCGACGCAGTTGAACATGGGCGAAAGATAATTGTGCCAGCTTTTGCTCTTGGTCGTACTCAGGAATTAATTTATATTTTGCACCGCCTTCATAATGAAGGCAAAATTCCTGTTTTTCCAATTTACATTGATAGTCCATTATCAAACAGTATTACTGAAGTCTATAAAACTCATCAGAATGATTTTGATGAGCAATCCAAAACTGATTTTATGTATAACCATGAGTCACCATTTGCGTTTGAGAATTTAAAATATGTAACAACTAAAGCTGAATCAAAAGCTTTAAATTCTCAAGCTGGACCATTCATGGTGATTGCTTCTTCTGGTATGGCTGAAGGCGGCCGGATTCTTCATCACCTAGAGCATACTGTGTGGGACCCAGAAGCAGTTATTATCCTCACTGGTTTTCAAGCTGAAAATACGTTGGGTCGAAAAATTCAAGAAGGTCATGAACGTGTACCAATTTTTGGTAAAACCCACGAGTTAAAGGCTAGGGTAATAACTATTCATGAATTTAGTGCTCATGCTGATCAAGCAGGACTGTATAATTATATTGCTGAACTGAAGGGATTGAAGAAAGTCTTCTTAGTTCATGGTGAAATTGAGGCTGCCACTGCCCTACAAAAATTACTTAATGAACATCTTCCTAACTTAGAAGTTCATATTCCAAAGCCTCAAGAACAATTTGAGGTATAGGTTTTATTTAATATTAGCAATATAAATATATTTGACATTGACGTTACGTCATAGTTTATACTAGAGTTAGAGGTCTCTATTCTAACTAACATGTCTTATACAATCCACAAACTAGCTCAATTAGCTGGTGTTTCTACTCGTACTCTTAGGTACTATGATCAAATAGGGTTATTAAAGCCGTCTGGAGTTCAGAAAAATGGCTATCGTGTATATAGCCAAGAATCTTTGTTACGTCTTCAACAAATTCTTTTTTTTCGAGAATTAGAGTTTTCGTTAGAAGATATTCAAAGAATAATGAATAATCCGCAATTTGATCAGATAGCAGCTTTGAAAGATCAAAGACATCTACTTGAGTTGCGAAAAAAACGACTTGAAGGATTAGTTAAGACTATTACTAAAACAATTAAACATATGACAAACAAAACAATGCCATCAGACAGAGAGCTATATGATGCTTTTGCTGATGAAGAGGTAAAACAATATGCCGAGGAGGCTAAAGAGCGATGGGGTAATACTGAAGCTTATAAACAAAGTCAGGAGCGTATTAAGCAGTGGACTAAAGCTGATGCCGAAAGAATTAAAGAAGAAGGAAATGCTCTTACCAAAAAAATTGCTGACATGATGTCTAAGGGACCAACTGACAAAGATGTACAAGTTTTAATTGCTGAACATTACAAGGGGATTAATGTTTTTTATGATTGTTCTCTTGAAATGTACAAAAATTTAGGACAGATGTATGTTGAGGATTCTCGTTTCACAGCTTATTACGAAAAGTTTGCCCCTGGTTTAGCCTTATTCATGCAGCAAGCCATCCATTATTTTTGTCAGGCCCACAAGACATTGTAATTAAAAATACCTGCCTTAACAGCAGGTATTTTTTTTGTCTCTTATCAGAGAATTTTGCTATACTTAGACTATGAAAAAAATTAGAGCCTGGCTAAAGAAACTAGGTCCAGGGTTTATTACCGGTGCATCAGATGATGATCCTTCTGGTATAGCCACCTACTCACAAACAGGAGCACAGTTTGGCTATAGTCAGTTATGGACAGCTTTATTCTCGTTTCCTTTCATGACGGCCATTCAGGAAATGTGTGGACGTATCGGAATGGTGACAGGCAAAGGTTTAGCACGGGTTATTAAAGAAAATTATAGTCGTCCTATTCTCTATGGTTCAGTAGCTATATTATGTGTAGCTAATATTATTAACATTGGCGCTGATTTAGGAGCTATGGCCGCCGCCGCTAATCTTTTAGTGGGCTTTCCTTTTATTGTTTGGTTGTTAATTATAACAACAGTAACACTGATTCTTGAAGTCTTTGTACCATATCCAACATATGCTAAATTTTTGAAGTATTTAACATTATCACTGTTTGCGTATGTAGCCACGGTCTTTATTATTAAATTAGATTGGGGAGTGATTGCCCTTTCAACGATTATTCCAACCTTCTCTTTCTCTCAGGCCTATATATTAAATATTGTGGCTATTTTAGGTACCACTATTTCCCCGTATTTGTTCTTTTGGCAATCAGATGAAGAAGTTGAAGAAGAGATAGCCGCTCATAAAATTCCAGAGGGAGGGACCAAACGTCGACCTAGTATTTCTATGACAGAAATTCGCCATATGCGAGTAGATACGTTTGTTGGTATGCTTTTTTCAAATGTAATAATGTTCTTTATTATAGTTACCGTTGCTTCAACCTTAGGGGCTAATGGTATCACTACTATTACTACTGCTGACCAAGCCGCTGCCGCCTTGCGTCCTTTAGCCGGTGAATTAACATTTTGGTTATTTGCTGCTGGTATTATTGGCACAGGGTTACTGGCCGTACCTATTCTAGCTGGTTCAGCAGCTTATGCGTTGGCAGAAACATTTAATTGGCGATCAGGACTAAGCAAAAGATTTAATCAAGCACGGATTTTTTATCTTGTCATCATTATTGCCACACTAATGGGTGTCTTGGTAAACTTTACTCCAATTAAACCATTCCAGATGCTATATTATACAGCTATTTTGAATGGAATTTGTGCTCCACCGTTGTTGGTTATTATTATGCTCACTGGCAGAAACAAGAAGATTATGGGAAAGTATACAAACTCACGACTTTCCAATATTTTAGGCTGGATAATTACTGTAATTATGAGTTTAGCTGCTATTGGTTTACTATATAGCATGAAATTTTAAATGGTTTCATGTATTAATATATTTATGATATAGTATGGCTACTAATAAGTTCAAAAAATTACCAACTGTTGCTGCCGTAGAAATAGCAGTAATAATCACTGCTATCACACTTTTAATTACCTTGAGTATGTGGGTAACTATGCAGGTGCGATCAGAGGACATAAATTGTTGTACAACAGTTTCTAATTCCCATTAATTAACCTAACTCTTCCTTCATGAAACTAACTTTTCTTCGTCATGGCCAAACCAACTACAACGTCAAGAATCTATGTAATAGTAAACCGAACCCTAAGGTTCGGCTTACTGCTTTAGGTCGAGAACAAGCAGAAGCTGCGGCTAAGATATTAGCCAAAGAAAAATTTGATGTTATTATTACTTCTCAATTATTTCGTACCAAGCAAACAGCTCGGTTAATTAATCGCTATCATCATGTTCGAGTTTTTAGTGATAAACGTTTAAATGACCGTAGTACTGGCTTTGACGGTAAAAACGTAACCTTGTTTTATGACTGGCGAGCTAAACAAAAAAATATTTTCACAACGCGTCCCAAGGGTGGTGAATCATACGAAGATATGAAAAAACGGCTAGCTGAATTTTTAGCTGATTTAAAGAAAACCGATTATAATAATGTTTTGATTGTAACTCATTTACCAATTCTAAAAGTAGCTCGTGGTTATTTTAAAAAGCTGACTAACAAACAAATGGAATCTTATAAAGATGGTTTAGTAAAGAATTGTAAGATATTAAAGTTTCGATTACATAACACTGAACAGAAATAAGTAATATTATTTTTTATTTTTCCACGTTGTGTGATATGCTATAATGCAGATTATTATTATTAACTATGGATTTATTAAAAGATCAAGAAGCCTTTGCTGGATATTTTGCAGATTGTTTGATTGAAGCTAAATATGTTTCAGGACTTGATGAAGCGGGGTATGAAACAATTCGTCAGGAACTCATTGAATTGATAAACAGAGAAATCAGTCAGGTAATTTTTGACAACTTAACAGCTGACCAACTGGAAGACTTAGAAAGGTTATTAGATGAAGAAGATGTTGACGGTATGACTATATTTTTACGATCAGCCATTCCTGATTTACGGGATTTAATCCTTCGTCGTTTGGTTGATATTAAAAGTGAGATGCAGTAAAATAAAAAGACCCCTATGAACAATGAATATTTCTCTGGCTTTGATAGTAAAAGCCTTGACCGTTTTGACGGTAAGCATCATCTCATCACTGGTTTAGCTTTAAGTAGCATATTTGAAAGTGAAGATGATATAAAAAATGCCTTTCTGGAGTTAGCTAATGAATAAATTCGCATATAAAAAAAATCCTCTGTAATACAGAGGATTTTTTAATAAGTAATTACTTATATCGCTCATTAAAATCAGCTGGATCAGCTTCAATCTTCTTAAATAATGGTTCAGGTGAGGTGATAGTAATATTTTTGACCATGTCTAAGAGATCAGTAGAAGAAGGCCAGGTTTCTATAGAGATATTAAGCATGGAAGTTAGACGTTTGGCAGATACTGGTACAATTGGGGAAAGCATAGTGGCCAACGCTAGGCTGATGACTAATGAGCTGTGCATGATTTCATGGTACTTGGCTTCATCTGTTTTTTTAACTGTCCACGGAGTTGTATCAGATAGATATTTATTACCATAGGCTGATAATTCTAATAAACGTTCGGCGTATCGTTTGAAATTACAGCCGTGAAGTAGATCCTTAGCTTCAGTTAAAGCATTAGTTACTTCAGTTACCACAGTTTTATCTGGATTCGTATTTGTAAAGGTTAACCCTTCAGATAGTTTTAGCGTACGGAAAAGGAAATTACCGAGGTTAGAGATGATAACATTATTAACCTTGGTAATAAAATCAGTCCAGGAAAAATCACTGTCATGATTTTCTGGCATAATTAAACAAAGGTAGAGGCGAATCAAGTCAACATCGAAGTCCCTAAGAATTTTTAGTGGATCAAGTGTTACGCCAAAGCTTTTAGAGAATGCTTCGTTATTTAAGGTTAAGAATTGGTTAACAGCAGGGAAGTCAGGTAAATGAAGTTTTTCATCATAAGCATGAAGTTGGCCCGGCCAAAAAATGGTATGAAATACTAAATTATCTTTACCCATGAAGTAAAAATGCTTAGCTTTGGTGTTGTGCCAAAATTCTTGCCATAGATCATTATTACCTTGATCGCGAGATAATTTAATAGAAGCTGATAGATAACCTATGACTGCTTCAAACCACACATAGATTCGTTTATGCTCATAACCTGCAATTAATTGGTCAGCTGGAATACGGTCAGCTGGAATTTCTATGCCCCAGTCTAGGTCTCTGGTAATTGATCGAGGTTTAAGGCCATTCTCTAGCCAACGTTTTGATTCATTATAAATCCAAGGTCGCCAGGCTGGTCCAAAAT
The DNA here is from genome assembly GCA_964540895.1 of uncultured Gammaproteobacteria bacterium. Classification (GTDB taxonomy): domain Bacteria; phylum Patescibacteriota; class Patescibacteriia; order Patescibacteriales; family Patescibacteriaceae; genus Patescibacterium. The sequence continues at coordinate 542,499 of CAZIOP010000001.1, read as the reverse complement.
CCGCTAGATAGGTACCAAGGAATTTTTCTAACTTTGGCCAATCAAAGAAATAATGTTCGGTAGACTTCATTGTAACAGGGGACTTGGTTAATTTACTTATGGGATTGATTAACTCTCCTTGAACCAGCACATGACCGCAATTATCACATTGGTCGCTGCGAGCCTCAATATCTCCACAATAAGGACACGTACCCTCCACATAGCGGTCAGGTAAGAAACGATTTTCAGTTTCTGAGTAATATTGATCAGTTGTATCTTTATACAGTAATTTTTTTTCAAGTAATGTCACAAATAAATCCTGTACAATTTCCTTATGCACAGGATTATCAGTTCTGGTGTAAAGATCAAAACTGAGGTTAAGCTCTTTAAAGAGAGCTTCATGTTTAGGATGATACTCTTCAATAATTACGGCTGGGGTAGTATTTCGTTTGTCAGCTTCAACCGTCACTGGTGTACCAAAACAATCTGAACCAGACACCATCATAACGTCATTGCCAACAAACCGTTGGAAACGGGCAAAAATATCAGCAGGGATAAGATAGCCGGCTAAATGTCCAAAATGAATATCGCCATTAACATATGGCCAAGCGACCCCAATAAAGATTTTTTTAGGTGATTCTGTCATATAGATAGTATACCACTGGTTACTCACCATTCTGCTGTCGCCAGAGAGCAGAATATAAGCCTGGTTGTTTTAAGAGTTCTTCATGACTACCATGTTCAGTTATATGACCTTTTTCCAGAACATAAATTTCATCTGCATGCATGATAGTCGAGAGACGATGGGCAATTAAAATGGTAATTAATTCTGGTTTAGCCACAGTAATATTCTTAATAGTTTCAGTAATAGCCTTTTCAGTAATACTATCAAGACTGGATGTAGCCTCGTCAAAGATAATTACGTCTGGCTTACGAAGCAGGGCCCTCGCAATAGCAAGACGTTGCTTTTCTCCCCCTGAGATTTTTAAGCCACCTTCTCCAATTTTAGTATCTAAACCTTGGTCACCTCGTTCTAATAAGCTCAAGGCAGCTGCATGTTTCATTGCTTCGATACATTCTTCGTCGCTGGCTTTTGGATTAACAAATAAGAGGTTAGCTCGAATAGTACCAGCAAATAATTGAGTATCTTGGGAAACATAGCTGAGTTTTTCTTTAAAGCTTTCTGGTTTAATAGTTTGCGTATTATGGCCATTAATTAGAATAGAGCCACTGGTAGGTTGATATAGACCAAGTAATAATTTAATCAAGCTGGTTTTCCCAGAGCCTGATGGACCAGCAAAAGCTACTGTTTCACCTGGCTTAATAGCCAAAGAGATATTAGCCAAGGCTGGCTCTGTTTCATCATTATATTTAAAGGTAATACCTTCAAAGTTAAGTGAAGTAATATGATCAATTATTGTATCACGACCAACTGTTTCTTCTGGTTTCATATTCAATATATTGTCCAGAACTTCGTTGGAGGCTTTAGCTTCTTGATATTGTGAAGCTACATTACTTAACTCATATAGTGGCCCAAAGATAGCAAAAGAGTAGAAGAGTAAGCTGAAGAATTGGCCTAAGCTAATATCATGGTTATAGATTAACCATAACATTAAGAGCATAAGGCCTGAACGACAAAGGTTAATCAAAGAGCCTTGAATAAAGCTTAATTTACGAACCAACTTAATTTTAATTAACTCTAAGTTCAGAATCTCAGTGTTTACTTCATTTAATCGGTCAGTTTCTTGTTGCTCTAGACCCAAGCTTTTCACTAATTCCACGTTACGTAATGTTTCAGTAGTTGAGCCAGCTAAAGCACTCATTCGTTTCACAATGGTTTGTTGAGCAGCTTTAATCCGACGACTAATAAAGAAGGTAAATGTGCCTAAGAGAGGCAAGAGCAAAAAATATACTAAAAAGATCAACCAATGGACAGTGGCGGCATAGATAAGAACAAATAATAGGCCAACCAAGGAAACAAAGACAACGTTAATACCACTGGTGATAATGGCTTGATTATCAATACGAGCTTTTTGGATTTTTTGGAGAATTTCTCCTGATTTTTGATCTTCAAAGACAAAATATGGTAGTCGCAGGGCATGACTAATGGCTCGACCATATAGTGATGTACCAATATTTTGTGTTACGTAGTTAACATAATAATCTTGAAAGTTTTTGGCAATTCGGGAGATCAAGGCTACTGCCACAGAACCAAGCAGTAACAAGCCAACCCCGCGAATAAAGTCGTCAGATGATAGTTGGCCAGCACGATTAACATAACCGTCAATTAATAAACGAAAGATTTGTGGATCCAACAGTGAAAAAACCTGGTTAATAGTAGCCAGGCCAAGAATCAAAGCTAATTTCTTTTTGTGCTTTTTTAGATATTGTAATGTTAGTTTCATAGTTTATATACCTTAGCGGAAATTGTTGTTTTTGTCGAGGTTTATAGGAAAAATTAAGGTGATACGGTATAATTAAGTAATATGAAAATTATTTCCATTACGGCTCGAGAAATACTCGACAGCCGCGGTAACCCGACTGTTGAAGCAACTGTGAGATTAGCAGACGGTACCTCAGGAACAGCCTCAGTTCCTTCTGGTGCCTCAACTGGTACCTATGAAACTCTTGAACTGCGTGATAGTCGTTCAGAACGCTACTATGGTTTAGGCGTCTTGCATGCGGTTAAGAACATTGAAGAGACTATTGCAACAGCTTTAGTTGGTCAAGAAGTCACCGAACAAAAAAATCTTGATGATATTATGCTACGACTTGATGGTACGGCTAATAAGTCAAAATTAGGTGGTAATGCTATCTTAGCAGTTTCCTTAGCAGCGGCTCGTACGGCTGCTCTAGCTCAAAAAATGCCATTATTTGTCTACTTACGTTCATATTTTCCAGAAGCTGGTCAAGAATATATTTTGCCTACACCTTTAATGAATATAATGAATGGAGGAGCTCATGCTAATTGGATTACTGATATTCAGGAATATATGATAATGCCTCAAGCTGACACCATGGCTGATCGAATTAGAATTGGGACTGAGGTCTATGAAACGTTGAAAGATATTATTACAGAGGCAGGTTTATCAGAAGCCTTAGGCGATGAAGGAGGCTTTGCTCCAGAAGTTACTAGTAACGAACAACCGTTCACCCTTATCCTTCAAGCCATTACCAAAGCAGGCTACTCAGCTGGTGAAGATATTACCTTGGCAATTGATGCAGCTGCTTCAGAGTGGTATCGCAATGGACAGTATCATTTGAAAAAACAGGGACCAATGGACAGTGGAAAACTCATGGCCTGGTATCATGATTTGATTAAAAAATATTTCTTAGTCTCAATTGAAGATCCGTTTGGGGAAGATGATTGGAATTCATTTCGTGAATTTACAAGCAGTGTTACAAGTACGCAAGTTGTTGGTGATGACTTGTACGTGACAAATGTTAATCGAATTGAACGGGGGATTCAGGAAAAGGCTACTACCGCCGTGTTAATAAAGCCCAATCAAATTGGAACATTAACAGAAACAATGGCTGCCATTCAATTAGCACATAGTCACGGATTGAAAACAATTATTTCTCATCGCAGTGGTGAAACCATGGATGATTTCATCGCAGATTTAGCTGTTGCTTCCAACGCAGGACAAATAAAAGCTGGTGCACCGGCACGCGGAGAACGAGTTGCGAAGTATAATCGGTTGATGGAGATTGAAAAAGAATTAAATAACCTTTATAATTAATAGTACCTATTAATTTAACTTATTAACATTTTTATGAACAATAAAAATATGAGTCAAAAGAATTTTAGCCAAAAAAATCTTAACATGATTTTTGGCATTGTGATTGTCGTGTTAGTAGTAGCCATCTCTTACTTGGTTGGCATTGCCAATATGTCATATCGCAGTCAGGTGCTTGAAGGACAAAGCATGATGAAATAGTTTCCATAGTAATATGGAAACCACATCAGCTAATAGTTATAAGAAAGCCATTAAATGGCTATTGATTGTTATTGGTGTTTTTATTATCATCTCAATCGTTAATCCGTTTGTTTTGGTCGGAGCTGGAAAACGAGGTGTAGTTATGAATTTTGGAGCAGTCCAGGATAATATTATGGGTGAAGGTATTCACTTCCGTATTCCAATTGTCCAAAAAGTAGCTAAGGTTGATATCCAAACCCAGAAGTTGGAAAGTAAGGCGTTAGCCTATTCCAAAGACATTCAAACAGTGGAAAGCCAGCTAGCCTTAAACTATCACCTTAAGGGTGATGAGGTTAACAAGCTATGGCAAGAGGTTGGTAATGACTATGAGTCTCGTTTAATTGACCCTTCAATTCAAGAAAGTGTAAAGGCAGTAACTGCCAAGTTCACTGCTCAAGAGCTAATTGAACAACGTGCTCGGGTTAAAGATGAGATTAGAACAGAGCTATTTAATCGTCTTAGTCGATATTTTGTAGTTGATGATTTTTCAATTATTGATTTCTCATTTAGCGATGAATATGAAAAAGCTGTGGAAGCTAAGCAGGTAGCTCAACAATCAGCCCTTAAAGCCGAAAATGATTTGCAAAGAATTAAGACTGAAGCTGAACAGCGCGTAGCTCAAGCCAAAGCTGAAGCCGAAGCTATTAAGCTTCAATCTGACGCAGCTAATAATGACAAGTACGTTAATTTAAAAGCCCTTGAAGTTCAACGAGCCGCTATTGAAAAATGGAATGGAGTATTACCAAGTCAGATGATCCCTGACGCTTCCTTGCCATTTATTAATTTGAATAAATAGAAACGAAAACATTTAGATACTACATAAAAAAGAGCCTAGGCTCTTTTTTATATTGGTTAATTAAATATAGGCAGTTTTAAATATCCAGATTTTCTACTTTTTGGGCATGAGTTTGAATAAAGTGTTTACGAGGAGCAACATCTCCACCCATTAACATTTCAAAGGTTTCAGAAGCACCGCCGGCATCATCAACAGTTACTTGCTTCATAACTCGAGTGCTTGGATCCATAGTTGTTTCCCAAAGCTGAGAAGGATTCATTTCTCCTAAACCCTTATAACGTTGAATCATAATCTTGGTAGCACCTTTAACTTTTTTAGTCTCAGCTTCTTCCTCGGTATCAGTGGCGTCACTACCTTCTTCTTCTGGATTTTCAATTACTTCAGCTTCACCACCACCTAATTCTTTAATAAAAGAATTTTTTTCTTCATCTGAGAAGGCATAGCGGACAGTTGAGCCCTTTTTTAGTTGGTACAAAGGTGGTTGAGCAATATAGAGATACCCATCTCTTACTAATTCATTAAAATGACGGAAGAACAAGGTTAAGAGCAGAGTACGGATATGAGCTCCGTCAACATCAGCATCAGTCATGATAATAATACGGTGATAACGTAGTTTAGTAATATCAAATTGATCATCAATATTCGTTCCCAAAGCAATGACTAAATTCTTTATTTCATTGTTAGCTAACATTTTATCAAGACGAGCCCGTTCTACGTTAAGAATTTTACCTCGCAGTGGTAGAATGGCTTGAAAACCACGATCACGACCTTGTTTGGCCGATCCGCCAGCTGAGTCTCCCTCAACAATATATAACTCTGATTCTTCAGGTTTGCGACTTGAACAATCAGCTAGCTTACCAGGAAGTGTCATGCCTTCTAGGGCACCTTTACGTAGAATAGTTGCTCGGGCAGTTCGAGCAGCAATACGAGCTTGAGCTGACAGAAAACATTTGGCAACAATAGCCTCAGCTTCTCGAGGGTGTTCTTCTAGGAATGTAGTAAAGGAATCACCCATGACTTGTTCAACATAGGTTTTAATTTCAGCATTTCCTAACTTGTCCTTAGTCTGGCCTTCAAATTGAGGATCACCTAGCTTAACACTAATGATAGCTGTTAGACCTTCACGAACATCGTCTCCAGTTAAATTTTCGTCTTTTTCTTTCAATAAATTATGACCACGAGCATATGAATTAAGAATACGGGTCAGGGCAGTTCGGAAACCAACTAGGTGAGTACCACCGCCCGGGTTGATGATATTATTGGCAAACGCTTGAACATTTTCATTAAAACCATCGTTATATTGCAGTGCCACTTCTACTTTTGTGTCATTTAATTCTTTTTCAACATAGAAAATAGTCTCATTTTTTACCGTACTGTTACGATGCAAAGATTTTACGTATGTTCTAATACCACCTTCAAAGTAAAAAGTGAAGTGTTTAGGAGTATGATTTTCTCGTTGGTCAATTAAATGTAGGGTTATTCCTTTTGTTAGATAGGCTTGCTGACGAAGTCGGTCTAAGATTTTACCCCAATTAAATTCTAATTCTTCAAAAATAGTGGCGTCTGGTTTAAAAATAATTGTGGTACCAGTTTTTTTAGTATTACCCGTAGCGGCTACTTTCTTTTGTGGAACTCCTTGTTTATATTCCTGAGTCCAGATTTTACCATTTAGATGGATTTCAGCTCGAAGATATGAGCTTAGGGCATTAACAACGCTGACACCTACTCCGTGTAGACCACCAGAAACTTTATAACCACCACCACCAAATTTACCACCAGCATGTAATTTAGTTAGAACAGTTTCTAGAGCTGAAACTTTAGTACCTTTATGAATATCCACTGGAATACCACGACCATTATCAGAGACTACTACCATCCCATCTGCTGTGAGGGTAGTGATTACTTCAGTAGCGAAACCCGCCATAGCTTCGTCAATTGAGTTATCGATTACTTCCCAAATAAGATGGTGTAAACCAGCTGATGAGGTTGAACCAATATACATTCCAGGACGCTTACGAACCGGATCAAGTCCTTCTAAAACGGTGATTGATTCCGCATTATAATTTGAACTTGGAGCTTTAACTGTTTTTGTCATATTACTCTCAGAATAGCAAAAAAAAGACCGTTTGGCAAGACAATAAATCGTCACTTTTTCATCTCAAAAGACTATATATATGGTATACTATGTATATTATGTTTATTGACCATTTACCTTCAATAGTGCCACCAGAGCAAGCCGTTGTACCAAACACTCCACCACTTAAAGAACGTAAGAAAATTTTGTTAGTCGTTGGTGGATTTTTATTGCTACTCATGATGGGTGGGAGTATTTGGTGGTATTTGAACGCAGTGAGTAAACGGAAAAAAGCTCCACCTCAAGTTACTGAAAATCCACCAATTCAGTTACCGGAAAACCCTATTCCTTCCTCAGAAGATTTAATTACTGATCCAAAAAATCCTGATTTTAAAGCAGAAAACTTAGCTTTTGGTTCTTTTTATAAAAGTCAGACTGAAACCTATCCACAGAGTATAAAAAATGTTGATTTGCCGTTAAATGTAAAATCACAGGTAGCTAATTATTATACGGTCTCACGAAAAATTAATCTTGATAATGCACTACCAACTTTGAATAAAAACGGTTTTGCTATTATTCCAAACCCTTTTCCAAAGGGGGGCGATAATTTTTTTACTGTCTATAATGAACTTAAGCAACGCAGTGTACCGCTCTTGGTCACCTCAGATTTTTTGCTGTACTACTATCAAAATTCCTTGAAACAAATTTATAAAGATGTTGAAGCTTCATTTTTTTATGAAAATCTATGGAAGGTTAATAAACAAATGTTTGAAGTAGCTAATAACCGATATTTGGAACGTCGGAGAAAGTTAGGTGTCACCACTGATCCATTGTTAGAAGCACAGCGACTTGAAGCAGCTTACTTTGCCACTTCATTACAATTATTAAGTCCAAAGGCTAATCAAGTTGGAAAAACTGAAGATTTAAGTAATACAACTATTTTTAGTCCAAGCGAAGCTACTAAGTATCAGTTCACTACTCCAGAATATTTAATGGATGATATTAATCAAGAAATAACCTTAATTGCAGCGGCTAATAAAACCGAGAAATCACCAGTCATGTTATATCTCCGAAATTATGTTGATTTCAAAGTTCCAAATGATTATGCGACCAGTGCTAAACTTAAAAATTTTTACCAAGCTAGTCGTTGGCAATCAACTATTTTTCCTCTGAGGTATCGTAATGACCTGTGTCCTGATTGTTTGTTAGATCAAGATGATTGGACAATAAATCAAATCGCCGCCTATTTAATCAGTGAGGACATGTCAGCTAATCAAGGTTTAAAAAATGATTGGGCTAAAGTCTATAAAGTTACTAGTTTTTTTTCAGGACTAAGCAGCGGATTAACCTATCTTCATTATCAAACTGTTCGACAAGAAGTTTTTCCTGATAAAAACATTGAAGATATTTTTGCCTCAGACACTATTAAGAATTTAGAGAAAATGCAGGAGAAGCTAAAGAGTATTTACTTTAAGCCAGCCGAAGGGGGATTAAATGATACTACGGCCTCTATCCGTTCAGGCCTTGGCATGCGTTTACTACAGACTAGCTATTGGCCTGATCATTATATATATGATCGTTTAACGTTTGCTTCAGCTGGTTCATATGCACTACCTGGCAATAATTCTGGCAAGGTTATGACTGCTTGTTATAACAACATCAAGAAAGAATCATATCGTTGCCGGGGGATTGGTTTTGATATCTTAGGAACAGTAACTACTGATACACCGACTACACCGTTTATCACCGATAATATTAAATACAAAGATTATTCATCTCAACGAACTTCATTAATGAATGAATTAGCTAATTACAATAAAGGTGAGTGGTATGTTAATAATTTTTGGACAACACTTAGTATTGTTAAACCCTACGTTAACGAAAAATTAACTGGTTTGCCATACTCAAAAACCCCTGCCTGGAAAGATCGTCAAACCACCTTAGCTTTAAGTGGCTTAACAAATATGTCAGTCTCAGCTGATGAGTGGCAGATAAATCGTCGTTTAACTGATCCAAATTTGCAAAGTACTCCTTCTAATGACGACACTAATATTCATTTTATTGAAACGCAGAATGCTTTGAATGATGAATTACTAGCTAATAGTACTATGTTGTTTCAAGCACTAGCAGCTCTTCAGGTAGTTAAAGATACTGACTCACAATTTAAAGAGTTAATTGATAAGTTAACCAAGATTAGAGAGATTGGTCGCAAAGAACTTAAAGGCGAAACACTGTCGGCTGACAATTACCAGTTTATTGTTGAGTTAGTTAGTCAGTATACAGTTAGTAAGGTTGGATCACGAACTGTGAATGTTGGTTTCTATGATCCTATATCAAAGAGAACGCAAAATACTAAACAGACTCTTACCCCTTTGAAATTATTATTAATGATTTATGAAATTAATGGTCAGAAGATGTTAGTAGCTGGACCAGTCTTAGACTACAAAGAAGAATAATATAGTATGGCTTTTCAAAATATTAATTCAAAAAATATTACCACTCCGCCTCTGCAGACATTTCATAGTGATGCTACGGTTTCAAGCACGCGATTAGATATTGGTCTGTGGTTTTTACGTAACCGAAAGAAATTAACTATTATCTGGATTGGTATTCTAGTGGCAATTTCTTTAGGAACCTGGGGCTATTCGTTGTATGGTTTTGGGCATTACATGTTAGTGGAAAAAGCCCAACACCAACAAATGTTAGCTGATTTAACTTCGTCACAAAATATGGTGAGATCTCCGCGGTATAGTGAAAATCTATTAAGTATTTTTGAAACAAAAATATTACCAGTTCAGAATAGTAAAGCAGATTTATTTGCTACGGTAGTTAATAATCATGATAAATTTCTCGTCTTTTTTAATTATCATTTTGAAATAAGTGGACAAGTAGTGTCTTCTGGTAGTGACTTTGTTTTGCCTGGTGCCACTAAGTATATTATGGCTCTGCAACAACCAATTCCTGCTGGTCAGTTATCGGCTAATTTTGTGATTGATAGTTTGAGTGGTGATCGAGTCAATCCTCATCGTATTGCTGATTGGGCAGCTTTTCAAAAAGAACACTTGAATATTAAAATTGATAAAGCAGTTTTTACCCCGGGTCAAGACAGTGGTTTGTCTGAGAAGATTAATGTTGGACAAGTTGATTTTAAAATAACAAATAGTGGGGCATTTGGGTATAAAGATCTACGTTTAATAATTGTGCTTAAGAGTAATCAGACAATTGTTTCAATTAATCAACATATTATAAAAGATTTCCGATCTGGAGAATCAAAAGAGGTTAGTTTAAGCTGGCCGGGGGTGAATGGATTTGTGAATCAAATTGAAATAATACCTGACGTCAATGTGCTTGACGACTCAGTCTATCTTCCGTATTCTCAATAAATGGTTCGAACTATCTTACTCCACTTAAAAAGAATTGATTGGTTTTTATTTGGACCAATTATTGTCTTGGTTTGCTTTAGTTTAGCAGAAATCTATAGTATTAGTCTTGGACAAACCGGGAGCGATTTATTATTTTTTCGTAAACAAGTAGCTTTTGTTATTATTGGCTTAATTATTTACTTTGTCTTTGCTTGGTTTGATTTTCATCATTTATATAGTTACGCCGTCTACCTATTTATTTTTGGTTTAGTCTTGCTTATCGCTGTTTTGATATTTGGTGAAACAGTTAATGGAACTAGAGGTTGGTTTAATATTGGTGGTTTTGGATTGCAGCCAGTTGAGTTAGTGAAGATTATTTTAATTATTTGTTTAGGTCGATATTTTTCTAAAGCCTCAGTCTCAATTAGACCCTTGAAACATTTTTTGATGAGTGGTGCCACTGTTTTAGTTTGCATTGTCTTAGTTTTGCTCCAACCTGATACTGGTTCTTCAGCTTTACTCTTTGCTATTTGGGGAATTTTTATAGCGGCAGTTGGCTTTGAAAAAAAATATTTTATTATCACGGCTTTAGGTTTGATAGTAGTTTTTGGACTATCATGGCAATTTGTGTTTAAGGACTATCAGCGTCAGCGCATTTCTAGTTTTTTAAAGCCTTCAGCTGCTTCCACTCATTATAATGTACGTCAGGCGATTATTGCTGTTGGCGCTGGTGGATTATATGGAAGAGGACTAGGCTTTGGTTCTCAGTCACAGCTTAAGTTCTTACCTGAAGCTAATACCGACTTTATTTTTGCCGTGGTGGCTGAGGAACTGGGTTTAGTGGGGGTATTAATGGTAATTAGCTGCTTTGTCTTATTGTTATATCGGCTTATTGTTGTTCTGCCTAATGTGCGTAATTATTTTGGGTCATTAATCATTATTGGGGGTGCGGGCTTGATTTTTATTGAAATGTTTATTAACATTGGGATGAATATAGGCATTTTACCGGTTATTGGTATTCCGTTGCCCTTTGTGAGTTATGGAGGTAGTGCTCTCCTAGCCCATATGATGTTAGCGGGCATAATGCAAAATATTATCAGTCGATCCACAACCAAACGGTAGGCTCGCATTTTATAAACTTTATTACATAGTATGTCACAAGCAATTAATCTAAACGCTACAACTCGTCAAGAAGTGTTAGCTGACAAAAAGGATATTATACCTGCAGTTATGTATGGTTCAGGAGTTGAAAATACTTCATTGAATCTAAAACGACCAGAGTTTGAACATGTCTTTGCGAAGAGCGGAGAATCTGGTCTGATTAGTTTGAAACTTGATGATGGACAGGAATATCCAGTTATCGTCAAAGATTTTCAAGTTGATCCAGTTAGACAACGCATTATCCATGTTGACTTCTTTAAGTTGAATATGAAAGAAAAGGTTGTAGCTGAAGTGGCTTTGGAATTTATAAGCGAAGCTCCGGCAGTGAAAACTCACGGGGGTATTGTTATTCAGAATTTCAATACTTTGGAAATTGAATGTTTACCATCTGACTTGATTCAAAAAATTGATATTGATTTGTCCTCTCTTAAAGAAATTGGCGATGCCATTCACGTGTCTGATGTTACCTTGCCTGCAGGAGTAGTCTTCAAACATAATTTGAGCGATATGATTGTTAATGTGGTTGAACCTAAGAAGGTGGTGGAAGAAGCCCCAGTAGTAGCTGAAGGTGAAGCAGCCGCTGCAACCGACGCTACCAAGACGGAAGAGAAAAAAGAAGAAGGTGATAAAAAGTAGGATACCAATCCTACTTTTTTAATAATTATTTTTTATTATATGGTGAATAATCTTAGTAAGTTTCTTAACAGTAAAATGATGAGAAATATTTTTTTTATATTATTGCTTTCTCTTTTTTTACTTCAAGGAGGCCATTCTTCAAAAGCTAGTACAGTTATTAAGGCTGCAGATTCTACTCTTTCGGAACAGAAAGTTGTTATTGTGGAAGATTGTGGTTCTCTCAGCGAACCAGATACGTTATATCAATTGTCTGGTGATTTAATAAGCCCTTCGTATGGTTGCTTTGCTATTGAAGCGCCAAATATTACTCTTGACTGTATGGGCCATGAAATAACTTCCACTACTGGTGGAGGCGATGGGGTATATATTAGTGGTGATGCTGAGGGTGCAACAGTTTCAAACTGTCATCTTAATAATTTTTGGCGTGGTATTTATGTAAATAACACTCCTTATTTTACTGCAGAGAATAATTATATTGAGAGTGTATCATTTTGTGGTATTTGGGTAACAAGTTCTCCTCATTCAGTTTTACGTCAGAATCAGATTGTTAATGCCGGTAATCAAGCTACTCCTCTTTTTATGCTTTTAAGTGATTATAGTGTTGTTGAAAAGAATCGATCAGAAAATAATGTAAAAGCCGTGTCTATTAGTAGTTCTAATATATCTTTTTTTGAGAATATTATCGATTGTTTTTATGGTCATTGTCTAAATATAGAGGGTGATTCTATGGTTATCAAAAATAATCTAGTTTCCGCTTTAGGCGATTATTCAAATGATGGTCTCTCGCTTAAGGGATCAAATAATATATTGGAAGCAAATACAATAAAGAGTACATGGGGTTCAGGCATTCGGGTTCAAGGGTATTTTAATCGACTGGAAGGTAATGTTGTTTCAACTAAAGGTCCTTTTGGACCAACTATAGGCGGTATATATATCGGAGATCTTACTGGAAGAGGTTCTGACAATACTTTAATAAACAACAGAGTTAATGGAGAGTTTTCTGTTGCACTTTTTATTACAAGTGCAAGAAATCAAGTGATAAATAATAAAGCAGTTGGAAAAAATGGATTATTTATTAGCAGAGATACCGAAAATATTGTCACAGGTAATACTATTCATGCGCTTGATCCTAGTGTGTTTGCTTTGTATATTGCAGGTAGTAATCATCGTATATACAATAACATTATTATTGGTGAAAAATGGGTGAGTAATATTGGTTTTAATCTTGCTTTGTCTTATAACTCAAAAGGTAACCGCTATATACTACAAGATGGAACAGAAGCTTATCAGTTATATGATTTGGTTGATGTGACTAATGATAATCAGGCTGATATTGGCTTGAATTATCCTTTGGAAGTTGGTAACTCTGATGGTCGTTTTATCGGATTTGCACAAGACTTTCATCCATATACAAAAACTCAAAATCCTAAATTTTCAAACTTTCGTTTACAAGCTTTGGCCGAGCCTCCAGTAGGTGGGATTGTAACTGGCTCAAATTTTTCTATGCGCTATGGGCAAGTAGCAACTTTAAAAGCAGTAGCTAATCCAGGTTATCAATTTGTCTCATGGTCTACAGGAATGGGAGATTGTCCATCTCAATCAGGCCCAACTAGGGGTACCTTATATGCAACTATGGATCCAGTGAGTAGTATTTACTGTAACTTTTTGGCAAATTTCGAACCGATAAATTAATAATACTATTTTGTAGAATTTTTATTAAAATAAGTTAACCTAATAAAAGAATCCCTGAACAAGGGATTCTTTATTTATTGACAATATTTTTTATGGATGGTTAAATGGTTGTCCAAAGTTCATTTTAAAATTAAACAAAAAAACAAACAATGAAAAAATTAGTTTTAATCTCTATCGCAATGATATTGATTGCAGAAAGCCTGTATTCGCAGGATTCTCTCTACTTTGGCTTTAGTAAAGCTGGTCGAATAAATACCTATGCACCCTTACCTAACAAGGGTACAGGCATAAATCCTAATTACGAAACAAGGTTCCTCTCCACGTCACAAGGAGTCTTTTCTATTGGTGCGAATTTTAGACTTTATGCCTCTAATATAGGAACCCAATCTGAGACGATTGTTACCGCTCATCCTAAGAATCCAAATATTTTATTTGCTTCAGCTAACGTTTTTGGTTTACCTGGAATATGGTTGAGTTGTGGCCATTATATAAGTACTGATCAAGGGATGACCTGGCATGGAAGTGACACAACGGGTACTAATTATGGAGATCCATCAGTCGTGATTGATAAAGATGGAATATTTTTATTGTCACATATACATTCAAGTGAACAATATGCTGTAAGTTACTCACTTGACTCTGGTATAGCCTGGTCGCAGCCAGTAATAATCCCCGGGAGTTCTACTTCGTCTGACAAGGGATTTATGACTACTGATAGTGATCCATCAAGCCCTTATTATGGAAGGACGTATTGCGCATTTTCCACCCTAAATGACCTTCGGATTGTTTGTTCGTATACTAATAATGGAGGAGTTAGTTGGTCATATGCAAATCAAATAACAATAGGTACTTCAAATCGTTATGATATAGGAGTTGATTTAAGAACGTATCAGGGAGTTGTTTATGCAGTATGGGCACATAGTGTGTATCCATATACTGGTACTGAAGATTCATTAGGGTTTGCAAAATCAACAAATGGCGGTGTTAACTGGGTTAATGTAACAAATCATGCAGTTAATATGAATGGTATTAGGACAACTGACTTATTAAATCTTTCAAGTGACACAATACGTGCTAATGGATTACCAAGGATAGATATTGATCAAAATAGCGGAAATATATATGTTGTCACTGCAGAAAAGAATTTTTCTCCAGCGACTGACTCGGCTGATATTATTCTTATGAAGTCGACCAACTTGGGAACCAGCTGGACAAGAAGTAAAGTGAATCAAAATACTAATTTTTCTTATGAATGGTTTTCTTGTAATAAAGTCGACGACGGAGGAGCCCTTAATGTTTTGTATTACAGCACAAGAAATAGCTCTGCACATGATTCAGCTGAAATGTATCTTTCTCGATCAACTGATCAAGGAAATACATGGATAGATATAAAAGTTTCTGATCATAAATTTAGGCCAAAACCACTCTCAGGATTGCCAGTGATTGGTTACCAAGGTGATTACATAGGCCTAACCTCCATTGGTAATGGAAAATTATTTGCATGTTGGACTGAACAAGGGCCAACTTCCGGTGGTAGACATCAGATTTGGGGAGCCACAGTTAAGATACCAGTTAGTTTTAATTTTTCTACTACTGTTCTTCAAGAAGGTTTTTACAATACCGGAACTAATAGAACAGCCATGAAAGATACAGTCAGAGCTTACTTGAGAAATAATTTTGTTCCGTATGTAATTGAAGATTCGGCAATCGCAGTTTTAGATTCAGTAAATTTTACTGGAAGTTTTTCATTTACTAATACTACAGCAGGTAATTATTATGTAATAGTGAAACATAGAAATTCTCTTGAAACCTGGAGTACTAACCCTATTTCAATTTCTAATGGCGGAAGTTACAGTTATAATTTCACCTCAGGTAGTTCCCAGGCGTATGGTGGTAATCAAGTATTGGTTGATAATTCACCAACTACTTATGCAATGTATAGCGGTGATATTAATCAAAATGGAGCAATTGATAATTATGATGTTCTTCCAGTTTATAATGATGCGAGTAATTATATAACAGGTTATGTAACAACTGATGTAACTGGTGATAAAATTGTTGATCTTGATGATTTATTAATAGTAAATAATAATTCAGGGAATTTTGTCGCAATACAGCGACCGTCTTAATGAATTAATACAGCAGGGCTTAATATGTTCTGCTGTATTTTATTTGTACTTTACAATTCCAAGTCGTACTCTTTTACTCAAATCTTTAACAAAATGTATCTTTTGATTGAAGGCTTTTTGTAGACCTTTTTTTTGGTGAGGATTAATTTCACAAATTACAGAAATCTCGCTTTTATTTGATTCCTTTATTATATTTATTTGTTTTACTAGTTTTCTATATAAATCTAAACCATCTTGCCCACCATCCAGCGCTAATCGAGGTTCTTGGTGTATAGATTTTTCATCATGAATTTCTTTAGGAGTTAGATATGGAAGATTAGCTAATATAACAATGTTATCAGTCTTTTTAATAATTGAAGGTTTCTTTAGTATAGTTGAGAGTAGATTGCTTTGTAAAAAAGTAATATTTTTTATGTTATGTTTTTTGGCATTCTTTTTGGCAATCAGTAAAGCTTTTTTTGAAATATCAAGAGCAATTCCTTGAGGTTTAATATTATGTTTACAAAGTTCATGAAGCAGAGAAATAATTAAACAACCAGAACCAGTACCAATATCAATGATTAAAGTTTTACTTTTTGGTTTAATAATTTTTTTAGCTTCATCAATAATCAGCTCACTTTCTGGGCGAGGGACTAAAGTGTCTTGCGTAACAGTAAATTTTAATCCATAGAATTCTTTTTTGCCTGTAAGATAGGCAATTGGTTCATGATTTTTTCGACGTTTGATTAATGCTTGAAATTTTTCTAATTGAGATTTAGTTAATATATATTCAGGATGAGCTACAACAAAAGAACGCTCCTTATGCAGGACCGTTGCCAAAATAATTTCTACATCTAACCAAGCCGAAGAAATGTTCGCTTTACTGAGAACTTGAAAACCCTGTTCAAGAGCTTGTTTCACGTTGTTCAGTGAAGTATTTTTTGAGGGCATACATGATTTCTCTAATATCACCTTCCATAATTAAGTTAATAGAGTGCCAGCTTTGTTTAAGTCGGTGATCAGTAACACGGTCTTGAGGAAAGTTATAGGTTCTGATTTTGTCACTGCGATCACCCGTACCCACTTGTTCTTTGCGCGCAGCTGAATCTTTTTCTCGTTTTTCATCTTCAGCTTTTTGTAATAATCGAGAACGCAATACTTGTAAAGCTTTTTCTTTGTTCTGGTGTTGAGATTTTTGGTCCTGACAAGAGACAATAATTCCAGTTGGGATGTGTAAAATGCGTATAGCGGAGTAGGTTGTGTTAACACTTTGACCACCCGGACCAGATGAACAAAAGGTATCAATTCTAATATCGCCTGGTTTGATTTCAATATCAACTTCTTCAGCTTCTGGAAAGACGGCTACAGTAACAGCAGAAGTATGAACGCGACCAGCTTTTTCAGTTTCAGGAACTCGTTGTACGCGGTGAGTTCCGCCTTCATATTTTATAAGACCATAGACACCATTACCTTCTAAGGTAAAAATAATTTCTTTGTATCCACCTAGGCCTATACGGTTAGAATCTAAAATATCAATTTTCCAACCTTGTTTTTCAGCAAAGCGAGAATACATACGAAAAATCTCTGCAGCAAACAAAGCTGATTCATCACCTCCAGTACCTGCTCTGATTTCTACGATGGCATTTTTCTTATCGAGTGGGTTAGCGGGGAAAAGTTCTTCTTTAATAGCAACTTCTAAGTTAGTAATTTCTGTTTCTAGAGATTTATTTTCTTCACTGGCCATGGCTAACAAATCTTCATCCTTTTCCTCATTCAACATTTTCAGATTATTCTCAAAAGTTCCTTTGGCCTTTTCTAAGCGGTTGATTAAATCAATGGCTCTTTTAAGTTCAGCATGTTTTTTGGCGGTGGTAGTTAATTTTGTGCGGTCAGCTTGAATCTCCGGACTCATGAGTTCGGCTTCAACTTCGGTAAATTGTTGTTTAATATCTTCGTACATATAATGTGTTAGTTGAGGCAAACAAAAAACCCGACACTGATTTCATAGTAGCATAAAGCTACTGAAGTCAGTATCGGGTTTTCGTAGTTACTTTTTGTCGGCTTTCTTGGCGGTTTTAACAGTAGCTTTAGCAGCGCGCTTAGCAGTTTTGCCTCGGACAGTCTTCAAAGCAGTCTTGGCACCAGCCTTAGCTTGGAATTTCTCAACTCGGCGAGCTGTGTCAACCAGCTTTTGCTTACCAGTGTAGAAAGGATGGCAAGCAGCACAAAGTTCAGTTGTAAGCTCAGGTAGAGTAGAGCCAACAACAATAACATTGCCACAAGCACACTTAATTTGGGCAGTTGGAAAATATGTTGGGTGAATTTCTTTTTTCATAGATATACTAGATTCGTATTAAAATAAGTTACTGAATTGTAACATAAGACAAAGTTAGTGTCAATATGTGCCTCGAGAGAGAATCGAACTCTCATGGGTTTCCCCGTACGATTTTGAGTCGTATGCGTATACCAGTTCCGCCATCGAGGCTTATGCTAGAAAATTGTAATTAGAAAATTGAAAATTGTCAAAGGAAACGATATACTAAGGACTATGGGTTCAATTATTTCTATAGTAAATCAAAAGGGCGGAGTGGGTAAAACTACTACCGCCGTAAATTTGGCTGCCTACTTAGCTCAGGGTGGAAAGCATGTCTTATTAGTTGATATTGACCCTCAAGCCAATGCTACTTCAGGATTAGGGATTGATCATAAGGAATTAGAAGCCGGAGTCTATGAAGCTATTATTGGTGTTAAAGATTTATCATCTGTTTTGAAACGGACACTACAAGATCGCTTAACTGTTGCGCCCTCTACTATGGCTTTAGCTGGAGCGGGTATTGAATTAGTATCAGTCTCTGATCGCGAATCTCGTTTGTCGATGATTTTAGAAAAAGTTCGAGATGATTATGATTACATTATTATTGATGGTCCGCCATCTTTGGGATTACTAACAATTAATAGTTTGGTGGCAGCTGATGAAATATTAATTCCAGTACAAAGTGAGTATTATGCTTTGGAAGGATTGGGGCAATTACTACATACGATTAGTTTGGTACAGAATAATTTAAAACCACAATTAGGTATCATGGGTGCGGTGATTACCATGTATGATCGTCGTAATCGTTTATCAGCCTCAGTCTTGAATGAACTGTATCAATATTTTCCCAACCGTATTTTTCGTTCAGTGATTCCACGGTCAGTGAAATTAGCAGAATCTCCAAGCTATGGTCGTTCAATTTTGCACTATGATCCATCTTCAAAAGGTGGACGAGCATATGAGAAGTTAGCTTTGGAAGTTATTCAAGCCACTAGAGAACGACAGCGCTAAAGGAAAATGATATAATGAACAAAATGAATTCTATGTCTAACGGATTAGGTCGGGGATTGGGTTCTCTGATTCCTCAAAAAAATGATCCTGTAGTTTCTCAGGCACAACAATCTTCCTCCAATGAGGCAGATGTTTTGCGTGTCAGTCCTGATGCTATTATTGCAAATCCAAGTCAACCACGAACTCGTTTCAATGATGCAGAACTTAGCGAGTTGGTTCAATCTGTTCGTGAGTATGGAATTATTCAACCATTGGTTGTTACCAAGACTGCAAATGGTTATGAATTAATTGCAGGAGAACGCAGATTACGAGCCGCTCGTTTAGTGGGTTTGAAAGAAGTACCGATTGTTATTCGAGCAGCTGACAAACAAGAGAAGTTGGAGATTGCTTTGATTGAAAATATTCAACGTGAAGATTTGAATGCAGTGGAACTCGCCCTAGGATACAAAAAACTTGCTGATGAGTTTAACCTCAATCAAGAACAGTTAGCTAAGAAGTTGGGTAAGTCTCGACCAGTAGTGACTAATACATTACGTATCTTGCAGCTACCACAGTTAATTCAAGAAGCACTTATCAACGGAGAGATTACCGAAGGTCATGCCAAGATATTAGTTGGTCTTGATAGTGAACAAAAACAATTTGAATTATTTAATCGAATCAAAACTCGTCACTTAAATGTTGATAGTACTTTAACAGAGGCTAGACGCATGGGAGGTACAAAGCAAGCGAGAGTTCAAATTAATTACGCTGACAAAGACAAGGAAATGAGACTGCGACAATTCTTTGGTGCTAAATCTGAAATCAAGCGAGTTCGTAAAGGTGGGGAAGTAATAGTTCACTTCACGAGTGATGAAGAGTTGGAGGAGATAATTAAGAAGGTTAGTTAAGGCAATGGACAAGAAATTTCAAAAAGTAGTTGTCAAGGCCTTCATTGTTAAAGATAATAAGGTTTTACTATTACAAGGTGGTAAGAAAGGTTGGTGGGAATTAGCTGGCGGTAAAGTTGAATATGGTGAAGATCCAAAAGAAGCTTTGGCGCGTGAATTAAAAGAAGAGTTAAATGTAGATAGTATTTCTATAGGACAAATTATTAAAGCTATATCAAGAATTAATGATATTGGTGAACCACTCCATATGGTTTTTATTATATATAGATGTACTATGTCAGATAGTAATATCACTATTAGTGGTGAACATATTGATAGTAAATGGGCCTCAGTTGAAGAAGTAAAAATTTTGCCGATGTGGGAAGGTTATAGAGAATTAATTTTAGAAAATTTAAATTAATTGTCATGGAAAGTAAACTGGTTTCAATAAAAAATTATGGCCTACTCGGGTCTAATTATTAGGTAGAATAATTGTGTACAAATAATTAATACAGGTCAATAATAATGGTCTATTTTTATTATTTTATTGACAGAAAATAAATGATATGAATTAATAAGATTAGAACATAAAAAATTTAAGGAGGTAATAATGCGAATAAAAAATATTTTAGTAATATTAGGAATTATTATATTTTTTTCAGGAGTGGTTTATGTAACATTACTCGATCAAAATAGCATGTATATACATGGCTATATTCCTATTGAAGAAAAACCAGATTTATTCTGGGACCAAAATGGTTATCACAGAGGGAGGATTAATGTTATTACAGAAGAAGGTCAGAAGATAAAGGTAAATTTTATGGCAAATGGAGTATTTAATGGCTCCAGCTTAGTTACTTATCGAAATGAGAATCCAAAGGCTAAAGATAAAAAGGTTTTTGTATCTATTTTAAAAAAGGGCAATGAAATTACTAAAGCTTCAATTGATGATAACTAAAGATCATTAAGAGGATAAAGAACGGATCAAATAAGGCCGTTCTTTTTTAATTTACCAACATACTCTCATGTTCTTTGGCTGTCACGGTCTTAGCAGTAATACCGTGTTTTTTATTATAATCTTCTTGGACTTTGCGTCGTTTAGTTGTTATATCAACTGCCGCTTGCATAGCTGGGGTAATTTTGTCTCCATACAAAATAACTTGACCTTCAACGTGTCTGGCAGCTCGTCCAATCGTTTGAATAAGTGAAGTCTCAGTACGTAGAAAACCTGACATATCGGCATCTAAAATAGCTACGAGTGATACTTCTGGCAAGTCCAAGCCTTCTCGTAATAAGTTAATACCAACTAAGACATCATGAACACCACTACGTAATTGTTTTAATATTTCTACTCGGTCTAACGTATCAACTTCACTATGAAGATAGGTAACATTAATTTTTTCATTAGCTAGGTATTCAGTTAATTCTTCTGCCATTCGTTTAGTTAATGTAGTTACTAATACTCGTTGACGTTTAATAACTCGTAGTTTTATTTCCTTAAGTAAATCCCGGATTTGATTCTCTCGTGGTCTAATCTCAATCTTTGGATCAAGTAATCCAGTTGGTCGAATAATTTGCTGTACTACTTGCTTAGAATTCTTGGTCTCATACACTGTTGGTGTAGCACTCACATAAATAACTTGATTAACTTTGGTTTTGAATTCCTCGTAATTTAATGGTCGATTGTCTCGGGCACTTGGCAATCTGAAACCAAATTCAATCAACGTATCTTTACGTGAAGCATCGCCAGCATGCATACCTCGAATTTGCGGGAGGGTTACATGCGATTCATCAATGAATAACAGATAGTCATCTGGAAAGAAATCCATTAATGTTTCAGAAGGAGATCCAGGAGCACGACCAGAGAGATGACGTGAATAGTTTTCAATGCCGTTACAATATCCAGCTTGGCGGATCATTTCTAAATCGTACGTTGTTTTTCTTCGCAGACGATCTGCTTCAACTAATTTCCCATTGTCTGTTAATTGTTTTAGTCGTTCTTCAAGTTCAGCTTCAATCGCAATAACAGCTTCATGAAGTTTTGGTTCTGTAGTCATGAAGTGTTTGGCTGGCAAGATACTAATTCGTTGCAAAGATTGACCTTTGCGATCATCAAGTTGCATTAACCATGCGGCATCTTTGTCTGGACGAATGTTAAAGATAATTATTTTTTCAATCTCGTCTCCAAAAAGATTTAACCGAACAATGGCTTCTCCGGTGGCTAAGTGAATATCAATTCTGTCACCACGTACCCGAAACTGCCCTCGTTGTAATTCTTTGTCATTGCGAACATATTGAATTTTAATGAGTCGTCGCAGTATTTCATTACGTTTCATAGTTTGTCCGGCACTAAAGACTTGACTCAAGGCTAAGTAGTCCACTTTTTCACCAAGTCCATAGATACAAGAAACAGAAGCGACAATAATTACATCACGACGATTAATAAGAGATTGAGTTGCAGCATGACGCAAACGATCAATCTCTTCATTGATGGTGGCTTCTTTTTCAATATAAGTATCACTATGAGGAATGTAGGCCTCTGGTTGATAATAGTCGTAATAGGAAACAAAGTAATGAACTGCTGCGTCTGGGAAAAAACCCTTGAACTCACCATAAAGTTGAGCAGCTAAGGTTTTGTTATGAGAAATAATTAAGGTGGGACGTTGGACCTGCTCAATAATATTGGCCATTGTAAAAGTCTTACCAGAGCCAGTGACACCTAAGAGAGTTTGCCTGTCAAAGTCTTTTTGTAGTCCTGACACTAGTTTTTTGATGGCTTCAGGCTGGTCGCCAGTTGGTTGAAAGGGAGAGTTGAGGGTAAGCATAATCAAATAATTATATCATAATATGGCTTAAAATTCAATAAAAACGCTTTGACAAGGGGGTGTTTCTAGAGTAAAATATTGGTACTTTGTTTAATATCATATATGGAAGATAAAAAGCCACAACATCTTGAGCAAGAAGAGAAAGTCCGCCTTTTTTGGAAGGAAGCAGATATTTTTGAGCAGTCAGTTAATAGGGAAGCTAAAAACGGGAGCTATACCTTTTATGACGGTCCGCCTTTTGCAACTGGCACCCCACACTATGGTCATATTGTAGCTTCAGTAATGAAAGATGTAGTACCACGCTTTTGGACCATGAATGGGTACCGCGTAGAACGTCGTTGGGGCTGGGATTGCCATGGTTTGCCAATTGAGAATTTAGTTGAAAAAGAATTAGGTATTACCAACAAACAGCAGATTGTAGAAATGGGTATAGAGAAATTTAATGAGCTCTGTCGCTCTAAAGTTTTGAGCTATGTTCCTGAATGGAAAGCTTCCATGGAAAAATTGGGACGTTGGGCTGATATGGAAAATGACTACAAGACAATGGATGTGTCATTCATGGAATCAGTCTGGTGGGTTTTCAAACAATTATATGATCAAGGATTAATCTATGAAGGCTATCGCTCCATGTATGTTTGTCCGCGTTGTGAAACAACATTGTCTCAAGCCGAAGTAAGTGAAGGTTACAAAGATATCAAAGATTTGTCGGTCGTGGCTAAGTTTGAATTGGTTGATGAACCCGGAACTTTTATACTAGCCTGGACAACCACACCGTGGACATTACCGGGCAATGTAGCGTTGGCAGTTAATGCCAAGTTAGATTATGTAAAAATAAAAAAAGATACTGAATTTTTTATTCTTTCCAAGAAAGCTTTTGAAAGTAAATTCTCAGAAGGTGAAGTTGTTGAAACTATATCTGGAAAAGATTTAGTTGGAAAAAGTTTTAAACCACTATTTAATTATTACTCTAGTGATACAACCTTAGACAATCATGATAATGGTTGGAAAGTATATGCCGGAGAGTTTGTCAGTGAAGAAGAGGGAACAGGCATTGTGCATATTGCTCCAGGCTATGGTGAAGATGATTTGAATTTGAGTAAAGAATATAATTTGCCATTTGTTCAACACGTTGGCATGAATGGAGTCATGAAAAAAGAAGTAACTGACTTTGCTGAATTACATGTTAAACCAATTGAAGATGTTACTTCGACTGACGTTGCTGTTATCAAATACTTAGCTCACAACAATTTTTTGTTTTTCAAAGAAAAATATGAACATAGTTATCCTCATTGTTGGCGTTGTGATACACCGTTAATTAATTATGCTACCTCATCCTGGTTTGTAGCAGTTACTAAAGTTAAGGACAAAGCATTAGATGTTGCTAAAGATATTAATTGGTCACCTGATTATATAAAAGAAGGTCGTTTTGGTAATTGGCTGGAAGGAGCTCGTGATTGGTCCATTAGTCGTCAGAGATTTTGGGCTTCTGTTATCCCTATTTGGCGCTGCGAAGAATGCAATAAAATTAAGGTTTTTGGCTCAGTTAAAGACCTAGAAGAGGCTAGCGGCCAAGCAGTGACTGATCTTCATAAGCATATTGTTGATAAGGTTACTTTTGCTTGTACGTGTGGCAAAACTATGCGTCGTGTACCAGATGTGTTAGATACCTGGTTTGATAGTGGTTCAATGCCCTATGCTCAGGTACATTACCCATTTGAGAATAAAGAAAAGTTTGAAGAGAATTTCCCAGCTCAGTTTATTGCCGAGGGTATTGATCAAACTCGCACCTGGTTCTACTACCTACACATACTAGCCACCTCATTATTTAAAAAAGCAGGCTTCAAGAATGTGATTGTTAATGGCACAGTGTTGGCTGAAGATGGAAAAAAGATGAGCAAACGATTACAGAACTATCCTGATCCAAATATTTTAATGGACACATTTGGTGCAGATGCTTTGCGAGCCTATTTGTTAGCTGCTCCAGTCATGCAAGCTGAAAACATGAATTTTTCAGAAAAGAGTGTGCAAGAAGCCTTGCGGAAAAATATTATGATTCTCTGGAATGTGTATTCGTTTTATGAAATGTACGCCGGTGGTGAAGAAGCTAGTACTAAATCACATAATATTTTAGACCAGTGGATTATCGCTCGTCTACATCAGTTAATTGAAATGACGACTAAGGCAATGAGTGATTACAATTTGCCAAAAGCAATGCGTACCATCACTGAATTTATTGATGAACTATCGACGTGGTATCTTCGTCGCTCACGTGATCGTTTTAAAGAAGAAGGATCTGATAAGCAAGCTGCTCTAGAAACCACAAAATATATATTAATAGAGTTATCTAAAGTAATGGCACCGTTTACTCCGTTCACTGCTGAAGCTCTATGGCAGAAAGTTACATTGAATAATTTTGATGATAATAATCAGAGTGTGCATTTAGAGTCTTGGCCTAAAACAGGAAAAGTATCAGAAGAGGTTATTGAAGATATGGAAACTGTGAGAAGGATAGTTGAGATGGGTTTAGCAAAGCGAGATGAACTAAAAATAAAAGTTCGTCAGCCGCTTAGTACATTAACTGTTTATACTGAAAAATTGCAGATTAAACATGATGAATTATTAGATTTAATTAGAGATGAATTAAATATCAAAGAAGTTATATTTGAAAAAAGTAAGGAAGAAAAAGTCGAGCTTAATACTGAAATTACCCCCGAATTAAAGAAGGAAGGTATGAAGCGAGAAATTGTACGATTGGTCAATCAGTTACGAAAACAAGCCGGCATGACAATTGAAGATCGTATTGTGTTATCATGGTCATCCGAAGATCCATTAGCCCAGGCAGTATTTGAAAATTATGAAAAAGAACTAAAAAGTGATACATTAAGCTCCGAGATACGTATATTTAAAGGAGAGGAGAGCCTCGAATATACAGTTGAGGAATCGTTAATTTATTTACTAATTAATAAACTATAACCAGAAATATATGAATATATTGACTATTGTAGGTATTGTCGTTGTATTGGGTGGTATTATCGTCGCCCTGTATAACAGTCTCATTCGCTTAAAAAATCGAGTAGATGAAGCTTGGGCTGATATTGATGTACAGCTAAAGCGTCGTCATGACTTGATTCCTAACTTGATTGAAACTGTGAAAGGTTATGCCGCTCATGAAAAGGAAACTCTGGACCGTGTTGTTGCCGCTCGTAATAGCGCCATGCAAGCTCAGTCATCTGGCAATCGTGAAGAATTAGAAAAAGCGGAAAACACATTGTCCTCAACTTTGAAATCAATTTTTGCTTTGTCTGAAGCTTACCCAGATCTAAAAGCTAATACTAACTTTCTAGAACTACAAAGAGAACTTTCTGACACTGAAAACAAGATTCAAGCCTCTCGTCGTTTCTATAACACAAACGTTAGAGACTTTAATACTAAACTAGAAGTTTTTCCAACTAACATGATTGGTAACATACTTGGTTTCAAAAATAGAACTTTCTTTGAAGCAGCTGCTGATGAGAAAGAGAATGTGAAAGTTGGATTTTAAAAGAGTCTATGTTGTTAGTTAGATGTTCAGTTATGCCAAGTAAGATACATGGTTTAGGTTTGTTTGCTGATGAATATATTAAAAAAGGAACCGTAACTTGGAGATTTAATCCAAAACTTGATATCTTATTTACTCAAGAGGATATTGATAGTTTCCCGCAACATATACAAGAATTTATTGATACATATTCATTTTTTTCAAAGAAGAAAGGTAAATATGTTTTGTCATTCGGCGATGATCGTTTTACAAATCATTCATCAATTCATAATAATCTTGACTCTGTAATACTTCCAGAAGAAGAGGAAATAATTGGAGTTGCTAATAGAGATATTAAGAGGGGTGAAGAAATTTTAGCGAATTATCGAAATTTTGATGTTTATGATCAAGATAGTAATGAAGAATATTTAAATAATTAAACATGCCCACCCTATATACTCACATCGCATCCAATGAAAGAAAAACATGGCTACTCATGTCCGTCTTTTTTATCGTGGTTATTTTATTAGGTTTTGTTTTTAGTCAGGCGTTGGGAGATTCTAGTATTTTGTATATTGCTGTTGGCTTTAGTATTATTTCTAGTTTTGTTAGTTATTGGTATAGCGACAAGATTGTCTTGACTATGAGTAACGCTCATCCCTTAACCCAAGAAAGTCACTTGGAAATATATCGCATAGTAGAAAATCTTTGTATAACCGCAGGATTACCTGTTCCAAAAATATACTTAATTGATGACACTGCTCCAAATGCTTTTGCCACTGGTCGTGATGCCAAGCATGCAGCTATTGCTATGACAACTGGACTTGTACAAAAACTTGAGAAAGTTGAATTAGAGGGAGTGATTGCTCATGAATTATCACACATTGGTAATAGAGATATATTAATTGCCACTATCGCCACAGTTTTAGTTGGTGTAGTGGTTTTGTTAGCTGACTTATTTTTACGCTGGAGTATTTTTGGAGGTCGTCGCAATGATGATAATCACCAACCCGTACAACTGCAAATTGTTATTACTATCGCAGCTCTAGTACTAGCTGTCTTAGCACCATTGTTTGCCAGTCTTTTACAACTAGCTATTTCACGAAAACGCGAATTTTTAGCTGACGCTGATGGAGCAATGTTAACTCGCTATCCAGAAGGATTGGCTCGTGCTTTAGAAAAAATTTCTCATGATGAAGAAGCCCTAGAAGTTGCAAACCGAGCCACAGCTCATTTATATTTTGCTTCTCCGTTCAAAGAAGATTCAGGAAAAAAAGTGGGATTCTTTACTAAAGTATTTATGAGTCATCCACCAGTGGAAGAACGAGTAGCGGCATTACGCGGTTTAGAAATTAAGTAATATAAACATATGACCCTCCAACAAATCCAACAACTAGCAATTCAGCTTGGTATAAAGAATGATTTACGTGGAGAAGCTAAAGTGAAAAAGAACTTAGCTCGTATCAAGGAGAAATATGATCGCTTGAGTAAAGATGCTAAAGAAGAATTTGATAGTATTAAATTAACCAATCCATATAGTGATTCTAGAATTTTAGTTGATACAGGTCGGAAGACAATTAAGAAAGTAATGGCTGGTATTGATATTGAAGGTTCAGAATTATTGTTAGCTAAACAAATGGGAGATATTGATTTAGTAATTGCTCATCACCCTGAAGGCCGTGCTTTATCTGATTTACATGACGTAATGTCTCTGCAAGCTGAAGTCTTAGCACAATACGGTGTACCAATTAATGTGGCTGAATCTATTATCAAGCCTCGTATCAGTGAAGTAAGTCGTGGTGTTTCACCTATCAATCATAATCGCAGTGTTGATATGGCAAGAATCTTAGGTTTAGATTTTATGTGTTGTCATACCATTCAAGATAATATGGCTGCCATGTTTATGGTTAAATTTTTGGAAAAGAACAAAAAGAATATTGATCGTGTGGGAGATATATTAAAATTGTTGAAAACAATTCCTGAATACAAAGAGGCAGCAAAGAATGGCATGGCGCCACGATTATTTGTTGGTCATGAAGAAGCTAGTGTTGGTAAAGTAGTCGTGACTGAATTCACTGGTGGGACTAATGGTGCTAAAGAAATGTATGAAAAAATGTCTCAAGCAGGTATTGGTACTATTATTGGTATGCACATGAGTGAAGAACATCGCAAAGAGGCTGAGAAACATCATATGAATGTCTTGATTGCGGGGCATATGTCATCTGACTCACTCGGTATGAATTTATTCTTAGATGAATTAGAGAAAAAGGGGATTAAAGTAGTTCCAATTTCAGGATTAATTAGAGTAAAGAGAAAATAATATGTTGTCTTTTTTACGCGGAACAATTTTACAAAAAACAGAAGACTATTTGTTAGTTGATGTTCATGACTTAGGTTACCGCGTCTATGTTACCAAAACGTGTGTTTCAGAAACCAAAGCAGGTGAGTCAGTGGAATTATTTTTACATCAACATATTCGTGAAGATGCCAGTGACTTATATGGTTTTAAAAAAGCTGACGAGCTGTCTTTGTTTGAGAGTTTAATCTCTGTATCTGGTGTTGGTCCAAAATCTGGTTTAGCTATTTTAGGGTTAGCTCCTGCAGATGCCATTCTACAAGCCATTGCGCAAGGCGATGATGGTATGTTAACTAAAGTCTCTGGTATTGGTGGCAAAACTGCCCAACGTATTATTTTAGAATTACGTGGCAAACTAGATCAATCAATGCTTGGGGGTGACTCAACTCATGGTGAAGAAATTGAAGCCTTGGTAAGTCTTGGCTATTCAGTTATTCAAGCACGTGAAGCTTTGAATAAAATTGATGCGTCTTTGACTGATAGTTCTGATAGAATTAAAGAAGCTTTAAAATATATACGTTAAGTCATGACGTTACACGAACTACCATTTAATGAAGAAAATCTCCGCTTGCTTGATTCATATAGCGGGTCATTCCGACATGCACAATTTACGCAATCAAGTCGTTGGGCAGAATTTCAAAAAGATCAGAGTAGAAAAGTAATTCTAGTTGCTAGTGAGAATAATGAAAGATTATTTCTATTAATTCGTTTTTCATTTCCATTGCAATTTTCATATTGGTATTTACCACGAGCCCCTTTTTTTGAAACACCAACTGAGGCAGAAACATTTTTAAAAGAATTGTCTCATCTTATTAAAAGAATAGATTCTAAAGCTTTATTTGTTCGCTTAGAGCCAATAGGTAACTTTGATGTATCTAATCTTCATAAAACAATTGATGCGCAACCAAGTCGGACCCTAGTGCTCTCACTTGAAGGCCCTGAAGAAAAGATCTTGTCACAGATGCATCAAAAAACTCGTTATAATATTCGTTTAGCTCAAAAGAAAAATTTAATTATTAAAAAAGGAGCTGAACATGTTATTCAGTTTTTAGATTTACTAGAAGAAACTAGACAGCGTGATGGCTTTAGGCTTCATAGTCGAGCTTATTATGAGATGATGGTGAAAAGTAATGCAGTTGAATTAGTAACTGCTTGGCATGGTGAAAAATTGTTAGCCGGAAGTTTATTGTCTTACTTTGGAGATACGGTGACCTATGTTCATGGTGCGTCATCTTCACAACATCGAGAGTTAATGGCTCCATATTTTTTACACTGGCAATCCATTATAGAAGCTTGTTCCGCTGGGTATAGGTATTATGATTGGCATGGTATTGATGAAAAAAAATGGCCGGGTGTTACTCGCTTCAAAGAAGGTTTCGGAGGAGAGGTTATTACCTATCCTGGCACTTTTGATGTGCCGCTTGCTCCACTTTTATATGCAGGTTATACTGTATGTCGACGTCTGTGGCGTTTAATGTAAGATACTGTATATATGGACAAACTACTCATTACCATAAAACGATTTATTCCTAAAAAAGTTTTCTCAGTGTTGTGGCCTTTGTACCACTTCTTTTTAGGTGTGGCCGCTAACATTATCTATCGCTGGCCTAGTGAACGATTAATTGTTATAGGTGTCACAGGTACAACTGGAAAAACAACCAGCACGTATTTGATTGCCAAAATGTTAGAGGGTATGGGCTACACTGTAGGCTACACATCAACCGCTTTATTTAGTGATGGAAAGAAAGAATGGTTGAATAACAAAAAGATGACTATGGTGGGGCGTTGGTTTACTCACAAGATGTTACGACAAATGGTTAAGAACGGTTGTCATTTTGCTGTCATTGAAACTTCTTCTGAAGGTATTATGCAATATCGTCATCGCTTTATTAATTATGATATTTTGTTGTTTACCTGTTTGTATCCAGAACATATCGAAGCACATGGCAGTTTTGAAAATTACAAAGAAGCTAAAGGCATGTTATTTACTCATTTGAAGCATGGCAAAACTAAGTATGCAGATGAACATTTACGAATCAGAAAGACTACCAGTGGTTTACAAAAGACAGAATTAAAGCGCATCAAGAAAACAATCATTGTGAATGGTGATGATGAATCAGCTTCGTATTTCTTAGATTTTTGGGCAGAAGAAAAATTTGCCTATCGGTTAGCAGAAGTAGGTAAACCAAAACCAGTATTTGCTCCAGAGGTCAAAGATATTGTGGCTTCTGCCAGCAAAGTTGAAGGACATTCTTTCCTTACCTTTAAACAAGGTGAAGTGGAAGTTAAAATGCTTGGTTCATTTAACCGGAAAAATATGTTAGCGGCTATCAGTGTTGGTCTGGCACAAGATTTTTCATTATCAAAATTAAAAGTTGGGTTAGAACAAATTTCTGGTGTGGCTGGTCGTTTAGAACGAATTGATTCTGGTCAACCTTTTATCGTCTTAGTTGATTATGCTTTTGAACCACAAGCTGTTAGTAAATTATATGAAACAGTTGATAGTTTGCCTCATGAACGAATTATTCATGTACTTGGATCAGCAGGTGGGGGACGAGACAAATCTCGTCGAGCAGTGTTAGGAGAAATTGCCGGTCGCAAGGCTGATATTGTTATTATCACTGATGAAGATCCCTATGACGAAAATCCAGGAGCGATTATTGTAGAAGTCTCAGTTGGAGCTGAAAAAGCTCACAAGATACTAAATAGTAATTTGTTTACCTTCTTAGATCGTCGTGAAGCCATTCATAAAGCCTTATCTGAAGCCAAGCCAGGAGATATTGTTTTAATTACTGGGAAAGGTAGTGAACAAGCTATTTGTCGAGCCCGAGGAGTTAAAGAACCCTGGGATGACCGTATAGTAGTTCGTGAAGAATTACATAAGTTAGGCTTTTCTCCTGTGGATAAAACTGTGGTATCAGAATAGTGATTTAGGTGATAAAATATTAAATAAGCTAATATTAAATAAAAAATAAGCCTCTTGACAATATATTTTTTTCAGTTTTAAAGCTATTGACATTTAAGTTTATACTTGTTAATCTAGAATAGCTATTTACTCTAGTGTTTACATTTTTATATTTATTTCATAACAATTTGCTCGGCCCGAGAAGTCTTCAGTCCGCCAATCACTGATTTCTAATTAATAGGCCGTTTTTTTGTTTTTTCGCACTTTTTTTGTTCACTTTTATTTCTACCCATACGCAGTTTTCGGCTCTCCTTAACTAAATATGTAATTCATGATTACGCCTCAATTGCGCTATTGAGACGTTTGTCATATACAGTCACCGGCCTAAAACCGGTTCTAAGAATTATTAATAAGAATTAAGAAAGAACTTATGCCTAAGTCTTCCTCCGCTGTTAGTACTATTACGCCACGGACGTATTTCACTAGTCAGAACGCAGTTATTCCAATGCCTGACTTAATCGAAGTACAGAAAGATTCGTATGCCTGGTTTCTTAAAGAAGGTTTAGCTGATCTCTTTGATGAGATTTCACCAATCACCGATTTTATCGGTCGAGATTTAGAATTGCATTTTGGCAAGTATTATTTGGACGAAGCCAAGTTTAATGAAGCAGAAAGTAAAGCTAAGAATGTTACCTACGAAGCTTCATTACGTGTTGAAACGACCTTATTAAATAAAAAGACCGGAGAAAAAAATACTCAGGAAGTCTTTTTGGGTGACTTCCCATTAATGACTAAGAACGGAACCTTTATCATCAACGGTATTGAACGTGCCATTGTGTCTCAGTTAATTCGCTCAGCTGGTGTTATTTTCTCAGCTGAGCAAATTCGGGGTCGTAAATATTACGGTGCCAAGATTATTCCTAACCGAGGTGCTTGGATTGAATTAGAAACTGATGCCGCTGGAGTTATTTGGGCTCGTATTGATCGCAAACGTAAAGTAGCTGTTACTTCATTACTTCGTGCTTTTGGTTTTAGCAGTGATGAAGAAATTCGAGATTTGTTTACCACTGTTAACCAAGGTGACATAAACTACATTGAAGCAACCCTAGGTAAAGATACTGCAAAAGATGAAGCCGAAGGTTTAATTGAAGTCTATAAGCGTATTCGTCCAGGTGATTTAGCTACAGCTGATAACGCCAAGCAATTGATTCACTCCATGTTCTTTCGTTTTGATCGTTATGACTTTGACCGTGTTGGACGCTATAAATTGAACAAACGTTTTGGTTTTGATATTCCAAATAACAAATCAACTCGTATTTTACGCCGCGAAGATTTAGTAGCAATTATTTCCGAAATCATTCGTTTGAATATTACTCAGGAAAGAGAAGATGATATTGACCACTTAGGTAATCGTCGTGTTCGAGCTATTGGAGAATTGATTCAGAATAAGACTCGTATTGGTTTGGCTCGTATGGAACGAATCATCAAAGACAAGATGAGTATTATGGAACTGGAGTCTTTGAGTCCTAATAAATTGATTAACGCTCGACCAGTCATGAGTGTAGTCAAAGAATTTTTTATGTCGTCTCAGCTTTCACAGTTCATGGACCAAACTAACCCGTTAGCTGAGTTAGAGCATAAGCGACGTTTGTCAGCTATGGGTCCAGGTGGTTTAACTCGTGAACGAGCTGGTTTTGAAGTTCGTGACGTACACACCACTCACTATAGTCGTATTTGTCCGATTGCTACGCCTGAAGGACCAAACATTGGTTTAGTTGGTCACTTTGCCAGTTATGCTCGTTTAAACAACTATGGTTTTATTGAAGCTCCATATCGCAAAGTTGTTAAAGATGCTCATGGTAAAAGTCAGGTTACCAATGAAATTGTGTATCTAGATGCTTTTGAAGAAGAAAAATATATTTCCACTGCCTTTACTACCCCAATTGATGACAAGGGTTATTTCTTAGTTGAAAAAGCTGAAGTTCGAAAGTTTGGCGAACCAGCCATTGAAGATGTCACTAAAATTGATTTAGTGGGTGTGGCTGCCAATCAAATTGTCTCAGTAGCTACTTCTTTGATTCCGTTTCTAGAGCACGATGACGGTATTCGTGCTTTGATGGGAACAAACATGCAACGTCAGGCTGTGCCATTGATTGCGGCCAAAGCTCCAATTGTTGGGACTGGTGTAGAAGGTCGGGCTGCCGCTGATTCCGGTCACGTTATTCTAGCTGAAGCTGACGGTGAAGTAACTCACGCTGACGGAACTCAAATTACAATCCGAGACAAAAAGGGTAAAGACTATTCTTATAAGCTTAGTAAGTTTTTACGTTCTAATGCTTCCACCTGTATTAACCAACGTCCAATTGTAAACCGAGGCGAACAGGTTACTAAAGGACAAATCTTAACTGATGCTTCCGCGATTGATAGTGGTGAATTAGCCTTAGGTAACAATGTCTTAGTCGCTTTCATGACCTGGGAAGGATATAACTATGAAGATGCTGTTATTATTTCGGAACGATTAGTTAAAGAAGATTTATACTCTTCAATTCATATTGAGCACTACACTATCGATGTTCGTGATACTAAGCTGGGTGCTGAAGTAGTTACGAATGACATTCCAAACATTGCTGAAGAAAAATTAAATAATCTTGATGAACGAGGTATTATCCGCATCGGTGCTGAAGTTTCCAGTGGTGATATTTTAGTTGGAAAGATTACACCTAAAGGTGAAACAGAATTGTCTGCAGAAGAAAAATTACTCAGAGCTATTTTTGGTGACAAAGCCAAAGATGTTCGTGATTCTTCTCTGTATCTTGAACACGGTGAACACGGCAAAGTAGTTGATGTAAAAATTTTCTCACGTGAACAAGGTGACAAGTTATCAGCTGGTGTTATTCAATCAATTCAAGTCACTGTTGCTAACTTACGAAAGATTCGAGCTGGTGACAAAATGGCTGGTCGTCACGGAAACAAAGGTGTTGTTTCAAAGATTGTGCCTCGTGAAGATATGCCTTACTTGGAAGATGGAACTCCAATTGATATTATTTTATCTCCATTGGGAGTTGTCTCTCGTATGAACTTAGGTCAGCTTTTAGAAACCCATCTTGGTTTTGCTGCTCAGAAATTAAATTATAAAGTTGCTACCCCTCCACTTAATGGTATTACTGAAGATATTATCCGTCGTGAATTAGAAAAAGCTGGCTTACCAATTGATGGAAAAGTTACCTTGATTAACGGTAAGAGCGGTGATCGTTTTGATAATAAAGTAACTGTTGGTTATAAGTACATGTTGAAATTGAATCACATGGTAGAAGATAAGATTCACCAACGTTCAATTGGTCCGTACTCCTTGATTACTCAACAGCCATTGGGAGGTAAAGCACAATTTGGTGGTCAACGTTTTGGAGAAATGGAAGTATGGGCTTTAGAAGCTTATGGTGCTGCCCACAGCTTGCAAGAAATTTTAACTATTAAATCAGATGACGTTACCGGCCGCTCGAAAGCTTATGAAGCCATTATCAAGGGTGAAGTTATTAGAAAACTAAATGTGCCAGAGTCATTCAATGTTCTTGTCCGTGAGTTAAAAGGTCTGGGATTAGATGTTGAGTTACTTGATAAACATAATCAGCCGATTGTGTTGGAAAAGGCTAACGAAGAATTTGAACCACCTCGTCCACCGGTTTTGCCGCTACCTCGAACTGACGAGCAGGAAGTCGCTTAACCAATAATGCCTCATATATATGAACAATCCACTAAAAAGTAATGATTTTGAAGCCATTAAGTTGAAACTGGCTTCTCCGGAAAATATTTTTGAATGGTCACATGGTGAAGTAACTCGTCCGGAAACAATTAACTACCGAACTCAGAAGCCTGAGAAAGACGGTTTGTTTTGTGAACGTATTTTTGGTCCCTCCAAGGACTGGGAATGTTATTGTGGTAAGTATAAGAAGATTCGCTATAAAGGTATTATCTGTGATAAGTGTGGTGTTGAAGTTACACGAAGTTTAGTACGTCGTGAACGTATGGGTCATATTAAGTTGGAAACTCCAGTGACTCATATTTGGTTTTTACGCGGTTTGTCTTCCAAGGTTGGTTTAGCCCTTGATTTATCAATGCAATCTTTAGAAAAGGTTGTCTACTTTGCTAGCTTTATTATTACTGATGTCAATGAAGAATTAAAACAAGCTACCCTTGATCAGATTAAATTAGAATACAAAGCTAAGAAGAAATCATTGGAAAGTGATTTCAACGAACAAGCTTCTAGAGTAAGAGCAGCTAAAGCTAAAATGACTAAAGAAGGAAAGAGTCAATTAGAAGCTACTGATAAGGCTGAACAGGAAATTGAAGGCTTAGAAAAAATTCGTGATGAGAAAATGGCTGGATTAGACAGTGCTTTTAGCCAAGCTCAAAAAGAATTAAAGGATTTGAAACCATTAACAATTATTTCTGAAAATATTTATCAGAATTTAAGTTTGAAGTACGGACATATTTTTAGCGCTGGTATTGGAGCTGAAGCTATTCGTTCTCTGTTGGAACGACTTGATTTAGCTAAAGAAATTAAACAGTTAGAAAAAGTATTAGTGGATGCGGTTGAATCAAAGAAAGAAAAGTTAATTAAGCGTTTGAAGTTCTTCAAGAATTTGAAATCAAACAATGTTAACCCAGCTTGGATGGTCATGAAAATGATCCCAGTTATTCCGCCAGATCTTCGTCCAATGGTAGCTCTAGATGGTGGACGTTTTGCAACTTCGGATCTTAACGATTTATACCGCCGTATTATTAACCGTAATAATCGCTTGAAGCAGTTATTGGAATTGAACGCTCCAGAAGTTATTTGTCGTAACGAAAAGCGTATGTTGCAGGAAGCAGTTGATGCTTTGATTGATAACTCAATTCGTCATGGTAAGACTGTAGTAGCTTCAACTGGTCAGAAGCGTATGTTGAAGTCTTTGGCTGATTCGTTGAAAGGTAAACAGGGTCGCTTCCGTCAGAACTTACTTGGTAAGCGTATCGACTATTCTGGCCGTAGCGTTATCGTGGTTAACCCATATCTACGTTTGGATCAATGTGGTTTGCCAAAGCGTATGGCCATTGAGCTTTTCAAACCGTTTATCATTTCCAAACTAATTCAAAGAGAAATTGTTCACAATGTACGATCTGCTTCCCGATATATTGAAGCTGGTCATGATGAAGTTTGGGATATTTTAGAAGAAATTATTGCTGGAGCATATGTGCTCTTAAACCGTGCGCCAACACTTCACCGTTTAGGTATCCAAGCTTTCCGTCCAATTTTGATTGAAGGCTTAGCCTTGCAGATTCATCCTCTAGTATGTACAGCTTTTAACGCTGACTTTGACGGAGACCAAATGGCTGTTCACGTACCATTAACAGAGGAAGCTATTGCTGAAGCTCGTGACTTAATGTTGGCTTCTCATAACTTACTTAAACCAGCTACAGGTGATCCAGTGGTGGCTCCTGACAAAGATATTGTCTGGGGTACCTTCTACATGACAAGTTTGGAAGAAGACAATTTGAAACCAGTTCGTAATTTTTACTCACCAATGGAAGCCAAATCTGCTTATCAGCTTGGGGGTATTCGTCTACGAGAAAACATTAACGTGATGTTTGAAGGACAGGGGATGGTGGTGACAACAGTGGGAAGAATTATCTTTAATGACTTATTACCAGAAAGTTTACGTTACGTTAATGAATTAGTTGGAAAGGGTAAAGTTAAGGCCATGATTAAAGAATGCTACCGCCAATATGGTGAAGAACGAACTGTCCAACTATTAGATGAAATGAAAAAAGTTAGCTTTGGTTATATTACTCGCAGTGGTCTGTCTTGGGGAATGGGTGACTTACCTGATTTTAAGAATGTTCAAGAATTAATTGTGGCAGCTGAAGTTAAAGCTGAAGAGATTAAGAATTACTATGAAGAAGGTTTGTTAAC
Source organism: uncultured Gammaproteobacteria bacterium (assembly GCA_964540895.1). Lineage (GTDB taxonomy): Bacteria > Patescibacteriota > Patescibacteriia > Patescibacteriales > Patescibacteriaceae > Patescibacterium. The sequence continues at coordinate 504,970 of CAZIOP010000001.1, read as the reverse complement.
AGAAAGTGAACGGTATAGTAAAACTATTGAACTGTGGACCAAGGTTAAAGAAGAAGTGACTGTTATTTGTACAACCACTCTTGATAAAAATGGCCCAGTATTTTCAATGATTGAATCAGGAGCTCGTGGTTCCTGGGCTCAGTTAACTCAGATTCTAGGTATGAAAGGATTAGTTACCTCACCTTCTGGTAAAATTATTGAATTGCCTGTTAAAGGTAACTTTAAAAAAGGTTTTGATGTTTTGGAATACTTTATTGCGACTCACGGTGTACGTAAAGGTTTGTCAGATACAGCCTTACGTACATCAAACGCTGGTTACTTGACTCGTCGTTTGGTTGACGTTGCTCAAGACGTAGTTATCATGGATGAAGATTGTGGTAGTACCGCTGGTATTACGATGACTAAAGAAGAAAGTGAAGAAATGGGTCGACCATTGCTACGCCGTATTGTTGGTCGTTTCTTAGTGAGTGATTTGAAAAATTCCGCTGGTAAAGTACTACTGAAAAAAGGTGAATTAGTGACTGAAGATTTGGGTGATGAATTTGTGGCTGAAGATTTAGCTGAAGCTACTGTTCGTTCAATTCTCCATTGTCAATTACATCGTGGCGTTTGTCAAAAATGTTATGGCTTTGACTTAGCCTATAACAAACTTGTTAAATTAGGTACCGCGGTTGGTATTATTGCCGCTCAGTCCATTGGAGAACCAGGTACACAGTTAACTATGCGTACTTTCCATACTGGTGGTGTGGCTGACCAAGACGACATTACTCAAGGTTTACCACGTGTTGAAGAAATCTTTGAAGCGCGCTCACCGAAGCGCAAAGCCTTTATTGCTGAAGTTGGTGGCAAGGTACAGGTAACTGAATTACGAGCTGAAGGTAATAATCAGAATCGTTTAGTTTCAATTTTACATGAAGGAGAAGAAGTTGATAAATATCACTTTGCAGAAGCTGCTTTAGCTCACAAAAATAATGAAGCTGATAAGGCAGATAAAGTTGAGAAAGGTGCTAAGAAAAAGAAACCCAAAGTTGAAGTCCTAGTAGAAAATGAAGAAAAGGTTAAGAAAGATACACCTCTCTTTAAGGTTGGTGAAGTTACTATCAAAGCTGCTCGAGCCGGTGTGGTTAAAACTGAGGAAAAATATATTAAGGTCACTGTACCAGTTGAAAAAGCTAAAGAGTATATTATTCCTCGAACCTTTAATGTGTGGGTTAAAGATGGTGAAACAGTTGAAGCTGGTCAGCAGTTGAGTGATGGTTCACTTGATCTACAACATTTGTATGAGCTCCGAGGTTTAGCTGAAACCCAGAAATATATTGTTAAAGAAATTCAGTATGTCTATTCTTCTCAAGGTCAACCATTGAATGATAAACATATTGAAACTATTGCTCGTCAGATGTTCTCTCGTATCTATATCCAAGACTCTGGTGAAACTGATTTCTTAATTGGTGAAATTATTGAAAAATCAGTCTTTGATCGACAAAATGCAATTGCGGAAAAAGCTGGCAAAAAGGTTGCTTCTGGTCGTCAGTTATTAATGGGTATGACTAAAGCTTCCTTAACAACTAATAGTTTCTTGTCAGCTGCTTCTTTCCAAGAGACTGCCAAAGTATTGATAGATGCCGCAATTACTGGTAAAATCGATTATTTGGAAGGCCTTAAGGAAAACGTTATTATTGGTCGGCCAATTCCAGCTGGTACTGGTTTCAAACGTGAAGTGGAAGTTTAGATTTATAAAAATAAAATAACAAGACTAAAAACTGCTTAACTTAGAGCAGTTTTTTAGTCTTGTTTCAGTATATATTCTTTGCTATATTAGATTGATATGAATCTCTCCGCAATTAAGCAAATACCTATGCAAGTGGTTGAGCCAACCCTACAAGATATCATGAACTCTTTAAATGAGCTCAAGAGTTCATTTATCATACTTCATACTTCATTTGTTAGACTTGAGAATAAAGTTAACAAACTGGAAGATTCGGTTACGAAGCTTGAAGTCTCTGTTATCAAACTCCAGGATTCTGTCACTAAACTCGAAAATTCAGTGTCTGTAATTCAGAACTCTGTTACTAAGCTTGAGGGCTCTGTTATCAAGCTTGAAGATTCTGATTTAGAGCTAAAAAAATTTCACAATGATCTTCCTAATACATTAAATGAAGTAGTAGAAGCTATTTATATCTCTTTTGCCGCTTTTAAGAAAGAAGTTAGCCAGCGTTTTGACAGACTTGAAGCAAATATGGCAACAAAATCTCAACTAGAAGTATTGACCGAAATCTTGCGCACTAATGGAGTTATTTCTCAGTTTGAATCTCGGAAAGTAATGAAAACACAACTGGCAGTTTAAGGTATTTATATATATATTAGGTACCAAAGGCCTCACTAATTTGTTTAATTGTTTCAAGTTTACTTAACTTAGTTTTGAATTTTGAAGCATCAAGAATTTCAATAAGTATTGGTTTACCAGCTTTGGACAAGTGGACAATAAAATTACCAATTTCTTTAACTCGGACGATTTTTCCATGTCCAATTTCCCAACTCATAATATTGGCTTCTAAATCATACTGCATATTATTATATTGGATAAAACGTAATAACTTTTTTTACATCCCCGTCTTTTTGGTAAATAATTTTTACTCCATCTCGTTCAATTGTTTGATATTTTCCAATTCGTCCTCGGTTATCAGGAGATATAAATGTAGCTTCAACTTGTTCTTTACGAATAAAAACACCATGATTGTTTAATAGTGTAAATTTTTGATTGGCGTAAGCGGTGAAGTAAATCATATTGTTATTATTTAACAGGTATTTTCACCTTGTAAATTCCTGTAGTTTTTTCAGCTTCAGAACAACTATCAAACCAAATATCAAATCTTCTTCCTTTTATCAACCCACCTTTATCAGTTACACTATATTTTTTCCCCTCGATTTCAATTTCACTATTCTTGGCAAAACAGCTCCAATCAGCTGCTATATGGCCAGCTTCAGGTTTTAGAGTAGAGGCGGTCTGGTGACAATAATCTATTTTGGTATCATCAAAATCTTTACAGCCTTGCCATGATAATGACGTGGAAGAGCAGTTTTTGTCAGTTTCTTTGCCGTCAGGACAAGAACAATTGAGAGATGTTGAACAGAGGAAATCATGTCGGGTTGGGAAGTCAGAAGCCTTTGGTTTGCAGTATCCAGTCACAAAAGCTTCAAAAGTACCAGTCTGTTTTTCTGTTTCACTAAAGACGGTACAAGATCTCCCGGCATAATCATTTCTGATTTCATCTAATGGTTTTGTTAGTAACAATCGATACATTTTAAAGCGTGTCCAATAGGCGCCATCTTGAGTCACAAGATGAAAGATAGCGAAAGCAATGACACACAGCAAAAGTAGTTTGATGATTTTTGTAAGCATACGGTGTTAGTGTAATCGTAGAATCCGAAGATCTTTACGTGAGGCATAGCGATTGTAGTAGTCAAAGAAAGATGAAATTCGAACTGCATCTCCATTCCAGCCAGTGCCACCATGGACTTCACCGACTTTTCCGTTACCGATATAGAGTATGACGTGACCAGTGTTACCAGAACCAATTTTTGGCCAGCCAACTAAGTCACCAGGATTAAGTGTTTTTCCGTTAACCGATGTAGCCGTTGCCGAAGAAATTTTTTCTTGACCATTAAATATATCAGCCGTTGTTCCGCTTGGTCCGACTTTACCAACACAAGAAAAAATATGTCTAATAAAATTAGAGCAATCAAAACAAATTTGTCCAGATGGACAAGCTGTCGGACGATTATTGTATGGTATACCATCACCACCGTAAGCTCCATATCGATATGTAACTTTTCCGCCTTCATATTTACTTACTATTGATTCCATATCATTAACACCACCTGTGGCTAAGCATGAGGGATCGTTGGTGCCACTTGGTGTGTGATTTCCAGCATCAGGCGAATCTTGACGATCAAGGTCTATTTTATCGATATATTTTATCTTAACAGGCGATAGTTCAGTTAAGGCGGGGTTAACAAAATTTAGAATAAGGTATGATGTTAGAGCAATAAATATACCAATAATACTTCCGCCGATCCAGGTTCTAGCCTCGCTTACTCGTTCACTATTTCCACCTGCTGTAAGCCAGACAATACCACCTATCATCATAGTGACTACTGCCAAAATTCCAATTACTCCAATACCATATTTATAAAGAGCACTCGTATAATCAGCTAGCCAAGGAGTACTACATTCTGTAGCCGTACACACCGTTTTTCCGAAATTTAACCCAGGTATACGTACAGCTAAATTAGGACTATCAAAGGGATTGCTAACTTTCAGAGTTGAGTCACCAATATCATTACTTTGAGCAGATACCAAAGACAAGGAACATACACATATTCCGTAGAGTAGAAAAATGTAAGTGAATATTTTTTTCCTATTGAGCATTTTTTTTAGCTATTAGTGTAATTATAGTAAGAAGCCCGAGAAAGCCAGTGACCGATGCAATCAGAATATATTTAGGAGATGTTTTTTTTGTCACTGACAGGGGACAACAACACAGGCCTTCTTCTCCAAGATTATCACAGTTTTTAGAATCGGAGGAATTAATATAGCCCTCTCCTAATATACTACAGTTACCATGAATAGAACGATTTAATGCCGTGCATGACGAATTGGCTGCGTGTGCCCCATTGGCCAGCAGAAGGAACGATATAAGAAGTATTTTTGAAAAAAGATTTAATGACATGGTCCTAGAGTTACATTGACGATACCAGTATTTGCTAAAGCTGCTTTGTAGTCATTGCCAGACCAGATATCAAAGCGCCGGCCCTTAATTGCTCCACCGCTATCAGCTACTGTTAACGTAATTTTATTTGCGAGACAGACTTTATCTCCTAAGTTAAAGCAAGATAGATCAGCAGCGATTGTCCCAGGAGCAGGATCTGTGCCTGCTGAATTTCGATTACAATACGGTACGTTGGAAGCAAAGTAGGGACATTTACCATACTTATGACTACAGGTTCCGTCAAAGATATGTTTACCAGTAGGACACGAACAATTAAGTCCAACAGAACAAAAGAATTTATTACTGTTTTCCCAAGGACTTGGTTTATAATATCCGGTTGTATAAAAAGTTAGACTTTGTCCGCCGTTAAAATTTGATTGAGCACAACTTTGTTTAACATAATCACTTTTTTTATCGCCCGTATGAGCAATGACGCCACTCTTATCAATTGAATTAATAGTTCGTGATTGATCAGGGGTTAATGAATCACTATTATTAACCTCATATAATAACTCTTCAAGGTCTATCTTTTTTAGAGATCGAAGGGAGAGACTTTTTAAAACTGTTAAATTTGGGTTAACTATATATAAAATAAGATATGAACTAAAGGTAAGAAATAGACCAATGAGACTTCCACTAATTATTTTTTTTGCTTCACTTACTTGGCTACTATTACCAGACGATGTAAGCCACATTATTCCTCCAATCATAAGAGCAATAACTGCCACAATTCCGACTATGCCAATCAGATAGCGTTGAAGATTATTAATATAATCTGCTAGCCAGGGGATATTGCAAACTTCCCCTTGTTGGCAGTCTATATTTTTAAAATCCTTACTCCCAGGAATTGTTACAGCAAGGTCAGGTGCTATAAGGACAGGAAGTTTTTCATCTTGAGCAAGAATAACCGGTGGATGTAAGAATAAACAACAGATTAGAAAAAGAAATAATAGTATTTTTTGTTTCATACACTATATAAAGGCAAAGTCTTAATTACAGGTACATCCCGAAGACATTTTGGGATATTCCCAATGCCATTCTTCGCTACATAATCGACAAAAGCCAGCGGCTGCAAGACATTTACTGGCATCTGTATAGAAACTTACGTGCCTATTCAAGTCTGCGGCTGATCCTGAGGTATGAGGACAGATTTTTTGTCCCAATGGATATGGATTACAGGTCGGTGGATGGCAGGTTCCACCTGAGCAATTTTGTTTATATAATCTTTCTTGATTTGAAACATCACGAGCAGCAGTACCACTGATACACCAACTAGAGTTTTTGGCATTAAGACAGGCACCAGCAACTTTTAGTTTTTCAATAAATTGAGGTGCAGCCCGAGCACCACTGTTCATACATACTCCAGGTGATTTAGGAATTTCTTGCCAGCTTGATTGGTCCAAAGAAAAGTTGGATGCTTGAGGTGAATTTTCAAAGACAGCAATATCAATTGGCTCTCCTTCGGGAATATCTTTTTCAGCAACGTATTTGATATCAATTGGTTTTAAGATTGTTAGGTTAGGGTTAACTAAAAAGAGAATAAGGTATGAACAAACCGCAAGAGTAATGCCAAGAAAACTGCTTTTGATAAAGTTATTACCTCGACCAATTTGTTCTTTGTTGCCGCCAGATGTTATTCTCATGACCCCACCAATCATCATAACGATAACTGATATTATTCCAATGACAATTAAACCATAATTATAGATAGCTTTAATATATTCACCAATCCAAGGAATACCACAATCAGGATCAGTTTCATCACAGGTAACATCACTAAACTTGCCCATGCCAGGAATTGAAACAGCTAGTACTGGTGGAATTGGTTTTGAGGGACCGTTATCTTCGGGTTGTGCAACCGTATCACTACAACTCTTGCCATCATCAGAGGCTAATTGGCCACCCATGAAAACAGTTCGAGTATATGGTCCTTGTCGTCGTTCGCAGTCTTCTTTTTCAAGGTTTATATAAACAGTTTGAATACTCCCGGTAGCGAGAATATCAGTGGTGACTTTACAGCAGGCTGGAGCAGCGTGAGATAGTCCGGGTATCAACAAGAAAAATAAAATTAAAATAGTTAATAAGTGTTTCATAATTATGGACAAGAATCCCCAACTTCTTTATCGGTTAATTTTTCAGGAGGAACAATGACAAAAGATGTACTACTTAAGCCTGATCCTTTTTCATCACACTCTTTTTTATACATTAAGGTTGGCTTGTATTGAGTGAAGCCTCCGTTATATGAACAGCAGCCTAAAGGTACACAATCATTTTCGTCAGCTGCTTGGAATGGAAAAAACTCAATTCTAAAATATTGATTATCTTCATTACCAACTTGTTCGTTTAACTTTTCACATTGGGTACTGGTGCTATTTTCAGTAGTAAAAGCACCTAACGGATTATTACTGAATTTTTTACAACAACCTTTCTGAGCAATATCAATTTTTTTAGTATTTTGAACTGGGGTAATTCTTAAATTCACCAAGTTAGTATTCACCATTGAAAGTAATAGAAAAGCACCAAAACTTAAGCTCATGCCAATGAGACTTGAGAAGATCATTTGTTTGGCTGTACTAATTTGTTCATGATTGCCGCCGGCGGTTAACCACATGATACCAGCCGCCATGAGCATGATAGCGGCGATAATACCAATAACACCGGTAGCATATTTGAAAATAGCGACAATGTAATTGGCTAGTGTTAAGGTACTTTCTTCAACTTTGATTTCTTCTCCAGCGATAAATTTTGAACCTGGTATGGAGACAGCTGGTTTAAGAGTTACTACTTGACCTTCTTCTCGTGTTTTGGCAGGCGGGACTGGTAAACATTTCGTATTATTCAAAGCAATAGCATCAGGAAAATATTTAACTGTGAAAGTATTGTTACTAGTTTGCGGAACAGCATCGCAGTCTTCTTTAGTCGCATCCATGTATGATTTTGCGCCATTATTTCGATTGGTTTTTTCGCAGCAACCTATGACTGCATCAACATGTGACACCGTAGTTAACGAAAGAAAAAACATTATACCAATAACTATGATATGAAGATTTCTATACCAGGCTAATTTTCTATTGGACATACGGAGCTAGTATTTTTTCTAAGTCCTCACTTGATAATTGACCTTCTATTTTTTCACCATTAATAAACCAGGTAGGTGTACCAGCTACTTGCAAGGCTTCAGCATCGGTAAAGTTCTGACGGATTTGAGGCAGGTATTTTTGACTGTCATAACACTCAGTAAACTGGTCATTATAAATACCAAGTTGTTGAGCCAATAGTGCTAGCTGATTTTTGTCACTACCAAAGGTATCACTCTGATTTTGAAACAATTTATCATGCATTTCCCAGAATTTATTCTGTTCATTAGCACAGCGAGCTGCCAGAGCTAGGGGTACAGAAAAGTTATGGCCTGGCCAATCACGGAAAATTACTTTAACCTTGTCTTGATATTTAAGGCTAACTTCTCGTAAAGCAGGAAATGAGGCTTTACAAAATGGACAGCCAAAATCAGAGAATTGGACGATTGTTACACGTGGTTCAGCGGCTCCAAATGAAGGGTTATTGTCACCTTCAATTAATTTTTTTCTATCTCCTTGATAATCAGACGAAATGACAGGACTTTGTGCTGTTGGTATGGTATAGTCACCACGGTTAATACGTTCACTACGAGCAAAAATATCCATGACAAAACTAAGTGACAATAACGCTAATAAGAGTGCCACGGGAATAATGACAATAGTTAAAATAATATTACGAATATGGTGACCAGAGTGAACTCGTGGAGAAGTTACTGACATATTGCGAGGATGTATGGACTACCTTATAATTATATCATACTAATAACGATATGAAATTACTCTCATGGAACGTAAATGGTATTCGTGCCTGTGTCAGAAACGGGTTTGTTGAATTTTTAAAAAAAGAAAAACCTGACTTATTAGGCATACAAGAAATCAAGATTGATCATGAAAGTCGGCTCAAAGCCGAATTTGATTTTAAGGGCTATGAAGAAGACTGGAATCCCGCTAAACGACCGGGTTATAGTGGCACAGCTATATTGTCAAAAGAAAAACCATTAGCGATGACTAAAGGCATCGGCATTGCTGAGTTTGATGATGAGGGTAGAGTAATAACCTTTGAGCATAAAAAATTCTATTTCATTAATGCTTATTTTCCAAACTCTCAACCAACCTTAGCCAGGCTTGATTATAAGTCACGTTTTAACAAAAGTTTTTTGGCCTATATAAAAAAACTAGAAAAGAAAAAACCCGTCATTGTTTGTGGTGATTTTAATGTAGCTCGTGAAGAAATTGATTTAGCACGGCCTAAAGAAAATCATGAAACAGCCGGCTTTACTGATGAAGAACGAAAGTGGGGGAGAAAGTATATTGAGTCGGGCTTGGTTGATACGTTTAGACACCTTAATGGCGATAAAATTCAATACTCGTGGTGGACATATCGGTTTGGAGCCAGATCCCGAAATGTAGGTTGGAGAATTGACTATTTCTTAGTATCAGCTAAGATAGCCAAGCATGTAAAAAAAGCTTTTATTCTTGATGCCATAATGGGTTCAGATCATTGCCCGGTAGGCATAGAAATTGATATATAAGTATGAGTTACAACCACAGTAGTGTTGAAAAAAAATGGCAGGATATTTGGAAACATAATAACCTCTATCGTACTCGTGAAGATGCGACTAAGGAAAAGTTTTATGTTCTTGATATGTTTCCCTATCCTTCAGGTGAAGGACTTCATGTTGGTCATCCCAAAGGCTATATTGCAACTGATGTTGTGGCTCGCAAGAAAATGATGGAAGGGAAAAACGTCTTACATCCGATGGGCTCGGATGCTTTTGGTCTGCCAGCTGAAAACTATGCGCTGAAAAATAAAGTTCATCCAGCTGAAGCAGTAGCAAAAAACATTATTCGTTTTAAAGAGCAGTTGCAAAAAATTGGTTTTACGTATGATTGGGAAAGGGAAGTTAGTACCATTGATCCAGCTTATTATAAATGGACACAGTGGATTTTTTTACAATTATTTAAAAAAGGATTAGCGTATGAATCATTTGAACCAATAAATTGGTGCCCGTCCTGTAAGACTGGACTTGCTAACGAAGATGTGGAAGATGGCCGTTGTGAACGGTGTGGTACGTTGGTAGAAAAAAAACCAATGCGACAATGGATGCTTCGTATAACTGATTATGCTGAGCGACTACTTGATGATTTAGAAGATTTAGACTGGCCAGAATCAATTAAAGATTCACAACGCCATTGGATTGGTAAAAGCCAAGGGGCAGAAATTGATTTTGTATTATCAGGTAATAGTGAAGTTATAACTGTTTTTACCACTAGACCCGACACTCTGTACGGTGTTTCTTATCTTGTGTTAGCACCAGATCATGCCTTAATAGAAAAACTAATTACAAAAGTTACTAACCAAGCTGAAGTACAAAGGTATATTGAGGCAGTTAAGAATAAGCCAGAACTTGAGCGAACTGCTGAAGGTAAAGAAAAAAGTGGAGTATGTCTAGAAGGTATATCCGTTATTCACCCGCTTACTAAACAAGAAGTACCTGTCTGGGTAGCTGATTATGTCTTAGCAGACTATGGCACTGGAGCAGTTATGGCAGTTCCAGCTCATGACGAACGAGATTATGAATTTGCTAACAAATATAAGTTACCAATTATTGATGTCATAATTCCAGATGTCATTGATAGCAAGAATCCACCACGATCTAATAAAGAAACAATTATGAGGCGAACTGTTCATGCCTTAGTTCGTGACCCCAAAACAAAAAAGTTTCTATTGTTGCAATGGAAAGAATTTCCCTGGCGGAATTTTGTTGTGGGTGGAGTAGAAGAAGGTGAAGATATTGTGGAATCAGCTCGTCGAGAAGTCAGAGAAGAAACGGGCTATACTAATCTAAAGTTAATTAAAATATTAGGAGCTCCAGTTCAAGGCCAATATTTTGCTGCTCATAAGGATGAAAATAGAATTGCCTATACTACAGCAATTTATTTTGAATTGTCTGATACTGCTCCAGAGCCAATCTCCCAAGAAGAAAAAGATAAATATGATATTGAATGGGTATCGTTAGAGCATATGAATGAAGAAAATATGCGCTGTGCTGAATTGCCTATCTGGAAGAAACGACTTGCGGGTGATTATCCATATACTGAAGCTGGTGTTATATATAATTCAGAAGAATTTTCTGGTCGTACTTCAACAGAAATATTTGAGGATATAACTAAAGCAGCGGGTGGTAGATTAGTAACTAAATATAAATTACGAGACTGGGTATTTTCTAGACAACGGTATTGGGGTGAACCTATTCCTCTAATTCATTGTGAGAAATGTGGTGTGGTCGCAGTGCCTGAAAAAGACTTACCAGTGGTATTACCAGAAGTTAAGTCATATGAACCAACCGGTACAGGGGAATCACCGCTTGCAGCAATAACCGAGTGGGTGAATGTAACGTGTCCTAGTTGTGGTGGAGCTGGCAAACGAGAAACTAATACCATGCCACAATGGGCAGGTTCAAGTTGGTATTATTTGCGTTACATTGATCCAAAGAATGATGAAACATTAGTTGATCCTGCCAAAGAAAAATATTGGTCACCGGTTGATTTATACGTTGGCGGTACAGAGCATGCTACTCGTCATTTAATTTACGCTCGTTTTTGGCATAAGTTTTTATATGACATCAAGGTTGTATCATATTCTGAGCCTTTTAAACGCTATTCAAACCTAGGGTTAATCATGGGTGAAGATGGACGTAAAATGAGTAAGCGATGGGGGAATGTAGTAAATCCGGATGAAATGATAGCCAGTTATGGAGCTGATGCTTTCCGTATCTACGAAATGTTTGTTGGACCCTTTACACAAGCTGCTAATTTCAAGGAAAGTGGCGTAGCTGGAGCAGAAAGCTTTTTACGACGAGTCTGGCAGTTACAGACTAAGATTTCAGATATTAAACCTTCTAAAGCAGATCTAACACTGTTACACCAAACAATAAAAAAAATAGGAGAGGATATTGATAATCTACGTTTTAACACAGCCATTTCAAGTTTAATGATACTTACTAATTCCTTGGGTGATGCTGATGGTTTTGATGAAACAACTTATGATATTGTTTTGCAGCTGTTAGCACCATTTGCACCACACATGACAGAAGAATTATGGCATCGCACTAACCGTAGTGACGAAGAATCAATTTTTATGTCTGATTGGCCTGTGTATGATCATAATTTATTACAAGCAGAAACAATCACTATTGCTGTTCAAGTAAATGGTAAGTTACGTGATACATTTGAAATTAACAATGATGCCGAAGAAGCAGAAATAAAACAAACAGCACTCGACAGAGAAAAAATACAAACGTGGTTAGCGGATAAAGAGATTGTTAAAGTAATTGTAGTAAAAGGTAAAGTTGTAAATATAGTTATTCGATAATTTTTTTCATGTCACTGTTAGAACAAACTAAAAAAATCTGTGCTGATAATAATATCAAACCGTCCCGAACCAAAGGGCAGAATTTTTTAATTGATGAAGGAGCGTATGAGGCGATGATGTCTGCAGCTAACTTACAAGGTAATGAAGCTGTATTGGAAGTTGGACCCGGGTTAGGATACTTAACTGAACGTCTAGCAAACCGTGCACAAAAAGTGTTCGCGGTGGAATTAGATGATTTTTTAGCACAATTTTTACAAAGAAAAATTACGCGTGAGAAATTAACTAACGTAAAATTATTTAACGAAGATATTTTGAACTTTACTGGGTCATGGATAACAGCTGTAAAACAAGAATTAGATAATTTAGTAGTGGTAGCTAACTTACCATACAATATTTCTTCATTTTTTTTGCGAAAATTTATTGCCGGAAATGAAGGCAATATTATTCCAAAAAAAATGACATTGATGTTGCAAAAAGAAGTAGGAGAGCGACTAGTGGCAAGTCCTGGTGAGATGAGTATTTTAGCGGTGTCAGTGCAGTTTTATACCGAACCAACATTAGTTAGGATTATTCCTGCCACAAGTTTTTGGCCAAGTCCAAAAATTGGTAGTGCCGTAGTAACGTTTTGTTATCATGATGTCTATAGAAAAAAATTAATAGACGAGGGTGTTGATGAAAAAACTTTTTTCCGTTTAGTTAAAATTGGTTTTAGTGCACGACGAAAAATGTTAAAAGCTAATCTAGCAGGTGGCTTACACATTACAACTAGTGAAGCCATAAAAGCCTTAAAACAAGCGGGAATTAATGAAAACTGTCGAGCTCAAGAATTAAGTCTAGAAAATTGGTTAAAACTTATTGCAGCTCTTAAGGAGAATATGGTATAATATAGTGTATATATTATAAATAGTAGGTGGTATGAATATTTCCGACCGCATAGCAAACAGTCTCGGTCTTGATAATTTTGACAAGCGACATAAAGTCGGCTTGTCTTTGCTTATTGTCGCTATGATTTCGATTACTGTTTTATGGGTAATTCAGTTGCGACGAAACATTATTGAACCGTTGTATGCTCAGCCTAGTACTAATGAAAGTACAAACTCAGTTGCTTCTAACATTGAGACCGACATGACACTGAAAACTAAAGACACTGATAGTGATGGGTTAAATGATTGGGATGAATTAAATCTATATAAAACTTCTCCGTATTTAGCTGATACAGATAGTGATACCTTTGATGACAAAAAAGAAATTGAAAGTGGTAATGATCCAACCTGTCCTGAAGGTCAGACATGTACAGTCTCTTCCTCCCAAACACCAACTGATGGATCTTCAGCCTTTAGTAATCCAACTTTAGAAAATTTATTGAATCAACCAGGTAGTACATCAACTACTATTACGCCGAGTGCTACACCCTCATCATCAGGTAGTGCTGGTTCAAGTTTAACACCACAAGAAAAAGAAGCTTTGAAAAAAGCTTTTGGTGATAACGCTGATCCTAAAGCGTTACGTGATTTGTTATTGCAAGCAGGGATGGAACAAAAAACATTGGATAGCTTAAGTGATGAACAGATCAAAGCGACCTTTAACGAGATGATACAATAATTGTTTGTATGAAGGGACATTTTTTTTATCGACTGACGGTAGGGATTCTAACTTTTGTAATTGTCTCACTATCTGTTTTTTCTGTTGCTCATCAAGCTAAAGCTTTGCCAGTTGAAGTTGTAGCTGATGCACCATTCTCAATTAGCAAAATTTTACAAGCGGCTAAAGATGCTTTTATCAAAGTTGGTAAAACTACCTTTGTTAGTTCACTACGTAGTTTAGTTAATAAGTTTGCGTACGATACTGCTACATATATAGGCTCTGGTGGGGCAGGTCAAAAACCAGTTTATTTCACCAAAGAATTTGGACCATGGTTACGCGATCAGGCGTTTAATGTTGGTGGTCAATTTATTGAAGAGTTTGCCCAAACACCGGAAGGCTCATTTAATAACACCTACAATATTTGTTCACCTGACTTATCGGTTTCAATCCGAATCGCTCTTGGCTTAACAGATTTTGTTAATGAGACAGGTGGTATACCACAGTCACGCTGTAACTTGAAAACTATTTATCAGAGTGGCCGTGATCAAATTGAACTCTACACTCAAGGTGACTATCTTAAAAATTTAGCCTTAACTGCCTTTGATCCAGCTTCAACTGATGTGGGAGCCGCCCTTACTCTTTTTGACCAAATAAAAGTTAAAACTGCAGAGGAATCTGAGGCGTTAAAACTATATCGTCAAGAAAATCAGGGTTGGATACCAAAGACCACCCTTATTTCTAAAGAAGCTACATCACCGCAAGGTACTGACAAAGCAAAGCTCGAACAAGCCAGAGAGCTACAAACACAAAACTTTTTCACCCAGACGGGTGATATTTTAGTTGATGCGGCTAATATTTTCTTAAATCAATTAGCCTTGTCTGCCTTTAATAAATTAATTGATAACTTATCAAAGAATAATAATAGTTCTTCTTCAGGTGGAGCTAATAACTACTATGGTCAGGGCTCGACTGGTGGTATCACTGATGTTTCTCGTCAAAATCAAACAATCCTACAAGCTCAATTTAATGAAAGAAGCGATTATGATATTTTGAGCCAACTATCTTCATGTCCAAACGAGAATAAGCCAGGGCCAACTAATTGTGTTATTACAACTCAATTTGCCCAAGCGATTAGTGACCGAATCACCATTGCCGAAGCGATTAATTTAAGAATTATTGATCCAAGTAAGCGACTTGGCTATAGTGGTCAAGGTGGTGAACTTAGTTATACTGATGGGTACCCATACCGCTCTCTTATCATTTTGCGAAAATATCGCATTTTGCCCGTTGGCTGGGAAGTAGCTGCTCAATATATTAAAGATAATGCGGCTGCTACTAAAGATATTACACTGGGTGACTTAATTAACTGTTTTAGTACATCGGATTCATATATTGGTATGAATGGTCTTGAAGGTGAATGGTGTAGAGGGTTGATTGATCCAAATTGGGTTTTGAAAGTACCTAAACAATATTGTGGTATGGAAGGCTATGGTCCAGAAATATTACAAGATCAAGTAGTACCTTCAAGTGTGGGTTATTGTACTAATACAGATGATACAAATTGTGATGGTCGTGGGAGTACTTCAGCCGAGTGTGCTACCAACTACGTAACATGCTTTAAAGAAACGGATTGTAGTGGTTATACTGGATTTGAGAAGTGTAATTTTACTTTTGCTAAAGAACATCAGATAACACGTAATGATACATATTGTGCAGATGAGCAATCATGTATTAAAGAAAATGCCAATGGTAGTTGTGCGTATTATGGTTATTGCACAGAAGAAAAGCGCCGTTGGTCATTTAGTCAGAGTGAGGATAATAGCTGTCAGCCACTACAAAATACTTGTCAGAATTTTAGAAACGATGCTGGACAAGAAGCCAATTTCTTAGAAAATACTCTTGATTACGGGAACTGTGATGCAAATCAAGTAGGTTGCAAGCAGTATGCTCTCACGGGGCCATATGATGCTGTTACTAAAAAAATTGATTGGGATGATACTGGTGATCAAGCCTACTTTAATAAGAATGTTTCAAGCTGCGATGCTTCTGGCGAAGGTTGCCGCCAATTTATTCGTACTGAAGATGATTTAGACACTAACTTGATTCCTGATGGCAGCTTTGAAAATAGTACTTGTATTGATAACAATCATGATACGATTTGTGACATTGATCCAATAGATACACATGGACCGGATGTATATACATTACCCGCTCCAAATAATCGTTGGTATATCATTGTTAATGATCCGGGTGTCGAGGCTGGAATTGTTAATACAAAAGCAGATGACGGAACACAGAGTTTATTTGTTAGGGGATCGGGTGGAGTATTCTCGCAACAAGCTGATACAGCACTAGGTTACCCTGAAAGAAGTTTCTTGCCAACAGGTTTTATTATGGAAGAAGGACATTATTACACATTGTCAGCCCGAGTGTTTGTTCAAACTGGCGCTGCTTTTGCAGGCTTCACAGCATTGGGTGCTAATCATATTCAATCAACGGTTACCAATGCATGGCAGACATTAGTTATTACATACTATAAACCCTATGGCACAACTCAACCCGACACGTTCTTTGTAGCTGGACGTGCCTTATCAGAAGTTTATATTGACAGTATTAAGTTAACTGCAGGTCGTCCAGACACTCTATATAATGAATATGGTTCGGTAAATGTGTTATATGAAAAATTAATGCCAAAATATTTGGAGGCAAGTTGTCTTCAGGTTGGTCGAGGGGGGGTTGGAGATAGATTAAAACCTAATGCTGCGGATGAGTGTAAAAAATTTGTTCTTAAATGTGCTGATACTGAAGTCGGTTGTAAGTCATACACTTCGTTAGATAGTGGTATTGCTGTGACTGCTAAATCAAAGGTGTCTGACATTTGTCCGGGAACATGTCTTGGATATAATACGTTTGTTCAGCAACCTAATGCCTTTAACGGAAGACAAGCTGCTTACTTTATTCCTTCTACTGCCCAAACATGTGGCGCTGAATCAGTGGGTTGTACGGCTTTTACTAACTTAGATAAATTAGATCAGGGTGGTGAAGCAATTGAATATTATACTTCACTTCGTCAGTGTATGAAGCCAGATCCAATTGATTGTGGACAGTACTATACTTGGGAAGGATCAGATGAATCTGGGTATCAATTGAAAGTATTTTCATTAAAGAAAGCTGGAGGGGTGGGTCGTGGTGATGAACCAGCCAGTACTTTAACGGTTGCAATAGAAAGTGCGTTATGTAATGCGGCAATTTTCCAAAAATCTCCAACTGAACCTGGTTATAATTATGATTGTCGTCAATTTTATGCTCAGGATGGTAACGTCTCCTACCACTTGTATGAGAAAACCATTAGCTGTTCAGATGATTGTCACCCATATCGTCGTGAAGTAACATCTCAATCTGCTTGTACGGCTGGAAATGGAACCTGGGATACTGTTCAAAGTCGTTGTTTGTATTATGCAATTCCAGGTGAAGGAAAAACTTGCGGTGCTGCATCAGTTGGTTGTCAGGAGTATACTGGAAACATTGCTGGCAATACTCGAAATGTCTTTAACCCTTCGGTAATTACTTTTGAAAATGCTAGTGCGTTAACTGAAGGATGGACTCCAGGTTTTCGTTCTGCTGGTTCGTTAGATTTAGGTGGCCACTCATTATTATTAGAAAATGCCTTTTTAGGATCAACTAGTACGTTGAAGTATATTGGCACTCAAGTTGCAAGAAATAAATCATATAATATTTCATTCCTTGCAAAAAATGCTCCAATCAATACATCTATTTTAGAAATATATTTTGTTAATGACAGAAATGAAGAAGCTCATTTTACCGTAAACTCTAATTTAGTTAATGGTGATTGGCGACAGTATTCATTTAATTTGTCCTCACTAGATCATGAAGTTTCACCTATTCCTCTTGACGGTAGTATTGGAGGTGAACGAATTGCCATTAAAGCTCAAGAAGCAATTTACATAGATAATATACGAATCACAGAAATCCCTAATCGGTATTATTTGATTAGAAATTCTTGGGTAACACCGACTGAATGTGATCAAGATTTCTCAGGGGCAGCTTCAGCTGGTTACATGTTAGGTTGTAGTCAATATCGGACACCTGATAATAGCATTTACAATTTACGTAGCTTTAGTGAGTTATGTGATGATGCTGCAGCTGGGTGTGAAGCCATGATTGACACGCAAAATTCTAGTGATTTCAAGAAAGCAATTGTTAATGATGATAACTATAATAACCTTCCTGACCCAACTGATGGTAATGGTGCTTGTGATCCAGGAGAAAGAGGTTGTATTCTGACACCTGCTGATTCTATTCTTAATGTAATTAATGATCCAACTAAACGTTGTGGCCAGGAGAGCAAGGGTTGTCAGCGTATGGGAATTGCTAGAAGTTATAATAATCTTCCTATCTTCACTGATGTTTATGTTAATAATGATCCAGATCAATACAATACAACTATTTGTAAAGAAAAGGCAGTTGGTTGTAGTAAATGGACGAGCCCTGAGGGTGATGCCTATTTCAAAGATCCAGGCGATGAAGTGTGTGAGTGGCGGCTACAGTCAGGTTCACCCAACACTTACAATTGGTATAAGAAGAAAATTAAACAGTGTGGAGGAGTACTAACTGGAGATGTTTGTTCACAAGATAGTGATTGTTCAACGGGTGTAACATGTCAATTAGTTGACCTAGATATTGCTTGTCCGACTACACCTCATAAAACATTAGGTGAAGGTGGAACAAATAATAAAGTTTTTCAACCAAGTAACTGGGCAGGATTATGTCAGAAAACACAAGCCGGTTGTACTGAGTTTGTTGATCCCGTATCAAGTTTTAATATTAATGTTGTACGTAATTCTTCTTATCAACTTACAACTGGTGGGGGTGGAGCTGATTATTGGGAGGTACTTAATGACCCAACTCCTGGTTTGGGCGGAGTAGCAGTCCAGCCAGTTACCTTGGATGTTAATACAACATATATCTTAAAGGGTAATACACTTTGTACTGGTGGTACTGATTGTATTGATGCAGATGATGTATATATTAATAATTGTGTTATGAATGGTACGGGTGGGACCACTGTAATTTATCAGCTTGACCCTGCTGATAATGCCTTTAAACCTAGGACACAACGATATTCTGATTTTACGTCTGGTTGGAATCGTAGTTTACAGTTTTATATTGCACCATCGCTTGTTTCTAATCCCAACTCAACAGCAAGTTGTGACCTGTGGCGTAAAAATACGTCAGCAGGTGATACTGTGGAGTTACGTCAAGCTGTAGTTGCGTATCAACTTCGACAGAATCTAGATAAGCAGACACCTAATGGTATAGCCAATTTTAATAAAGGTTTTATCCTCTTTAATCAACGTAGTCAGAATGGAGCTAATAAACTAGGATTACAATTTAACGCTGATGCAACTGGTGATGGTGGAGTAGATGGTAAAACACCTGATATTGCACCACCACCTAGGAATGCAAACGTGCTTATTAAAGTTCAACCAGATCGCACATGTTCTAAATGGTTAGATTGTACTAGCTATATTCCTGATGTAAATGACCCAACGAAAGAAACGTGTCTTGAGGTTGGTTTATGTGACTCACTTGATAGTGAAGGTCGTTGTAATAATGTTATTAAACCCACAATCAATAGCAATCAAAATATAAAAAACTTTGGCGGACCGGCAGCTATTGCTAACTTAACTGGTTATAGTAAGGTTGGGTATCATCAGAATTTAACTGTACGTGGTGGTTTGTATAAAGTTAGTACGTTGGGAGATTATTACAACTTTGCTAATATGACCCAGGCTGGCGATACGATTAATATAGCTAACGGAGACTTTGAAAAGGTTAATGAGGATGGAAGTTCACCGGCTTGGACTGAATTATCTGGTAGTTTAAAAATTTATGTTCAGCCATCTGAAATTCAGGGTAAGGCACTAACTCCTTTCCATGAAGTAAGAAATAGTAACCGAGGCTCCACTGGCTACTTACCACCGGTTGGTAGTGGTATAGGTTTAGTTGAAGCTAGCGGCGCAGTAACTCAAACTCATACACTAGATATGAAACCTGGAAAGTATTATGTTATTTCTGCATATATTTATAACAAAGGCGGAGAAGCCGAAATAGTTTTGACATCTGTGGGTAGTCCGGCTAAACAAATAATTAAAACAGTTGGAGATCCACAGAATCAATGGCTGCATAAAACCGCTGTCTTTAAAACACCACCTGGGACAGACTATAATATCGAATTACATGCCTCTGCTGGAGGTGAAGCTTACTTTGATAATGTTATAATTGAATCTGGTTTAAATATTCGCTGCCAAGATACTAATGGAAATCCAACGACTTGTTCTGAGACTGACAGTTGGTATGCTCCATCAACGTGTCGACTTTATCCGACTGAAGATGCTCTTGCTTGTGAAAAGACAGATAGTAATAACATAACGCACAAAGGACTTAAAGGGTATTGTATGGAATATGATCCAAAGTTCCCTGATACATGTTTACTTTGGTACCCTCTAGATAAGATTGCTAGTGATTCAACAGAAGAAGGATTGGGTCTAACATTGCCTAGTAGCATGTACTACTGTCTAGAAACACAAGCGGAATGTATTGGTGCACCTTTTTCAATTGTAAGTCCTCAGTTCAACTCAACTTCAATACCAGGTTATAATGTCGCAGCCAATACTAATTGGACTTATAATGATTATAGTTTAAATCATTACTATAACCCGAATAGTGGAGGAACTGGTACGGGTGGACCAGATAAACCTTCATATACTTGTACGAAAGTAGCAGCTATTACTTCAGCTGATAAAAAATATTGGCGAACTAGAGTAGTTGATAATAGTTCTTATAAGATTGACCAAAAGGCAGCTTCGAAGATTTTCTTTAATGCTTATGCCGGTAATGAAGTTACTACTGTATATAACGCCACTAACTTGTTTGGACATTTTCAGAGTTTTAACGATAATGCCTTGAAAAGATACATCCAAGCACCCGACTTAGGTGCGGGAGGTATTCCTTATATTAGTGATGCTAATTTAACTTGCAGAGGATATTTACATCTCCATCAAGATGGAGGAGATAACTGTAATGTTCATGATAGAGCCAATATGGGTTACTGGGATAATTGTACGGTTACAAATATAGTCAGGCCAACTTACGGTTGTAATCGTTGTGGATATTGTCCTTTTAATCCAACTGATTCAGGTGTTTCAGCTAGAGCAGATCGTCAGCCAACTGGTTGGTTAGTTCAAGATCAAGATGCCGGAGAAACAGATTCAGGCGGAACAAATTACACGGAGAACAATATTACATGTACAAGTGATGCTCGGTTTACGTATAACGGAACAAAATCGACTGATCCTCAAATCGAATTATTAAGTAGTATTTTTGTTGAAACTGATGATATATACGTTCGAAACGGAAATCAATATGATCCAACTGGTACGGATCTTTCAGTACCAACACGTATGTGTGGAACTGGAGGTACCACTAGTTATCCTGGTTATTGTACGGGCAACCCTGCACTTCCATGTACGTCAGACCCAGGTTGTAGTAATGTTGGTAAAGGTGTTTGCTTTATGCGTCGAACCCCAATTACTAGCTCAGGATCTTTTAATTATGCAACTGATTACTGCTTTATTCCTCCTAAAGTTTACGACTTTACTATTAATGGATTTAGTAGTCAGTTAGCTGTGACAGATGGCTCTAAAGAAGTTGCTTTTGCATTTAACACTAAAACTGATCCCGATCAGTTACCGTTAAAAACTTTGCAGATAGATTTAGGTTTCAATGATACTGCCACTACTAATAAAATAATAGATTTTCCAGTTGGAAATTATGGCGATGCATTACGTCATTTAAAAACAATTATTACATATAGTCAGATTTATCCTTTGAATAACTCTAAATGTGAAGATCCTAACGTGACAGTTGCCGGTACTGGAGTAACTTGTGGAGTTAAACCGTGTTGCGTGATACGTCCGAAGGTTCTTATTTCTGATAATTGGGGTCTTTGTAACGGCAGCCCTTGTGGTACGTTATTTGGAAGTTATTTACGTGTAGATAGATAAAATTAGGCTAATAATAGATATTTTATAGAATAACTTGCTTTTTTATTTAAAAAGTAGTATAATAGGATAACTAAGAAGAGTATAAAAGTATATTAAAAAATAAATAATTATAATTAAAAACCTTAAACGAAGGAGTATAAAATGAAAACTCTAATAAACAGAGTTATAATTTTTTCCCTATTTTCTTTTATTTTTTTGCCTAATATTTTAAGTGCAGATATTTTAAAGATGATAGGTTATGACTCCCAATTACGGGGAGTTCGATTTACAGGCTCATTTGGAGCAGTGGTTGGAGATGCAGGTAGAGTATGGGTAACTACTAATACCGGGAACACCTGGACTCAAGCTGTATCTGTGACTCAAAGAGATTTATTTGCAATTGACTTTGTTAATGCTTCAACTGGTTTCGCTGTTGGAATGAATGGATGTGTTATTAGGACCATAGATGGAGGAAGTAGTTGGACTGTGTTACCAATATTTACAAATACACTCTTAATAAATGTTCGCCACAATGGAAATGAAGTATTTGTTACCGGAGCCGCTGGAGAAGTATGGAAAAGCACGGACGCGGGGAATTCTTGGACAGATATTTCTGTTTTAGCAGGGTTCTTGTCAGTTATTAATGACATTGGTTTTGCGGATAACAAATTATTTGCAGTCGCCGAGAACACATCTCGACCAATATGGATATCCACAAATAATGGTGTTAATTGGTCAAGTAGTGCATTACCAGGTAATGTAAAAGGCACTGGAATGTATATTGGAACTGATAAACATGTTGTTATCGGATATGCCAGCAGTAACTTAGATCCAAAGGTTTGCAAAAGCAGTAACAGAGGTCAAACTTGGTTTACATATGATATCCCTACAGGAATATTCCTCAAATCAATCGACTTTGTAACTGGAACAAACACAGGTTACTTAGTTGGCTCAACTGATGAGCCAGCTAAGTTAAGTAGAGTCTACAAGACCACTAATGCAGGAAATACATGGGTTCTGTTAGAAGAATATGTAGGGAGAGAACTTTTTAGTCTCTCATGTACTTCAACATACATGTATGTTTCAGGAGACTCTGGTACAATCTTCAGATCTGATATTTCGGTTGGTATCCAACCAATATCATCAAAAATACCTGATAATTATACGTTGAGTCAGAATTATCCAAATCCGTTCAATCCGGAAACAAACATAAACTTCTCACTTCCTCAAAAGGGAAATGTAAAATTATCAGTTTATAATATGATTGGTAAAGAAGTTTCCGTTCTTTACAATGGAAAATTAGATGCCGGAGTTCATAACTATAATTTCAACGCAGCTAATTTACCCAGCGGCACCTATTTTTACAAACTCGAAACCAATGGTTTCATCGCAACGAAGAAAATGATGCTTATAAAATGATAAAACATGTGTTTTGTCCTTTCATAACCCCTTAGCTATAATATCAGTTAAGGGGTTATTTATTTACAAAAAACTACCTGCCTTGAAAAATCCCCCTATATGGTATAATGTAACCACATCTAATTTTTATAATTCTTTATGTCTGAACGCCTGGAAGATATCATTGCTTTTCGTAAAAAGAAGCTAGAAAACCTACTTTCTCATAACATTAATCCATATCCGAGCTCCACTGCCCGGACTCACCAGATTAGTGAAGTTTTAGAACAATTTGATCAATTAGGTGACAACACAGTTACTATTGTGGGTCGTATTCGGTCTCTTCGCTTAATGGGACAACTAGCTTTTGCCCATATTGATGATGGTGAAGCTCGGATGCAGATTCTATTACAGAAAACTGAAGTGGGGGAAGAAATGTTTGATTTTTTTGCTGATAATTTTGATGTTGGTGATTTTGTTGAAGCCAATGGTATATTATTCACGACTAAATCTGGTGAAAAAACTGTCCAGGCAAGCGCTGTTCGTATGTTAGCCAAAGCTCTGCGGCCATTACCAACAGAACACTTTGGCATTGCTGATGAAGAGATAAAACTACGCCAACGATATTTGGATATTTTATTAAATTCAACTACTAAAGATTTGTTTGTAAAGAAAGCAGCTTTCTGGGACGCAACCAGAGACTTTCTTAAACAGCACCACTTTATTGAAATGTACATGCCCGTGCTCGAATCAATTCCTGGTGGAGCTGAGGCTGAACCGTTTATTACTCATCACAATGCCTTAGATAAAGATTTTTATTTACGCATTTCCTTAGAACTTCCATTAAAGAAAATGTTGGTGGCTGGTTATCCAAAAGTATTTGAAATTGGAAGGATTTTTCGTAATGAAGGCATTGATCGGGAACATTTGCAAGACTATACTCAACTGGAATGGTATTGGGCGTATGCTGACTTTGCTATGATGATGAAATTTGTTCAAGACATGTATCAGTACATCATCATGAAAACATTCGGTACGCTTCAATTGTCATATCAAGGTAATACCATTGATTGGAGTGGCGACTGGCCAAAACTAGATTACTTTGAATTATTCAAAGAGCATACAGACTTAGATTTAAATACCGCTACCGAAGATGACTTGCGAGATTATGCCAAAAAGCAGCACATTGATTTTGAAAAAACCGCTGGCAAGGGACGCCTTATGGATCTAATCTTCAAAAAGAAGATTCGAGGTCTTCCTGAAGTTTCCATGCAACCGCATTTTTTGATTAATCAACCAATTGAAATTGAACCGTTAGCAAAAAAAGACGAAACTAATCCTCGCGTGGTACAGCGTATGCAGATTTTGGCGTGTGGCTCGGAAATGGGTAAGGGGTTTGGTGAGCTCAATGACCCCTTGGACCAAGCAGAGCGTTTTGCTGATCAAATGAAATTGAGGGAGAAAGGGGACAGCGAAGCTCAGATGTTAGACACTGATTATCTTGAAGCGATGGAGTATGGTATGCCGCCAGCGGCTGGTTTTGGTTTTAGTGAACGTAACTTTGCTATTTTTAATGATTGTTCAGTCCGTGAAACAGTTGTTTTTCCGCCGATGAAAGACGCCTAAGATTGCTTTTTTCTTTGAATTTATCTTTAAGCCTCTTCTGTGTATATCAGAAGAGGCTTTTTTGTCTAAAAGTATGTAAAAATCCTTGGTGGATAAAGGATTTTTGTGGTATAATAAGGGAGATATTAGTATGGAAATGCAACAACCTCCCACGCTTGATTTTAGTCACCCAAATACTACCTTTGTAGCGAGTGATGCTTTTCGTCAGGAGCAGCTAAAAGCTAGACAGCATATTTCGAATCAAATAATTTCTCAGATGGGCGAGAGAGATCGAATGGCCAACACTTCTGAGAAATCTTATGAATCAGCTACTGATCCTTGGAGTCAAAGTCAAGAATTACGTCAGTCTAAACAAGCTGATCGAGACAACCAAAATCAGGCTTCACAAGAGGTTAAGAAAGTTGCACAGAGTAAGTTAGGTGGGCAAGCTGAAGAAATGGTAGGATCGGTTGTTCGACAAGGTGCTAGTGAAACATTGAAACAACTTTGGATTAATTTGCCTGATACATATGGCTTAACACTGATCGGGATTAATGTTTACTGGGCCTTAAATGTTGCTTTTGGTGATAAAATTATTCCTGATCTAGGTAATGAATGGTTACCAAAATCTGCCAAAGGTGCTGGTAAGGCTGCTGATTCATTGCTTGGAGTACCAACAGCTGGAATAGGTTTACTTGAAAAAGCTGTCATTATTTTTTTGGACTTAGTTGTGGCTGCTCTAATACTAGTTTCATTGTCTATTGTTGTGTTGATTAGTTATTACACGCTTCACTATATACAAGCTTTTTTTGATTTAGGAACTGATCTGATTGATGTCTTGACGTTGTAGTTAGCACTACTATTTAATTTTTTTCATGAAATTTTTTCGCCAACCAAAAAATATTTTCATTTGTACGCTAGCCTTAGTTGCGTTGTTTATGGTA
The DNA here is from genome assembly GCA_964540895.1 of uncultured Gammaproteobacteria bacterium. Taxonomy (GTDB): domain Bacteria; phylum Patescibacteriota; class Patescibacteriia; order Patescibacteriales; family Patescibacteriaceae; genus Patescibacterium. The sequence goes on along the minus strand of CAZIOP010000001.1, from coordinate 479,155 downwards.
GCGACGCCAACTGAAGCTAGTACGATTAATACCTTAGCTGCCATTGTTGGAAACATTGTGGCGGGGTTAGTGTGGATTACTGGGCAAATTCTCATTGCCTTGATGTATCTGTTGATTTGGGTGGCGTCTTATAATGATTTTGTAAATTCAACAGCTGTAACTAGTGGGTGGGTGATTGTACGTGATGTTTGTAACATGTTTTTTATTTTAATACTGTTAGTGATTGCATTTACAACTGTGCTTAATCTCCCAGGTTATTCATGGAAAAAAATGTTGCCAGAAATGTTGATAATGGCAGTGTTAATTAATTTTTCTAAATTAATTTGTGGTGTTATTATCGACTTTGCTCAGGTGATCATGTTGACTTTTGTTAATGGTTTTCGTGATATTGGTGGTGGTAACTTAACTGATATGTTAGGGATTAACAAGCTACTTGATGTAGGTAACTCTGAAAAAGAGATTAATGATTTGAGTATTATGGGGACCTATGTGTTAGCCCTAGCCTATATTCTTATTGCTACGGCTGTTATTACAGTAATTTTATTTGTGTTAGTCATGAGAATGGTAATGTTATGGATTTTAGTAACACTGTCACCGTTAGTCTATCTACTAAGTGCTCTTCCTAACACAAAAAAATATGCATCAAAATGGTGGACTCAATTTACCGATAATGTAGTTTCCGGACCAATTTTAGCGTTCTTCATTTGGTTGTCATTTACTAGTGCCACAGCCGATGTTTCTACCTTTAGTTCAGTTCCTAAACCAGATCAAGGACCAAATGAAAAAGCTCGAACAGAAGCATTTGAAGCTAAAGAAGCACCGTCTGCCGGTTTATCAACAGCAGGTACCACAGAAGGTATGCTGAAGTTTATTATTTCTATCGGTATGTTAATTGGTGGTTTAATGATTACTAAAGAATTAAGCGGTGCGGTTGGTAGTATTGCTGGTAAGGGACTTGATGTTGTTAAAAAAGGTGCTAAAACTCTTACTGGTTACAATGCTGTTAAAGATAGAATTGGTGCCTTTAATAAACAACGTGATGCTGCCAGATCAGAAAAAATCAATGCTTTTGGAGAAAGAAATTTTGGCAGATACTTGAGTGTTAAAGGAGCGGCGAGAGGAACTCTCAAAGCTGGTTTTAGTGCTGCAAAGGGAGGAGTAATGAGTGCTCTTGATAAAACAGGTAGATTTGATGAACCATTGAAGCAATATAATTCATGGCAAGAAAATAGGAGTAAAAGAAAAGAAGAAAACCGTAAGCATAAAGATAATTTACGAAGTGCATATGCGAATGGCAAATATTCAGATGGTGTGGGTGGAGAATATACAGCTCATCAAGAAAATGGCAGGACATATTATCGACGTGAGAAGAAAGACGAAGCAGGTAAGGTTATTCCAGGACAATATGAATTTGCTGAAAAGGATGGTAAGAGAATAGAAAAGATGGGTGATATGCATTACAACGTTGATCGTGCGTGGAATCAAGCTATGGTTAACAGTCGTGCATATAATAATAAACGCGAAAAAGGTGAGATTGATAAAGAAAAAGATAAGATGGCCAATGCTGGTCTAACGCCAGCTCAATTACTTGGAGTATTGGAAGATTCATCAGCGAGTGACAGTAAGCGAACAGCTGCAGCTTTAGCTTTAGCTGTTAAAGAAGGATTTAAGTTTAGCGGACAGGTTGGTATGGCTCAAACATTATTGCGTAATAAGAATAATGGTTTATTATCAAAACAATTTAATGATGATGTTGATAAAAAACAAGCTCATCTTAATTATGATCTAGCCACACCTGAAGGACGAGTGAAGTTTGCTAAGAGAAGAGAAGAAGGTAAATTTGATGTTCTAGAGGCAGGAGCTTATAAGAATGCGAATGTGATTGCTGCTTTGAAAGACTCGATGACTGATAAAGAATTTGTTAAGCATGCTGAGAAAATTAGTGCGTACTCTTCTAAACACGATGAAGCTCAAAAAGAAGGGCTTATAAAGCATCTTGATACTTTGCAATCACCTATATTTGACCCTATTACAGGAGAAATTGATAAAGCCAGAAAAGTTGTACCAAAAATTACCCGTAATCTTAACGATACGATTAGAGGAGATATTAAAGTTGATGAAGTCGCCGAGGCACTTAGTGAATCTTTTGACAACATGTCAATCAGTGACATTGCTAAACTTAAGCCTGAATCTTTAGATTCTACTTCAACGAATCCCGAATTTAAAGCAAAATATGATCATACAATTAATAGTATTATTATGAATCTTAGTAAGGCAGATATTGCTAACATACGTCGAGTCCAAGATGGTAATCGAGAGACAGTAGCCGAAATATATCGACGATGGTATCTAACTAATCCTGATAGAAGAGATGAAAAAGATGAACCGTTAAAGAACGGTCCAAGAGGGGCACGAGGAAGAAGACAACAAAATTCAAGAGGAAGTAGAAATGGTGGAACAAACTCTTCCCAAAGAGGGAATCAATCAACTGGTAGTCAACCAGGTAGTACGACCCCTCCATCTAATAATCAACCCCCCTCAGAATATGAAGATACTGATTTTGAGTTCACAGAAAAGGGAGACGAAAATAACCTACTGTCATCTGAAACTAAACAGTTAGGCCCATAACATATGAAAGGCAATTTTCAACAGACACTAAATAGCTTACCTTCTAATGTAAAGAAGATTTTTCTCTCTGAATTTCAGCGGGTTATTTCTTTAGAGTTGAGAAAAAAATATAAATTATCGCTAGATCAAGGTGGGTTATTAGAAGAAATCATTACTAATCTTTACTTCGGTGAAGAGAGGTTTGATAAGCTTGTAAATTTGTTACAAACTGATTTAAAAATAAATGATAAGACTGCTCATGATTTAGCCAAAGATGTTATTGGTAAAAAATTTATTATAGTTTCCAATTCTTTTAAAGATCATAATAATGATCCATTGTTAACGCTGACCTCATTGGGAGGACATCAGCAAGATTATTCAAGAGATGTAGAGCTTTTGAAGAAAGCTGTTGCCGAAGAAGAGGCGGGAACATATCAACATACCAACTATTTATATAAAGATGAGATTTCTCCCAAAAAAATCCAACCCGAGATCATTGATGAAACTGTTGTATCTGAAATAGATCTTAATAAAAATGAGAGACTAGAAGCAGTGAAAAATATTCTTGAGGAAAATTTACTAGAAGTTTTACAGGCTGAAAATAATACTGAAACTATCCATGAAATTAACGACTCGTTAATCGAAGTATTAAATGAGATTCCTTCATCTCAAACAGAGATTGAAAGACTTATTAGCAATAATAAAGCATTATTAACTCAGAATTCAATACTAGTTGATGGTAAACAGGCTTTACCAACAGCTTCAACGTGGTTAAAAGATTTTCAAAAGATTGGTGGTACTGATAATATTGATTCCTTGATATTGACACAATATTTTGTTAATTCACCAAATGCCAAAATTCTTCCTGAAGCAGAAAAAAAAGTACTACGAAAATTTTTACTTCTATACAATAATATAAAGTTCTTTACTAAAATTTTTAATAATATGCCTGTTGAACAATGGCATATTATTCCTTCAATCGAAGAAAAGACTAGTCAGTTTTCAGACAAAGCTCTTCCTAAAACACCTATCCAACAACCAAAGCCTGTAAGTACTTTTCCTAAACCGAGAGTAGTTGAAAAGAAGATTAATTCTCCTCAATCATCTATTCCAATGTCGACACCTAAGTCTATAATTAAGTCAAATCCTCAACCAATTGTATCAATACCTAAAGCATCATCGAAACCCACGATATCAATAGATCATTCAGACGAAGTTATGAATCTAAAGAACATGCTCCTCCAATATCCGGCTGATAGTTTAGAGCGAAAAGCCATTGAAGAAGAAATAAAAAAGTTAAGTTAAAAATCGTACTAACACCATGCTTAGTTATCTCACAAAATTTAATAACCTGCCAACTGATATTCATGACAAGATAAACGCTCCGGCAGTTATGTCTCGTATTACCACCTTAGGCAAAGAATATCAGATTAATCTAGCCACCATTGTTATGCGAGTAATGGTAGGCGAAATTAAACTTGAAGGTTTAGCTGCTTTTTTAATTAATGAAATGGGTTTAACTGTGTTGGCTGCCAAAGACTTGGAACAAAAATTACGACGAGAAGTGTTTGCTAATGTCATTGATTTCTTACTCGGTGATGACAAAGGAGCAAAGCTAGTTTTTTCGGAAAGCGATGAAGAAGAAGTTCGTCAATCCAAAAAGCCGTTAGCTACTCCAAGCTTTGATACTAAGATCGATGGTTTTGTGGAAGAAGTTGCCAAGCAAAGTCGTCTTAATTTCAGTGATCCACTCGGTGCTGGTAAATTTCGTCAAGTAATAAAAACATACTTACGAGGTAGTCGTGATAAGTTAGCTACCACTGAAGCGTTAACTAAAGCAGCAGAGTTAGGCGGTGTTGCCCTCACTCATGATGCAGCTGAGCGTGTATTAATTATTGCCAGTAATTTTATTAAAAAAGATATTTTGCCTCCCGGCACAATTAATAGTCCAGTTATTGCTCAAGACAAAAAACTACCTTTGCAAACTGAAGAATATGATTTAACTGCTTCATTAAAAGAGCAGGGGAAATTAGCTAAGCCAACACCTAAAGTCCCAGTTACTCCAAAAGTTACTGAGAAAAAAGTTGTACTTGATGTTAGTCATGAATTAATGCCTCCAACACCTGCCGTACGACCAAAATCTGTTACCCCACCTGTTTCTCAACCATCTGTAGTAGTACCGAAAGTAGTACCTAAACCTATTGTTAAGCCAGTAGTAAAAGAAAAACCAGCTCCTAAAGTAGTAACACCTATACCTCCTATTACCAACCTTGAGAAATCAGATACAGGTAAAATTCGTATGGATGATATTCGTTTTGAAGCCAAAGCCATGAGTCCGGTGGAAGAGTTTCGTTATTACACATTGGTTAATTTCCGACGTTTAGATCCAGACCCAATTAAACGAGCGGAAAAGATAAAAGCAAAATTAGAATTTTTAGGTCATGAGGATTACAGTAAAAAAATTGAAGCTATTGTAGCCTGGCATGAAAGTCCTCTGAATAAATTGTATATTGCAGTGTGTCGCCGTAGTCTTGAAGAAAATACACCAATCACTACCATTCTGGAACGTGAGCTGAAAAAAGATAAAGACTTTTTACGACCCGAAGAATTATCAGCTATTATTTCCTTAAATAGGAGCCTTAAGTTTTAAGTATTATTATGCTGCAATTTACAGTACCACAATTTATTGATGTTGAAGATAAGATTATCGGTACAATTACTGTTAGACAGTTTGTAATTTTGTTAGTGGCGGTTATTTTAATGGCACTTGGTTTCAAATTTTTAACCTTTGCTGCCTTTATTGCTTCGGCTATTTTAATTGTTCTTATCGCTATTGTGTTAGCTTTTGTGAAGATTAATGGGGCTCCATTTCATTATTTTGTGCTTAATTTAGTACAAACATTTAAAAAACCACGGTTACGTGTTTGGCGTAAAGATGATACACTATTAGGAGTGATTGAGTTTGATACACAAAAAAAAGCTCCGGTTGTTTCTACTCATCCGGTATATTCAGCTAGCCGTTTAAGCGAGCTGTCTTTGATTGTTGACACCCAAGGTTCTTATCAAGGTGAAGGTAGTGACAACACTGTTATTACTCGTGGTCGGTCAACGTCTAATCTTTCTTAATGTATGCCAGGTCCAAAAAATTCACATCCTTCAACCCTCCACTATCTTGATATTGCTGGTATTCGTCAGGATACAATTATTATGAAAGACGGCAGTCTACGAGCTGTTATTTTAGTGTCTAGTATTAATTTTGCCTTGAAAAATGAAGATGAACAAAGCTCAATTGTGGGTGCCTATGTTAGTTTTTTGAACAACATCAGTTTTCCGCTTCAGATTGTAATCCAATCTCGTGAATTAAACATTGAAAGTTATTTAGTTAACTTAGGTAAAAAGGAAAAAGAGCAGACTAATGATTTATTGAAAATGCAGATTAAGGAATATATCGTGTATATCAAAGAATTAATCTCGTTGTCAAAGATTATGAACAAACGGTTTTATGTGGTTGTACCGTATAACCCAACTTCTGACAAAAAGAAAGGTTTCTTGCCTCGTTTAACAGAAACATTTAGTCCAACATCTTTAATTAAAATGAAGGAGAATAATTTTTCAACTCTTCGGGCTGAATTACAACGCCGTATTGAAAATGTTATTTCTGGCCTTGATTCCATTGGCCTTAACACGATTGAATTAGATACCCAAAGTTTGATTGAGTTATTCTATAATACCTATAATCCAGTGACAGCCGTTAATGAAAAGATGATTCCGCCTGATCAATTAAGATTAGAAGAAAACAAGTAATATGGTTTCATTTTCTGACATTTTCAAAAAGAAAACAGCTGAGCCTACAGGAGAAGTACAACCAACTACCGAGGCTCCATTATTGGCGTTGGAGCAATATGATACCCAGGCTCGTGAAGCCGAAGAAGCAGTCTCAGATGAAAAAACCTTTCGTCGAGGCTTGTTGTCCATTATTGAGTTAATTGCTCCGGAAAGTTTTGAAGTTACTCCACATTATTTAAAGTTGGGAGCTAAATTAGTCCGCACCATCTTTGTTATTTCCTATCCTCGCTATGTCAGTGTAGGTTGGTTTGCTCCAATTATTAATTTGAACACAACCTTTGATATTGCCATGTTCTTTTATCCAGTGAAAAGTAGCATTATTTTGAAACAATTAAAGAATAAAGTTGGTGCCCTCGAAGCGCAAATTATTGCTGACAATGAAAAAGGAGCACCTCGTGATCCGTTACGAGAAACAGCTGTTAGTGATATTGAAGCTTTACGCGATTCCTTAACTCAAGGGACAGAAAAGTTTTTTCAATTTGCACTTTATATTACTTTTTATGCCGATGATTTAGTTGAACTTGATCGAACCTCTGATACTATTGAGGATATCTTAGGTTCGAGATTAGTTTTTTCCAAACGTGTCTTCTACCAAGCTGAACAAGGCTTTAATTCATCACTTCCACTTAATAATGACGAATTATATGTAGCCTTTAACATGAATTCATCACCGATTGCTTCATCATTTCCGTTTGTGTCCAGTGAGTTAACCAGTGATAACGGTATTTTATATGGTATTAACCGCCATAATAATAGTTTGATTCTATTTGATCGTTTTAGTTTGCAAAATGCCAATAGTGTGGTATTTGCTACGTCTGGTGCTGGAAAAAGTTATGCCATTAAGCTAGAAATTCTGCGTAGTTTAATGATGGGCACTGAAGTAATTGTTATTGACCCTGAATATGAGTACAAACACTTATCAGAAGCGGTAGGTGGAACCTACGTTAATATTTCATTAGCTAGTAAGAGTAAAATTAATCCATTTGATTTGCCAAAAGCCACTGGTGATCAAACTAAAACTGAAGATATTATTCGTAGTGCTGTTATTACCCTCAAGGGTTTAGTGAGACTCATGATTGGTGATTTAAATTATGAAGAAGATTCAATTGTTGATCGTGCCTTGTTAGAAACCTATGCTCGTAAAGATATTACACCTGACGCTGATCTCAGCACCATTGAATCACCAATTATGCAAGATTTCCAAGATATTTTGGAAGGTATGGAAGGGGGAGCTGATTTAGCTACCCGTCTTAGAAAATATACTGAAGGAACCTTTGCTGGTTTGTTTAATAGTCCTTCAAACGTTGAAATGGATAATCAATTAGTTTGTTTCTCAGTTCGTGATCTAGAAGATGAATTACGGCCAATGTCAATTTACACAGTGGTTAACTATATTTGGAATGCTGTACGAAGTGAAGTACGAAAGCGTATTTTAGTTATTGATGAAGCTTGGTGGTTAATGCAACATGAAGATAGTGCCAAATTTATCTTTGCGCTTGTTAAGCGCTGTCGTAAATATTACTTAGGAGTAACAACAATTACTCAGGATGTTAATGACTTTTTACGCTCACCGTATGGTCAAGCCATTGTCACCAACTCCTCCTTGCAGATTTTGTTACGCCAATCCTCGGCTTCAATTGATTTAGTTCAAAAAACCTTTATCCTTACCGAAAGTGAAAAGTATCTCTTGCTGGAATGTGGAGTTGGTGAAGGTATTTTCTTTGCTGGCAACAAGCACGCAGCTATCAAAATTGTTGCTTCTTATGTTGAAGATCAACTGATTACTTCTGATCCTAAGCAGTTATTAGAAATTGAAGAAGCCAAAAAGGCTAATGCTGAACCAGAAATAGCCCAAGCCCAAGTGGTTAAATAATATGCTACAATAGAAATACTATGACATTTAATTTTAACAAAAAACTAGTTGCCCTTATCATTGGTGGATTATTGTTAATTGCTCTGATTATTTATTTCATTTTTATTTATGATTTTAATAAAAATGATAATCCTTCGACTACGCCCAATGGTCCTGAAACACCAGCTCCTGTGATTTCAAAACTACCTGAACCAGTGTTTTCTACGCCACGCACCTCAGAAACAATTTTTCGTGATCAGGCTGGTCAGCTTGCTATTTCTTTTGCGGAGCGATTTGGTTCATCTTCCAGTCAGTCTGATTATGGTAATTTAAGCGATTTGGAGGTGTTTATGACAGACGCAATGATTTCTCGAACCCAAGCATTTGTTGCTGCTGAACGTGCCAAGAATCCAAATACCAATGATTACAATGGAGTAACTACTAAAGCTATTACTCCAACCTTTACCTCCTTCGACGCCACTGCTGGCACAGCTTCTGTGACTGTAGCTACAAAACGTCAAGAATATGATATGACTGGCGAAACTAAAAATTACAGTCAGAATTTGAAATTAACTATGAAAAAAATTAATGACGAATGGAAAGTTGATAGCGCTGTCTGGGAGTAACCTATGATACAAAAAAATATTGTTGTTAGAAAAATAACTAAACCTCCACTGAGCCATATTCTGGCTCAGTGGTTTTTAGATTGTCTGTTTCCAAAATATTGTTTGGAGTGCAGTAGTGAAGGTAGTTATTGGTGTGAGGTATGTCAGTCAAAACCATATCAACCCTATCCCCAGATTTGTTTTTCATGCAACAAGCCTTGTGACGTATCTGGGGTGTGTTCCGACTGCCAGCCTCGTTTTGCTTTTGATGGAGTGTTAATTGCTAGTGACTATGAACAACCTATTATTCAATCTTTAATTCGTAATTATAAATATCGCTTTATTAGTGAGTTAAGTTTTGAACTCTCACTCTTTTTAAGAAAAAAGATAGATTCTTTTCTTCAGGAAATTCCTGAGACTAGCTTATTAGCTACTAATTTTTTTAAGGCTACTGTCATACCTGTACCGTTAAGTAGAAAACGTTTTCGCTATCGTGAGTTTAACCAAGCTGAATTGTTAGCTAGTCATATTGCTTCATACTGTGGTCTTCAAATTAGAATTGATATTTTATTTCGATCTCATAGCACACCACAGGTAAAACTAACAGGTATAGCTAGACAAAAAAATCTTGAAGGTTTATTTCATGTTAAGCAAACTCCACCGAACATAGTGCTCTTAGTTGATGATGTGATTACTACCGGCGCTACGTTACATGAAAGTGCTAAAGTGCTGAAACAAGCTGGTACTAAGGAGGTATGGGCTTTGGTAGTGGCTAAGGGTTAGACGTAATACAGTTTGGTTTGCTTTACTGTTTTTTCTTTAATTAGTCCTTCTTTTACTAAGGCAGTTACATTTTTCTCAACATTATCAAGCGAAGCTAACAGGCTTTCAGATATAATATTTGAAGTTTGATTAGGATAGGCGAGAAGATATTTTAAAATTTTAGACCGTAGTTCACGATTAGAGCCACGAAACGTTGATTGCTTAGTGTAGTGTTTGCTTTGACGGCTAGGATTCGGAATAGTTTTCTTTAAAAAGGCACCGTAGTCCATTAAGGCAAAATACCAGTCGCGAGGATTCTTGTTGTCTAAACTTTTTTTAATTAATGGTAATAGATCAGAGTCAGGAATATTTTGTTGACCTGGAAAAAAGTAATTAATATAAACCGTGCGAATATTGGTTTCAATTACCACTGCTGGTTTATTCCAGGCAAAGGCCAAAAGATCACCAGCTGTGGCTGGACCAATACCAGGGAGAGTAAGTAACATTTCGTAATTTTTAGGAAATACACCTTTATGCTTAGTGACAATTTCTTGAGCAGTTTTTTGTAAAGAAATAGCTCGACGATTATAACCAAGACCCTGCCACTCCTGGAGCAGTGATTTGGGTGGAGCTTTGGCCAAAGACTTGAGAGTGGGAAAGCGTTTTAGAAACGAAGTATATTTCTCAAGCACTCGAGGTGCTTGAGTCTGTTGCAGCATTATTTCTGATACAAGAATCTTGTATGGATCACGAGTTGTTCGCCAAGGAAAAACACGACCATGCGCTTTATAATGATTGTAAATGAGTTTTTTGAATTTCTTAATGGAGGGCATGCCAATCTAACACTGATTATAGTTTTAACACTCGTGAAATAAATTCTGACAATGGTTCATCAGTCCGTTCTAAATCTTCTGGCACATATTTAACTAAATGTTCACGGATAAAAAGGGGATTGGTATCATGTAGAGCAATAGACAAGCGTTGCTTGGTTAGAGCTTTAAACTGAATATATAGTTTTTTTAGATTTTGAGTTGGTTTGTAGATAATTGAAAAGTGTTTTATCTCATCATAATCATAGAACCGATGGCCAACAATAATACCTTCGGTCGTAAGGCTAATTATTACGTTTTGAGGAGTACGTGCATCATTTAAAATAATTACAAAACTGCCGACTACTAGAATAATGGCAAACAGGAAGTTGTTAGTATAAAGTGCATAGACAATCAGGGCAATGGCAATAATGGCATATATAACATACCACCAGGTAGCTCGATCATGGGTGTGATACTCAGGTGTTTCCCAACTGATAATCTCAAAACCAAGTTGATTTTCATCAGCTTGTGGATTGTCTTCTTCCTGCAAATTTTCTTGATTTTCGGCCATAATATTGACAGTCTATCACTATTCTTGTATCTTGATTATAGCACAGAAATTGTAAATTTATAAAGACGCGGAAGTGAATTAGCCGCGTTTTATATATTGGTGCTTGCCTCTGTGGAGGGATGCCAGAGTGGTTGAATGGAACAGTCTTGAAAACTGTCAGCCGTGAAAGCGGCTCGAGGGTTCGAATCCCTCTCCCTCCGCATGTCTGATCGTTCTATGATACTTAGACATAAAATTACTGGATGGTCCGCCATTATTGTAGGTTTCATACTATCTCCGTTATCATGGTGGAATGATCTGATTGTTAATATTCCGCTAGCCTATGCTTTTGCTCTTCCCTTTGGTTGGATTGGAAGAAAATCATTCTTCATTGCTTTGATCATTGGCTACTGGTTAACGAATGTTATTGGTTTTATTTTGCTGCATCATGGCATTAAGCATATACTAATTGAACGGCAGCAGAAGAGTTTCAAAGAGGAATTGAAAAAGAGCTTGATTACATCTTTAGTTTATACAGTGATTATTCTTTTTTGTATAAAGATTGGTTGGTTGAAGTTTTTACCAGAATATATAGAGCATTTTAACAAATAGAGTATATATAATATTGGAGAGATGCCTGAGTGGTTGAAAGGGGCACCCTGCTAAGGTGTTAGACTTTAACGAGTCTCGAGGGTTCGAATCCCTCTCTCTCCGCATTTTATAAAAACGGGTAGTTAATATGAAAGATGCTAAAAAAGCATTTCAGTGGATTATTAATATCTTGGAGCGACATAATATTACGTATCGAATTTCTGGTGGATTAGCGGCACGAGCATATGGCGTTGATCGTGAACTAGCTGATGTTGATATTGAAATAGCTGAGGCAGATATTTTCAAAATTATTGGGGATGTAAAACCATATATAATTTTTGGACCAGGTCATTATAAAGATACATACTGGGATCTCCAACTTCTAACTTTAAAGTACGCTGAACAGGATATTGATATTTGTGGAATTGAAGCAAAGATTTACAATCAGAATACTAAGGAATGGCAGTACTGTTCAATTAATAATAATGAGACAATTGAATATAGATCCATCTTTGGAAAGATTGTTCCAGTAGAAGATATCAATTCTCTTATTTTATATAAGAAAAAACTAGGTAGAGAAGTTGACCTTCTGGATATAAGTCAATTAGAAGAGATATTATCTACCCGTGACAGAAAAAAAGTAATGTGATATAGTCATTTTGTCTTTTAGAAAGACTTTTTTGTCTCCGTCGTTCAATGGATAGGACATGAGATTGCGGATCTTAAAATGTAGGTTCGATTCCTACCGGAGACACCATTATATGAATCTAACAACCTCCCTCACAGAGTTGAAACGAATTGGGACGGTTACGGCGACAAATCTCCGACGTCTCGGTCTTTCGAGTGTCGGAGATTTGTTGTTTTACTTTCCTTTTCGATATGAAAATTTTCAGTCAACAGTGAGAATTTCTGAATTAAAGGAAGGACAAACTGCCACCGTAGTTGGTCAATTAGAGCTGATTCAAAACAAGCGTAGTCCCAGACGAAGGATGAATATTACCGAAGCGTTAGTTAATGATGGATCAGAAATGCTTAAAGTGATTTGGTTTAATCAACCGTTCTTAACAAGGAATTTGCGGGTTGGTGATATGATCTCGCTGGCTGGTCGAGTTACTGAAGATTACGGTGGACTACAAATGACTTCACCTGTGTATGAGAAAGTTACACAAGCCAAAGCTATTCATACCCAAGGTATTGTGCCTGTATATCACTTAATTAGTACGATAGCTCAAAAACAATTACGTTCAGCCATTGCTCAGATTGTTAATTTAGCTCATGACGTTATTGATTGGGTACCGGCTGAAGTCGTGAAGAGTAACAAACTAATACCTTTGGCCCAAGCGATTAGACAGATTCATTTTCCTGAAAGTCCTGAGCAGTTACAAGTAGCTAAACAGCGATTGGGGTTTAATGAGCTATTCTTGCTTCAGCTACGAGCCCAAAAGCAACGACAGGAGTTTTTAAGTCTTACTGCTCCCGCCATTACTTTTAATGAAGTTGGCACGAAAACCTTTGTTCAAAATCTACCCTTTGATTTAACAGCTGATCAGAAAAAAGCAGCTTGGGAAATTATTCAAGCCATGGGAACGAACAAGCCAATGCTTAGATTACTGCAAGGTGATGTTGGTTCAGGAAAAACTGTTGTTGCTGCTATGGCAGCCTTGAATGTGGCTTTGGACAAGAAACAAACAGCAATAATGGTGCCAACAGAAATATTAGCCGCTCAACATTTTAAGACCTTTACTGAAAAACTATTTACTCATACTGATATTACCATTGCTTTGCAAACCAGGAATTACCATAAAGTCTGGTTAGGAAGTGGAGAGGTACAAGAGGTGACTAAGAAAGAATTATTAGAATTGATTGCAGAAGGACAAGTACAAATTGTAATTGGCACTCACGCCCTGATACAAGAGGAAGTTATTTTTCCAAGTTTAGGTTTGGTGGTTATTGATGAGCAGCATCGTTTTGGCGTGGAGCAGCGAGGTTTGTTAACAGCTAAAGTAGAGGAGAAAGCAATGCCTCATCTTTTGTCTATGACAGCTACCCCAATTCCTCGTAGTTTGGCTTTAGCCTTGTATGGTGACTTAGACATTTCTGTTATCAAACACATGCCTGTTGGTCGCAAGAAAATTATCACTAGCCTTATCCCTGAATCAGAACGTGAAGAAACATACTCTTTCATTGCCAAAGAATTAGATAAAGGTCGACAAGCGTTCATTGTCTGTCCGTTGATTGATCCGTCTGACAAACTAGGAGTGAAGTCAGTAACAACTGAGTTCAAGAAGTTAGATAGTGGAGTTTTCAAAAAATACAAGGTGGGATTATTGCACGGTAGATTAAAGGCCATAGAGCGAGAAAAAGTAATGGCTGAATTTGTAGCTGGGAGTATTCAAATAGTTATTGCCACGTCAGTGATTGAAATTGGAGTAGATATATCCAATGCTTCAGTCATGATGATTGAAGATGCTGATCGTTTTGGTTTAGCGCAGTTACATCAATATAGAGGACGGGTAGGTCGTAGTGACGCACAGTCATATTGTTTTCTCATGAGTCAAACTAATGAGCAAAGATCTAAAGACAGATTAGAAGCACTGTTAACGTTGGATAGTGGTTTTGATTTAGCAAATGCTGACTTGAAATTCAGAGGACCAGGTGAAGTATATGGCTTAGAGCAGAAAGGTTTTCCAGAATTAAAGATGGCTAACTTCTATGATATCGAGCTAATCAAAAAGGCGAGAGAAGCAGCTATCACCCTTATCACTACAGATATACACTTAGAAAATCACCCTATTCTCAAGAAAGAACTAGGGGAATGGGAAGAACGAGCTCATTTGGAGTAAATCTATAAAATCAAAAGGATTTAATAGAATCCAGTAATGATACTTATTAAAATATCGCTATAATTAGCGATTATTTACTATAAAACTACTATATAGTTGACAACTATACCTAAAAGTGATATAATTGTAGATTCAATATAGTATGGATTCTTCTCTATTATATTGATTAATTCTTTGAAAAATTAATCATAAATTAAAATATAAAGGGGGGCCAAATGGCTTATCAAAAAAATCCCAATAATGATGGGAAAAAACAGCAGCAAAATGTTGCTCTAGACCTTACTATTCAGGTCTTAAATAGAAGAATAGAAAATAATATCTTTAAAGCTTCAGTTGAAGTAACTGTTACTCGTGGACATAAGACCGTCCCTTTCGTAAGAGTTGTTGTCCAAGATTCAAACGGAAATGATTTTGAAATGAAAACACTTGATACTGGAAGATGTGTTTATACTTACGAAGCCCCTCTTGAAAAAAAACCAAAGTTTGAAACTTTGCGATTTTTTCTAAAAACCGAAGCCAAAGAAAGCACGGTCTCAATTGGTATTCCAGCTCTTCCATCGGAAGAAAAGGAAAACACTGATCCAGAAAGATTGGAATTTAACAGTTGGATTGTGAGTGATTCAGGCTTATTAGTTGTTAATCTCCGATTAATTGCAGCAAGAGGAAAAGCTCTTGAAAAAAGGAAAATAAGAATAGTATTTCCCAATTATTTAAGTCGTAAGTACAAATACACAGTACAAACAGACGAACTCGGTCATGTTATTTGGAAATGTCCATTTTTGATACATCCGGGGACAGAAACAATCATGCTAGTCTCAGTGGATTATATTGATCCTGTATGTGAAGTTAAGATAAAGAATTTATGCCCGTTTGTGCCACCAACTATGACTGAAAAAATGAGGATGTTTTTTCTCAGAATATCTTTCTGGTTGTTTGGACCTTTAGCATTCTTATCACCGGTAGTTTTTCTTTTCACCTTTATCCGGATTATTGGTACAAATGCAAGTGAACGAATGCGGGCAGAAGAAACTTCACATGACGTCTGGTTAATATTATTGAGTATTTTGTTTTTATTTATAGATTTCATATTCTTTATTAATACAATATTTTTCTTCATAAGACTTCGATCACATCAATTTATAATAAATTATCGTTACCGAAGAAGCCGTAGAACAAAAGCAAGCACAAAGGATCCATTGTGGGAAAATATTGTAGATGGAACAAAAGAATACTTTAAGTCAAGACAAGAGAAAAAAAATCAGGATTTTGCTTTTGCATCAAGCACGAATAATCCATCATCGCATTCGGGTTCGAAAGAAGGCGATGTTCCTTTAACTAAGAAAGGTTTCGCTGCAATTGATTTTAAGAATGAAATGATTTCGGATGGGATATACAAAACAATAGGTTTAATAGCAGACAAAATTAAAAAATATTTTAAAAAATAAAAAAACTTGGAGAAATAACAATGGATAATCAAACTAATAATCCTAATATTTTTAGCGTTTTGAATAGATTAATAGATCTGATTGAGCTACTAATTATTAACCTATTCGGAAAACCTGGTAAATTATTTCTTAATAAAGCAAAGATAGGCTTTAAAGCATTTGTTGTGATTGTATTAATATCAGTTTTCGGAGCAGTTATGGAGTGGATGAATCCGAACGGTGATATGACCGTATTCTTTGCAGTTGTATTTATAGGTTCTATTGTATCTTACATTTTCCATAAAGTCAGCCCAGCGTTAGGAGTACTAATGGTTATTTTATCAATTTTTTCTTTATTCTTTATAGGGATGCCCGGTACATATGACACAGTAATGTCAAAAAAACATAAAGCGGATAATGATTCTTTTAAAGAATATGAAACTGGTGAAGGAATAATTACTAATATACAAGATAAACATAAGGATAATGAAAAGTACAGGGAAAAGAAAGTAGCCACTAAGCTTAGCAGAGGAATAACTGGCAACATAGATGGTGCTTTTGAAATTTACGCTGAAAATAAAAAAGAAAAGAAAATGATTGAGTATAAAAGAGATTCCATTGATAGAATATTTGATAAACAAGATGAAGAAAGAAGACAATGGATGAAACCAGAAGAAAAGATAGAAACTGGTAGAAAATCAACTGAAGTGCAACAGAGTAACACTCCTGTTGTAAAATTTTTCTCTCCTTCAGGTACAACTGAGACAGTCTCTTTTAACAAAAATGGTCCTTCTGTGCCAACAACCAGAATTTATTTGGTACCGGGACAGGTGATCCGTTTACGATCAACAGCCGATTGTTTTGCTGGGGGTTCAAAATATCATATCCCTGCAAATCAGTGGGTACAGTGTCCGGTTTTAGTTGAGGGACATTTAGATATAGAAGGTGCCGGTAAAAAAGGCACTTTAACAATCGAAGTACTTTAAATTAGTAGTAATACATACTAGGCGAACATATATTTACATGTTCGCCTTTATTTTTTTTGAGAATTTGATATAATCATTATATACCAATATATGAAATATTTTTTTCTATTTTTTTGTTTAATTTTTGTTTTCAATATTTTATTAGTTACAAAACCAGTTTTTGCACAGGCAGTTATTACTGGTTCACCATCAGGATCAATTGGTAACTCGCAGTCTTCAAATCCTCCTCCTGTCAAACTCGACAACCCCCTCGGCAACGGTGTCACTGACGTCCCAACCTTAATTGGTCGTATTATTAGGGCAGTCTTGGGAGTAGTGGGGTCACTTGCATTGGTGATGTTTATCTATGGAGGTTTTACCTGGATGTTGGCTGCTGGAAGCTCAGAAAAGGTTAAAAAGGGGAGAGATATTATTGTCTGGGCAGCTATAGGTCTAGTCATTATCTTTACTTCCTACGCCTTAGTCTCCTTTATTATTGAGTCTGTTGGGAAAAGTTAAAGTTATAGTTTATATACTATAATTGGTGTTAATAAGAAACCCCTTGATTTTTTCAAGGGTTTTCAGTATTATTCAAAAGTATTATTTGCATCCATAGCTCAGTTGGTAGAGCAGCGCCCTTTTAAGGCGATGGTCGCAGGTTCGAATCCTGCTGGATGCACATAAAAAAACCAAGAATTAGATTCTTGGTTTTACTATATAAGCAAATCTTTTCAATTAGTTTTCCATGTCCTAAAGATTCCTTTCTTTAGCCATTTAAACCACCCGTTTGTTGGAAGTGGATCTTTGTACATAAAATGGATAGCTATCAGTACAGCTAAGCAAATTGATAGGACTATTCCATTAAGTGCAATCCCGATTGTTATTTTTGGTTTCACAATTAACATGAAACCGACAAAACATGTAGAAATTAGAGGGATACAAACCTGAAAAATAAATAGAGCTATTTTCTCTATTGTGAGATTTTGATAACTTTCAATAATTTTGAAAGCTATACATAGTAGAGCGATGGTTAAAAATAAAGATAATGTATTTTGAATACTAAAATCTTTGTAACTGGCCATGAGATCTTGTTGGAGTATTCCTTCCCAATAAAGGCTTCCACAAAGAGCGATAAGTACTACTATTAGAAATAAGGATAAGAAGATTTTTTTTAAATGAGTCATTTATTCCTCCCTAATTTATTATTAATATTTTTTGAAAAGTTCTAAAACCATCCTATTCCAAAAAAGTCAAAAAGTCAATAAAAAAACAGAAGGATGTTCTATGATATCCTTCTGTGATTAATCTTAGATACTATGTTCTTTTTTTAGAATAAAACTATTCATAACCCGTAAATCGAATATTGATTAATACACAACCGAGAGAGAGGAGAAAATGCAATGCGAACATTACAAAAGCAAAAGAAAACTCTGTAAAATTCTGTATGCCTATCTTTGCGGCTATAAATATGTTAAGAATTATTAAAAAGAAGTAGCCTAACAATATTCGTGTTTGTTTTTGACTTTTTTCCTCAAATATTTCTTTTAACAGAATATTAAGAAATGTAATTGTTCCAAGCAATATAAAAAAACTCTGAACTTTTAGTATTACCATTGTTGCTTCAGATGAATCAAATATTTTGATCATCCAGAGTAGAAATAATAGAAATACAAGAAAAATTATTGTTACCGCAGAAATATCTGTATTTGATGTTCTAGTTACTTTCATTATTATCTCCTCACTATTTAATTTTATTTGGAAAGAAATTGTTTAATACTCACCTTATTAAATTAAGACTTCTTTGTCAAATTACTAGGGTTGATTATTATTACGTTTTCGGCTATTGTATCTAGAGTATATGCCACCCTAGCTCAGCTGGTAGAGCAACGGTTTTGTAAACCGTGGGTCATCGGTTCGATCCCGATGGGTGGCTCCATTAATCCCCATGCCTCTCCGACTCTATAACACGCTATCAAAAACTAAAGAGGAATTTAAGCCAATTTCCTCTCCGGTTGGTTTGTATACATGCGGCCCAACTGTCTATCACTTTGCTCACCTTGGTAATCTTCGAACCTATATTTTTGAAGATTTACTAAAGCGTACATTGTTATTTAATAACTATGAGGTTACTCATGTTATGAACGTCACTGATGTTGGCCACTTAGTTGGTGATGGTGACATGGGTGAAGATAAGATGGAAACTGGTTCTGCGAGAGAAGGGAAGACCGCTTGGGAAATTGCTGACTTTTATTTAGCTCAATTCAAAAAAGATTTAGAAGCTTTGGATATCCTTGAACCTTCAATCTGGTGCAAAGCCACTGATTATATCACTGAGCAAATTGATTTGATAAAAGTACTAGAAGAAAAAGGTTTTACCTATCAAACCTCTGATGGTATATATTTTGATACAAGTAAATTCCCTGCCTACAACAAATTAAGTCACTTGAAGTTAGAAGATTTGAAAGAAGGAGCCCGCATTGAGAAGAATGCTGAGAAAAAGAATCCAACTGATTTTGCTTTGTGGAAGTTTTCTCCAAAAGAACAAAAACGACAAATGGAATGGGAATCACCTTGGGGGATTGGTTTTCCTGGTTGGCATATTGAATGTTCAGCCATGAGTTTACATTTTCTAAAAGATCATCTAGATATTCACTGTGGTGGTATTGATCATATTAATATCCACCATACTAACGAGATTGCTCAATCTGAAGCAGCCACTGGCAAGTCTTTCTTTAATTACTGGTTGCACGGTGCTATGTTAAACATTGGTGATGACGAGAAAATGGCCAAAAGTGAAGGTAATATTTTGACACTAGAAAAAGTAATCGCTGACGTAGGTGTTGATCCACTCGCATATCGCTATGCCTGTTTGCTAACGCACTATCGTAAGCCAATGACATACAAACCAGAAATGTTACAACAAGCTAATAGCGCTTTGCAAAATATTCGTCGTAGTGTGGTATCACTCGGCGACAAAGCTGGAACACCTGACGAAACATTAGTCCAAGCCTTTACTGAAGCCATTAACGATGACCTCAACCTTCCACAAGCAGTGGCAGTATTGCAGTCAGTGTTAAAAGCTGATATTGCTCCTGAAAACAAAGTTGCCACTGTCCAACACTTTGATCAAGTCCTTGGTTTAAATCTCTTTCAACCAGAAGGAACAACTGTAGAAGTACCTACTGAAATCCGTGAGTTAGCTACTGAACGTGAACGAGCTCGTCAGGAGCAAGATTGGGTAACGTCAGATGCTTTACGAGACAAAATTGAAAAGCTGGGTTACATAATCAAAGATGGCAAAGAAGGAATGGAAATACATAAGAAATAAAATTGCTCCACGGGGCAATTTTTAGTATAATAAAAGCAATATTCAACGGGTCGCATGACCTATGTTTTGGTATCTATGGCCGAACAGATAAAAATAAAACAACCGGAAACCCCGGTGCCAGTAACGGAAACAAGTCCGGAAAATATTGATATATCAAAAACAGCTGAGCAACCCAAGACATCAACTTCACCTGAGCAGATTACAGAACCACAACCCACTGCACCAGGTGCTCCTGTAGTTGCTCCCACTAACTTAGAGCAAGTTCAGCGTCTAGCTGATATTGAACGTATTTTAGAGGAAGATTTATCAGAGATATACTTTAAACTCCCAGCTACTGATCAGGCTTCCTTTCGACTAAAAGGCGAAGAAACGGCTCGGCAGATTAATACCTTATTATCAGCCACCACCATCAAACTCAAACAGATTATTGATGCAATCCGTGGGTGGCTTCAATTAATTCCAGGTGTGAGTAAATTTTTTCTTGATCAGGAAGCCAAGATAAAAGCTGACCGTTTACTTAAATTACATAACGACCGTTAATCTATGGATTTTGGTCTTCAATCCAGCACTCAAACCGTCGCACCAGTTGACTTTGATTGGTCAATGATGACTTTTGATTTTACCTATGTTTTTTTAGCTGGCTTATGTTTGTTGTTAATTATTGCTGTTTTTATTTTACGCCGTATTATTTTAGTACGGTTGGTAACTGACCATGTTGTGTATTTAGTAAAACTTCCGAAAGAACGATTGGATGATACTGATCGCCAGGGTTTTGCTGTGCAGGAATTACGAGAAGAAATTGCCAAAGGTGAAGGTCTCTTTACTGCTATTGGTGGCCTCAAAGCACAACGTGGGTTACGTCATTGGTTTTTGGGACGAACTGATCACTTTGGTTTTGAAATTGTGGCCTACAAAAAAGTCATTGCATTTTTTGTGGTAGCTCCTCGAGAACATGAAACTTACTTACAACATCAATTGAACGCCATTTATCCAGAAGCAGTTATTGAAGAAGTACATGATTACAATATCTTTACCCCTAATGGAGCCATAGTAGCTGCCACTGTTCATACCAAGAATGATAATATTTTGCCGCTAAAGACATATGTTAAAGATGATGTTGATCCACTAAACTCAATTATCAATGCTATGTCAAAACTTGGTGATCAAGAAGCTTTGGCTGTGCAGTACATTGTACGAAGTGCTCACAACAAATGGCATAACCGAGCTAGAGGTGTGGTTCATAAAGCCCAAGAAAGTGGCTCTTTGTCACAAGCCTTAGGTTCTGGTTTTGCTCAGGAAGCTAGAGCGCTGGCTAGTGAGTTTGGTAATAGCGTCAAAGCTCCGGCTACTATTGATCCAAACAAACAAGGTAAGCGATTAACACAAAAAGAAGAGGAAGTCTTACAAGGTATAGAAGAAAAAAATTCTAAGGCAGGTCTTGATGTAAATTTACGCTTAGTCGCCAGTGCGGCTACCGAAACACGAGCCCGATCAATGATTAATGAACTGGCTAGCAGTTTCAGTCAGTATAATTATTACGAGTATGGTAATAGTTTAAGTGTGTCACTACCTCGCTATAATGCGGGAGTAATAGGTGATTTTATTTTCCGTCGTTTCAATGACAATGATAGGTTTATTCTAAACACTGAAGAAATGGCTAGCCTCTATCATTTGCCCTTAGAAAATGCTGAGACACCAAATATTTTGTGGCTAACTGCCAGACAAGCCGCCGCTCCAGTGAATCTTCCGACTGAAGGGTTGTTCCTTGGTACAAATACCTTTCGCGGTGTTAGTCACGAAGTGCGTATTAAACCAGCTGATCGGTTACGTCATACCTATATTATTGGTAAGTCAGGTGTAGGAAAATCTGTGCTTCTTGCCAATATGGCCGTGCAGGATATTGTGGCTGGTCATGGTATTTGTATGATTGACCCACACAGTGATTTAATTGATGAAGTGTTGCGACGGGTGCCACCAGAACGTGCTGATGATGTTATTATCTTTGCTCCGGCTGATATTGAGCGACCAGTCTCTATTAACTTACTAGAATTTGATCCTCGCTATCCTGAACAAAAAACCTTTGTTATCAACGAGATGATTGGCATCTTTGACAAACTTTAT
Organism: uncultured Gammaproteobacteria bacterium; assembly: GCA_964540895.1. Classification (GTDB taxonomy): domain Bacteria; phylum Patescibacteriota; class Patescibacteriia; order Patescibacteriales; family Patescibacteriaceae; genus Patescibacterium. Next base: position 456,849 of record CAZIOP010000001.1, on the reverse strand, counting down.
GATTTGAAAGCTACGGGTGGACCAATCTTTGAACAGTATATGCGTAATGCCATGCTCTTGATTATGAGTGACCCAGCCTCAGGTTCAACGTTAATGGAGATTCCTAAAGTATTAGCTGATACTAATTTCAGAAATTTAAAATTGTCACGTTGTAGTGATCCGACTGTCGTTGATTTTTGGCGCAAGGAAGCGGAAAAAGCTGGCGGTGATGCAGCCTTGGCTAACGTTGTACCATATGTTACCTCTAAATTAACATCATTTATTTCTAACGACATGATGCGACCAATTATTGGTCAGCAGAACAGTTCTTTTAATCTTCGAGATATTATGGATAGTAACAAGATTTTGTTGGTTAATTTACCAAAAGGAATTGTGGGAGAGTTAAATGCCTATCTCCTTGGTATGATTATAGTCGGCAAAATATTAATGGCGGCTTTGTCACGAGCTGATTTACCAGCGAGTGAAAGAAAAGATTTCTATTTGTATATCGATGAGTTTCAAAATTTCACCACTAATTCAGTTACCCAGATTCTCTCTGAAGCTCGTAAATATGGTCTTGGATTGATTATGGCTCATCAATATATTGGACAATTAACCAAAAAAGGGGACGCTACTATCAAAGAAGCTGTCTTTGGCAACGTTGGTACTATGATGGCTTTTAAGGTGGGTTCTGAAGATGCTGAGTTTTTGAAAAAAGAATTTGCCCCAGTCTTTAACGAATATGACTTGATGAATATTGAAAAATTTACAACGTATGTTAAACTTTTAATAGACAATACAACTAGTCGTCCTTTTTCAATGGCAACACCTTGGCCCCTAGCTGGTGAAGAGAGAGAAGATATGCCAGGTAAGCTCAAACACTTGAGTCGAATGAAGTATGGTGAAGAAAGAGAAAAAGTTGAGGCAGCTATTTTAGAAAGAAGTAAAATAAGTTAATGTAATATATGATGGAAGACCAACTACAAAATTTTGATAAGCCAACAAATGTTTTAGACCAATTTACTGAAATAGAAAATCGGTATAAAACTGCCCAAGGAATTTCTGAAACATTAATAGATCAGGTTAGAGAAGATTATAAAACAATATATAGTCTAACCGCTAAAGATGAAGCTTCGGCAGAAAGAATTGAGACACTGTTAGCCCATATGAAAGAGATCTATCCTGATATACTTGGAAGCGTGGAAGAAACCACGGATGTTGAAAGAGATATTCTGCAGAGTGTAGAGGAACTTAATAATTAATAAAGATTTAACTAAAACCAAAACTACAAACTAAAACAGAATTTGTGTTTTGACTAAAATAAAATATGGAAAACCAAAATCAAGATGTTCAAGATATGTCCGCCGGAGGTGATGATAAAGGCGTAGTCATTTCTAAACAGAAATTAATGGCCTTGCGTTCATTAGTATCTAACTTACGTCAAGCTAGCGACTCACTGGGTGAATTTTTGTCGAGTTTGGGTGCCATGAATCATTTCATGCCCTATCAAACTGATACTGAACAAATTGCTCCACATATTGACAAAGTGATTGAAGGAGTCTTTGATGGTGAGAAAATGGTTGGGGCTGACGGCAAGCAATATATTGTACCAATTAACTATGCCTCTAAATCAAAGTTAGTGGAAGGCGATTTATTGAAACTTTCAATTACTGATCAAGGTACCATGATTTACAAACAAATTGCTCCGATTGATCGACTTCGGTTGTCAGGTGTTTTGGAGCAATCAGCTACGGGAGAATGGACAGTGCTGGCTGGTAATCGACGCTTTAGAATTCTGGGAGCCAGTATTACCTACTTCAAGGGTGAGAATGGTGATGAAGCAGTGGTACTTGTGCCAAAAACAGGGGAATCTCGTTGGGCAGCTGTCGAGCATGTCTTCAAGAAATCCTAGGTAATATTTGTTATAATAGTAATCCCGGTTTTGGGTTTTCTAGCCCGAAATCGGGTTCTTGCTTTATATCACTTCAACCGCTAAAATGAACTAGTTATTACATCCTAATTATGCCTACTCTCTACCGAAAATACCGCCCTCAAACCTTTGCTGAAGTTTCTGGTCAAGAACCAATTAAGTTAACATTGTCATACGAAATTACATCAGGCCGACTAGCTCATGCCTATTTATTTTGTGGTCCACGAGCAATTGGAAAAACCACCATGGCTCGCTTGTTAGCTAAATCTGTTAATTGCCTTGAGCGAAAAAAAGATAGTGCTGATCCTTGTAATATATGTGCGAGTTGTATTGAGATTACTAACGGTAGCTCCATGGATATCATGGAAATTGATGCCGCCAGTCACACTGGTGTTGATAATGTCCGTGATTCAATTATTAGTGCTGCTCGTATTGCGCCAGCTCGTTCCAAATACAAAGTCTTTATCTTAGATGAAGCCCATATGTTGTCGACCGCTGCTTTCAATGCCTTACTTAAAATAATGGAAGAGCCACCAGCTCATGTGCTTTTTATCTTGTGTACCACGGAAGCTCACAAACTCCCAGCTACTATTATCTCTCGTACGCAGCGTTTTGATTTCAAGAAGATTGGGTACAGTGAAATTGTGAAAAAGCTACATCGGATTGTGACATCTGAAGATATTAGTATGGAGCCAACTGTGATTGAAAGTATTGCTCGTCATTCTGGTGGACATATGCGTGATGCAGAAAGTTTACTGGGTCAAATTATTGCTTTGGCGGGAACTGAAAATTCTTTGAAAGGAAAAATGATCACTCTTGCTGAAGCTGAATTAATCATTCCGCGTAGTTTGATGAACGAAACTGCTGAACTGCTTGATTACTTGGCCACCAAAGATGCTTCTGGTGCAGTTGGCTATATCAATACCTTGGCAGATGACGGTGTTGATCTAAAAGTGTTTGCTTTGGAAACAGTGGAAATGTCTAGGCGTTTGATGCTTGGAAAAATTAATCCAACCCTCGGAATTGCAGCTGGATTAGAATTAGGGGAGAGTTTGGAAAATCGTTTGGCCGGACTGGCTACTCGTTTTGAAATTGTTGACCTTGGGTTTATCATCGAACGGTTTGGAACAGCAGCAAGAGAGATAAAGGAAGCACCAATTGCTCAATTGCCGCTTGAATTGGCAGTGGTTGATTTTTGTTTTGGAACAGTGAGTGAGAGGGAAGCACAATCAAATACCAATGCACGATCGTTAACTAGGCCAAGTGCCAAGAGTACTACTCAGGAGAATAGCTCAAAAGCATCAAGTCAAAATAACTCACAGGCAAACAAAGAGGTTGTGAATCTGACTCAAGCAGCCTTGGTAGATACCTGGCAGGAATTATTGATTCGAATACGTCAGCATAATCATTCATTGTCATTTGTGTTGAAGTCATGTAATCCAGTGAGTGCTGGTGGTGAAACTGTCCAGTTGGTGTTTAAGTATAAAATTCATCATGACCGCATGAATGATCCAGCGATTAGGGGACTTGTGGAGGGGTTGTTAAAGGATATTTGTAATCAAAAGATTGAGATTGTAACTATGCTTGACCCAGATTTAATTTTAGTGGATAATATGAAATCTGAATCAGGTGAAGGAGAAGTTGAGCGGATTGCCACAGCTGCTGTTGAAGCTTCTGGTATTGATTCATCAGCTATTGATAATCTACTGAAAACATTTGGTGGCAAGATAGTAGGTTAATATAATGCGGGATCGTCTAACGGTAGGACTCCAGGTTCTGGTCCTGGCTATCTAGGTTCGAATCCTGGTCCCGCAGCCAATTTGAGCAGGTTCGTCTTTTTGGTCTCCTTCTCAACTGTAAGTTTTTAATATGTTTAAAAATTTAAAATCTTAATTATATGGAAAGAATTGAAATAGGTATGAAAAATAAAAGACAGGAATTATTGGATAAGAAAAAATTATTAGAAGAAGAGATCCAAAAAATAGATTCTGAATTAAAACAGTTCGATTATCAAAATAAGGACGATTTCGATAAAAGTGAATCAGGTATCGAATCGGAAAAGATAATATATTGTTCAAAAGGAACTAATCAAAAATTATTTAAATCTAGAAAAGGGCACGATTCATTTAAAGTTTTTGATATAGATGGTAATACGGCTAAATTTGAATACTGCGGTGATCCAATAAATACAGATTATTTTAACAATGTAGCTAGTTTTACAAATAATCCCTATGATATCCCAAATAGGGAGAAGATTAGTACAATCGAACCTGGGATCGTAGAAAAAGATGAAAATAATGAGTGGGTTATTATAAAACCTGTAAAAATAAAGTTTTCTTAAACAAATTGAACTTAAAAAGTAATTATTACTATTCTCTGAGACGCCTCAAGAGGAGAATCTGGCCAAAGAAATATTAAAATAGATATGATAACTGAAAAATTACTTGTGAGTGGAAAGTTTCAGTCCGGTGATTTAAATGTTTCTTTCAGTCCGTCAACAAGAAAAATAAATCCAGACATTGAGGAGAAGATTACTCAACTATGGACAACAAAAAAGAAGAAAGCCGATGAAGAGGGCCGTGTTTGTTTTAATGGAACTACCTATCGACTTAATTCTCTAGAAATCAAGGGGAGTAACGTTATATTAGATTTTGCAAACTTGAAATATAGTGTCCGATCAATACTTCCAGAGATACCGGAATATTATGAGCTACATGAAGACTATTTTCATAGAGGCTGTCACTGCGGCGCTACCGTAAAAACATTAGATAATAAGTATTTAGCTGTAGAGCTTTCAGGTAAATCAATGAACCATAATAAATATGATTTAATAGGTGGTATTATGGAAGAGCCGTCGAAATTAGAAAATGGAGACGACGTTTTTGATTGTATGTATATAGAACTTGAAGAAGAAGCTCGGATTCTAAAATCAGATATTTCAGATTTTTATTTACGTGGAATAGCACGAACAGCTAAAACATTTGTTAGTTTTTATTTTGAGGTTATTTTAAAGGTCAGCTCAGAAGAGATTCTTAATAGGTTTCATAATGAAGGAAAGGATCAAGATATTAAATCTTTAAAAGTAATGAATAAAGAAGAATATCTTATTTTCTTAGCAAATCACCCTTCAAAAACTAAACAAACGATTGCGCAAATTCTTACAATCTAGAATACTATTAGTAAAATTTATTTACTGACAAATTAATAAATACAAGTTAAAATAAAATTATGAACAAAGACATCAAAGCTTATAACTCAGTTTTTTCTAAAGAAGACAAAAGGATCTGCGACCTTTTGGCTAAAGAGATTGATGCAGGATTACCTAAGGCAGAAAGTAAGGTTTGGCATCGAACCGCAGTTTGGTTTATTGAAGGAAACCCAATTGTTGGTTACGCAAAACGTAAGGATTATGTTCAGTTATTGTTTTGGAGTGGGCAGTCGTTTGAAGAAGATGGACTTAAACCAGAAGGTAGTTTCAAAGCAGCCCAGGCAGATTATAGAGATGTAAAGGAAATTAATATCAAAGACTTGAAACGATGGCTTAAAAAAGCCAAAACAATCCAATGGGATTACAAGAATATCGTTAAGCGAAAAGGAAAACTTATTCGACTAACATAATAATATGGGCGAGATAAAAACCAAAGTTACTAATGCCAGTGTTATTGATTTTATTAATACAGTAGGCAATGATTCAAAGAAAAAGGAAGGATTAGTTATTTTGAAGATGTTTAAAGCTATTACTGGTGAAAAACCGAGAATGTGGGGACCAAGTATAATTGGTTTTGGTCAATATCATTACAAATCAGAACGAAGCAGCCAGGAAGGCGATTGGCTCCTTACCGGTTTTTCACCCCGCAAACAAGCTTTGACGTTGTATGTATTGTGTGGTTTTGATGGGCAGACTGATCTGTTAAAGAAACTAGGTAAGCATAAAACAGGTATGGGTTGTTTGTATATCAATAAGCTGGCTGATATTGATATGAAGGTGCTTGAAACTATTGTTAAAAAGTCGTTTGCTTGGATGAAGAAGAAGCATGTGGGGAGTAAAAATTAATTATTATGGAAAAAAGTAGAATCTATGCCATGAGTTTTGCCGGTGTCTATCCTCACTACATCACCAAAGCAGAGAGAAAGGGACGGTCACAAGCTGAAGTTGATGAAATTATTCGTTGGCTGACAGGGTATACTCAGAAAAAATTTGAAGGACAACTGAAAAAGCGGGTTGATATGAAAACTTTCTTTGCTGAAGCTCCTAAATTAAATCCCTCACGTAAGTTAATCACAGGTGTAATTTGTGGAATACGAATCGAGGAGATAAAAGATCCCTTGATGAAAGAAATTCGCTATCTTGATAAATTAATTGATGAATTGGCAAAAGGAAAAACCATGGAGAAGATTTTGCGAAAACAATAAAATAATATGACTAGAATTTCTGGAGGTACAGCTCATACAATCCCGTCTGATATTAAAAAAGCTCTTACTTCTAATAAAGTAGCATTAGAAATATGGGAGGATCTTACACCACTCGCTCGCAATGAGTGGATATGTTGGACTACCTTTGTAAAGAGAGCTGAGACAAGAAAAGATCACGTTAAAAGATTGATTAATGAAATCAAAGAAGGAAAACGCCGTCCTTGTTGCTGGTTGGGCTGTATTCATCGAAAAGATAAGTCAATAAGTCCTTCGGTGCAATCAATACTTGATACACGATCTAAGTAATGTATGAATTTTTTGAATCTTGACCTACAGTAACCAAAAAGCTACAATTTAGTTTCTTACTAATCTAATTATGAATACTATGAAAAAAATGACTTGTGCTCAAATGGGTGGAGAATGTGATGCTGAAATCACTGGTAGTACCGCTGATGAAATGATGGCTAATGGAATGAAGCATCTTGAAGAAGCTCATCCTAAAATGGCTGCTGATATTAAAGCTATGCCTATGACTGATCCAGCAATGGTAGCTTGGAGTGAAAAATTCCAAAAGGATTTTGAAGCTGCACCAGAAATGTAGAATACAAAAAATCACCTTTCCGGGTGATTTTTTCTTAGTTGAAGTTATAGTAGCGATAGAATAAACTTTGAAAGTATTGAAAAAATATATAAATATATGAAACTTCTTCTTACCTCCAATGGGCTTTCAAATCAATCAATTGCCAACGCTCTTTTTGATTTAGTGGCAAAACCTGCTTCTGAAACTAGCATAGCTTTTATTCCAACGGCTATGAATGTGAGTGATGGTGACAAAGATTGGTTTATTGATGATTTGGCAAATATAAAGAAACAAGACGTTAAGTTAATTGATATTGTTGATATTTCAGCATTGCCAAGAGAAGTATGGCAACCTCGTCTTGAAGCAGCTGATGTTTTATTCTTTTCTGGAGGAAACACTTCACATTTGATGCGATGGATCAAAGAATCTGGATTAGAAGAATTACTCCCAGATATGCTTAAAACAAAAGTCTGGGCAGGGATCAGTGCTGGTAGTATGGTTACTAATCCAACATTAGCTTTTAGTAGTAAAGATAAGAAAATATATTACGAAGAAACATTTGGTTATAAGAATGATGAAGGATTAGAATATGTTGATTTTTATGTTCGTCCTCACTATAATTCACCTCATTTTTCTCATTTAAATAAAGAATATCTAACAGAGTTATCAAAAGAAGTTTCAGCTACTGTATATGCGATAGATGATATGTCAGCCTTGAAAGTAATTGATGGAAAAGTTGAAATAATCACTGAAGGGGAATATATTATTTTGAATGACAAGTAAGTATTTATGAAGAAAACTTTACGTATTTTTCAGGAATCAATACCAATTCTTTTAATGATTGCACTTATCCCATTAGTAACTAATGACTATTGGTTAACCATAGTTTTTGTCATAATTATTGGTATTTGTTTTAAAATAAAGTTATTGCCTAACGAATTATCTATCTTTTATTTTGGAGCTTTAATAATGATTATTATTGAGTATTTATTCGTTCATACTGGTGTTGAAACATTTAACCGACATAGTTTACTTGGGATCATGCCTTCATGGTTACCATTTTTATGGGGATATGGGTTTGTTGCTATCAAGCGATCAGTTTTAATTTTAAATGACTGAAAGTTATACTTTGAATAATATTTATTATATGCCTCCAAAGAAACTGAAACCAGAAACTATTACAGATTATATTAATGCTTCCCCAAAAGAAACTCAAAAGAAATTGCGAGAAATGCGAGCCTGTATTAGCAAAGCTGCACCAAAAGCTACCGAAAGTTTGAAGTGGGGGATGCCAGCTTTTTCTTCTAAAAGAATATTAGTTACCTTTGCTGTTTTTAAACATCATATTGGTTTCTACCCTACTCCATCAGCTGTAAAAGCCATTGCTAAAGATATTGCTAAATACAAGAATGCCAAAGGATCAATCCAATTTCCACTAGATAAACCGTTACCATTGGCGTTGATTCATAAGATTACAGCATTTAGGGTTAAGGAGAGTTTGGAGGAAGATAAGAAATGGAGGAGCAATAAATAAGTATATGCCTCATATTCATGACAAAATTGATTTTACTGCTGAAGTTTTTATTGTATATAAAAACAAGGTATTACTTCGGGTGCATGAAAAATATCATAAATGGTTAAGTGTGGGCGGTCATATTGAATTGGATGAAGATCCAAATCAGGCAGCTATTCGTGAAGTTAAAGAAGAAGTTGGATTAGATGTTGTTCTGTACGGAGCAGTGAGTGATCAACATGATAATGTTGATTATAAAGAACTTATCCCACCGGTATTTTTGAATCGACATCGAGTTTCTACAACTCATGAGCATATTACTTTAGTCTATTTTGCCACTTCCTCAACTGACATTATTGATAAAGCTAAAGTAACAGAACATATACCTGAAACAAAGTGGTTTTCTCTTGAAGATTTATCAAATCAAGAGTATGCTGTTGTAGGAAATATACGGATGTGTGCTGAAGCAGCTTTAAGAAAGTTAGGAGATCTATAGACTTATTAATAAATTATTAATTAATATAAACATATGTATATTGTCAGAGAAGTATTCACCGCAAAGCCAGGCCAAGCTTCAAAATTGGCTAAGCTATTTAAGAAAATGCAAACATCTGAAATGAAGGGTCGTATTATGACTGATATGGTTGGACCATACAATACAGTAGTTATGGAAATGGAAGTTGAGAGTTTAACTGAATGGGAAAAGAGTATGAAAGAATATCGATCTGGTAGTGAAGCTAAGAAAATGGATCCAGCTTTGGTTGAAGAAATGTCTCACTATCATGAAATGTATCAAGGTGGACATCGAGAGATTTTCCAGATTGTGGAATAGCTTACTAAATAATTTTTTGCATGAACAGGAAAGTGATAATTTTTGATTTTGATGGAGTGTTATTTGATTCTCAGAAATTATTAGAGGACTACATGATGGATTTATATCCCGGTCTAACTAAGGAAATGACTAAGGAGTTAGTCTGCGGGAATTTTCCAGAAGAGATACAAAAAATAAATCTACCAAAAAAAGTAGAAACGGAAGATGAGAGAGCTAAGCTTAAAATATTATACTCAAAAAATAAGCTAGAAGTACCAATGTTTACTGGTATGGCTGAATTACTTGAAGACTTATACACTCAAGGATATATTCTTGTTATTAATACTTCTGCATTTGAACGTAATTGTTTACCGATGTTAGAAAAGAATAAGATTGTTCAGTTTTTTGACTATATAGCTACTATCGAAGTAGCTCGTAGTAAAGTTGAAAAATTCAAGTTAATACAAGACAAATATTCTGTTAGCACTGATAAACTCCTGTTCATAACTGATACATTAGGGGACATACGAGAGGCAGATGAAGCAGGTGTACCTACAGTGGCCGTGACGTGGGGTGCTCATGATAGAAGTTATTTCTATCGTGAAGAACATAAGAATTTAGTCGCAGTTGTTGATTCTGTAGATGAATTAAGAAAGGTTATAACTAATTAAACCTATTGAGACTTCTATGAATGTTTCCACAGAAATTCCAGAATTTGGTTAAAAAAAGATAACGAAGAACGGCGTGATGGTGGTTGTGCCGTTGTATTTGATCCCGTCACTCAAATGTATGCTGTCGGAAAAGAAACAGAAAGTGGGTTATTTAGGCTTTTCTCCGGCGGAGTTGATTCTAATGAAGATATACAAACTGGAGTATTGAGAGAAGTAGTTGAAGAAAGTGGTTTACATAATTTTCTTCATGTTGAGAAGATTGCTCAAGCTTTTACTCATTATCATAATAATCTACGGAATGTAGATCGAGTTGCCTTAGCTACATGCTTTTTAGTAATTTTGAAAGATACAGATGTAGTGGAAGTACAATTAGAAGAACATGAAGAGTTTAGTTTAGTATGGGCTTCTTCAACAGAGATACTTACTAACTGGGAAAGTCGTAACGAAAATCATGATTATGATCATTGGGTTTACTTTCTGAAGAAATCAGTTGTTAAAGCCAGAGAATTGGGTTATGATACGACCAGTAATTTATAATAAACTTTATTTATGCCAACAACCAATACTGCAAACAATCATTGCGAAAGCTGCTTAATGCCTTTTGATAAAGATCCTGGTCAAAGAGAATCTGATCGTTATTGTAGTCTGTGCTTTAAGAATGGTCAGCTATGTTATCCCGGCACTGACCTAAAAGAATTTCAGAAAGTTGTATATCAAAATATGCTGCAGGGAGGTATGAATAAATACAAAGCCAAGTTTTTTACCTACATGATTAAGTTTGCCCCTAGATGGAAAAAGAAATAGAGGAAATGAAAAATGACTAGGAATAATTATTCTTAGTCATTTTTAGTTTGGAATGATTTTATCTTCTTATTACATCTTTTCACAGATATCTCTGTCTCCTCTACCGAGAGAATATCCATCAGATATTGTATCCATTCCTTTGCCTCGTAGCCAACCATATTCATCATTGAAGCATGAATAAGTAATAGGATATTTAAAGGAATGACCTTTCTTAACGATTAAAGCGGCGATTTCTATGTCAACTGATTTGTGCATGCGTTGGAGTTCATCATACACAAAGTTCATACTATTGCCCTTATCTATTATATCTTCCACAATAATTACATTACGATTTGAAAGATCTATTAACGGCTTAGATAACCATATTGTTTCCCCAGATTTTTCATCTTCTGTATAACTTTTTATGCGGATTGCATCCATTTCATGAGGAAAATTTAAATCTTCGAGATACTGAGATAATTCAGCTGCAAAATATAATCCCCCCATTAATACAGATACTAAGATAGAGGGTTTTGTATCGTTTCTGTGCTTTTCTATTATTTCTAAAGCACATAACTTAGTTCTTGACCGTATTTCTTCGTCTGTTAATACACAGCGATATGTAGTCTCGTTTACTTTCTTTCGTTGATGAAGAATCATTTTTGTTTCTCCCTTCTTTTAAATTTATTTTTAAAATATGTGCCTATTTAATCAACTATTTGATGTATTGTCAAGAATCTGTGTTCAGACTGATTAATTGTGGTGTGATATACTAAGGCTAATATGGCTATAAAATCTTTTATTTTATTTGATTTTAATGGAGTAATTGCACGGTCATTTACCTTAGTTGAAGGAATGACTGAAGTTATTAAAGAATTAAGTCACAATAATTCATTAGCCATTATTTCCTCAGATACTTCGGAAGATATTATTGATTTTCTTGATACAAATAATCTATCAAATTATTTTGAGGAAGTTCTGGGTAGTGACAGTTTGGGTAATAAAGCAGAAAAAATTAGAATGATTATTGTAAAGTATCATCTTGAGCCACGTGATTGTTTTTTCATTACCGACACCCTAAGTGATCTTAGAGAAGCTGAAAAAGCTAGCGTGAGAAGCATTGCAGTAACTTGGGGTCTTCATCCACTAAGTACGCTAGTAAAAGGGGAGCCGTGGCTGATTATTAATTCTCCTGAAGAATTGTTAATAAGCATAGATGATTCAGAAAAATAAAATAACTATTTATTTCATTTGACTTTTCCTTTCTTTTATTGGATATTTAGTAATATCTATGCCAAGACTTTTTAGCAGAAACAATAAAAAAATATCGCTACATCGTAGAATATTTTCTCATCCCTTGGGACAAGGTTCTTTCAAGGATTTTTTTATTCCTCATCACGGGAACAAGCATCAACCAAAATCACTTCATCCTAAGCGGGTGTTGTTTCATATATCAGTAGCCTTGGTAACTAAAGCCATTGTTCTGATGTTTGTCTTAAACTACCCTATAACCGCCTGGATGACACCCGATGTCTCTGCTGGAGAAAGCAAAAAAATTATTACCCTCACCAATAGTTTGCGAGCTAGTGTTGGTGTCACCACTTTATCAGAAAGTCAAAAATTAAATCAGGCTGCCTATAGCAAGGTCCAAGATATGTTTATTAATCAATACTTTGCTCATCGTAGTCCCGCGGGATTGGATCTTGAATATTTTGCACGACGGGCTGGATACACCAATTATTCAGTTATTGGTGAGAACTTAGCTGTTGGTTTTGACAACGCACCTGATGTTATGACCGCTTGGCAAAATAGCCCCTCACATTACCGTAATTTAGTTGACGCTAATTATCGAGAAATTGGTGTTAGTCTAGCGGGTGGACAATATAAAGATAAAGATACTGTCTTCATTGCTCAATATTTTGGTGTTGAGCGTGGGGGACAAACTGTACCTGAAATTCCTAAAAAAACAATTGAAAAAGTAGTTACTGATCAGACACCTACTGTTTTATCAGAAAAAACAACACCTAAATCAGCTGTCTCAGCCCCTAAGGCAACTCCTCCCAAAACTACTGTAGTGGTTAGCAAACCTTCAGGTAATGCTACTGAAAAAGTTGTTCGGGTAACAACTACCTTACCCTCTGAAACAACCGCTGCTTTTGCTGATGTTTTTAATCACAAAATTGCCCTTGAACCAAAAGCTAATGGTCAATGGCAAGGTCAAGAGGTTATTACTACAAACAAAGAGCCAGCCTCAGTGGTCCCACCGTCATTAACAGTATCTGACGCAAGCGGTGCTTCAACTCGGACTGATATTCCAGCTGGAGATGTTGTTCCGGAAAAATCATCATTACTGGAGCAATATAGCTTGTATCGTCAAAATCCAAATACATGGTTAGGGCGAATTTTTGATATTAGTTCTTGGTATTACAAGATTATTTTAGGGTTGGCAATTATATCTCTTATTCTAAACATCTTTATTGCTCGTCATAAGCAGCACCCACATTTAATTCTTTCTGGACTAGGCTTAATTATTTTCATGGCCTTTTTGATTGTTTTCTGATATAATATAAGAATAAATATAATATGTTGACAAACTGTTAATAATATATTTCTACTTTATTACGTTTGTGCAATAAAACCTCAAAAGTCGAACCCTCTAATTAATCCTCTAAATACCCTCCTATGAAAAAAAATCTAGCTATTTTTTCACTGATAACACTTATTTTCAGTGCACTCGCTCCTGTGTCTATTAACACCCAGGCAGCGCTTAGTCCCGAATTATTTACCGATGTTTCTGATGTTGTGGCTCCCCCTGTCAAAGTTGCTGAGAAAGAAGATAAAAATCCCGTAGATGTTTCTGATGTTAAGTCAGCTCCTGTAGTTGATAAAGTACCGAATACGGATCCTGACATTATATTACCGGAGATAATAGAAGTACCAGAAGTTCCAAAATTGATTATTTCAAAAACAGCTAATACGTCATATACTCGCTCCTGGGATTGGAGTATTGAAAAAACTGGTACTATCTCTAACTTAGGAACAGTTGATGCTAGTGATGTGGAGACAGTTAGCTATACAATTACTCCGACAGCAGAATCAGAAGACAGTAACCATAAAGTGTATGGAACAATCACTGTTACAAACCCATATATTAATGCAGCATTCATTTCTAGCATTACAGATGTGATGAATGACGTAGGTCCAGTTAGTATTGATTGTGGAGTATCATTTCCTTATATTTTGATGCCTAATTCCACTTTAAACTGCTCTTACGTTTCTACCAGTAGTTTAGCTGATACTCAAAACACTGTTACAGTAACCACTACAGGTGTTATTCAAGGTGGTGTTGCCACAGTCCCTGTTGTTTGGGGACAGCCTACCACTGAATATGATAAGTGTATTACTATCACTGACTCACACCCAGCTGGTCCTCAGAAGGCTAAATATTGCATTGAGGGACAGAAGGTAGATCTTACGTATGATTTAACTTTTAGTAAAGATGCTGAAGCTGATGTCCGTTTGGTTTGTGGTGCTAATGAATTTACTAACACCGTTGAGTTTACTTCTAAGAATACCAGATCTCTTGAAACTAGTGATTGGAAAGTAGTAGTTAGTGATTCACCATCTAAGTTTCCTAAAATTGGTAGTGATGAATGGAAGGTAACTGCTAATATTGATTGTGCCCCTCCTCCAGGCGGCGGTGGAGGATCAGGCGGCGGCGGTGGGGGCGGCGGTGGATTTATTCCAACTAACGTCACTAATACCCCTCCTACACCTCCAGTCGATTCTATTACTCCAGATCAACAGGTTTTAGGTGAACAACGTTTTGCTGACGATCCAACTAGTCCTCAAGTTCTAGGTGTACAAGTCACAGCTGCGCCATCATTTCCTAAGACAGGTTCTGGACCAGCTAATCATACTAATAATGTCTACAGTTATTTGATGAGTGGATTAATGTTACTAGCTGCTTCATGGATGGCTTACTCTCGTAAAGAATTTTCATTGTCATCTAAATAATGAAATCAAAATCTCGCGTTTCACAAGAAAAATGCCAGGTACATTGGATATACGGAAGTCTATCCCTTGTTCTGGCATTTTTTTTAGTGGGTTTACTATACTTGGTTAATTTTGATTACTATGTACCAGTAGAGGCAGTTGGGAATACGTCGATTCCTCAAGCTGCTCAGAAAATAGGGGTACCAGTCTATGTACAAATTCCCAGCATTCAAGTTGCGGCGATTATTGAACCTGTGGGCATAACACCAGAGGGTGCGATGGATGTTCCACAAGACCCGAATGATGTTGCTTGGTATAAGTTTGGGCCAAAGCCAGGTGAAAAGGGAAGTGCCGTTATCGATGGTCATCTAGATGGTGAGCAAGGTTTAACGGCTGTCTTTAAAGATCTTGATAAAGTGGTAGTTGGTGGAACAGTTGAAATAAAAGACGAATCAAATAAGATTTTGAAGTTTGTAATTCGAGACAAAAAGTTATATGACGTGGGCGCAGATACTACGGCTATTTTTAAAAAAGATGATGGTATATATTTAAATATTATTACCTGTGCGGGGGAGTGGGACAAACAAGCTCATGATTATACCAAAAGGTTAGTAGTCTTTACAGAGCTAGTTCCTTAATCGATCCTATGAAAAAAATGCCAATATTTAAAAGACAGAAATACGAAAATGAAGATGCTGCCACTGAAACAGTTGAGCATTTAATACAGGAGCGTGTCCCCTGGTTGTTTCTTGGATTATTGGGTGGTTTATGTACTACAGTATTATTGTCACATGCTGAACAGATATTAAAAACTGATATCCGATTAGCTTTTTTTATTCCCATTATTGTGTATTTAAGTGATGCCGTCGGCTCACAAACTGAATCAATCTATATTCGAGCTGTAGCTCAAAAGAAAATTCGTTTTTTTCACTACCTTATAAAAGAACTGGGAGTTGGTTTTGCCTTAGGGACAATTTTTGGTAGTTTAGTTGGTTTTTTTGCCTCCCATTGGCTTCATTCATCGTCACTCGGGTTAACACTTGGTCTAACAATATTCATAAACTTAACGTTAGCTCCAATTTTGGCAGTTATTATACCAAATTTGATTAGAAGAAATCATAATGATCCAGCCCTTGGTTCTGGGCCAGTGGCTACTGTTATTCAGGATTTAGTCAGTTTATTAATTTATTTCATGGTGGCGAGTGTAATTATTCTCTAGTTTGGTGAAAGTTTTGTTAAATAGAATAAAATAATAATAAGCGTCTTAATATGTGGTATATGGTATACTATATGTATCATCATGCCAACAAATCTTAATTCTTTTTTTCATAAAAAAAGTATCAGGTTAGTCATAGCCATGGCTATTTTTTTGCTTATTATTTATCCGTTTTTATTCAACACAAAAAAATCATTTGCTGGTGAAATTGTCTTGTTTCCTGATCATTGTCAGGGTACATGGTCTAATTCTGCGTCAGTGGCTGGTGATCCTGCTGAAGATGAGTCTGGTGGCGCGGAGTCACTAGCTGCTGGCGATGCCATAACCTGTGATTCTTTTATAGGCGACTTACCAAATGATGCAGTAATAACTGAGGCTCAACTTGAATTTATATGGTCAGTTGATACTGAAAGTAAATCAGTAGTTGAGCCACCGATTGAAGAAAGTTATGATGTTATCCCTGTACCTCCTAGTGAATCAGAGCAGGAACCCGAGGCACCTACTACTAACAATGATGAACAACTACCAGAAACTGAAGAGCCAAGTCAGGAATCAGAAACAATAGAAACCCCAGTTGTTCCCGAAGCTTCCAATGAACCAATTTCACGTTTACCGATGTGGCTTTCGTTTAGTACTCCAATAGCACAGGCGGAAGAAGAAGTTATTTTGCAACCAATAGACTCATCAACTCTTGAAATACCTGTAACTGAAGATAGTCAAATAATAGGTATTACCAACAGTGAAATACCAAGTGTTTCTGAAAATGATTCAGAACAGGAAATAGAAACTAACGAAGAAAATAATCAGCCCATGCAACCATCTGGAACGTCATTATTTAATATCACATATCAAAAAGACAAAACCACAATGCTACCCTTTGGCCAAATTACGTATGAAAATTTAACTGCAAAGTATCCTATAGATTTAACAATAGAGGACATATCAAATTTACAAGTAGCCTTAACGTCATTGTTAACAATTGATAGTCATGAATCCTTACATCTTCAAGGTATTGGGTTGGTTATTAAATATAACAAATCGGAAGATCCAATTAGACAACCCGACTTACATGTTGATACTGTACTTGATGATGTTACAATAGAAAATATTGAAGCAATTAGAATTAAACGAGCAGATAATAAAGAATATGAGATTTGGTATAGGACTCTTGAACCAGAAGAACAGGCAGAAAACGAAAATAAAAAAGTAGAAATTAAGACAGAAGAAATGGCAGACTCTGAGAACATAACTCTTCCGGAATCTCCTATTCAAATTGCTTCAAATGAACAACTAAGTGAACCAGAGTTAGATATATCAGAAACGATTAAATCAGAAATAGAAACACCTTCAGAAGTTATTGTTCCTGAACCTGACTTAGAAAATGTTAAAATTAATAGGAAAAAAGATTTTTATTGGAATTTTATAGCCAGAGATGACTCAGTTCATAGTACTGTTCCAATATCACTTCAAGATGGGTATATTTTTTGGTTGAACCAAAAAGGCACAACCTTAAATTCTTTTAATATTTTGACACAGGGTTATAATTCACAGGTCTATCAACCAGAAGAGGGTTTAAACTATATTATATATAGAAATCCTTCAAGCCAAGAAAAAAAAGCTATTTTAAGTTCACTTGAACAGAAATTTATTTTCTCAGAATAAGATATGATGAGAACTCTTCGACTATATATACAGAAAATTATTATTTTTATTATTATTTTTTCTAGTGTACTCTCTGGATTTCATATCCAGATTAAGAAAGAAAATAATGAAATAAAAATAGAACCAAAAGTTGTTAATCCAGTTAAGGCTACATATCAGTTTACGCCCTCAAGCGGACAATTGGTAACAGGGACTGCTCAAACCATTCTTTCAGCCACAGCTGCGTCTAACGAAGGAGTAAACACAGGATCATGGAAAGGAACACTGGGTGATGATGATTATCATTGGGCAAATGCTAGTACTTCAAGTGGCTATGATGTT
This sequence comes from uncultured Gammaproteobacteria bacterium, assembly GCA_964540895.1. Taxonomy (GTDB): domain Bacteria; phylum Patescibacteriota; class Patescibacteriia; order Patescibacteriales; family Patescibacteriaceae; genus Patescibacterium. Next base: position 438,974 of record CAZIOP010000001.1, on the reverse strand, counting down.
CAACTTGTGATTGGGGCCGTGCAATTAAACGGTGCTAATACTATCATGATTCAAACTGAATTTGATTTAGATGCCACGGCCCCAACAACGGTTGTACAAATTTGTGATTGGGTTACTTCAACTAGTGTTGATAATGCGGCTGATGCCAGATGTACAACTGGAGGATGGCGAACACTTAATAATACTAAAACTGGAATAACAACTGTAACACCCACAGCTTATCATTGGCAGATTTATGATGGATACTGGTCAAATGGTTCAAATACTCCAATCTCAACACCGTTAACTAATTTTATTAATGGCTCAAATGAAGTTCGTATTCGATATTATTCAACAACTAATACCACATCTGTTGTTTCTATTGATTACTTAAGAGTGTTTGCTGTTATTAATTCAATTTATTCCCCAGCTGCAGCTACGAATTTAGGCTCAGGTGGTATAACAGGTGAGTATCCTAACACTACAGTGATAACTCAAGGTGCTTCAGATAATACCCGATTTGAAGTGGCAGGAACTGCCGGAACAGTAGCAGATATGTACTTTTCGTTTAAAAATGTTAAGACATATACAGGCATGAATACCATCATGGTACGTGCCGAGTACTCGTGTTCAGCTGCTTCAGGCTTAACTCACAGGCCTAAAATTTATAATTTCAATTCTTCTTCGTGGGAAGATTTAAGTACAGCCTCTATTACCTGTTCTACTACTGATGCAACTTCATTTTGGGCAAAGAATAATGTCACTATTTCCAATTATATTTCCAATGGTGAAATACGAGTTGGGTGGAGAGGTTTATCAAATTCAACTACGGCCTTACGTTTTGATTTAATTTATATGATGGTAGGGTCTACTAATAGCGATACCAGCGCCTGTGAAATTACCTTTGGAACTAATAATTCTGGTGATTGTTCCAATACTCGAACTCTTGATGGTAATGCTACTGCTAGTACCTGGAAAATTGCTACTGAAGATGAATCAAATACCTTTGGACATGATTTTTATTACTCAGATGACGATGCTGATGCCGTGGTTGAAGAAGCAGGTGCAGCCACAGTAGATATGCCCATTACCCCAGCTTCTAATATGGTTATTACTGGTATATTGTATTCTGCTCGTATAATGTCAGGAGTTGCTGGAGCAGTTACGGTTAACACTCGGTCATATGGAAATTTATATGCAACAACTATAGGTGGAGGTTTTCAATATGTTGCTGCAGCCAGCGGAACAACATCTTTAGTTTATTCGGATAATATTCTTGTTGGTGGTGTTTCATGGGGCGGACCAGCCGGAGGTCATTTCAGTGCAATTAGTCAAGTTGATACTGTAAATAGTAAATTTCAGGTTAAATTAGGGACTAACAGTGGAGGTGCAACTTCTAATAATTCTATTAATGAGTGGGATTTTGTTATGTTAAGTATTCAATGGGTTGAAGATGCTAGTCATCCCACCCCTTCTTGGCAATATCAACCAACGGGAGGTCAACTTGTTACAGGTACAGCTCAAAATATCTTAGCAGCTACTGTTGCTTCCAATGAAGGTGTAAATACTGGTTCATGGAGAGGAGTAGTGAGTAACGAAGATTTTCATTGGCAGGTTGCCAGCACAAGTGGTGGCTATGATATGCAACTCGTATTTGGTGGAGTTCAACTCAATGGTGCTAATACCTTAACAGTGGTTACTGAATTTGATTTAGATGCCACGGCCCCAGACACAGTAGTGCAAATATGTGATTGGGAATCCAGTACTAGTGTTGATAATGCCGCTGACGCGCGATGTACGGGAGGAGGGTGGCGTACTCTTAATAATCGTAAAGTTGTGATCAATACAACAAGTCCCACATCACCAATCTGGTTGATATATGATGGTTATTGGTCAAATGGTTCAAATACATCAATTTCAACTCCGCTAACTAATTTTGTAAAAAGCACTAATGAGGTCAGAATTAGGCTTTACTCAACCACTAATACAACATCAGTTGTTTCTATAGATAGCATGATTATATCGGCAGTTGTTAACCCACTCTATATGCCAGCGGGCATTACTAATTTAGGTAGCGGTGCAATTACAGGTGATTATACAAGTACCACTACAGCTTCCCAGGGATTTTCTGATGATGTTCGAGTTGAAGTAGCCGGGACTGCTGGTTCAATTTCTGATTTTTATTTCTCTTTCAAAAACGTCAAAACATATACAGGTATGAATACAATATATTTTAGAACAGAGAATTCTTGTTCAGCTGCTTCTGGACTGACGTATCGACCTAAAATTTATAATTTTAACTCTGCTTCGTGGGAAGATTTGACACCTAATTCAATAACCTGTGCAACCTCAGATACAACCCGGATCTTTGTAAAAAATAATGTGACCATTTCCAATTATATTTCAAATGGTGAAATACGAATTGGCTGGCGAGGTTTATCAAATTCAACAACAACTATTCGTTCAGATGCAATATATATGATTGTAGGTACAACTAATACTGATACTAATGATTGTGAAATTACCTTTGGAACTAATAGTGCGGGTGACTGCTCTAGAACTAGAGATTTTGATTCAACTGGTTCAGCTAATGCCTGGCAAATTGCAACTGAAGATGAATCTAATACATTTAGTCATGATTACTATGCCCTTGATAATGATGGTGATGCCGTTGTGGAAGAAGCAGCTGCCTCGCACATTAAATTTGCTGTGACTTTGCCAACCTATAGCCATATGACTTCGGTGTATACAGCTGTGGCTATTATGTCTGGAGTTGCCGGAGCAGTGAATATTAGTATTCGTGATTATTCCGGTATTATTGGTAACATTGGTGGGTATTCACAGATGGGAATTTCCGCGGGATCAACCGGTATATCTATGTTTGATAATGTACAGTCGGCTTCCTATCTTGGATCTGTTGGCACACAAGCGCAAGACTACATTGATAATTTAAATAATAAAATATCATTACGGTTACGTACTGGTACATCAGGCGCCACTTCTAATAACTCAGTTAATCAATGGGATTTTGCTTTGGTGGCACCTCAGTGGGTAGAGTCAAAACCAGTATATACACAATCTGCGTATCGGTTGTATAACAATGCTAATAGTACTGATGTTGGTAGTACCTTGGCGGCACAAGATACAGCGGCTACTTTAGCCTCTACAAATGCAGCTTTCCGGCTTCGTATGTTGTTACATTTAGATAATGACGATCTTCGATTATCTCAGAATAATTTTAAGTTGCAATATGTGGGCAAGGGGACTGGTACTTGCGCTTCTCCATCTGGTGGAACGCCGTCAGCGTATACCGATGTTTCGGGAAGTACGTTGATCGCATTTAATGACAACGCTACCCCAACTGACAATACAGCTTTAACAACCAATGCAAATGATCCAACTCATGGTACTCATACCGTTAGACAACAAAGCTATGAAGAATTGAATAACTTTACTAATTCACAAAAGATAATTAACTCCGGACAAGATGGTTTGTGGGATTTTTCGTTGAAAGATAATTCTTCTCCAATATATACAACATATTGTTTTAGAATGGTAGAAAGTGATGGTACGGTATTAAGTACATATTCAGTCTATCCAGAAATTACCACAGTTGCTCCATCAGTTACTATGACTATATCAGATTCAACGGTAGGGTTTGGAACCTTAAGCTCGAGTGCCAGTCGATATGCTACTGATAATTTACTTGGTAGTGCTTCTCAACCAGCTGGTGCACACTTATTATATGTTGCCTCAAGTTCAACTTCTGGCTTAACACTCTATGTCAAAGGAGCAACTTTAACTAACCAGGGTTATACCATTAATTCGATTGGAGGTACGGGCACAAGTCCCAGTCCAGGTACGGAACAATTTGGATTAACAGTAATTGTAAATGATTTTGATACTGTTTTACCTGTTTCGCCTTATGATGTTGATGGACAATTTGGCTATAATGCGACAAGTTCCGTAGCTGATGATGTGGCTACGTCTTCTTCAGCGGGTTTTGGAGATTATGGTATTGATTATTTAGCCAATATCTATAACACAACAGAACCAGGGAGTTATTCAACCACCCTAACGTACACAGTAGTTGGTAATTTTTAACTATGTGTCTTGACATTGATTGGTATATGTTAATCTTCAAAAAAGTGGTATACTAAAAAAGACTATATCTTGATATAAATAATAAATATGAAAAAAACAGCTTTAGAACGGTGCCTTCATATCATCATCATTGTTACCTTTTTTGGCATGATGACACCTTTTGCTTTACCCGCTCAGGCTGCTACCGTTACTAGTTTTTCTGATAATTTAAGCCGTTTAGCTGTTAGTACCTTAGCTAACCATACTATTCAATTTGTTACTCCAACTGGTATTTCTGCCGGTCAGAACTTCACCTTAACCTTTGATTCCGACTTCACTATGGGTTCTTTCGCTGTGGCAAACGTTGATATGGCGACTGCTACAACCTGTGGTGGTTCATTTTCTGACAAGACATTAGCTGCCTCACCTTCAGGTGCGACGTGGGGAGTTGCTCAATCAGGCCAAGTAATAACTATTACTTCAGGAACTGATACAGTTACAGCTACTCATTGTGTTCAGATTGAAATTGGTGCAAATGCTACTAGCGGAGGAGCTGGTACTATTCAAATTACTAACCCATCTGGTGCTCAAACTGCTACATTAGTTCTTGCTGGCAGTATTTCTGATTCTGGTTCTCTTGGAATTCCTATCGTAGCCTCTGGCGGTGACCAAGTTTCAGTCACTGCTACAGTTGATAGCACAATTTCTTTTGCTGTTACTGACTCAACTATTGGTTTTGGTACTTTGTCATCATCAGGAGCTCGTTGGGCAACTGGTGATACACTTGGTAATGGAAGCGCAACATCGGCTCATGATATAACAGCCGCCACTAACGCTGCTTCTGGTTACACAATTTATGTCTTAGGTGCCACCTTAACTAGTGGACTCAATACTATTACAGAAATTGGTGGTTCAGCTACAGCTTCAAGTGTGGGTTCTGAACAGTTTGGTTTAAAGGTTAGTGCTGCAGGCGGTAGCGGTGCCGCCGTGGCTCCGTATGCTAGTGCTAACTATGCCTATAACGCCACAACAACTCAGGATGATATTGCTACCTCAGCTGTGCCTTCTACCACAACAACATACAGCATAACGTATATTGCCAACATCTCAGCCACAACTGAGCCAGGCAGTTATGCCACTACTCTTACCTACACAGCGACTGGTCTTTTCTAGGTTAAGACCTTGTTTGCTCTGCCGATATGCTCAAACTTTCCTACCGTCGTTCAATTATCATAGGCGTTAGCGGGTTGCTGTTACTGCTACCGTTTTTTTCTTTGCACGCCATGACAGTCTCGCCAGTTCGTTTAGAAATGACTGGTGATCCAGGGTCCACTGTTGGTGGATCTTTTAAAGTTTTTAACGACGAAAAGGAAACCAAAAAATTATATACAGTTTTTGAAAATTTTGAAGCCTCAGGTGAAACAGGTAGTCCCAGTTTTAAACCAGGTAAAGAAGGTTTAGCTAGTTGGATAAGTGCTCCCGCTAGTGTAGAAGTACCAGCTGGCCAAAGTCAGACCGTTGATTTTGCAGTAAAAATTCCACAATCAGCTGAGCCAGGTGGATATTTTTCTGCTATTTTTTTAGCCACAACTCCACCGTCATCTAATCCTAATGAGTTAGCCATTGGTAGTCGTATTGGCGTACTTGTTTTGTTTCGAGTAAACGGAGACATTGAAGAAGGTGGATCATTATTGGAATTTGGGACTAAAGATAAGATAACTTGGCACAATGCCTTGCCAATTAATTTTTATTATCGTTTTCAAAACTCTGGAGCCGACCGCGTGTTCCCAAAAAGCAGTTTAACTATCACTAATACTATTGGCCGAACAACAGAAGTGTTAGATGCAAATACTGGACAGGGCAATGTACTACCAGGCAGTATCAGACGCTATGAAGTATGGTGGCGTTCAAAAAATGACGATCCTGAATTATTACCTAAGCCGCAGCCAACCAATGTAAGTTTTATTGATACTATTAAGTATCAATGGGAAAATTTTGCTGTAGGAAGGTACAAAGCTAATTTACATATTAATTACGGCACAAACAACGAATCTGTTACTAAATCGTTTACTTTTTTTGTATTCCCTTGGCAACTGTTGTTAGTTGAATTGCTAGGTCTGGTTATTGTTTTATTATTAATTCGTTTGATTTTACAGCGCTATAATTCTTGGATTATCAAGCGCGCTCGTTCTTAATTCACGGTCATGAAAATAAGATTCTTCACGGGCGCGGCCGTAGTTGCGTCTTTTTCAATTTTAGCTGTACTTCTGGTTTTTATTTCTTCTTCTTTAGCGTTAACCACTTTAATATCAGCACAAGTATTTGCTGATGGTCCTCCTGCTCAAGTAGTTATTAATAGTGTTACAGCCACTGTTGTACCAGCTGTTACCGCCAATGTTACGATTACTAATGAAGGTTTAACGGGGTTTGAATATCCTTACGAATGGTGTGTGGTTTCTACGATTGGTAATGCCTGTGGAGGAGGTGATGATGTTTTTTATTCTTTGGGGGCCAAGTTTCTTAATCCTGGTGAAGATTGGAATACTAATTTAGCTGCCACTGTTCCAACACCGGGCAACTATTTTTTTAAAGTTGTAGTATATTTTGGCAGTGATAGTTCAGAGGCCATTCAGTCCTTCACTATTGCTGCCAGTGGTGGGGGCGGCGGTGGAGGTGGTGGAGGTGGGGGCGGCGGTGGAGGTGGTGGAGTTACTTCCACTATTACACCACCAGTTCCACCAACTTCAGACATTGATCCCTCACCAGGAACGTGTCAGGGAGCTGATTTTAACCATGACAACGCTGTTAACTCAGTGGACTTTTCTATTTTGTTAGCTTTTTGGAAAACATCACCTCCCTTTAGAAACCCCTGTGTTGACGTAAATAAAGATAATAATGTTAACTCAGTTGATTTTTCTATTCTGCTCTTTGAGTGGACAGGCCGTTAATATGAAATATTTTTATTTATTAAATGGGAAATTAAACACTCTGATTTTTTCTTGGTTAGTTATTGTAATTATTTTGTTACCACAAACTTCTCAGGCTGCTTCCGTGTATAGTCAAGCACCAACTAACCATTTTGCCGTACAGGACAAGAAAGTAGTGTACGTAAAATTAGACACAGGCGGTCAAACAATCAACACCCTTGAAGGCTTAGTGGGTGTGTTCTCACCTGACGGACCAGTCTATATTCGTGAATTAAATGTTGGAGGGTCAGACTTTTCATTATGGCCGAACAAACCTTCGTTATCAACTGATAACGGTCATGCTTCAATTAGTTTTGTGGGGGGTGTACCGGGTGGGATTAATAAACCAGATGCTTTGGTATTTACCATTGCTCTAACAGTTGAAAACCCTGGTTTAGTGTATATTGTACCAGCGTCTATTGTGGGCTATGTTAATGACGGCAAAGGTACTCCCGTGGCAGTTTCAGGCCATGAATTACAATTATCAGTGAGTCCAGTTGAGCGAACTCCTGTTGATGAATGGGCGGGTATGGTTAGTGATGATACGGAGCCACCACGACCGTTTGTTATTAATATGGGACGAGATGCAGCCTTGTATGATGGAAAATGGTTTATTTCTTTTTTCTCAACGGACAGTGGTTCTGGAATTGATCATTATGAAGTTCAAGAGGGCAAAGGCAAAGCAGTGCGGAGTGGCATGACGTATGTGTTGCAGAATCAAAATCGCAAAGAGTCTATTACCGTAACAGCTTTTGATAAAGCAGGTAACAAACGTGTTGCTATTTGGTCTCCGTCATTTCTTTCTGTCCAACTGTTTGATAAAATAATAATAGGAATATCTCTTCTGTTACTAGGAGTAGTTTTCTGTATAGTAATATTTAAATGGCACAAACAAAAGAGAAAAAAAATATAAACAACATTTCTAAACTTACGAGGTTAGTAAGTATTATTGTCGTGATCTGTAATTTGATCATGGCACCTTTTTATTCTGAGGCAGCTACCTTAGGAGTACAGTCGTTAGTAGCAAAAGTAGCTCCGGGTAAAACGTTTACGGTTCGTGTCTCAGTTAATACCCAGGGGAAGGCTATAAACAATGCCGAAGGTATTATTAGATATCCAACTAACTTAGTACAGGCTGTTTCAGTTAGTTCTGGTGGTGTGTTTTCATTATGGGTAGAGCCACCCGCAATTTCTAGTCCTGGCACTATCTCCTTTAACGGCGGCGTACCTAATCCTGGCTTTACTGGTAGTGGACAAATCATGACTGCCACCTTTAAAGCGTTGAAAGCAGGTACTGCTACTTCTACTTTGAGTGGAGCAGCGGTTCGAGCTAATGACGGTCTTGGTACTAATATTATTAGTGGCCAAAGTAATGGTTCAATCGTAATTACCGGAGAAGAAACACCTACCCCAGATCCAAAACCAGTTGAGCCGCCTAAAGATGATACATTGTCAGCGGTGACAATTACCTCACTGACTCATCCCGATAGTAATGCTTGGTATAATGCTTCTCAAGCTACATTCTCATGGCGGTTACCAGCCGGTGCTAGTGCAACACAATCATCATTTGATCAAAATCCTAACAGTACTCCGAGTGTGACACGTCGACCAGGGGTTAGTAGTATTTCCATTGATTCCTTGCAGACTGGTGTCTGGTATTTTCATCTACGTTACTTAGTCAATCAAACGTGGTCACGTACGGCTTCTTATAAGATTCAAGTTGATACCTTACCACCAGAGAATTTACAATTAACAACTCGAGTAGAGAGTGACGGAAGCGTCAAAGCCATCATGAGTGCGACTGATACACCTTCAGGTATTGCAAACTACAAGCTTCAAATTGATGCAGAGCCGCCAATTATTATTCCCGCTGCTGACGGAGAAATAAGCTCACCTTTGCCGATTCTTTCTGATGGAGTACATTCACTGTCCATGACGGTATTTGATAGGGCTGGTAATAGTGCTTTAAAAAATATTGAGTACAAGAATGAAACAGGGGAGCGAGTAATTATTACTAAATATGATAAGGAGATTGAAGATAATCAACGTATTGAAGTCTTTGGATTAACCACCAGTAATTCTTCAGTTCGAATTTCGCTGGCCTCTGAAGATGGATTAACTAGATATTACTTTGTTACTTCAACTGGTAATGGTGAATTCAGCTTTATTAGTGAACCAATTGCTTCTGGAGGCACATATACCTTATGGGCAGAACTAGAAAGTAAGGAAGGAAAAATATCGGCTTCTTCAGAAAAAGTTCAAATCATTGTTAAACAATCATTGCTTTCACAAATTCGAGACTTCTTCACTTCCTTGAAGTCCCTATCAACCGTGGGTAACGTATTAGCTCTCCTCTTCTTAATTCTAGCCATCATTGGTTGGGCTAAGTATATTAGATTACGAAAAAAGATTATGAATTCTCGAGAGGGTAAGAGTGTATTAAAAACTAAGGCTGAGCATAGTAAGCGGTAGGCTCTTGACTGATTTGGTTGTTTGCTCTGATTTTTTTTTATATAATTAAAGTACTTATTATTAAACTTAAGCTTAATGTATGAATAAATACATTGTTGAGGCGATCGGTACGTTTGCGTTAACGTTGGCCGTTGGCCTGTCATTAGCCGGAGAATTTCCGGTTTCCACCGCTGTCTTAGCGGCAGTAACGCTTGGTTTGTTTGTGTACTCAGTTGGCAATATTTCCGGAGCACACATTAATCCAGCTGTGACTATTGGTGCTTGGTCTATCAAAAAGATTAGCACTGAAGATGGTATTGGTTATATCATTGGTCAATTCTTTGGTGCAGCAGCTGCTTTGACCCTCTTGGCTCAAGTCGTTGATATGCCGACTATGACACTATCAACTGACATCATGGTTGGGGTGGCTGAGTTAGTTGGTGCTTTCTTCTTTACCTTTGGTATTGCCGCGGTTATGTACGGCGAAGTTTCCAACAAACTCTCAGGAGTAGTGGTTGGTGGCTCATTATTACTGGGTATTGCTTTTGCAACCTTAATGGGTTCTAACGGTGTTATTAACCCAGCAGTAGCTTTGGGTATTAGTTCATTTAACCTGATGTATATTCTTGGCCCAATTGTTGGTGCTGTAGGAGGCATGCAAGCTTACAAGTATCTTCGTGGTTAATATTAGTATTTATAGAAAAGAAACAGCCGGGGATACTCGGCTGTTTTAGTAATAGAAACATAGTGTGAATACTTTTTCGATTATATTAGAAGGCAAAAAAGTTACCTACGAACTATTCCGTCAACGTGGTTTACGTACCCTTCGTGTCTCGATACGTCCGGGTGGGTTAGTTCGTGTTAGTGCACCATTTCTCTGCAGTCGCCGACAAGTTGAGAGGCTTATGGTTTCTAAACAAGCATGGCTCTTGGAAAAAATAGCTATTCTTAAAGATATTGACCCTCCTAGGGCCAAAAGTCTGACTGATTACAAAACGCATAAACAACAAGCCTTTACTATAATTCAAGATCGGTTAGATTTTTTTAACCTTCATTATAGATTTAAGTACAAGAATATAACCATTCGCAATCAAAGTACACGGTGGGGAAGTTGTTCAAAAAGAGGTAACCTTAATTTTAATTACCGCTTGTTTCATGTGCCAGCCGAGCTACGTGATTATGTTATTGTTCATGAGCTTTGTCATATTAAGGAAATGAATCATTCCAGTAGGTTTTGGAAGCTCGTGGCTGAGACAATACCAGATTACGCAGCTAGACGAAAAGCTCTAACTAAGGCAGGGAAGTTGTTATTTTAATTATTGCTAGACAGCTGTTAAAGGCGGTATACTTAATGATATAAAACTATTTATGCGAATTTGGGATGTTGATGTTTCACTACTCTGTCGCAAGCATTTGTTGGGTGAACATCGAGAATTACATGGCTTATGGAACATATTAACGAAACATGGTGGTCAAGGTGGCTATTCACGTCACCCAGAAACTAAGCGATGGGTTGGTAAGTTAAAAGCATTATATATCCGTCATGAAGCCTTAGTTCGTGAGATGAAAAAACGAGGTTACCGACATGCTTCTGATTTAGATCGACGATTAGCTACCGGAAGTGCCAAGCAGTCTGTATTAATTGATAGTGTTAATCAACAACGGAAATTATTAACAGCTAAACCATGCGATTGTTTATTAACTAAGAAATGAATATGAGTTGGATTCTATATGCTATTCTTTCAGCTTTCTTTGCTTCGCTAGTTGCTATTTTTGGCAAGATTGGTATCAAGGGGATTGATAGTAATTTAGCAGTTGCCATACGCACAGTGATTATTGTCTTCTTTGCGTGGGGAGTGGTAGCTTTGCAAGGTAACGCAGCTGACCTCTTAAAGATTTCTAAGTTTTCGTATACTTTTATTATTCTTTCCGCTATTGCTACTGGTTTGTCATGGCTTTTTTACTATAAAGCCTTGCAAATAGGTGAAGCCTCTCGGGTAGCACCGATTGATAAATTGAGTTTGGCCTTAACAATTATCTTAGCGTTCATTGTACTTGGAGAAAAACCAACTGTCGGCAATGTTTTGGGCGGTGCTTTAGTAACAGCCGGTGTTTTAGCTACTATTTTTATTAAATAGCCAATACATACTATGGCTCAAACAGCAGTCTGGGAACGAGAGTATCGGAACCCTCAATTACTAACAAAAAAAGCTGAACCACAAACTGATGTTAAAAATTTTATAAAATTTTTGAGAAAACAACAGGGGATAGTAGTAGAGGGATTGTCAGTTTTGGATTTAGGGTCTGGTACAGGACGAAATAGTAATTATCTGGGGAGACTTGGTAATACAGTTGAGGGAATTGAGTTATCCCCTACAGCCGTGAATCTGGCTCGTGAACGAGCTCTAGGCAAAGATATTAAGGTAAATTTTCAGGTAGGAAGTTTCGGCGCAGCCCTACCGTTTGAAAATAATAGTTTTGATGTGGTTCTAGATATTATGTCATCTAACTCATTAAATGAGTCAGAAAGAAAAATATATCTAACAGAAGTACATCGTGTTTTGAAAGATTCAGGCTGTATGTTTGTGAAAAGTTTATGTAAGGATGGTGACAAAAACGCCAAGAATTTATTATTAAAATTTCCAGGTCCAGAATATGATACGTATCTTAATAAAGATATGGACTTAGTCGAGCGAGTATTTAGTGAAGAAGATTTTAGAGCTATGTATGGTGCTTATTTTAAAATACTACGTCTTATGAAAAAAACTAATTATGTTCGTTTTAAAGGTCAATCCTACAAACGTAACTATTGGTTAGCCTATATGCAAAAATAATATGAGTTTTAAAGAATTTTTTCACCTAACTAATCATGATGATTCTGTACTAGAGCACAGTGCTAGAGATCTAGAGCATACCAATGAAATGCCACTTGAAAAGTGTAGAACTCTTGATGAAGCCTATCAGGTAATACAACAGAAAAGAGAGTCGGGATTTATATCACCTATTGAAGAGGCAAAGTTATTGGCACCATTCTTAGAGAATGATTTATTTACTAACAATATTCAAGCTTTACACGAGAAATCTGATAGGTGGGGATTAGAGCAAGAAAGTTTTCTAAAAGCTTTAATGCAAGCCATTGCCAATATTGGTTTAGAAAAAGGTATGGAAATTTTACATAATAAAGATTTTCAGGAGTTTGCTAAAGAAAAAGGTGTTCAATCCGGGATGTTAGAAATCTTTAGTGGTATATTACATGATTCTAGAAAGGCTGCTTAGATTTTTATATTATGCCTCCAGAACTAATATCGTATATTGTTGAGTATGGTTATCTGACAATTTTTGGCTTGGTTTTTTTACAAGAATTAGGACTACCTAATCCTGTACCCAATGAGTTAATCTTAATTTTTTCTGGTTATTTAACATCAATAGGAAAGTTAGATTTTACCTTGGTGTTCATGACAGTAGTGGCCGCAGATGTTATTGGTACTACGCTTGTGTATCTTGTTTTCTATTATTTCGGTCAGCGATTGATGAAGAAAATCAGATTTTTACCTAACAAAAAAATTAATCAATTAGTCACCTATCTCTCACATCGCGGTCGATTTGGTATTTATATTGGTAGATTATTACCGTTACTACGCGGTTATGCTTCAGTAGCAGCTGGTTTACTACGACTACCACCCAAAGAATTTATACCAGCCGTTATATTGTCAGCCATTACCTGGAGTGGTGGTTATGTGTTACTCGGAAAAATTATTGGTCCGACTTGGGAAAATATGTCTAGCTACTTTGGTTTTATGCAATCAGTGTTAGTTGTTGTATTTATTATCATTGTCTATCTACTAGTGGTGCGGTTATATGATATGATACAAACACGAAAGTAACTATGAAATTTTCAATTGTGATTCCTGCCTTGAATGAGGCAAAAAATATCAAACGGGGGATAAAAGCCTTGCAACATCAAAATATACCTCGCTCCGATTACGAAATTATTATTGTAGATAATCGATCAACTGATGGTACTACCCGTATTGCCAAACAAGCCGGGGCAGATATTGTTATTTCTGAAAAATTACAAGGTACAAATTTTGCTCGTCAAAGAGGCGTAATGGTTTCAAAAGGGAAAATAGTCGCTTTTTTAGATGCTGATTGTGTGCCTGGTCGTGACTGGTTACAGCGTATTGAAAAAAATTTACGTCAAAATGGTGTAGCCGCAGTTTCTGGACCATATGACTATGGTTTTACAGGCTTTAGTGCTTTGGCTGCCTTCTTTTTTAATAGCATATTATTTCCACGCTTAGCACATATCATGTATTTTATTTTTGGCCGGAAAACTGGAATTATGATTTTCGGTAATTCTGCTATTTGGCGATCAGCTATTAATACCATTGGTGGGTTGCCACCTCTGGCTTTCTGGGGCGATGATACAGCTACAGCTACGCTGTTAAGTCGACGGGTGGGTAAGGTGATATTTGACCCTAACTTAATAGTAAAAAGTTCTCCAAGACGCTTTGAGAAGGAAGGGTTAGTTAGGTTACAGACTAAATATACTCGAGCTTTTCTTAAAGTTTATTTTAGTAAAGATTACGAATAAATGTATTTTGTTTATATCTTACAATGCGTTGATAACAGTTTATATACTGGTATCACGACTGATGTGGACAGAAGGTTACAGGAGCACTGCGAAGGTAAGGGCGGTCATTATACCCGGTCTCATAAACCAAAGAAGATTGTCTATATTGAGACAGTTTCAAATCGAAGCCAAGCCTTGAAACGAGAGGCCGAGATTAAGCGTTTGTCAGCTCAACAAAAATTAGCGTTAATCAAAGCAAAAAAGGTTGACAAATAGAAAACTGAGAGTATACTGGTCTAATGTTCTTTTACAAAAGTTAACGGTTTGTCTGTGGCCTTCCTCTCTGAGAGTACAGATAATCCGTTAACTTAAAAATAAAATTAAAATGAAAAATAAACAGCCGTTTGAAATTTACCTAAACACTGCAGCAAAATCTTGTAATAGAGAATTATTAAAAATAAAAAATCCGGTTCTAAGGAGAAAAATAGTTTATAATTTTGTATGTTCAATTTCGTATATACTCGAGTATTGGCTACATTTAATGGAAAAATTTCAAGGTGTTGTTAATCATAAATGGAAAATTATTTTTAAATTACCTGATCACTTTGAGAATTATTTTATTGATCATACTGATGAGTTTAGAGTGATTTGTAAAGGAAGAAAAACAGTAAATTTCCCAATTCCATCAATTGTAAGGAAAGCAAAAAAAATCATTTATCAAAGCACTGATATTAAAAAAAATAGCGCAGGAGCAATAGCACTATGTCTGCTAGTAGAAACACATTATTACGTTTTTTTAAAATGGGTTGAATTATGGGCACCAGAAGATATAATGCCCTATGTCAATTCAACTAAACAAAGTCAAGTAATAAACGGAAATAATAAAATGAGAAGTTATCTACTTAGAATAATTGATAAAGAAGTAAAGAAGAATAAAATATCTTCAAATAAAGAAATTGAAGATGCAAAAAAAATTTTTGCAAAGTTAATATTTAATTTATTTCCGAAACAATAAGAAAATTTTATATTATTTTTTGTAAAACCTCAGTAGTAATTTGCTGAGGTTTTTTAATATCCAGCTAATTGTCTCACTCCTTAGAAGATGATATTCTAAAGAGAACTATATGATAAAAAACCCGCTTTCAATTAAAGCCTTACGAGCTCACAAAAAACTTAAGGGCAAGATTTCAGTAATGCCCAAAGCAGCACTTCGTTCTAAAAAGGATTTAAATATTTTTTATACACCAGGTGTAGCTGCAGTATCTTCCTATGTAACAACTCACCCTAAAGAGGCTCGTGATTATACGAGTAAAGGCAACACTGTGGCGGTTATTTCCGATGGTTCAGCTGTACTTGGGTTAGGTAATATTGGTCCCTTAGGTGCATTACCAGTTATGGAAGGCAAGGCTATGATTTTCAAAGCTATGGCAGGAATTGATGCTTTTCCGTTGGTACTATCTACTCAAGACACAGAAGAAATTATTAAGACAGTGATTGCTGTATCGCCTGGTTTTGGTGGTATTAATTTAGAAGATATTAGCGCACCTCGTTGTTTTGAAATTGAGAAACGATTACGAGCTACACTTGATATCCCGGTTTTTCATGATGATCAGCATGGTACTGCCATGGTTGTATTAGCGGGTTTGATTAATGCTCTGAAGGTAGTGAAAAAATCAGCTGCCAAAAGTACAATACTAATTTCTGGTGCAGGAGCAGCGGGACAGGCAATAGCCAGTATTATTTTAAGTTATGGCGTTGGTAATTTAATTATGCTCGATAGTCAGGGTATTATTAGCAAGAAGCGAAAAGATTTGGATGTCCATAAAAAAGCCTTGTTACAGAAAACTAACCGCCTCAATATTTCCGGCGATTTATCAGTGGCTATGAAAGAAAGTGATGTTTTCATTGGTGTTTCAAAACCAGGGTTATTAACCTCGGCTCATATTAAAAGCATGAAAACAAAGCCAATTGTTTTTGCCTTGTCTAATCCAATTCCGGAAATAATGCCAGTTGATGCCAAAAAAGCTGGAGCAGCGGTGATTGCCACGGGTCGTTCAGATTTTCCTAATCAACTCAATAATTCTTTGGGTTTTCCTGGAATTTTTAGAGGGGCACTTGATAACAATGTTAAGATAATAACAGAAAAAATGTTAGTTAGAGCGGCGCATGGTTTAGCAGCGTTAGTGAAGAAACCTACAAGTGAATATATTATCCCTGACATGTTTGATGAACGAGTGGTTAAAGCAGTGGCCAAGGCTATACGATAACTAGTCGAGGGACTAGACGGGGGAGTCAGTAAGTGGTATACCTAGATATGATGCTAGGGATTCAGTAGAAAAAATACTTAAAATACCTAATATAAAGCTAAAAATAGCCAAAATATCTGTGTTGACTATTTTTATGTTTTATGCTATACTTCAAATCATCTATAATTTTATTAATCATTTGAGACATTTAGGCGTTTAGTTCCTGTTTGTACGGCTTTAATGTTTAACACCTTAATATGGCGACAAATTCAATACTAGATACAATTATGAACCAAGTTCAGGCCGAGAAAATCGGTCATCTTGATGTTATGGAAATGATTGAAAAATTATTTACCAACCTTAACGAACGCGAACAGGATATTTTAAAACGTCGTTTTGGCTTAAACCAACCAAAGAAAGCAACGCTTGAAGAAATCGGACAAACTCATCATTTAACTCGTGAACGTATTCGTCAGATTGAAACTGGTAGTATTAATAAGATCAAAAAAGTAGAAAAGATTACAGAAATTGTCAGTGATTTACGAACTCTTGTTAACCAGTTATTGGAAGATCATGGTGGAGCTATGGATAAGGAATATTTATTTGATATTCTTTTAGTTCTTGCCCTAGATCCAGACAAACTAAAAAATACTGACAATGAAGTCTTCCGCAATCACTTTAATTTCATCCTAGGACGAATCCTTGACTCTGATTATAAAGAAACTGATAACCTGCGTCATTTTAACCCATTACTTAGTCTTAAATATCAAGAATTTGAACATTTAGAAGAGGTAGCTCAAGATTTACTACGTAATGTAAAAGCTGCTAAGCATTTATTCCTAACAACTGACCTAGTTGATGCTACAACTAAATTGGATTCATATAAAAAACATCAAGGTAAACTAAGCTCTTCCAAGGAAAGTTTAGATCTTTTGAAAACCTTAGAACAAGTCTTGCCGGTTCAAGATGCTGGTGTTGCTAATGAACTAAAACCTCTGTATTCGCTGTTACGGGCTATGACTGACATTGAGCAGAATAAGTTTGGTGACTGGGGCCATCGCGAATGGCGTGATGTCAAACCTAAAACTATCAATGACAAGATTTACTTGGTTTTGAAGCATAATGGTAAACCACTACATTATCAGTTAATTGCCAAGAAAATTAATGAAACTGGTTTTGATGGCAAAAAAGTAAATACTGCTACGGTTCATAATGAACTTATTTTAGATGACAAGTATGTCTTAGTTGGCCGTGGTTTGTATGCTCTTAAAGAGTGGGGTTATACTAAAGGTACAGTGGCTGATATTATTGCTTCAATCTTAGAAGAAGCTGGTACTCCGCTCACTAAGAAAGAAATTACTGAACATGTTATGAAACAACGTATGGTTAAAAAAACCACCATAGATTTAGCTCTCATGAACAAGAAACGGTTCGAACGATTAACCGGTGGTAAGTATAATGTCATTGCCAACTCCTAAGACTTTCTAGTTTCTATAAAAAAGCGAGCTTCCTAAGCCGCTTTTTTTGCTATAACAGTAAAAAAATGTTAAAATAAAAAGTATTGTATGGTAATTAATCTTGATTTCAGCGGTGTTCAGGAACTTCTAACTCTACCGTTGGACACAGCGCTCTGGCGTATCTTTTTTTGGTATTTTGGCTGGCTGCCGCTAGCTATTATTATGCTATGGGGTTTGCTCCAGCTCTGGTTGACTGAACGTAAAGATGCCTGGGAACATCACCAAAAATTTCTTCTCTTGGCTATTGATGTACCACGTAACAATGAACAATCCTTGATGGCTGTAGAAAATCTATTAACCTACTTTGCCGGCGGACATGGAACCTTTACCTTAATTGAAAAATGGCGTGATGGAAAATTTCAATTACCCTTTAGCTTAGAAATTGTTTCTATTGGTGGATACATTCAGTTTTTGGTACATACCCCAGCTCATTTAAAGCATATAGTGGAGTCGGCTGTGTACTCGCAATATCCTGATGCCGAGTTGTATGAAGTAGAGGATTATACCAAGATGGCACCAAGTAAGTTCCCTGATGAAGACTATGATATTTTTGGTACAGAATTTATCCAAGTTGCTCATGAGATTTTACCTATCAAAACCTATCCTCAATTTGAACATGATTTTGGTGAACCAAACACCAAGTTTCGTGATCCCATGACATCCTTAATGGATTTGATGAGTAGTTTACGAAAAGGTGAACAGCTCTGGTACCAAATTGTCTTAGTACCAACTGATACGAAGTGGGCTCAAGAAGCCCAACATTATATTGATGACAAATTGGGTAAAGGCCATGCTATTAGTCGTAGCAACAAAGCGGTTGATAAAATTAATGAATGGCTAGGTGAGTTTAGTGAAATGATTTATCCGCTATGGGGTCATGTTGATGAGCATAAAAAAGATAGTAGTACGTCTCTTAAGTTTCCAGAATTAGATCCGCTAGCTAAAGCTCAGATTGAAGGAGCTCATCGCAAAATGGCAAAAATGGGTTTTGAAGTTAGTATTAGAATGATTTATTTAAGCCGCAAAGAGGTAATGAATAAACCTAAAGTTGTTAACGGCTTTGTTGGTTATATCAAGCAATTTAATACCAATGATTTAAACGCTCTTAAACCCGATACTAAATTGACCATGACATCAGCTAGCTATTTTTTCACTAAGAGTCGTATTGATCATAAGAAAAATAGTATTATGCAGGGTTATAAGACTCGGAGTGAAATGATTGGACGCAAACCTTGGATTATGAATGTTGAAGAAATTGCAACGTTATGGCACTTCCCATTAGACGCAGTTACTAAAGCTCCACTGATTCAACGTTCATCTGGTAAACGAATTGAACCACCATCTTCGCTGCCGTATGACGAAGGTCGTAAAGCCGCTAGTCAATTAGAGCCAATTTTTGAAGCTGATTACAAAATCACAGAAGATGATGAAACAAAAACTGATGAAGAAAAGAAACCAACTAGTCATACAAAATCTGGTCGCCCTGGTTTTTTTGAAGATGATGAAGCAGAAATGGAAACTGCCTTACATGCAGAAACCATTGATGAACCAGAACCAGAATTAGAACCTGAGTCTAGCCCAGAAGTTACTCCACCTCCAGAGCCTCGAAAATCACCACGAGTTAAAGGTGAGGCACCTGATAATTTACCATTTGCTTAATATATGTCTGATGTAGCTTTGTTTGCCGAGACAACTTATCGCAATCAATACCGACGTTTTGGTATTAAAACTGACGACCGTCGCCGTCATATGTATTTGATTGGAAAAACCGGTATGGGTAAGTCCACTATTTTAGAAAACATGATTATTGATGACATTCGAGCTGGTCGGGGAGTAGCGGTGGTTGATCCTCATGGTGACTTAGCTGAAAAAATCATTCAGTTTATCCCCTCACATCGTGTTAATGATGTTATATATTTTAATCCAGCAGATGTTGATTATCCGATTGCCTTTAACGTGGTAGAACAAGTTGCCCCTCATTTGAGACATTTAGTAGCCTCTGGTTTAATTGGAGTTTTCCAAAAATTATGGGCTGATTCCTGGGGACCTCGTTTGGAATATATTTTACGAAATAGTATTCTGGCTATTCTTGATTACCCAAATTCAACATTGCTTGGTGTAACACGTATGCTGTCTGATAAGTCATTTCGCAAGAAAGTTGTGGAGCAAATCCAAGATCCAGTAGTGAAATCATTTTGGACTAAAGAGTTTGCTGGCTATGCTGACAAGTTTGCTGCTGAAGCTGTTTCTCCAATTCAAAACAAAGTTGGACAATTTTTGTCCAGTTCATTAATTCGTAATATTGTTGGTCAAGTCAATTCATCAATTGATTTACGGGAAGTCATGGATAATGGCAAAATTTTAATCATGAACTTAAGTAAAGGTAGAATTGGTGAAGATAACTCAGAATTACTTGGTTCAATGGTTATTACCAAGATTCAATTGGCAGCTATGAGTCGTGTGAATGTCTTGGAAGCTGAACGCCGAGATTTTTATTTATACGTTGACGAATTTCAAAATTTTGCTACTGACAGTTTTGCCAATATTCTTTCCGAAGCTCGTAAATATCGATTGAATCTAATTATGGGCCACCAATATATTGAACAGTTGAGTGATAAGGTTAAAGCGGCAGTGTTTGGTAACGTTGGTACTTTAGTTGTATTTCGTGTTGGTGCTACTGATGCTGAAGAACTAGTTAAAGAATTTACCCCAGTTTTTACTGAAGAAGATTTAGTAAATTTACCTAAATATAATACCTGCTTGAAATTAATGATTGATGGTGTAGCCTCAGATCCATTTTCAGCTCGTGGGTTACCACCGTTAACTGAAGCTGAGCGAACTCATAATGAGGAGAAAGTTATTACTGTGACACGTGAACAATATTCAGGTGAACGTTTAGAAGTAGAGGACAAAATTATGCGTTGGCACGCTGAAGATGAAGAAGTAACTCGTATTACGGCCACGCCTCACAACAATACAAAAGCACCTCGACAACAACCAATTTCAATTCCACCTACACCTCAAACGCAGGTAATTTCGTCGACACCAATTCAATCATCACAGCCAGCTCCAGCAGTGCATAGTGAAGTGTCTGTACATCATGATGTTACAGAAAAAGCTAAACCAATATTAGATCCAAGTATTTATAAATATGAAGCGGTGTGTGCTAGATGTCATAAAACTACTAGGGTACCGTTTAAACCAGATGGGGTCAGACCAGTATTTTGTAAAGATTGTTTAATGATTCTCCGTCAAGAAAATGAGCAATCACAACAAGAGAGAAAGAAAATTAAACAATGGGAAGTTGAGCAATTAAATCATAAACCTTCATATTCTGCTTCATTTAATAAACCAGACGTAAAGCCGTTATCGCTTCGTGACATTTCTCATGAAGCACCACGTGATTTTAAAGGGCGACCTTTGTCACCTCATGTTCCAAGTTATTCTCCTGAAGTTCAGATAGAACAAACTTCAAACGTACCTCCTGAAGAACCTCTTCAACCAGGTGGATCACTGCAACCTGGTCAAGCCGTACACTTTAATTAGTTTTTCGTCCATTGTTTAACTTCTATTACTATGCCTCGTTTTATAAATGATTCTGTCTTTCGTCCAGAACACTTTCTTGATACCGTACCGTTATGGAACTGGCGTATTAATGATTATCAGATTCCAATGATTGTTTGGAATATAGCCTTAGGTGCTATCGCTGTCGTAATTACATACTATTTAGTTAGAGCTTTAAAGAAAAAGACAATTCATCTACCCTCAACACTGTTTTTAGCTTTTTTGTGGTTGTTTATGGTACCAAACACTGCCTACTTGTTAACTGACGCCAGGCACATTATCGGCTATTGCCCATCTGAGGAATTTGGCAATGTTTGTATTGAGAATGCCTGGATGGTTTTTTTCTTTTGGGCCTTTGCCGCTACTGGCTGGTTAACGTTTGTCTGGTCGCTTCGCCCGATACGAAGAATTATTGCTCGTTTACACGGCAAACAATGGGGAGATTTTTTTATATATTTTAGTATCCCATTGATTTCCTTAGGTGTACTACTTGGTCTAATTAATCGGTGGAATAGTTGGGAAATTTTTACTCGACCAGACCTTATTATAAAAACTAGTTTGACGTATTTTCATGATTTGACCTATTTTAAGAACTGGCTTATTATAAGCAGCCTATTGTATATTTTCTATTTTGCTGGTGAAAGATTATTTATTATTAGCAAGTGGGAAAAATAAACTCATGGATTATTTAAAAGTCAGTAAAGCTACCGAGTTAACCGGTGCTGATTATAGAAAATATCGTTTATTGGAAATACTCCCAGGTTTTTTAGCGTGGGGAACATTTATTGCACTCGGAGTTTTTTCATATTTTGAGCCAGTGGGTAGTGCTATTTTCATTATTCTCTTTGATATTTATTGGCTGTTCTTAGTTTTATTTTTAGGCATACATCTCATGGTCTCGTATCGTTTAATGAAAAAATATTTGCGTATTGATTGGAAAAAAAAATGTGAAGAATTAGGACCAAGAAATATAAAGATACCAGCAAGTGGTAAAGAACGCCTGATTGATTGGAAAGATTTATATCAGGTAGTTATCTTCCCTACCTATAATGAGAGTTTAACTGTTATTAGATCTACGCTTGATAGTTTAGTACGGACTGGTTATCCCAAAGATCGATTTATTATTGTCTTTGGTATAGAAGGACGGGCCGGTGAAGAAGCACGTAAAGTAGCCACAATTATAGAGCAAGAATATCAAGATAAATTTGGAACTTTTCTAGTAACAACCCACCAGGATATTGAAGGAGAATTAAAAGGTAAAGGTGCAAACCAGGCCTGGGCGGCCAAAGAATTGAAAGCAAAAATTATTGATCCACGTCAGATTGATTATGATCTAATTTTAGTGAGTGTTTTTGATATGGATACAGTTGTCCTACCTGATTATTTTTATTGTTTGTCGTATCATTTTCTGACGGTTGAGCACCCATATCGTTCAAGTTTCCAACCTGTCCCGGTCTATCATAATAATTTATGGCAGGCACCATTTTTTGCTCGGGTGGCCGCTTTTTCCAATACTTTTTGGCAGATGATGCAACAACTACGGCCAGAAAAGTTAGCAACGTATTCTTCTCATTCTATGACCTGGCGAGCTCTGGTTGATATTGGGTTCTGGTCAACCACAATGGTTAGTGAAGATTCACGCATTTTTTGGCATTGTTTTTGTTATTACAAGGGAGATTATCGCGTTGAACCATTGTATTTTCCTATCTCTATGGATATTTGTATGGATAAAGGTGTTGGTCGTACCGCTTTGAGTTTATACCGTCAACAAAAACGTTGGGGTTGGGGAGTAGAGAACATTCCATATTTACTTTTTAATACCAGTAAGCAATGGAAAGATTTACCACGTCCAGCTAAAAAACGTTACTTAAACCATATTTTTGTTCAGATTTATGGTTTTCATTCTTGGGCAACTAATGCTCTTATTACTTCTATTTTAGGTTGGCTACCACTGTTACTTGGTGGTGATCGTTTTAATACTACGGTGTTATCAAATAATTTACCGGCAGTGACTAAATTTTTTATGACTCTAGCTATGGTCGGTATGGTATTATCAGCTATTATTTCAGTGCTGGTTCTGCCTAGTCATCACAAGCCTAAACCAATTCAATATTTAATTATGTTAGTCCAGTGGATATCGTTGCCTGTTATTATTATCTTCTTTGGTGCAATTCCTGGTTTAGAAGCACAAACTAGATTAATGCTTGGTAAGTATATGGGTTTTTTGGTTACGCCTAAACATCGCGAAGAGTAATGTGATAGTATTATTTTATGCTTATTCTGTTGTCAGTTGTTATATTAATTTTCTCAGCCATCATCCATGAGTATGCTCATGGCTGGATGGCGTATCAGTTGGGGGATGACACGGCCAAACGAGAGGGGAGATTAACACTAAATCCAATTAAACACCTTGATCCCATTGGGTCAGTTCTTTTACCGCTATTATTGATTGTTTCTAAAGCTAATTTCTTTTTTGCGTGGGCTAAACCAGTACCTTATAATCCATATAATTTACGTGATCGAAAATATGGAGATTTAAAAGTAGCTTTAGCTGGGCCAGGTGTTAATATTGGTATTGCTCTTATTTTTGGTTTAATTGCCAGGTTTATACCGTTAGCAGATAGTCTAAAAGTTTCTTTACTAACTGGTTTTTTTCAAGGAGAAGTTAGTGTAGTTTCTTCTATTACGCAAGGTTCATTTTTAGCTAGTTTAGTTTTAATTGCGTTATTAATTTGTTTTATTAATCTAGCTTTAGTAATTTTTAATTTATTGCCGATCCCTCCCTTAGATGGTTCTAAGGTAGTTTATACCTTTCTGTCTGAGCGAGCCAGAGAAATATTTTATAAAGTTGAGCAATATGGCTTCTTTATACTTATCGCGCTGGTGATGCTTGGAGCTTTTGATTTCATACAGTACATTATTGTCGGTTTATTCTCATTTATTACTGGAATTATCTAGATTCTAAGTCTGATATACCCCTTGACTTGAATTTTAGCTTCTGTTATATTATCTAATATCCCGATTGGTCGGGATTTATTTTACGGAAAAATTCTGATCTACTATGCCTACAATTAATCAGTTAATTAAGCACGGACGTACTAGTTTACGTGTGAAAAGTAAGTCTCCGGCGCTTAAACTTACCCTAGATACCCTTCACCGACGTAAGAAAATTACAGTCAATGGTTCGCCTTTTAAGCGTGGAGTGTGCCTTAAGGTAACAACAACTACCCCTAAAAAGCCTAACTCAGCTTTACGTAAAATCGCCCGTGTTCGTTTATCTAATGGTATGGAAGTAACGGCTTATATCCCAGGAATTGGTCATAATCTACAAGAACACTCAATTGTACTAATTAAAGGTGGTCGTACTAAAGACTTACCAGGTGTCCGTTACAAGATTATCCGTGGTGTCTATGACGCCCAGGGTGTAGAAGCCCGTCGCCAAAGTCGTTCACGATACGGCAATAAGAAACCTAAGAAATAACTATGAGAGGTAAACCAGCGCCTAAGCGAAAAATTCAACCAGACGTTCGTTATAACGATTTGGAAATCGCTAAGTTTATTAACTATATTATGACTCGCGGTAAAAAGGCCGTAGCCCAAAAAGTGGTCTACGATTGTTTTGATATTGTCCGCGATGTTTCAAAGCAAGATCCTCGTCATGTTTTTAACAAAGCCATGAAAATGGTAACTCCATTACTAGAAGTTCGTGGTCGTCGTGTTGGTGGTGCTAACTATCAAATTCCATATCAGGTACGAGGTGATCGTCGTTTTATGTTAGCTTGTCGTTGGATGATTGAAGCTGCTCGTTCTCGAAAAGGTAAGCCAATGGCTGAAAAATTAGCTATTGAAATCATGGATACAGCAAAAGGCGAAAGTGCTTCTATCAAAAAGAAATTGGATGTACAACGTATGGCTGAAGCTAACAAAGCCTTTGCTCACTTTGCACGATAATCTATGGCCCGCGAATATACTCTCGAAAATACAAGAAATATTGGTATCATGGCCCACATTGATGCCGGAAAAACCACGTTTACTGAACGGGTGCTTTTTTATACTGGAAAAAAACATAAAATCGGTGAAGTACATGAAGGAGCTGCTGAAATGGACTGGATGGAGCAAGAAAAAGAACGAGGTATTACAATTACCTCTGCGGCTACCACCTGTTTCTGGCATGATAACCGAATTAACATTATTGACACCCCAGGTCACGTTGACTTTACCGTTGAAGTAGAACGATCATTACGTGTGTTAGATGGTGCTGTGGCTGTGTTTGACGGAGCTGCTGGTGTTGAACCACAATCTGAAACTGTATGGCGTCAGGCTGACAAGTATAAAGTTCCACGTCTCTGTTTTGTTAATAAAATGGACAAAATGGGTGGGGATTTTTATATGAGCTTGAAGTCAATTCGTGATCGTTTAAACACCAAAGCAGTAGCTATTCAGTTGCCAATTGGCGCAGAAGACTCAATGTCTGGAGTAATTGATTTAATTCAAGAAAAAGCTTTTGAATTCAAAGGTCAAAATGGTGAACAAATTACAGAAATTGCTATCCCTGATGACATGAAAGAAAAGGTAGAAGCTCACCGTCATGAAATGATTGAGCGAATTGTTGAGTCTGATGAAGCCTTAACTGAGAAATATTTAGGTGGTGAAAAAATTGATGTACCTGAATTAAAGAAAGCCTTACGACAGGCTGTTATCAAAAATGAAATTTATCCAGTACTGTGCGGCACCGCTTTGAAAAATATTGGTGTACAGTTGGTATTAGATGCTGTTAATGATTACTTGCCTTCACCGTTAGATGTTCCGGCCATTGAAGCTATGGATCCTGATGATGAAACTAAAAAGATTGTAGTTCCGGTTAACGATGACGCACCATTCGCAGCGTTGGCTTTTAAAATTGCTACAGATCCTTTTGTTGGAAAACTTTGTTTCGTTCGAGTATACAGTGGTGTATTAAAGTCTGGTTCATATGTTTTGAATTCTAAGACTGGAAAAAAAGAACGTATTGGTCGTTTAGTTCGTATGCACGCTAATCACCGTGAAGAAATTGATGCCATTTACTCTGGAGATATTGCTGCTGTTATTGGTTTGAAAGATACCTATACTGGAAATACCCTATGTGATGTTGATCATCCATTGTTGTTAGAAACAATTACCTTCCCAGAACCAGTTATTAAAATTGCTGTTGAACCAAAAACTAAAGCTGACCAAGAAAAAATGGGTATGGCCTTAGCTCGTTTAGCTGAAGAAGATCCAACATTTCGTGTTGAATCAGATGAAGAAACTAACCAGACATTGATTTCTGGTATGGGTGAATTACATTTGGATATTATTGTTGACCGTATGAAGCGTGAATTTAATGTTGAAGCTAACATTGGTCAACCTCAAGTTTCATACCGTGAAACAATTCGTCAAACCGCTGAAGCTGAAGGAAAATATATTAAACAATCTGGTGGACGAGGACAGTATGGTCATTGTTGGTTGCGCATTGAACCTCAAGAAGCCGGCGCTGGCTCAATCTTTGTTGATGAAGTTAAGGGAGGTAATATTCCTCGTGAATATATTCCAGCCATTGAAAAAGGTTTTAAAGAAGCTTTAGACAAGGGGATTGTGGCTGGTTATCCAATGGTTGATATTAAAGCTGCTGTGTTTGAAGGTTCATACCATGAAGTTGACTCTTCTGAAGCTGCCTTTAAAATGGCTGGCATTTTGGCTTTTAAAGAAGCATGCCGTAAAGCCAACCCAATTTTACTTGAACCAATCATGAAAGTTGAGGTCACCACTCCAGAAGAATACATGGGTAACGTGATTGGCGATTTAAACTCAAAACGCGGTCAGATTGATCAAATGACAGATCGGGGAAATCTTAAGGTTATTGATGCCAAGGTGCCTTTGGCGGAAATGTTTGGTTATGCCACTCAGCTACGGTCGATGAGTCAGGGGCGAGCCAACTACAGTATGGAGTTCCTTCATTACAATGAAGTGCCTCGTCATGCTGCTGAAGCTATTATTGGCCAAGTCAATAAGGATAAGAAATAAGGGGATATACACAGGTTTATTATTGACGGCGTCTAAATATTCCGCTACAATAAGCAAATCCCCTCCAAGCTACAATTAAGTGACTCGTATGTCAGATCGCCTCCAACGTCTCATACATTTGATTAATAAGACCGGAGACAAGCTCATTGTTTTTGATGAGCATCAGCCTGACAATTGTTATGTACTTTCTAGTCTTTCTGGCTATGAGAGTATGGTAAAAAACAGTCAGAGTGTGAAAGGCTTGACAGAAGATGAGCTTATTGATAAAATAAACCGCGATATTGCAGTTTGGAAAACCGATCAGGCTCCAGGGCCTGAATTTAGTGATTTTTCGAAAGATTTTGAGGAAAATGCACCAAGTTCAGTTCCTGAACAGACTCCCGAGAACAGTAATCCTACTTCTTCTTGGAGTCCGCCAAAAACCAGTTTTGAGCAAAAGCCATCAAAGAATCCCTGGACTATTCCTGAATCACGGCTTCGCAAAGCTGACTCAACTACTTAACTTTATAACCTTATAAATTTTTTAACTAAATTAATATGGCAGAGAAATTTGACCGATCAAAAACTCACGTGAACGTTGGTACTATTGGCCACGTTGACCACGGTAAGACAACCTTAACCGCTGCTTTACTTAAAGTATTAGCAACAAAGGGTTTGGCTGCTTCTGATAAAGGTGTTGACCAAATCGACGCTGCTCCAGAAGAAAAAGCTCGTGGTATTACTATTGCGACTGCTCACGTTGAATATGAATCAGAAGCCCGTCACTATGCTCACGTTGACTGTCCTGGTCACGCTGACTACGTAAAGAACATGATTACAGGTGCTGCTCAGATGGACGGTGCTATTTTAGTTGTTTCTGCCACAGACGGACCTATGCCTCAGACTCGTGAACACATTTTGTTAGCTCGTCAGGTTGGTGTTCCTTACATTGTTGTTTTCTTAAACAAGTGCGATATGGTTGAAGACAAAGAATTAATCGACTTAGTTGAAGAAGAAGTTAAGGATCTTTTGAAGAAATATGAATTCCCTGGTGATACTACACCAATTATTCGTGGTAGTGCTTTGAAAGCTTTGGAAAACCCAACTGGTGAATATGGTGATGCTGTTATGCAATTAGTGAAAGCTTTAGATGACTATATTCCAGACCCAGTTCGTGACACTGATAAGCCTTTCCTATTACCTATTGAAGATATTTTCTCAATTGAAGGTCGTGGAACAGTTGTCACAGGTCGTGTAGAGCGAGGTATCATCAAAGTTGGTGATGAAGTTGAAATTGTTGGTTTAGCTGATACTACAAAGACTACTGTTACTGGTATTGAAATGTTTAACAAGCAATTAGATCAAGGCCAAGCTGGTGACAATGCTGGTTTACTACTTCGTGGTACAAAGAAAGATGACGTACAGCGCGGTCAGGTCTTGGCTAAGACTGGTTCTGTTACTCCACACACTGAATTTGAAAGTGAAGTATATATCTTAAGCAAAGAAGAAGGTGGACGCCACAAGCCATTTTTCAAAGGTTACAAGCCTCAATTCTATATCCGAACTACTGACGTTACAGGAGAAGTAGAATTACCAGCTGGTACTGAAATGGTTATGCCTGGTGACACTGTTAACTTGAACATCAAGTTAATCTCTCCAGTCGCTTTGGAAGAAAAACAACGCTTCGCGATTCGCGAAGGTGGACGCACGGTTGGTGCCGGTGTCGTAGTAAAAATTATTAAGTAAAGATATATCCCCGCTCTTAAGATTTAAGGGCGGGGCTAATCTGTACTTACATTAAAAGTCAGAAAATTCAAAAATCACCGTATGACCGAAGAAGTTAGTAAAGCAGTGGCTAAGGCCCCAGCTCAAGACAAACAACGAGTTCGTATTAAGATTCGTTCGTTTGATCATAAAATCATTGACCAGTCGACAAAAATTATTGTCCAAACCGTTAAGCGGACGGGCGCTAATTTGTACGGACCAATTCCGTTACCGACCGAAAAGAAAAAGTATACGGTCAATGCTTCTACCTTCGTTCATAAGGATGCTCGAGATCAATTTGAAATGCGAACACATAAGCGTTTGCTAGATATTATTGAACCTTCAGCAGCTACGATTGAAGCTTTAAGTAATTTAAATTTGCCTACGGGCGTTGATATCGAAATTAAAATGTAAAACCGGTTAAGCGTTTCTTATTTAATCTTTCTTTTTGAGAAAGCAGTGGATGAGGAAAGAGCTTTACCGACAAGGAATTATAAACCATTGTTTCATTACTCTCGTCACCATTTGCTTTTTAAGCACACATAGTCAACACGTTGTTGCCTGTCAGACCGACGCCTGATAATGACTGGTTTATCCTTAAGCCGGTTTTTGTTTATTCATATGAAATTTATCCTTGGTACAAAAGTTAATATGACTCAACTCTGGCAGGGTGAAACCGTTGTGCCAGTAACAAAGATTCAAGTTGGCCCTTGTACTGTTTTGCAATTGAAAAATACTGAACGTGATGGTTACAATGCTGTGCAAGTTGGCTATGGTAATCGTCGTGAAAGTTTGATTACTAAAGTATTACGTGGTCATTTCAAAGATTTCGGAAATTTTCGTTTTGTCCGGGAATTTAGAGTTCCGGCCGGAGAGAAAGTGTCTGAATTACAAGCAGGTGACAAAATCACTGTTCGTACATTGGCCGTTGGTGACAGACTAACAATCGTTGGTACTTCCAAAGGTAAAGGTTTTCAAGGTGTTGTTAAACGTCATGGTTTTCATGGACAAGATGCTACTCACGGTAACAAAGATCAATTACGCATGTCAGGTTCAATTGGTGCTGGTGGTATCCAACACGTTTTGAAAGGTATGCGCATGGGTGGCCGAATGGGTGGTGAACGAGTAACAGTTCATAATGTTGAAATTATTTCAGTTGATGAAACAACAAATAGTATTTTGGTAAAGGGGCAAGTACCTGGTGCCCGAAATGGTCTAGTGCTGTTATCTGCTGATGGAGAATTAGTCCTAGGCGATCCAATTGCCAAAGCCCCAGTGGCTCCGGTTGAAGAAGTTGTAGAAGAGTCAGTAGCAGTTGAAGAGCCTACAACAGAAGAAACAACTCCTGCTGAAGAACCAGCCGCAGTTGAAGAAACTCCTGTTGTTGAAACACCAGAAGTTGTTGAAGCTCCTGTTGAACCAGTAGAACAAGTAAAAGAAGAAACTCCTGAAGCACCAGTAGAGCCTTCTGAAGAAAAACCAAGCAACTAATATGATTACGGAAAAAATCTACAACGAAAAAGGTGAAAGCGTTGGCGAAGCAAAATTGTCAGCTCGTGTTTTTGGTCAGGCTAAGAACGAAAGTTTAGTACAACAAGCGGTTGTTGCTCAACGTGCCAATGAACGACATGTACTAGCTCATACTAAAGATCGCAGTGAAGTTCGTGGTGGTGGTAAAAAACCATGGCGACAGAAAGGGACTGGACGAGCACGTGTTGGTTCAAGCCGAAGTCCAATTTGGATTGGCGGTGGTGTTACCTTTGGTCCAACCAGTGGTCGTAATTTTTCTAAAGGCTTAAATGCTAAGATGAAGCGCCAAGCTGTTCGTGTAGTATTATCTGACAAAGTTGCCAGTAAGCAAATTGCTATTCTAGAAGACTTGAAAATGGCGGAATACAAGACTAAAGCTTTTAATGCTGTACTTACTAATTTAAAGACCAAAGCTTTAGAAGGAAAAGTAAGTTCAATTCTGATTATTGAAAGTATGCCTGAAGCTATGGTAAAAAATTCAGCTCGTAATTTACCAGGTATTAAATTACTAGGTGTTGATAATATTAATATTGTTGATATTTTAAAGTATCGTCACTTGGTAGTAACTAAGAAAGCGATTGAAGTTCTTGAAGAACGCTACAAGAGTTAATTATATGTCATTATTTAAAAAGGATTCAGTTACAAAAGAAGAAAAAGTAAAAGCAACTAAGGTGGCACCTGATGGTGGTATGAAGGCTTTGTATGCTGATGACAACAAAAAAGTTGATGATAAGAACAAGAAAGAGGGAAGTACTGCTATTTCTCAAGCTTACCGTGTGTTAGTTAAACCATTAATTTCTGAAAAAGCTTCACACATGCAAGCTTTAAATCAATATTTCTTTGCAGTGGCCT
The DNA here is from genome assembly GCA_964540895.1 of uncultured Gammaproteobacteria bacterium. Classification (GTDB taxonomy): domain Bacteria; phylum Patescibacteriota; class Patescibacteriia; order Patescibacteriales; family Patescibacteriaceae; genus Patescibacterium. Next base: position 407,428 of record CAZIOP010000001.1, on the reverse strand, counting down.
TAGATGCGAATCGAATTGAAGTTGCCCGAGCTATTAAAGCAGTCTATGGTATTGCTCCGGTCAAAGTTAATATAATTCGTAGCGAAGGTAAAGTTCGTCGTTTTGGTCGTACGACGGGTCGTCGCAAAGATTGGAAAAAGGCAATGGTAGTTTTACCAAAGGGTAAAACCATTAGTCTGTATGAAGGTGTTTAAACTATATGGCAATTAAGAAAGCACATCCAACTACTCCTGGCCGACGTGCGGCTACTTTTGAAGATTTTTCTGATATTACATCAACTAAGCCTGAACGCTCGTTGATTATGTTCAGAAAACAACACGCTGGTCGTAACTCTCAAGGAAAGATTACTGTTCGCCACCAAGGTGGCGGTGTTAAACGTTTTATCCGTATTGTCGACTTCAAGCGTGATAAGTTTGATATTCCTGGTGTAGTTAAAACTATTGAATATGATCCAAATCGTGGACCACGTTTAGCTCTTGTTAATTACAAAGATGGTGAAAAGCGCTATGTGATTGCTCCGGTTGGTATGACAGTTGGTATGGAAATTATGAGTTCAAAAACTACTATTGAACCAAAAGTTGGTAATGCTATGCCGCTAGAATTTATTCCTGTTGGTTTAGCAGTTCACAACGTTGAATTAGAACCTGGTCAAGGTGGTCGTTTAGCTCGAGGTGCTGGTAACTCACTGTACATTATGTCAGTTGAAAAAAAGTATGCTCAGTTAAAATTACCATCTGGAGAAATTCGTTTAGTTAAAAAAGAATGTATTGGTACTGTTGGACAAGTTGGGAACGTTGATCGTCGCCACGTTACCTTAGGTAAAGCTGGACGAAGCCGCTATTTAGGTGTTAGACCAACTGTTCGTGGTACTGCTATGAACCCTAACGATCACCCACACGGTGGTGGTGAAGGTAATCAATCCATTGGTTTGAAGAGTCCAAAAACTAAGTGGGGTAAGAAAGCCTATGGTGTTAAGACCCGCTTAGGTAAAAAGCACTCCAATAAATTAATTATCACCCGCCGTAATGGCAAGAAACTTTAATTTTACTGTATGTCTAGAAGTCTAAAAAAAGGACCATACGTTAACGAACGTCTCCAAAAGAAAATCATGAATCTAAATGCCGGTGATAAGACTGTTATTAAGATTTGGGATCGTGCTTGTTCAATTACTCCAGAGATGGTAGGTTTTACCATTGGAGTTCATAACGGTAAGGTCCATATTCCAGTCTTAGTTACAGAAAATATGGTAGGTCACAAGTTTGGAGAATTTTCACCAACCAGAAAGTTTGTTAACCACGGTGGTAAGATGGCTAAGGAACAAGCTAAAGGTAAATAAATAATTATATGGAAGTTAAGGCATCAGCCCGCTACATCAGAATATCTCCTCGCAAAGTACGCTTGGTAATTGGACTCTTACGAGGCCAGAAGATTGCGGCGGCTTTGGGGCAATTAAAGTTTGTTGGTAAATTGGCTGCTACTCCAGTTCAAAAGGTTTTGGAATCTGCTGTTGCTAATGCTGTTCACAATTTTGATTTATCAGCTGATAATTTATATATTAAAGAAATTCGTGTTGATGGTGGTCCAGTCTTAAAGCGTTGGTTACCACGTGCTCATGGTCGCGCTACCCCATTACTAAAGAGAATGAGCCATATCAATATTACCCTAGCTGAAGTTACTGACAGTGGCGTTAAGAAAGGCCGAAAGATAAAAGCTGATGAACCAGTAAAATTAGGTAGCGCTCCAAAAGAAACAGAAGGCGTCAAGGTAAAAGAGAAAACTTCTGCTAAACCAACTGAAACCAGTGAGGAAAAGGACAAGAAGATTATTGATCCTCGCCGTGAAGGTCGCGGTGGACAAGGTCGCTCTAGTGGTAAGCAAGGTTTCACTTCTAAATTATTTAACCGTAAAGCAGGGTAACCTGTAACAATAATCCATACATATGGGACAGAAAGTCAATCCAAAAGTAATGCGCGTCGGAATAACTCGAACTTGGCCTTCGAAGTGGTTTGCTAATCCTCGTGATTATATTAACCAGATTCGTCAGGATGTTTTGGTTCGTAAATTCTTGACTAAGCATTTACGTGAAGCCGGTATTGATCGAGTTGAAATTGAACGTCCATCTGGCAAGAAAATTGTTATTTCTGTATATACTGCAAAGCCAGGTTTGATTATCGGCCGAGGTGGCGCTGGTATTGAAGACTTGAAAAAGAAATTGCACACCAAATATTTGAAGAATTTCCGTACTGGAGAAATTAATGTTAACATCAACGAAATTGATCGACCTAACTTAAGTGCCCAAATTGTGGCTCAGTCCATGGCTTTAGAAATCGAAAAGCGTTTGCCTTTCAAACGAGTTATGAAGCAAGCTATTGGACGAGTTGAACGCTCTGGAGCCCTGGGTGTTAAAGTTATGGTAGCTGGTCGTTTAAATGGTGCAGAAATTGCCCGTCGTGAAATGTTGATTTCTGGAAAATTACCATTACAAACCTTACGAGCTGATATTGATTATGCTCGAACTGCTGCGCAAACTACCTTTGGTTTGATTGGTATCAAGGTCTGGGTATATCGCGGTGAGATTTTTGATCGTCACGAAGAAGCCGGGGAAGTGATTAATGAAACTGTTAAAAAATAATACTGTATGTTAGCTCCGAAAAAGACCAAATTTAGAAAAACTCATAAGATGACGCGCGGCGGCAAAGCCACACGTCGAATTCAACTTGGGTTTGGTAGCTATGGCTTAAAGAGTTTGGAAGGCTGCTGGGTAACTAGTCGTCAGATTGAAGCTTCTCGTCGTGTTATTACTCGTTTTGTACAACGAACTGGAAAAGTTTGGATTAGAATCTTCCCTGATAAATCAGTGACTGCCAAAGGTGGAGAAATGCCAATGGGTAAAGGTAAGGGTCCAGTTGATCACTACGTTGCTATTGTTAAGCCTGGTATGATCTTATTTGAAATTGAAGGAGTTACTGAAGCTCAGGCTAGAGAAGCTATGATTTTAGCAGCTCATAAATTACCAGTTAAGTGCAGTTTTGTAAAAAAGCATTAATTATATGGAATTCAAGGAATTACAATCAAAGTCAATTACTGAGCTTCACAAAATGCTAGCTGAAAGTCGTGAGAAATTACGAGAGCTACGTTTTAAAGATGCTAATAAACAGTTGAAAGATGTCCGATCGATTCGTCGTGAACGTTTATTGGCGGCTCATTTGTTAACCTTGATCAATAAGCAGAAGTAATATTAAATCTATGAAAACTAATCAATCAACTACAACTAAACAGAACACTCACCGAACCTTTAAAGGTGTGGTATCAAGTGACAAAATGGATAAAACCGTTGTTGTTAAAGTTGAGTTGGTAAAAATTCACCCAAAGTACCAGAAGCGCTATGTTTCAACTAGTAGCTATAAGGTTCATGATGAAAAAAATCAGTTTCATGAAGGTGATAAGGTTAGCTTTGTAGAATGCCGTCCGTTAAGTAAGGATAAGCGTTGGAGAGTTTTATATAATTAAATTGTATGATTCAGGTTCAAACCCTATTAAAAGTAGCAGATAACACAGGCGCTAAAAGCGTACAATGTATTCGAGTGCTTGGCGGTTATCGTAAGCGCTATGCTCACGTTGGTGAACGAATCATTGTAGCTGTAAAACAAGCTGTCCCACACGCTATGGTTAAAAAGAGTGATGTTTTGTTAGCTGTCGTGGTACGAGTAAAAAAAGAAATGCGCCGAGCTGATGGTAGTTATATTCGTTTTGATGATAACGCTTGTGTAATTATTGATAAAAAAAATGGCGAACCACGAGGTAGTCGTATTTTCGGACCAATTCCTCGAGAAGTCCGAAAAGCTGGTTACATTAAGATCGCTTCTTTAGCCCCTGAAGTTTTGTAAGATACTTGTATGAATATTAAGAAAAACGACAACGTAAAAATTATTGCCGGCAAGGATAAAGGCAAATCTGGAAAAGTTATCCAAGTCTTTTCTGAATCAGGCCGCGCTAGCGTTGAAGGCTGTAATTTATTAATTAAACACTTACGTCCCCAAAAGAACGGCGAAAAAGGTCAACGTGTTGAATTTGCTGCTCCACTGAATATGTCTAACTTGATGTTGATTTGTCCAAAATGTAATAAACCAACTCGCGTGGGGCACTTACTGATTAAGGGAGAAGATGGTCGTAAGGGATCAAAAGTTAGAGTCTGTGTTAAATGTAAAGTGTCTGTAGACTAACCCTATGAATATCCGAGAATTATATCAAAAAACTGCTAAGCCTGCTTTGAAAGAAAAGTTCGGGTATGCCAATGATTTGGCAATTCCTAAAATTGTTAAAATCTCTTTAAACGTCGGTGTAGGTCGTTTAACAAAAGATAAAACTCAATTAGAAGCTGTAGCTAATAATTTAGCTCGTATCACTGGTCAGAGACCAATCATGGCTAAGGCTAAGAAGTCTATTTCTGCCTTTAAGTTACGAGAAGGTACTACCATTGGTGTAGCTGTTACGTTACGTGGACAACGTATGTATGACTTTTTAGAAAAATTGATTAAGGTAACCTTCCCTCGAGTACGAGACTTCCGTGGAGTTGATCCTAAGAAGTTAGATAAAACAGGTAACTTGTCCGTTGGTTTTAAGGAACATATTGCATTTCCAGAAATTAAGGCTGATGAAGTTGATAATATTCATGGGTTGGAAATAAATTTCACCACAACAGCAAAAACACCCGAGGAAGGCTTGGAACTATTCCAATTACTTGGTTTTCCTTTTAAGAAAGATAATTAGGCAACAATATGGCAAGAAAAGCACTCATCGCAAAATCAAACCGTCCAGCGAAATTTAGCACTCGCAAAGTTCGACGTTGCTGGCGTTGTGGTCGTAACCATGGTTACATGCGCGACTTTGATATGTGCCGTATTTGTTTTCGTGAACTGGCAAATAACACCGATCTGCCGGGAATTACTAAGTCTAGTTGGTAAGTGTATATAATTATATGATGGATCCAATAGCAGACATGCTCGCTCGAATCAGAAACGCCGCCGCTGTAGGTAAGGCGGAGATTGTGTTGCCTATGAGCAAACTAAAGTTTAATATTGCCAAATTAATGGAAGAAAATGGTTGGATTACCAAAACTGAAGTTATTACTCATGAAGGTAAGACTGGTTTTGATGAGTTGAAGATCGTTTTGAAATATAATGCTGATGGCAAACCAAAGATTGCTTCTTTAACTAGAATTAGTAAATCAAGTCGTCGCGTCTATGTTGGTAAAGATGATTTGCCTCGCGTTTTAAATAATTTAGGTATTGCTATTCTCTCAACTTCCCAGGGCTTGATGACTAACCGAGAAGCTCGTAAAAAGAATTTAGGGGGAGAAGTTATTTGCGAAATCTACTAATATAACCGTATGTCACGTTTAGGAAAACTACCAATTGAATTACCATCTGGCACAACTGCTACTTTAGATAATAAAGTATTAACAGTTAAATCCAGTAAAGGACAATTAACACAAGCCATTCATGATATGGTCACGGTTACTATTACCCCTGAGGCAATTACTGTTTCAGTCGCTAACTCAGTTAACAAAAAAGAACGAGCTATGTGGGGTCTTTTCTACAGTTTGATTAAGAATATGGTAATTGGTGTTACCACTGGTTATGAAAAGAAATTAGAAATTCAAGGAGTTGGTTACAAGGTAGCTGGTGGTGGTAAATCATTAACCTTGAATTTAGGTTTTTCTCACCCAATTGTCTTTCCAATGCCAGAAGGAGTTAACTCTGCTATTGAAGCTAACATTATTACCTTAACCAGTATAGATAAACAGTTAGTAGGTGAAACAGCTGCTCAAATTCGACGTTTGAAAAAACCAGAACCATATAAGGGTAAAGGTATTCGCTATGTGGGTGAAGTTGTTCGCCGCAAAGCTGGTAAGACGGCCGCTAAGACTGCTTAAATTATTATATGAATAAACAGCAAGCTAAACTAACAAAATTACGACGCCAACGCCGAATTCGAACTGAACTTTCGGGAACTTCAGCACGTCCACGTTTAAATGTTTCTAAATCAAATACTAGTTTGTATTTGCAAATTATTGATGACAGTAAAGGTATTACCCTAGCTAGTGCTCATAGTCGAGAGATTAAGGGCAAGATGAAGAAATCAGAAGTGGCATTTGCTTTAGGTAAATTAGTGGCTGAAAAAGCTCAAGCAGCTAAGGTAACTACAGTTGTTTTTGATCGAGGTGGTAATCGCTACACTGGTCGGGTGAAGGCGGCAGCAGATGGTGCCCGTGAAGGTGGCCTTACATTTTAAATTTGCATTATATGGAACAAGAAAAGAAAGCTAATTTTAAACCACGTCGCGGTGCCGGTGGACCCGGAGCCGGAGGTAATCGTGGGGGACGACGCGGTGGGGGACGCTTTGAAGAAAAGCCACCTGAAGAATTTGAACAACGTATTGTTGATATTGCCCGTGTTACTCGTGTTATGGCTGGTGGAAAACGTATGCGTTTCCGAGCTTGTGTTGCTATTGGTGATAAAAAAGGCCGAGTTGGTATTGGTTTAGCGAAGGGCGCTGACGTTACCTTAGCGGTAGCTAAAGCAGTTAATCAAGCTAAGAAAGAATTAGTCATGGTACCAATGGTAAAGCAAACAATTCCACATTCAGTTGATCAATGGTTTGGAGCCGCTCATGTCTTACTTAAGCCAGCTGCGGCTGGACGTGGTATAATTGGAGGCGGTATTGTTCGTACTATTTTAGAATTGACTGGTATTCACAATGTAACTAGTAAAATTTTGGGAACCAATAACAAGGTAAATAATGCTAAGTGCGTTATTGAAGCCCTACGTTCATTACGAGCTCCAAAAAAACAACCAAAGAGTGAAGCTAAGGTTGAAGAAGTTAAAGAAACTAAGGAAGCAGCTGAATAATAATTTATTGTTATGTCATTATCATTATCTAATCTACGAGCTGTTAAACAGAATAAAAATCGCAAACGAGTTGGTCGAGGTAACTCTTCAGGCCATGGTACATATAGTACTCGTGGGTTGAAAGGACAAAAATCTCGTTCAGGTGTGAGTGGTTTGAAGCGTTTAGGTATGAAAAAACAGGTGTTAGCTATTCCAAAAAAGCGTGGCTTTACTTCATATCAAACTAAAGCCCAGGTAGTTACGTTGTCACAATTAACAAGAGAGTTTAAAGATGGTGCTACTATCAATGCTCAAACTTTGTTACGTCATGGTTTGGTTAAAGCTCGAGGCGGACGGATAAAAATCTTAGCTCAAGGCACCGTAACATTGAAAAATTTAAAAATAACAGGTGTAACATGCTCAGCTGATGTTCGAGCACAAATTGAAAAGAACGGCGGAACTATTTCCTAAATTCTATGGAAAAATTAGCGAAAATTTGGAAAGATCGAGAAATTCGAAACAGTATTCTTTTTGTTTTGTTTCTATTGGCGATTTTTCGTTTAGCTGCTCATATTCCGATTCCTGGCGTTGACCCTGCGGCCTTACGTCAGTTTTTTGCATCTAATGAAATATTAGGTTTATTAAATTTGTTTTCTGGTGGTGGTATGGAGAATTTTTCTATTGTTATGATGGGAGTTGGTCCGTATATTACATCATCAATTATCTTTCAGTTGTTAGCCATGCTTATCCCAAAACTTGAGGAAATGAACAAGGAAGAAGCTGGTCGTCAGAAAATCAATATGTGGACACGATGGGCCACGGTACCATTTGCTATTATCCAGTCCTTTGCCATGATTTCATTGCTACGTAATTCAGGTTCTGGAATTCTACCAAACTTAGCTCCCTTTGATTTAGTAACTATTATCTTAACAGGAACAGCAGGAACAATATTCTTAATGTGGTTAGGTGAATTAATTAGTGAAAAGAAAATTGGTAACGGTGTTTCATTGTTAATTTTTGCTGGTATTATTGCTGGACTACCTAGTGCTGTACAGCAAATTTTTGTAAACTATGATTCATCAATGCTCTTTACCTTAATTGGTATCGTGGCTATTGTTATTGTCACTGTTATTGGCGTGGTGGTTATCAACGAAGGTCAACGTAATGTACCTGTACAATATGCTCGTCAGATGAGAGGTAACCGAGCTTTTGGTGGCTCTTCAACTCATCTTCCATTACGAGTAAATATGGCTGGTGTAATTCCAATTATTTTTGCTATTTCTGTTTTGTTATTCCCATCCATGGTGGCTCAATTCTTTGTCAATGCCAAAAGCGCTTCTTTGGCTCAAGCCGCTCAATGGGTAATTGCTGTTTTCCAAAATCAACTAGTGTACGGTATTGTTTATTTTATATTAGTAGTTGTCTTTACTTATTTCTATACTGAAATTGTTTTCAAACCAGAACAAATTTCTGAGAATTTACAAAAGCAAGGGGGTTTTATTCCAGGTATCAGACCAGGTCGTCATACCTCAGAATATTTAGCTAACACTACTCACAAGATTATTTTCACCGGTGCTTTATTCCTTGGTATTATTGCAATTTTGCCATTACTGATGCGTTACTTTACTGGTATTCAATCATTAGCCATTGGTGGTACCAGTCTCTTAATCGTTGTATCTGTGGTTATTGAAAGCGTGAAGCAATTGGAAGCTCAACTATCAATGAAAGAGTATACAATGGATTAGGTCTCTATTATTTTAATATATTAATTAACCCACATTATGTGGGTTTTTTGATTGACAAAAATAACATAACATGGTAGGTTGGGGTCAACAAAAAATTCGTAAATTAAAATTACATACCTAAAAAAGGAGGGTAGTATGAGTAATAAATATGGAATAATTATTCCGTTTGTAGACGGGGATCAAGAAGCCCCAAAATTTTTTCTTTCTGGTTATCTTAGAAAATTAAATGCATTGCAATACAGAAACGCAATTCAAAATATTTGTTATATTTTGATCATAGATAATCAGAATAAAAGGAGTGATTTTATTGAATATTCAAGGTCAAAAATCACAATTAAGGCCATCACGGATTTTTCAAAAGAAAATGATATACCGTATGGAGATCTTTCTAAAAATATTTATACTTCTATAAAGAAAGACAAATCTTTGGAAGTAGAAAATAATGTAGATATACTTTTTCATCTAATCAATAAAGTTAGTCTACAGAAAAAGTTTTTACAGAACTTAGAGGAAATTGAAGAAAGCCATAAGGTAAATCAATGGGTTATTCTGGAAGGACATCCAGGATTTGGTTCTCTGACTTTTCCAAGGAAATCCCTCAGGAATGGTAGTTCTGATACATATCCAAAATGGATTTATAATATTGAGGGAAGAATGTTTTATGTTTTTGTATCGAACATACGTACATATAAATTTAATAAAGAAGCAAGTAAAGGCAAGCACAGTCATCTTGATTTAGCTAATTTTCTAAAAACATAAAAATATTACCCAAAAAAATATAAAACAAAAATAATAATGAAGGAATTAAAAACTTTGATAGGGATTATTGAGTATTTAGATCCTAATAATCAAGATAATTTTTTATACCGGATTTCAGGAATAGTGCCTTGTGAGCCAGATGATGAAGAATTCGCATGGCCCCAGAGATGTACACCAAATTTATTGCCTGAGGTATCAGCGAATTCTCTTCTTGATCTTTGTAAAGAATTTTTAAAGTGGAGTGAAAACCGAAGTAAGGAATACATATATATAATAAATTGGAATATTAAATTGGATAGATGTACTGTACAAAATGATATTTCGGAACCACTGTGCAGGGTAAGAACATTCTGGCCGGAAGAAGTAGAAAAGTTTTATAATTATGTATATAAAATTGTTAATGGTAAGTAAACATTAATTTTTTAAAGTCTTGAATAAATAGTAAGCTTCGGTTTCATTGTATGACCGGAGCTTTTTTATTTATGTTATACTAATAATATCTAATTATTTATTATTTATACCCATGCCTCGAACTATTTTAGTTTTTATTGGCCCTCCTGGATCAGGAAAAGGAACGCAGTCTGATTTACTATCTGAGCTAACTGATTTGCCTGCTATCTCAACCGGTGAATTACTTCGTCATGAGCAAAAAATTGGTAGTGCCTTGGGACGAAAGGTACGAGCGTTAATGAGTCGAGGGGGCATGGTTTCTGCTACGTTGGTTGACCATTTGTTAAAGCTTCGCCTATCTAAGCCTGACACCAAAAAAGGCTTTATGATTGATGGCTATCCACGAAATGAGCATCAATTTCGTAATTTATTAAAGATGATAAAAGGGGATGATAGGCTGTATTTCATTGAGTTCCAAGTACCTGATCGTGAGGTTGTCACCCGTCTGTCCGGAAGGAGAATTTGCGATTGTGGGGCCTCATACCATATAATGTACAATCCACCACGAGTGGCAGGAAAATGTGATCTGTGTGGACATGCCTTGCGACAACGAGTTGATGATCGTCCGGCTGTTATTCGTACTCGTTTGAAGGAGTATCATAGTTCCATTCGACCATTACTTGAGAAGGCCAGCGGACGAGGCTCTATTATTGTGGTTGATGGTGAACGATCGATTTCAACAATTAATCGTGAGTTAAGAGCCAAGCTCAAAAGCTTTGGTGTTTTGAAAAAGAAGTCTAAGAAAAGATAACCTATTGCAACATGACTCGTTTAATTAAAACTAAAGAAGAAATTGCCTTGATTCGCCAAGGCGGACATATTCTTGACCAGATTCTGCAAGCTCTGGTAGCTTTAGTGCGTCCAGATATTGAAACAGGGGAGTTAGAGCAAAAGGCTCTTGAGTTAATTGAGCAAGCTGGCGGACGACCTGCTTTTAAAAACTTTAAACAGGATAAAGGGTCAAAACCGTTTCCTTCAGCGTTGTGTATTTCTGTTAACGAAGAAATTGTACATGGCCCGGCAGTGCCTTCTCGCAGATTATTAGAAGGTCAGATTGTGACTTTAGATATAGGTATGGAATATCCATACAATAAAGGTAAGGGTGGGTACTACACTGACATGGCCACCACAGTACCAGTTGGTAACATTTCGATTGCGGCTCGTAAGTTATTAGCCGGTACGAAAGAAAGTTTAGAAGCGGGGATTAATATTGTTAAACCAGGACTAACATTATTTGAATTAGGTAAAACAATTGAAAGTGTTTTGAAGAAGTATAAGTTAGGGGTAATTCGTGATTTAGTTGGTCATGGTGTTGGTTTGGCAGTTCATGAACCTCCACAAGTACCTAACTATGCTTTTTCTCAGAAAGAATTTCCTGAAGTTATCTTAAAATCAGGCATGGTGATTGCCATTGAACCAATGGCCACCTTGGGTGATTGGCATATCCGTGCGGCCAGAGATGGTTTCACGTTTATTACAGCTGACTGCAGTCTAGCAGCTCATTTTGAGCATACTGTTCTGGTGACTGATGATGGACACGAGATATTAACACAAAGCTAGAATATGAATGAACAATGCTTAGGAATTGATTGGGGGACAAAACGAATTGGTTTAGCATTGGGCAATGCTCTGACTAAATTAGCTACACCACTGGGATCAGTTGGGTCTTTAGAAGAAGTTCTGACTATGGCTAAAAAAGAGGAAATAGAGCGTTTAGTTATAGGCGTGCCCTTTCATTCGAGCAGCGAAGAAAGAGCCCTTAGCAGTGATTTTAAAGCCTTTTTAGAGGCCCTAGAAAGCCAAAGTGGGCTACCAATAAGTCAGGTAGATGAGCGGTTTTCTAGTCAGGCCGCTGACACCTTGGGAGCTGGGCAAAAGAGAGACGGAGAACGGGATGCCATTGCTGCTATGATAATCCTACAAAGCTATTTTGATAGTTTGAATAATAGCTAATAAATGGCTATAATAAGAGCATGCCGGAAACATATTGTGAACGAGCAATTGTTTTAAATCGCCGTTCTTTTCGTGGTTATGACTACCGTGTTTCGTTCTATACCAGAGAGCGAGGAAAAATTGATCTCTTAGTCAAAGGTGCTTTGCGACCTAACTCACGGTTGGCTTCTCATGTTGAACCTTTGACGCTGTTAGACGTCATGGTTATTTCTGGCCGAGCTTCATATGTGGGTGGTGCTGTGAGTCGTGACTGTTACCCACATATCAAAAGTGATTTTGACAAAATTGTGGCGGCCGGGGGGGCTTTTCATCGTTTGAGTAAATTGCTTAAAGAGCATGTGAGCGATGAACAGTTATTTGATTTAAGCACTTCTTTTTTAGGGTTACTTGATCGCCAAAGTGCTGATCCTTTGTGGTATAACTGGCTTGCCGAGTTATTTATGTACAAGGTGTTTGAACATTTGGGCTATGGCCTTAATGTTAACCACTGTCGGCACTGCGGGGTAGCTTTTGAAAAAGACCAGGAAGTTATTTTCTCTTATTCAGATCATTCATTATTTTGTACAACCTGCGCCAAAGATTTTCCGGTTAACAAGAAGTATAGTTTTAAAAAATTAGATTTTATACAGTTGTTTATCAATGAGCCACTCAGTGCCACAGTTGTTTCCAACTCTCGACTTGATCTAGAAGCTAGTTTGCAGTTTTTAAGTTTAAGAAATAATTTACTAATGGAAGAAATCACATGATACGAACACATACCTGCGGAGAGCTCCGCACAACAGATAGTGGAAAAACAGTTACCTTAACCGGTTGGGTACATAACCGCCGTGACTTTGGTGGTGTTATTTTTATTGACTTACGAGATCGCTACGGCCTAACACAGTTAACCTTTAATAGTGAAAAAAATATTGGGGTGTGTAATGAGGCTTCTGTGTTACGAAATGAGTGGGTTATTGCTGTAACGGGAGTTGTTGCAGAGCGACCAGATAACATGATTAACAAAGACATAGAAACAGGAAGTATTGAACTTGAAGTAACTGCTTTAGAAATATTAAGTCAGGCAGAAGTATTACCGTTTGAGATTAACAATGAAGAAACAATGCAAAACGTTAAAGAGTCGCTCAGGCTTGAATATCGTTTTCTTGATTTACGACGGCCACGCTTGCAAACAATGCTCGCTACTAAAGATAAATTTTTCCAATATTTACGAACATATTTCCAGTCTCATAATTTTGTGGAAGTACAAACTCCAATCCTAGCTAACTCATCACCAGAAGGAGCCAGAGACTTTTTAATTCCTTCTCGCCTATTTCCTGGAACATGCTATGCCCTTCCACAAGCTCCTCAACAGTTTAAACAACTATTAATGGTATCTGGTGTTGATCGTTATTTTCAGATTGCTCCGTGTTTTCGTGATGAAGATACTCGCAGTGACCGTCATTATGGTGAATTCTATCAATTAGATATGGAAATGAGTTTTGCTACTCAAGATGATATCTTTGCTATTATGGAGCCCTTGATGATTCAACTAACTGAGAAATTCAGTGACAAGAAAATAACCAATCTTGAAAAAGACAAAACCTTTAGACGTATTGCATGGAGACAAGCTATGGAAATGTATGGCAGTGACAAACCTGATTTACGATATGATCTTACTATTACTTCTATTTCAGAAGTAGTGAGAGGCAGTAACTTTGCTGGTTTTGAAAGTGCTTTAGAAAGTAAGGGAGTAGTACATGCTTTGAGAGTACCTGGAGGTGCAGCACTTAGTCGAAAAGTAATGGATGACTTGAAGGAACTAGCCATGAAAAAAACTATTGCTACTTTTGCCACTTTGTCAGTGACAGAGACTAATGAAATCAAAACTTCCTTATCAAAGTTTTTTGATGAGAATAAGTTAAAAGAAATAATTAAAGCTGTTGAAGCTAAAGCAGGGGACGGAATCATAATGATTGCAGGTAACTGGCGAGAGGTTTGTGAAGCTGGTGGGTTAGTACGAGTAGAGTTAGCTCGTCAACTTGATTTAATTAATAAAAATGAAGCTGCTTGGTGTTGGATTGTTGATTTCCCAATGTATGAGCACAGTGAATTAAAACCAGGGACAATTGATTTTGGTCATAATCCGTTTACCATGCCACAAGGCGGCCATGACGCTATTGATACCATGGAGCCGTTAGATATTTTAGCGTTTCAATATGACTTAGTATTAAATGGCTATGAAGTATCAAGTGGTGGTGTTCGTAATCATGATCCAGAACTCTTAAAAAAAGTTTTTATCAAAGCAGGGTATGAAGCTGAAGAAGTGGATCGACGTTTTGGAGCTTTAATGAAAGCCTTTAAGTACGGAGTACCACCTCATGCAGGTAATGCTCCAGGAGTTGATCGCCTGTTAATGGTATTGAATGACTGGGATTCAATTAGAGACTTGTATGCGTTCCCAAAAGACGGTCAAGGACGTGATGTCTTAATGAATAGTCCAAGTGAAATTGATGAGCATCAACTCACTGAACTCGGTCTTACTAAACTAAAAAAATAATTTACTAATAAACAATTTATGAATACAAAGAATAATGCCAAGTTTGCCTTTTGGTATATGTTGTCCCTGGTGGCACTTATCTTTATGGCACTTTCAACTGGTCAAGTAATTTTTCAAATTATTAACAAGACTATCACTGACTTTACTAATGGCTATGCCTATAGTTTTGATTCTAGTGTCTTGAAGTTTGCTATTTCCTCCTTGATCATCTCTATCCCTCTATATTACTTTTTGTCCCGACAGATTGAAAAAAGTTTAGAAGAAAAAGAACTTGATAAAGATTCAGCTATTCGTCGTTGGCTAACCTATTTCATTTTGTTTATTTCAGCTGTGGTGATGATTATCTGGCTGATGATGACGATTAACAGTTTCTTAGGTGGCGAGCTTACTTCTAAATTCTTGTTAAAAGCTTTAACCGTTCTAGTGATTTGTGGTATGGTCTTTAGCTACTATTTTTATGACATCCGTAGTGAAGACAAAAAAAACAAGAAAATTGTTTTGGCTTATCTAATAGTTTCATTAGCCCTGACCGTTGGTTCATTAGTGAGTGCGTTTTTTGTAGTTGAGTCGCCAGCCGAAGCCAGAGCCCGTCGTCATGATTTAGAAGTGTTAAGTCACTTTAGTCAGATTGACGCTACGTTAAACAGTTTTCAAACAGAGCATAAAACCCTACCGGCTACTTTGGATGAATTAAAAGATCAGGTGCCGTACTTAAATGCCGCTGCCTTGAAAGATCCAATGAGTGGTGAAGACTACAACTACAAGAAGAACAGTGACTCTGAGTATGAACTCTGTGCCAACTTTAGTACTGATAATACAAAGCCAGGAGATATACAAGATTATGCCTATACAGACCGTTGGCCACATGGTACTGGCTATCAATGTTTAAAGCAGAAAATCAATCCAGTTAACTATGATATGGGCATCAAGAATGCTCCCATGATTAATCAATAATTTTTTTGATGGAAACAATCAAGCTTGAACAATTTGAAGGTCCACTAGCCCTGTTAGTTAAATTAATTGACAAGGCTGAGCTTGATATTACTCAGGTGAGTTTAGCTAAAGTTGCTGATCAATATATAACGTACTTAAAGAGATTGGTTAATCTAGATCCTGATGAAATGGCTGATTTTTTGGTGGTGGCTTCACGATTGTTACTAATAAAATCAAAAGCGTTGTTGCCATATCTATTACCTGAGGAAGAGGATGCTATTGAAGACTTAGAAGATCAGTTACGGATGTATAAAGAGTTTTTGGAGGCTACCAGAAAGATTGAAACCATGATTGGCAGCAAGAAATTTATGTTTGTTCGTGAGTTTAATCGTAAATCAATTGTTTCCAACTTACACCTCTTTGCCCCGCCGGCTAAGTTAACCAAAGAAGATATGGCAGTGATTTTTAATACCATTATTGATAACCTAGAGCCAGTTGAAAAACCGTTAGCCGAGAAGATGATGGAAACAGCTATTAGTATTGAAGAAAAAATTGCCTTAATTACCACAGCTATTCGTAATTCTATTAAAACTCGTTTTAGTGAATTAATAAAATCAGCGACCAATAAAGTGGAAGTTGTTGTTAGTTTTCTGGCCATGCTTGAATTAATGAAACAGAAAACTATTTCCGCTGAGCAAGTCGATCTCTTTGCTGAGATTGATATTGTTAAATTAAGTTAATCTATGAAAGACCTAAAAGCACAACTTGAAGCTTTGTTATTTGTAGCTGCAAAGCCATTACAGTTAAAAGAATTAGTGTCATTAACTGATAGCAAAACTGAGGCTGTAACTACTGCTTTACAACAGTTAGGTAATGATTGCGCAACAGACAATAGGGGAATACGAATTGTAAAACAAGGTACAACCTATCAATTAGTAACCGGTCCTGACCAAGCTGATTTGATAAAAGAGTTTATCAAAGATGAAACCATGGGCGAATTATCAAAACCAAGTTTAGAAGCGCTGACTATTATTGCCTACCGTGGACCAATTTCCAAACTTGATTTAGATAGAATTAGAGGAGTTAACTGTGCTTTGATTCTACGTAATCTATTATTACATGGTTTAATTGAAGCTACTTTTGACAAGAAAAAAGAAGACACATATTACAATGTAACACTTGATTTCGTACGTTTCCTTGGCATTGGTGATGTTAGTTTGCTTCCAGATTATGAAAAGTTGCGACAACACGATAGTCTAGATCGTGTGTTAGAAAGTAAAGTCTAATATGAATGTAGTTATTATTACCTTAACCATGCTGGCAATCTTTAATTTGTGGCAACCTAATTTTTTGTCTTCCTTGTCATTATCAAAAACATTTTTAACTGAACCTATTCCTGGAAAAGTTAATCAGAACGGGACTATAACACTAAAGCGACCACAACTAGTAACAACTTCCTTACCAGAAATTAAAGCAGCAGCGGCTGGCGTCTATGACTCATCATCACACACTCGTCTGTGGTCTAATCAAGATGATGAAATTCGCTCTATTGCCAGTTTAACCAAGTTAATGAGTGCATTAGTATTTTTGGATCATAATCCAGGCTGGGAAAAAGTTCAAAAAATTCAAGCCAGTGATGAGCGAGAGGGCAGCAAAGCCAATTTATTTTTAGGAGAAGAGTTAACCACCAATGATTTATTTCAAACAGCTTTAATAGCATCTGATAATACTGCTATTTCTGCTTTAGTGAGGAGTACCGGACTATCTGAGGCAGAGTTTGTAACTGAGATGAACAAGAAAGCTCTAACTTACCGATTAAAAAATACAACGTTTGTTGAACCAACAGGGTTAAATAAAGCTAATCAATCAACGGTGAAAGAAGTGGCTAAGTTGGCTGAGAAAGCTTTTGCTCGCTCAGAAATAAAGTCTACGCTACTTCGTAACTCCTATGATTTCACAACCTTAGATGGACGTGACAAACATATAGTGAGTACTAATGACTTGCTTCGTTTGCCATCAATTCCTTCGACAACAATTCTAGCTGGGAAAACCGGACACTTAATTGAAGCTGGCTTTTGCTTTGTGGGCTGGTTTGAAAAGAATGGACATGAGATAATAACAGTAGTCTTGGGTACTGATGATACTGCCGCTCGTTTTACTGAAACAGAAAAACTTGTGGCTTGGGCCTATAGTTCATATCATTGGACAAACTAAATGAAACATATGAAATTTATTATTGCTAACTGGAAAATGAATTTATCAGTGGCGCAAAGTATTAATTTAGCTAAAGAGTATATTAAGTTATTTAAAAAGACACCGGCTGAAGTTGTAGTTTGTCCGTCGTTTACTAGTTTGCCCTTTGTTGGAAAAATGATAGCTCCTACTAAGTTAGCTATGGGAGCACAAAATGTGTTCTGGGAAAAAACTGGACCCTTTACCGGTGAAATTTCTCCAACTGATTTAACAGCGCTGGGAGTTGGTTATGTCATTATTGGTCATAGTGAGCGACGTATGCATTTGGGTGAAGAAGATTGGATGATAAACAAGAAAATTAAAGCTTGTTTAAGTACCAGACCATTGTGTCCAATTCTTTGTATTGGTGAAGGTGAAGAAGATCAAGAAGAAGGTGTTAGAGAAACGGTGTTGTCTCGTCAGCTAGCAGAAGCCTTGGAAGGTGTGACGTTATCAGTTGGACAAAATTTAATTGTGGCGTATGAACCAATCTGGGCCATTGGTAGTGGAGAGACACCTGATGTTGAAGACATTGAATATATAATGGATGTTATTAAAGTAATTCTCAGACGAAAGTTTGGTGAGAAAGCTGATGACATGTGTGCTGTTGTATATGGCGGTAGCGTAGACAGACAATTTGCCGAAGAGATTGTTAACCTTGATTCAGTTGATGGATTATTAGTTGGTGGTGCAAGTTTACAAGCTCGTGAGTTTTACGGGATTGTTTCCTCTGTGGTAGACTAAGTTTGTTACGTAGTTTTATTTATGCGAAAAGATATTACACAATTTCCTGTTCCGTTAGATGTACCTGTTGCCAAACGTGAAACATATTTGAAAAACTTTCGGTTAATGACTAAAAATACCGGTCGTCTTTTTTTGTTTGCAGGGGATCAACGGGTTGAACATTTAAATGATGATTTTGTGGGTGATGATATTGCAGCAGAAGATGCTTCACCAGAGCATTTGTTTCATATAGCTAGTTCTTCACGGATTGGGGTCTTTGCTACTCAGCTTGGTATGATAGCCCGCTTTGGTGCCAAATATCCCAAGATTCCCTATGCTGTGAAGCTCAATTGTAAATCAAATTTAGTGACTGAAGCTAGTCATGAGCCCTTTAGCAGTACTTGGTATGAAGTTCATCAAGTACTGGAATTTGCTAATAATTCCAAGTTGACTATTCCAGCTGTGGGCTATACAGTGTATGTCGGCAGTGTCTATGAAGCAGCTATGCTTCGTGAAGCCGCTCAGATTGTCTGGCAGGCTCACCAAGCTGGTTTAGTGGCTATTTTATGGATGTATCCACGTGGCAAAGCTGTGGCTGACAAGTATGATGCTCATACTATTGCTGGAGCCATTAATGTAGGGTCAGCTCTTGGAGCGGATTTTATCAAAATCAATCGACCAGTACCGCAAACTCAGGAAGGTATGTTAGAAATTATGAATGCTGGTGAAGGTTCTCGACTCCTTTTTGCAGGCGGAGAGAATATAGAAGGACCAGAACTCCTGCATATGATTCATCATGAAGTTAATGGTGCTGGTGTTGCTGGTGCTGCACTTGGTCGTAATCTTCATCAACGACCACTAGCACAAGCAATTGCTTTAGCTAATGCTGTATCTTCTGTCATCTATGATGGTCAGGCTCCTGCAAGGGAGCGATAGGGTTGTATGGGTAATATCAGAAAGACGGTAAAAAAGGTTTTTACTACTCCAGTATATCTTTTTGGAGATGATAAAAATAAAATTCGTGGGTTGCAAGATTTTGTAGAAATGGATGATAAGGAAGAGGAAAAACTGCTTAAAAAAGATAGTATAGGCAAAATATATTGGTATGATAGGTTTTTTTCAACACCAGTTTATTTTTTAACATGGTGCATAGATATTATTTCTTTATTACTTGAAGGAGCTAATGGTATTGATATTAGTTTAAAAAGAAAACCTCGGAAATTAAAAACCGCTTTAAATCCTTTACTAGTACTTTTTAGCAGCTTGCTTTACTTCTTGGTGATAATTACCTTAGGTTGCTTGTTCTTTGGCGGTGTAGCTATCATATTTGGTTGGATAGTTACTCATCTCTTAGGAGATTTCTAAAAGTATATGGAATATATAATTGGTTGGACACTGTTTGTAATTGGCTTGATTGGCGTCTCCATAATTGTAGGACGTAAGTTTAGCTTGCTTGCCAATATTAATGTGGAAGATATTCAGAGTGAAAAAAATGCTCAATTAAAGCAGCAGATTATCGCCAGCCAATTACGTCGACGTTTTGGTCGGGCGGCTTTGTTGTTTGCTCGTATTGTCAAACCTTTTTCTAGACTACTTCGTAATACCTTTGATTGGTTATATGACAGAGTAAATAACTGGCAAAAGAGTCAAGCTAACAGGGAAGCAGTGTTGGGACAAGAAATTTCTAAACGTATAGAAGTACTGTTGTTTGAAGCAGAAGAAATGGTACGTGATGGGAGATTGGAATCAGCTGAAAAAAAGTATATTGAGATTATTGGCTTAGATCCCAAGAACTTCCGTGCTTTCAAAGATTTAGGAGAAGTGTATTTGAAGAATCAGAATTTGAACGAAGCCAGACAAACTTTGGAACATGCCTTGCGTTTGAAAAAGAATGCTGAATCGGTTGATGAGAAGGGGAAACGTAAAGAAAGCAAGGATTTAGAACTGTCTAAAACATATTTTCTTTTGGCCACTATCTTTGAAGAAGCAGGGGAGTATGCCAAAGCTGTTGTACAGTTAAAACGTGCATTAAAGATTGAACAACATAACCCCCGTTATCTTGACAGGTTGATAGAGGTCAGTATACTAAAAAAAGACAAAATTAATGCACAACAAGCTTTTACGGACTTAGAAAGTACTAATCCGGAGAATCAGAAGTTAGCCAGTTTCAAAGAAAGAATAGACACCCTTTAGGTACATGCCGTTTTAGCTCAGTTGGTAGAGCATCTCCATGGTAACGGTTTGGATCACTTTTTCTACCATGTTTTTTTGTTTTCTGTGCTAATATTAGAGTAAAGAATAAATTCACCCGTCCTAGCCAGCGCTAAGAGGGCCCACTGTTCGAACATTTTAAACAAAATTCGCCGTTTTAGCTCAGTTGGTAGAGCATCTCCATGGTGAGACACACTCGTCTCTTGCCCCCTATAAAAGAAATTTTATATTGAATCCCGAATAACGGTTAACGACCAGGAATGGTTAAGACCGTGGCGATACTATATCGCCCGAACGACTGACAAGGGAAGCTACGTCTATTAGATACGCTTAAGATACAGTCTAGCCCTCATATAAGTAGTACGAAATTGAGGTAGAAGTGAAGGAGAAGGTCTCGGGTTCAAATCCCGAAAACGGCTCAAGTAATTATCATCATTATGTTTATATTTCGATTTTCAGAGCGATTCTGACATAAGTTTGGAGGGAGTTTATTTATGTTAAAAAAAATTTCAACAATTGGATATGAAATCCCCGGAAACAGTAATCTAGAGATTGAGTTTACCTCAAAGAAATCTCTAATGGATTCAGATATTATTCTTATTGCTCCTGCATTACCTTATTACGAAAGAAGTGTTTCTGGAGATGGTGTTTATCTTGGGAAACCTTGTTATGGAGAAACAGGATCTTTTAAATTAAAAGAAGATATTAAACATTGGAAAAAGGAACTAAATAATGCACTTAATGTTGGGAAAACAGTTTTCTTAATGCTAGTAAGCAAAGAAGGTTTTTATGTGGATACTGGTGATCGAACTTACTCAGGAAGTGGAAGAAATAGGAGTACGACAATTAATGTCACTAGCTCACATAACTATGAATTATTACCAGTTGAAATTGGCTCTTTATATTCTGCAAACGGGAAGGAAATTTTTCCTATGGGGAACCCCTTATTTGCAAATTTATTTAAAGATTTTAGTTCTTATTTTGAGTACGAAGTTTATTTAGAGAATATTGAAGGTGCTCCTATTTTTGTTGGTAAGGATAAAACGAAAGTATTAGGTGCGATCTATAAAGTTGGAAGTGGACATTTAATAGCATTGCCCTGTATAGACTATAACAGGGAGAGTTTTCTTAAAAAAGGAGAAGGCAAAAAAGAGAATGATTACTATTGGACTCCCGAAGCTCTGCAATTTGGAAAAAAGCTAATCAGTTCTCTAGTCGGTATAGACCGAGGGATAACTCAAGAGGCACAAAAAACTCCGTCACCTGCTTGGATTTCAGATAAAGACTTTATTTTAGAAAGAGAATTAAGTATTAAAAAGAGCATAGATTTTAATTGTAAGAAGATTATTGAGGTTGAAGAAAAAAATAAAGAGTTGGAGTTAGAACTTATCCAAGAAAGTCAACTAAAAGATTTGCTTTTTGAGCAAGGTAAACCTCTAGAAGTAGCCGTTATTGAGGCTTTAAAAATTCTTGGTTATAAAGCTGAAAATTACGATGATGGACAGTTGGAGTTAGACCAAGTAATTACTAGTCCCGAAGGAATTAGATACATCGGTGAATGTGAAGGAAAGGATAATAAAGATATAGATATCACTAAATTTAGGCAACTTGTAGAATCAATGAGCGCCGATTTTGCTAGGGATGATGTCTCTGAAAAAGCTTTTGGAATCCTATTTGGTAATGCTGAGCGACTAATAGAACCAAAGCTAAGGACATTAGACTTTACACAAAAATGTAAGGTAGGTGCTGCTAGGGAAAAGATTGCTTTGATTAAAACAGTTGATTTGTTTAAAGTGGTAAAATACTTAAAAGAAACTCCAGATATGGAATTTCAAAAAATTTGTCGTGAAGTTATATATAGCAACTTAGGAAGTATTATTAAATTTCCAGATATCCCATCAAAAAAATAGTATCGCGTATTCTTAAGAGTAATAAATTTTGTTCCAAATCAGAAAAAATTTATGAAGCTTATCGAAGTTACTATGGAGATAAAGCATTTCCAGATAGTCTCGTAAAGATAATAAAATTTAATGTCATTTTCTGGGTATCCTCTGATGGATACTGAATTGATTTGTTAATATAGGATTATGCGAATATTTATCAAGAACCGTCACGATCAAAATATTGCAGTAGTTATTAATGAAAAAGCCGAAAGTAAAAGTTTAGCTTTTATTATGCATGGGCTCGGAGGCTTTAAGGAGCAACCCCATATTTTAGCTATGGCAGAGGTATTTAATGATGCAGGTTTTACTACTGTATTGTTTGATACGACTAATTCTATTGGAGAAAGCGATGGAAAATATGAAGATGCTACCATGAAGAATTATTACGAAGATTTAGAGGATGTTATTAAGTGGTCTAAGAACCAACCTTGGTATAAAGAACCATTCTACTTGGCAGGGCACTCGTTAGGAGGTTATTCTGTAGTACGGTATGCTGAAGAAAACCCCGAGAGTGTTAAAGCTGTATTTGCGTGGGCGCCAGTAGTTTCAGGAGAGTTGAGCTATAAAGCAACAGAGAAAGCCGGTGAATTAAAAGAGTGGGAGCATACTGGCTGGAAGATTAGAATAAGTAATTCAAAACCAGGGTTAGAAATTAGGTTACCCTGGTCTCATATGTTAGAACGCCTACATCATAATTTACTTCCAAATGTTTCAAAGCTCACCATGCCAATTACAATAATAGTTGGTGACCAAGATACTTCATGCCCACCTGCTCATCAGCAAATATTATTTGATGCTATCCCTTCGCAACACAAAGAACTAATTATTGTGAAAGATGCTCCTCACACGTTTAGAGAAGAAGAACATTTAGAAAAACTAAAAACTAGCCTCAATACCTGGATCGAAAAGATTAATTAATATTCTGTAAAACAGAGTATTAAGATAGAATCTTTATTCAAATAGCCCTAAAAGGGCCTTTTTTGTTATTATTGACAAACTATTTAGTTGGAGGTATAGTAAAGGGTTCTTTAAAAAAAAGAATAGTGACAAACAGAAAAAGGGGTATCCCTTTATCTAAACAACCAAACAACCATCCACACATCTCAATCCTTATATAAACTGCATACCCCTAATTTTATTTATCACTTTATTTAATAATTTAAAATAAAGGAGTAAGTCTAATGAAACAAATCATTAGTAAAATTAACTTTCCCCCAAATGATGGGGAAAGAGGGTATGTATTCGCAGCTTACACAACCAGCATTGAGCCCGAGAAGGCAATTGAATTCTTAAAGACAGAAGGTGATTTCCTCTCACTTAATGAAGAATGTCAAATAGGAGGTAATTGCGAAAGAAAAACAACATTAACTATCTTAAATGGTGAGGTGGTGATCAAACTTCATTATCATTTTGATTATGGTCATAGTTGGGATATTGATGTTGGTAAAGCAGATGCAAAAAGTATATTAGAGCAGGTAGAAAACCTACTTGAATATGCAGAAAAGTCTGCTGAATCGAAAGGAGGAAGGTAAAATGAGAGAATTTGGTTTTAAAATAGATTTAGAAAAACATTATATTGTTATTTCTGAAGAGGACGCTCAATCAGATCCATTTTCTTTTAAAATTAAACTTTCTTCTATTCAACCTACTGAAAGTTTTCTTATCAAAGAAGACGTAGAAGGATATCTTGCTCATCCAGAGACAATCTTTACTACAACTCCGATCCGTATCCATAAAGTAGGTGATAGTAGATTTTATTATATTACTGTTCTTGGTGAAGCTCAACTATACGCCTTATATAAATTAGGTAAAGAAGAAATTCATATTACCACTGACTTTAACTGTCGGACAAAATTTATCTCTGACGTACCCGGTGTTATGGATGTTGATATCGAAATGGCAGTTGAAACGTATGAAGAAGGCATACGGAGTTTTGGTGATTATGATAATCGGTTAGTCTCGGAAGAAGAGTACGAACGGATATTAAGTATTCGTTACGGAGACGAGAATCTCACTGATTAAAGAAAGATATATTGTTCCTTATAAATGCGTAGACTTCCCTACGCATTTTTTTATTTGAAATTTGAGTCAAATCAGAGTACAATGTATATATCTTTACTATAAATAGGCCTAATAGGGCCTTTTTTGTTATTATTGACAAATTATGATAAATATGATATAAATCATAATATTGATCATTCACAAAAAGGTTGTGATTTAGTCCTGAAAAGCTTTATCAACAAGGCTTTATTGGTTTAAATCACAAACTCACAAACTAAATAACGAAAGGACCAAAAAATGAAAACCATTTTCATCGCAATTTTCTTATTCTTCATCTCTCTTACTGTAGTTAAGGCCGATAACACAGGGTCAACATTTCAGATTGACACCATGACTTACTGGCCACACAAGGAAGTTCCATATTTCAGTGAAGAGCATGTCAATGTAACCGGAAAATTCATTCCTGATGGTCAGTATGACAGTATACTAAATACTGCAAACTTTCAGGCTGATATTACATTTTCATATAAAAATTTTCTTCTGGCAATAGATTATGACCCTTTAGATGGTTATGTTAGAAAAGGTCAGGATGCAGATTACGGAAAAAAAATGTTTACCGGCTGGTACGGAAATGAATATAAGAAACTAACTGAAATTCAAAACGGTGGAAAATATCCTACTGTACCTTACTTCGTAGATATGTTTTATTTGTATGATCCAAGTGGTTATGTACCCACCGACGGGAAAATAAAAATCATGGATATAAATACTGGTCAATTCAGTCAGCATCAAATCTATGATGAAGATATCAGGAAATATACTTTTGTTTTCGCTGCTTCTTTAACTCCAAGAGGACTTGAAACTGGATTTACATTATATCCGGAAGTTCTCCGACCTGAGTTACAGTACTTTCTGTCATCATTTTTCCCTATTTCTGAGGGTAATCTAAAAAACCGTCCGGTGGCAGCTGATGATAATTATAATATCGTCCAAAGGAAATTATTGGTAAATGAATTTATCAAAGAAGATCCTTTTAACTGGACCATTAAGGCAACCATGGAAGGGGAAGAAAAAGTAGGTTTTGCACCGGTAACATCAGAAGGTAATCATATTATTTACGGAAAATTCGGAGAATATACATTTGCTCTTCACCCAAAAGATGAAGAAGAAATCACAGATTCAGTCGGAGTAAGATGGCAGAGAATAACTAACTTTGTAATGAATATTGAAAAGAATGGCTATGTAGTTATTCAAGCTCAAAATAATAACGCCGGAATTCTGCAAACAAACTTCTCCTATTACGGTCCCCGTGAGGTTACATTCACAGCACAAGATTTATGGCTCGACTGGGTCTCAGTTCCAGGGGCCGATACTGTTGAAGCAGGAAAAGTTCTGAGAGCATTTATAGAACAATAAATTAAAATTTTATTTCTTGAAAGGAAGTAGCAATGAACAAAAATCAAATTGAAGATCTGCCAAAGGATAAAGAAGAAATTGCCGAGATAATAAAAAAACAAGCAGAAGAGTATAATAAAAAATTGGAAGAATGGAGAAGTTTATTTTCAGAAATACCAGGAGTAGGCGCCACCACATATCCAGAATATCTTGAACAGCCAGGTGTGGTAATGAAGTTATGTATTCCCAAGAACAATAACCATCTGCTTAATAAGCAAAACACTTGTGATTCAGCAACCCTCTTTTTATGGGGCGATAACAGAAAATATAGCTTAAAATTTGATCTGTCGGATGAATCAAGATCTTGGCAGGTGTATCTGGACTGGTGTGTTGAAATAACAAAATGTGATAAGAAATCATGGAGCTATCTTTATACTATGCTTCTCATCTTATCAAGTTATTATTCAAATATACCGGAACTACCTATCGACACCAAGAAATAATATAATAAATACAAATATCATAAAGTATATCCTTAAATTATCAGGGATATACTTTTTTATTTTATCTAAATACGATCTTGAAAACCTTCTCAAACAACAGTGTAAGATGAATATTTTTACTAATAAAAATAGTCCAAAAAATGGGCTTTTTTATTTCTAAAAAGACGTAATAGTAAATATTTAGTCATAGTGTTATTATTATACTAGAATAATAAACACAATATATGTTTAAAAAACAATTATTAGTACTATCTTTAGTTACATTATCTCTTTTTCTTTTTACACCACAAAAGGGGAAAGCTGATCCTGATTCATTTACTTTTACTTCACCAACAGCAGGAACTACGTGGATGATTGGAACAAGTCAAATCATTACTTGGACTAAAGATCCTTTGGCAAATATTACAAATATTAAACTATATTTATTGCAAGGTAGTACACAGATTGTAACTATTGCTAACCTTGATGTGCCAGCAGATGAAGATTCAGGTAGTTTTCAATTTACCATGCCAAGCGAATACAATAATGGTTCGTTAATTCAATCTGGGACGTATGCAATTTCTGCCTGGGCATCGGGTCAATCAATGCTTCATATTTATAACAGTGCCCAATTTTCTGTGACTGCTAACCCTTCTTTGGCACCTGACTTAGTGATAACGGGGTTTTCCTTTGCTGGCCTTCCTTCTACTAATGCTGAACCAATTTCAATCACGCAAAGTGATTCTGGTTACCATGTAAACATAACTATTAAAAATGTCGGCAATATTCGCTCAATAATGGAAAATGCTGCAGGAGATGCCAAAGTAGAAATTTTTGTTAATAATGTTCTAGCCACCTATCATTATCTCCATACAGGTTTCAGTTCAATTGCTCCTAATGCCTCTGAAACAGTTGGTACATTTATTTTTACTACTTCTAATGTGGTCCCTTTAGGTAACGCTAATATCAAGATAGTTATCAGTAATGTACCAAATGAAACTAATACATCGAATAATACGGCTACACGATTATATTCAGTTAATGCTCCGCCAGCACCTGTCTTTGGAGTTAAGGTTACCAACACTCCAAATATCCCATCAACTCTTGCACTGAATCGTGGTATGACTAATGTGTCATTAGTTGATTTTAAAGTTAAAGCAATTGGATCCGAAGGAGTGAAGATTGATAAATTATTTTTTTACATTGATCAACAACCTTTAACATCTTTAACTAATTTTCGTTTGTATAAAGGTAGTCAATCCTGGACGGGACAAGTTGTTACGGATAGTGGTGGTGGACATTATTGGAGCACATTAACATTTAATAATATAACTTCAATAATTCCGGTAGGCCAAGAAACAGAGTTTATTATTAAAGCTGATGTACCAACAACAGCGACTATTGCATCAGAGCTTTATCTCGACTATTGGTATGACTATTCTTCATATTCTGGCGCAACCAGCGGACAAACAATTTTATCTGACAGAGATAGAGTGAAAGTAAGTGTTGGAATTTGGACTACTACAAATCAGAACAATAATACTAACAATAATAATACTAACAACAACAATAGCAATTCAGGTAATAATAATTCAGGTTCAAGTGGTTCGAATACTTCTACTGTGGAAATTAGAACAATTAAAGATCAACCTTTGTACAGTCGTTTAAAAGGAAGTATTTTACTAAAAACAGAAGATAGCGGTAAAGCATATTATGTCCATCCAACTAATAAGAAGTCATACTTTTTGGGTCGACCAAGTGATGCCTATGCTGTTATGCGTGAGCAGGGAATAGGTATTACTAATAATGATTTAAAGAAAATTCCATTAGGAGTAGAACAAATGTCAGGAGGCGACCAAGACGGTGATGCGTTATCTGATTTATTTGAAGATGCGATTGGAACAGATAAAAATAAAAGCGATAGTGATAACGATGGTTTTAGTGATCGTGCAGAAATACAAGGTGGCTTTAACCCTAGTGGAAGTGGAAAATTATCTCTTAATTCAAATTTTAGTAAAGGTCAGCAGGGTCGCATTCTTTTGCAAGTTGAGAGCAGAGGCGAAGCATGGTATATAAATCCTAAAGATAATAAACGATATTTCTTAGGACGAGCTAATGATGCCTTTTATTTAATGCAGAATATGGGACTAGGAATAGCCAATAAAGACTTTAATAAATTGAATTAGCAGGGAGATTAAATTCAATATAGTCAGTTTTAGCTAGGGAACTTGCAAAAACCTTTTATTTCTGTCATAATCGAGGGGGCTTTAAAAAAGCCAATTTTTTTATTATTTCGGGTCGGTACCGAAGCGGTCAACCGGGGCAGACTGTAAATCTGTTGGCTTTCGCCTTCGTAGGTTCGAATCCTACCCGGCCCACCAATCATTATTAGTAAACATATATATGTCACAAGAAAACATGATTAAAATGCAATGTACGGAAACTGGAGAAATTCGACGTACTCATAAAAACAAGAAGATCCTAAAAGGTCGTCTTGAACTTATGATGTTTTCGAAAAAAGCCCGTAAGCATACCTTGCATCGTGAAACCAAATAAATAGTCCGTGTCAACGGACATACGCGGGATTCGTATAATGGTAGTACAGGGGTCTCCAAAACCTCTAGCGGGGGTCCGATTCCCTCATCCCGTGCGGCTAACTACTCTCGTTTGAGAGTAGTTTTTTTGTTTTTTTAATATAGACTAAAAATACAGCAGGCAGTATTATATCTCTTATGAGCACACCAATCCAAAGAGCCTTACAAGAAAAAGCTACTGGCAAAGTTTTATCTGATAGGCAGATGAAAAGAATTATTAATGAATACATAGTTAGCCTTACTATTCCTAAGAAGAATAAAAAACAAATTGTTGTTTGCCCAGTAGGTCTAGTAGGATCAGGGAAGTCAACAGTATTAAAGTTATTACGTAAGCCATTGAACTTGTTGATAATTTCAACAGATGAAATTAGAAGAATATTAATGGAAGAAGATTATAATCTTCTGCGTACTAAAGATATCGCTGCTTTTTTAGTTCTTAAATATGCTAAGCAAGGATATAGTGTGGCCATTGATGCTGATTCAGTTCTATTAGAAGGTCAAAGAAAATTGGAAATTATGTGTGTTAAGCAAAAATGTAACTTAATTTTGATTCATATCAACACCCCAGAAGAGTTTGTAAAAAATGTTGTTTTTAAGTCTAAGAAAGGAAGAAAGTTATTTAAAGATAATCAAGAAGCCTTGAATCATTATGACAGAAGGAAAGTTCTTCATAGTAAGAAAAATTTGTCTAAAATCAAGTTTG
Organism: uncultured Gammaproteobacteria bacterium; assembly: GCA_964540895.1. Lineage (GTDB taxonomy): Bacteria > Patescibacteriota > Patescibacteriia > Patescibacteriales > Patescibacteriaceae > Patescibacterium. Next base: position 377,878 of record CAZIOP010000001.1, on the reverse strand, counting down.
ACTATATTTTTGATATTTCAAAGCCTAGTTTTAAAAAAGATGTGGCCAAATGTATTAAAGAAATTAAAAAAGAATATCTTTTTGTATGAGAGTCCCTACCCGTCGGTCAGAAAAAGATGCTTTACAAAAAATTGATCCGCATATTACGGAAGAAAAGTTTACTGCCCTGCAAAGTGAATTAGATCGTCTGAAAAAAGTTAGTCGTTTTAAACTAATGAAAGAAGTCGCAACGTTAGCAGAAATGGGGGACTTGTCAGAAAATGCCGCTTATCAGATTGCCAAGGGAAAACTACGAGGTATTAATCAACGAATTCTTGATTTAGAAGCTCAGCTGAAACGAGCTATTATTATTAAGGCAAATCTTCAAACAAATGTTGTGCAGCTTGGGTCAAAAGTTACTGTAGAGATAGATGGTATGATCAAAGCATACCTAATTCTTGGTTCAACTGAAGTTGATCCTTTTAAGAATATTATTTCTCATAACTCTCCCTTAGGTGCAGTTTTACTAGGAGCTTCTAAGAATCAAATAATTTCTCGAGAGGTTAATAACAAAAAAGTATCAATTAAAATACTTGAGATTAGTTAATAAACTTAATGTTTGACAAGGGTGTATAATTTATATAGAGTTACTAAAATTTTGTTCCTTAACTAAACAATAAAAATATTGAAAAAATTAATTAAAATACCTATTCCTTATAAAGAGGAGAGGTTTAGTTTCGGCATTCAGTTGCTCCCTGTCATTGCTAGTTTTGGAATTGAAAATTCTGAAAGATCAATGAAGATATTAGATCCTCTTCCACTTTTGGATATAATTGGAGCTACAAGTCAAAAAAAGCAAAAACAATTTTTTTCTTATCTTGAAAGACATGCAATGAAAATTTTAAAAAACCCTCATGAAAAAAATGGAAAGAGTATTTATTTTAATACCGAGGAGTTTTTAAGATTACTACTAAATGGTATAACAAGGTATAAAAGGAGATTTTCCAAGATAAAAAATAAAAAATCTTTAGTAAATCTTGCTAGAATTAAAAATAAAAATTTCTTACCATACTATGGTAATTTAACAAGCTATTTTATTAATGGATACACTCACCGTAACTATTATGAGCTGTTGCGAGAAAATATTGCGGAAGTTGTGAAGACTAATAAGTATGATGAAGAATTATTTAATAAATTACTAGCTATAACAAGTGTAAGAACCCGTGTTAACTCCAATTTAACACTGGCAAAGAAAGCGTATGAATTAATAAATTCAGGTAAAAAAATCAAAGGTTTTCTTCCTTCGGTTAATTTAAATATTGAAAAGTTAGTAAAAACAGGAGAAATAAATTCACGAAAGCTATCAAATTATTACCAAGCGTTACTTGGTAATAAAGAAGTTGTTGTAGTTGATACCTGGATTCTAAGAGCTTTCCGTCTAGACCGGCCTTACTCATTTAAAGGGGGTGTATATTACACAATGGCCTCAAAAGCAATGTACGATTACATTGAATTATATATTAAAGAATGGGCAAGGTGGATAGGCTGGAAACCGATAGAAGTATGCGCTGCATTATGGACAGGAACTCGACGAAGTTCAGGTTTCGTTGATCATTATTATAACCATAAAAAATAAGCCTTTTTACAAAATGTAGAAGGGCTTATTATTTTAGAAGTATTCTGATAATAATATCGTATATTAGCGCCAGTCCAGATGCTATAAATATAGCAATATAGTTCCAACGAGATTTGCTTGAGATAAGACTCTTCAAGGTGTATTCTAGGGCTTCGCGATCCTCGTTCTTCAATTCTTTAAGCTTAGCTACTTTGTTGATTAACTTGGTTTTCATAATCAGACGATCGCGTTTTTCTTCAACATGAAAGCGGTGAGCAAAATACCAGATAAAACCAACGGTACCAATATACCAGGCAATGTCCATTGAGGTTTGACTGTAATGACCAAGAATAATAATTGAACGATAAGCAATAGTAGCAGCAATACCAATCCAGAAAACTAACATGCGATAGGTAGGGGAACTAGGGTTTGGAGTAAAGGTATTTTTCATACCTATAGTATAACATACTCACTAATATTTATTCACTTTTTTAAATGGTGTATACTTAGAGTACGGAGGGACTAATACTAATTTTATGAATGACATAAACTTTTGGGCGGTGCTGGTATGTGCCATAGTCTCAATGGTGCTGGGTTCAATTTGGTATGGACTATTGTTTGGCAAAAAGTGGATGGAGATTACAGGTGCTTCCAGTAAGACAGCTGAAGAACGAAAGAAAATGCAACAGAGTGCAGGTCCGTTATATGCAATACAGTTCTTCATGTCATTATTTCAGGCCTATGTTCTAGCCTATTACATTGTTGTGTTTAAAGGTGCGCCTGGTATTGATCATGCTTTGTGGATTTGTGCCGCTTTTATTTTACCAACCGTGGCACAAGCAGCTATGTGGAATAATGATTCCAAAAAAGTTTGTTGGGCGCGTTTTCTTATTCAAGCTGGTTACCAAATAATTTTGTTTGTTATCTTTGGTTTGATTTTAGGAGCGTGGAGATAGTCTCTTGTTCAGTTAAATAAAGTTATGAATTTTTTTAAGAGTAAAATTTTTGTTTTTGGTAAATATGTTTCTACGGGAGCAGTCGCGGCCGTTGTAGAATTATTTATTCTCTATCTTTTAACTACCAAAACTACAATTTGGTATTTATATGCTTCTGTGATAGCTTCATTGATTAGTTTTTGTATTAGTTTTGTTTTGAGAAAACTTTGGGTGTTTCAGAATTATAGTAAAAATAATTTGCAAGAGCAGGTTATCTTTTATACTGCCACCCTTATCTCAGTGGTAGGCATTAGCATGACTTTAGTGTTTTTCCAAGTAGAAATACTTGATGTTGCTTACTTACCAGCTCAATTCTACGCGGGTGTAGTGGCGGGACTCTTCGGCTTTGTAATTAATAGCTCTATTACCTTTAAGGAAAAACGTAGTATAGCTTCTCGTTTTTTTCTCAAGATTAAAGGATTTTTTAAATAAAAAATAGTTTTTATCTGCCTTGGCGGGTGCTTGGTGCTGTGATATACTTTTAGTGTATGACATCACGAAATTGGTCAATTATTGGACAAGAACGAGCTATTCGTTTTTTTGATAAACTCCTTGATTATGAGGAAATTCACCCTGGAACCTTAGGTGGAACTTTTATTTTAGCTGGTAGTGATTCGCTTGGAAAAACTACAGCTCTTGAGTCATTTCTTGATAAACTAATTGGTACTAATAATGCCGATATTGCGGAGTTAGAGCTCTTACCAGACAACAAAGAAATTGGCGTGGGGCAAGTAAGAGAATTTAGTGGTCGGATAGCATTAAGCTCATTTGGTGGGCACTATCGAATTGGTGTTGTCAGATCCGCAGAAACCTTAAGTTTGGAAGCAGCTAATGCCCTGTTGAAAACATTGGAAGACGCCCGTGACCAGGTTATTATATTTTTGTTAACTACTGCCCCTGATTTATTACCAGCTACTGTTAGATCACGCAGTCAGACTATTACTTTTTCTTCAGTCTCATCAACTGTTTTGTATGATTGGTTAATTGAAAGCATTGGAGTAACCAGACCACACGCAAAAAATTTTTCTAGGTTAGCAGGGGGTAGACCTGGTATTGCCTGGTCATTAGCTAAAGACAAGAAATTGTTAGAAGAGCGATTATTACCAGTACGAACCTTTTGTCAAGCGGTCTCTATTTCACTACCTGAACGCTGGCAGTTAGTTCATAAATTACTCGGCACTATAAAGGGAACAGAAGCTAGTACTAAAACTAAACAAATAATTCTAAGTTGGCGTTTAGGAATTCGTGACGCCATCATGTTATCTTTAAATAGACCTGAGTTAGTGACCTTTACGATTCTAGAAGAAGAGCTACGACAAGTCTTGCGGCGACTCTCATTAGCCGATTTACGACGGTTTGATGTATCATTAACAGAGTCACTAAAATACCTTGAAGCAAATGTAAGTTCTAAGTTAGTTTTAGAACAAGCTTTTATGAATATTTCTTAAAAGTATCTATATCAACGTCTATGAAAAAAATCCTTCTTGTTAGTTTGTTATTTATTACTCTTGTAGTCAGTGGCTGTACCATTAATATTGGTTCTGACAAGACTACTAAACAGATTGATGGTGGTATTTTTAAATCATTAACTAAAGGAGTGACTTGGCAGCAAAAATCATTAATACCAACTAGTTCTGGTAAACCGGGCAGTATTGCAAACAATGCTTCATTGACAATGGTAATTGATCCTAGTGATCAAAATGCCTTATATTTTAGTGCGGCTGAAGGCGGAATGTACTATTCATATGATGCGGCCGAAAACTGGAATGAAGTAAAAACCTTACGTGGTAATTTTATTAATAACATTGCCATTGACCCAGCTAACAAATGTGTTATATACGTTACAACAACTAACAAATTGTTAAAGAGTATTGATTGTGCGCGTACCTGGCAACAAGTCTATTTTGATAATGATTTAACAGTGACTGTCACTGCTTTAGTCATTGATCAATATGATAGTAAGATTATATATATTGGTACCAGTCGTGGCGAAATCATTCAGTCCACTGATAGTGGTAAAACCTGGCGAGTGTTAAATAGATTTGAGAATCCACTAGTAAAAGTAGTGTTAAGTCCATCTGATAGTCGTTTATTATTTGTCGCAACTGCTTCCAAAGGTTTATATCGCTCCACTGATCAAGGTAGTACATGGTTAAGTATCCAAGATAAGTTAAAAGATTTTAAAAATAATTTAGCCTTCCGTGATTTATTCTTACTTGCTTCTCAACCAGGTTTTATGCTTTTGGCTACTAATTATGGATTACTTAAATCAACTAATAATGGTGATGAATGGGTAGCGTTAGAATTAATTACACCTGAATCACAAGCTATTATTAATTCGGTTATTACTAACCCAACCAATTCGCAAGAAATGTATTATGTAACTAATACCACTTTCTATGGTTCAGTTGATGGTGGTGTAAAATGGGCAACTAAAAAACTACCAACCACCAGACCAGGTAACCTCTTGCTAAGTGATCCAAAAGATCCTAATATACTATACTTAACTACTAAACCTATACCAAAGAAATAATTATATGAATAGTTTCCTACAAGCTGGTACAAGTAAATTTTCTCAAGCTATTGAATATTTTGAAAAAGACATGAGCGTCTTGCGAACTGGCCGTGCCAACCCCGCTATACTTGAAGGTATTGAAGTTGAAGCCTATGGCTCAAAAATGGCCTTAAATGCCGTTGGTAATATTTCTGTGGCTGATGGACGTAGTTTGGTAATTGCCCCGTGGGATAAGACAGTAATGAAAGATATTGAAAAAGCTTTGGTAGCTGCTGATCTTGGAGTTGGTGTAGTTAATGAAGGGGATAAGATTCGCGTTTCAGTGCCAAATTTAACAGAAGAAAATCGTAAAGATTTAGTTAAGAAGTTAAACACTAAGATGGAAGAAGCCCGGATTGTTATTCGTCAAATTCGTGATGAAGTAAAACAAGCCATTGAAAAAGCGTTTGCTGACAAAGAGATGTCAGAAGATGATAAGTTTAGATTTATTAAAGAATTAGATGAAGCAGTTACTACTCATAATGACACGTTGAAGTCGTTACGTGATCATAAAGAAAAAGATATTATGACTATTTAACATATACTATGCCAACAACAATCATTGCCTTTATATTAATTTTATCAGTCCTTGTTTTTGTCCATGAACTTGGACATTTTTTAGCTGCTCGCAAGTTTGGTGCCAAAGCAGAGGAATTTGGTTTGGGTTTCCCCCCTCGTTTATTTGGTTTTTATAAAAGTACGTCAGGTGCCTGGAAATATACCTGGTGGAGAAAGGAAGTAATAGATGCTGCTGATACTATTTATTCAATTAATCTTATCCCACTCGGAGGTTTTGTGAAGATTCAAGGTGAGGACGGAGCAGACAAAAAAGACGAGATGAGTTTTGCTAATAAACCAATATGGCAGAGAACTATTATTCTCTGTGCCGGAGTGCTCATGAATGTATTGTTGGCAGTAGTTATTTTTACCGGTATGTTTTTCTTCGGCTCTAACCAATCATTAGAAGGACTACCTCAGAATGGTGCCAAAATAACTAATCGTCATTTGGAAGTAGTGTCAGTTAATCTTGAGTCACCAGCGGCTAGAGCTGATATTAAGCCAGGCGATACTATTGTGGCGATTGACGGGCATGAAATGATGACAGTTGATGAATTACAAGAATATGTCTCTGACAAAGCTGGAAAGTCATTAACCTATACAATTAAGCGAGGAGATGAAGAGTTGACTAAAGAAATTACACCAATTATTTTACAAGAAACAAATCGTGGTGGTATTGGTATTGCTCCGTCTGAAATTGGTTTTATTCGCTACCCCTGGTATCGATCAATTATTGAAGGTGTTAAAACAACAGGTATATTCTTGTGGTTAATTATTACTGGTTTTGCAGATTTGATAAGTCGCTTAGTTACAGGACACAGTGTTAGTAACGAAGTCTCAGGTATTGTTGGCATTGCTGTCTTAACGGGGCAAGTTGCTGATTTAGGTTTTAGTTATTTATTCCAGTTTGCTGCCTTGCTATCTTTGAACTTAGCTTTTATTAATATTTTGCCTATCCCAGCTTTAGATGGTGGCCGTATTTTGTTTTTGATTGTAGAAAAAATTAAGGGTCGTCCAGTTAAACAAGAGACTGAAGCCATGGTTCATAATATTGGGTTTATGTTACTGATTGGTTTAATGATTCTTGTAACATTTACCGATATTAAACGTTTATTTAATTAAGAATAACGCATATGAAAGTTAATGTTAAAGCAACTAACTTAGAGTTAACACCAGCCATACATGCCTATATTCAAAAGAAAATGGACATGGCTGAAAAGTATTTAGGAAAACAAGATATTATTCAATGTGATTTTGAAGTAGCTCTAACTACTCACCATCACCATAAAGGTCAGATATTCCGAGCTGAGGTTAATCTCTCGATTGCCAGAGAGTATTTGCGAGCTGATCGAACAGCTGATGATTTATATAAAGCTATTGATGAGGTAAAAGATCACTTAGTTGATTTAATCAATAAACATAAAGAAAAAAGGTTGGCCAAACGACGTTTAGCTAAGAAAGAAGACGCCTAAAGCGTCTTTTTTCTTAGATTGATTTTTTCCACGTTTTAGGCTAAAATAATGAAACTATGTCTATAATTTCAAAACTATTTGGCGATCCCAATGAGAAAGTGATTAAGAGCTATAAATCATCGATTGAAGCTATTAATAAACTTGAGGAGACCTATAAAGCACTATCTGACAGTGAACTCAAAATCTTAACTGACACTTTTCGAACCAGACTTGGAGTGAGCCGAAATGAAGCTGGACTGTTTGAGCAGACCCTTAGCTTAGATGAACAGAAAAAAATTCTTGATGAATTATTGCCTGAAGCTTTTGCTGCGGTGCGAGAAGCTTCTAATCGAGTGAGTGGTCAACGTCATTATGATGTTCAGTTAATTGGAGGTATTATTCTCCACCACGGGCAGATTGCTGAGATGAAAACTGGTGAAGGGAAAACTTTGGTAGCAACTGCGCCGTTATATTTAAATGCCTTAACAGGGCGAGGTGTTCACCTAGTCACAGTTAATGATTATTTGTCACGAGTTGGTGCAGGGTGGATGGCTCCGGTCTACGCTGCTCTTGGTCTTTCCACTGGTGTTATTATCCATGATGAAGCGTTAGTGTATGACCCAGAGCATAATGATGAAAAGCAGTTTGATCCACGTCTAAGACATTTTCGTAATGTTCCTCGCAAGGAAGCCTATCTGTGCGATATTTTGTATGGTACTAACAACGAATTTGGTTTTGACTACTTGCGCGACAACATGGTGCAGAAAATGGTTGAGAAAGTACAACGTGATTTGAACTTTGCTATTGTGGACGAAGTTGACTCAATTTTAATTGATGAAGCCAGAACACCGTTAATTATCAGTGCACCGGCTGAAGAATCAACTGATCGATATTACAAATTTGCTGAATTAGTGGAACGCTTAAAAGAAGATGAAGACTACAATATTGATGAGAAGATGCGTGTTTCGACATTAACTGAAGCAGGTATTTCCAAAATGGAAGATTGGTTAGGTATTGAAAATATTTATGCCGAAGGTGGTATTAGAGAAGTACATCACATTGAGCAAGCTTTAAAAGCGCGTGTTTTGTTTAAATTGGATAGAGATTACGTTGTTAAAGATGGGGAAGTAGTAATTGTTGATGAATTTACTGGACGACTGATGTTTGGTCGTCGCTATAGTGAAGGACTTCATCAAGCCATTGAAGCCAAAGAAAAAGTAAAGATACAACGAGAAAGCAGGACTCTTGCTACGGTAACCTTTCAGAACTACTTTCGTATGTTTAATAAACTGTCAGGTATGACAGGAACAGCCTTAACTGAAGCTGAAGAGTTCTTCAAGATATATAACTTAGAGACAGTTGCCGTGCCAACTCATCGGCCAACCGTTCGACGTGATTTAAATGATTTGATTTATGCCACGGAAGAAGGTAAATACAAGGCAGTAATTGCTGAAGTTAAAGAACGTCATGCCAAAGGTCAACCGGTATTGGTTGGTACGATTTCTATTCAAAAGAATGAATTATTAGCTGCCTTATTAGAGCGTGAAGGTGTTAAACCTCAATTATTAAACGCCAAGCATCATGAAAAAGAAGCTTCAATTATTGCTCAAGCTGGTAAGCCAGGAGCTATTACCATTGCCACGAACATGGCTGGTCGAGGAGTTGACATTATCTTAGGTGGAACTCCTTTTGACAAAGAGGCGTATGATCAAGTAGTTGCTTCGGGTGGTTTACATGTTATTGGTACAGAACGTCATGAAGCCAGACGTATTGATAACCAGTTACGTGGTCGTGCCGGTCGTCAGGGTGATCCAGGTTCAAGTCAGTTTTATGTTTCCATGGAAGACGATTTGATGAGAATCTTTGGTGGCGATCGTATGAAGAACTTAATGAAGACGTTGAAGCTGCCAGAAGATATGCCGGTTGAGAATAAAATTGTGTCTCGCTCTATTGAATCAGCTCAAAAACGAGTGGAAGGAAATAACTTTGATTTACGTAAACACTTGGTTGACTATGATGACGTTATCAATAAACACAGAGGGGCCATGTATGGCCGTCGAGCAGAAGTGTTACGGTTAGGTGAAGTCACAGAACCTGTTGAAGGTGAAAAAACATTACAAGATATTATATTAGAAATGGTAGAGCATGAAATTGAACAAATTATTTCTGTTCACACAGATGCCGATTCCTCAAAAGATTGGAACCTAAAAGAAATCAAAGAAGCAGTCGCTACTATCTTTCCAGTTGAAGCGAACGTTGAAGAAATGTTAGGTACGTTGACTAGCGATCAATCTAAATTAGATAAAGTTCATTTGCGAACTGAAATTATTGAACAACTATCCAAGTTAGCTAAGGAAACTTATGAGAAAATGTCAGTACTAGCTACCGATGCAGGTTTTAATTGGCATGAAGTAGAACGATCAGTGTTACTTCGTTCCATTGATATGCTTTGGATGGATCACTTGGAAACCATGGACTATATGCGTCGAGGTATTGGTTTACGAGGGTATGGGCAACGCGACCCTCTGGTTGAATACAAGAAAGAAGCTTATGGCCTTTTCAATGAGTTAAATAGTATGATTGAGAAACAAGTTGTCTATTCTATTTACAAAATTGGTGGTTTACAAGAATTCATTATGCCAAGTATTAACACACAAAATATTCAGTTAACTGCTCCAGCCAAAGAAATGAGTGATGGTGATGACGCAACTGCTGTAACACAGGTATTTGTTGATCGTAAAGTTAAAGATAGTGAAGGTAATGAAATTGGTCGTAATGACCTCTGTCCATGTGGTAGTGGCAAGAAGTATAAGAAGTGTGGGTTATTGAACACTGAAGAGCATCAAGATTTACAAGCGAAGAATCTTTAAATATGGAAAAAGTAAATCACGTAACGGGAATCAAGGTAAGAAATAGTTCGAATATAAAAATATATAACAGCGAATTTAAAGATTTAGATACTGCTGTTGATGCAAAAAATGTTAAGGGTTTAGATTTAAGTAAAAATAAAATATATAAAAGTAGTAGTAAGAAGAGCACTTTTTGGAAGAACTGGCAATTTTATGGAATTATAGTACCAGTTATAATTGCAATTATTGGGTGGATTTGGTTTTCTTAAAAAATATTTTTGAATATGAAATATAATAAGCTTGTTAGGGACAATATACCTGATTTGCTTTCATCAAAGAGAATTGAATATTTAATTCATACGGCAACAAATGAAGAGTATTGGCTTAAGCTAAAAGAAAAACTACTGGAAGAAGTATATGAATTTAATAATTCAGAAAGTTCAGAAGAATTAGCTGATGTGCTAGAGGTGATTGAAGCAATTATAAGCTATAAGAATATTAATAAAGTTGAAATAGAGAAAATTAAGAATAAAAAAGCAGAAGAACGAGGAAAATTTGAAAAAAGAATTATTTTAGAGGAGTCATAAAGAAGACTTAAAACATGTTACAATAATGTGGTATGAAAAAAATCCCCTCTAAACAAATTACAGTAGCAATTAGCGGTGGTTTTGATCCTATTCATGTAGGTCATGTTAGAATGATTCAGGCCGCTAAAGCGTTGGGGGATTACTTAGTGGTCATTATGAATAATGACCATTGGCTCCGAGCCAAGAAAGGTTATGTATTCATGCCCCAGAAAGAGAGAAAAGAGCTGATTGAAGCTATTGCTGGTGTTGATAAGGTAGTAGTTACCTCTCATCTTAAAAATCATAAGGACACAAGTGTTGTTAAAGAATTATCAAAGATTAAACCTCATATTTTTGCTAACGGGGGAGATAGAAAATTAGGAAATACACCTGAAGTTGCATTTTGTAAGAAATTTAAAATTAATATAGCTTTTAATGTTGGCAAAGGGGGTAAAATTCAATCAAGCTCTTGGTTAGTTAATAAAGCTAAAACAAGTAAGAAATAATATGTCCATGGAGAAAATAATTAATATTGGTTCAACCAATAAAGTAAAAATTATCGCTCTAAAAGACTTATTACAAGAATATTCACATTTAAAAGACTATGTAGTTGCAAGTATAGATGTTCCTTCGGATGTTTCGGAGCAACCACTTTCATTAGAAGAAACTATTAGTGGTGCAATTAACCGAGCTAAAAGTGCCTTTCAGAGCTGTGAATATAGTTTTGGAATTGAATCAGGCTTAATGATTGTGCCTTATACTAAAAGTGGTTATATGGATGTTTGTGTTTGTGCTATCTATGATGGAGAGAATGTCCACTTAGGCTTATCTTCAGCTTGGGAATTTAATGATCCTAGTATTTTTAAGTCTATTGTTAATGAACACCTGGATATGAATCAAGCTGCCGTAAAAGCAGGTATAACCACTAACGAAAAAATTGGACAAGGTATTGGTACGATTGGATTAGCTACTAAAGGTAAGTTAAATCGTATTCAGTATACTCAAGAATCTATAAGAACTGCTTTAATTCATATTCAATAACCTATGTTAATCATTGGCATTGCCGGACATCCATCATCAGGTAAAGATACGTCAGCTGAATATATAACCTCTAAAGGTTTTTTTCATATTTCCTTAGGTGATATTTTGCGAGAAGAAATGAAAAAAATAGGACTGCCAATTGATCGACCTTCAATTCGTGAGTTTGTAACCGCTGAACGAAAAACTAAAGGTTCTCATTACCCAACTGATATAGCTTGTGAAAGAGTAAAGGGTAATACTATTATGACAGGCTTTAGAAATGTAGCTGAAGTAGACTATGTGCGAAATCAGTTTGGAGAGAATTTTGTCTTGATTGGCTTAGAAGCTCCGTTACGTACTCGATATGAACGGATTCTTGGTCGAAAGCGAGAAGGGGATAATATTAGTTTTGAAGAATTCAAAGAGCACGATGAAGCTGAACGAAATAATAATCCAGAATCTCATGAAGTAGATAATGTATTAGCACATGCTAATTATATTATTGAAAATACTGGGATGAGACCTGAATTATATCGCAAAATTGATACACTACTTGATCAATTGGAAAAGAAGTAAAGGAGATATGAAGATTCCCGAGTATATAATGATTCACCATACAGCTGTCGCAACTGCAAAGAACCCAGATCAGTTTAAAGCTACCAATAATTATCACCGACTTAAGTGGAATTTAAAAAGTAGTTTAGGCTATTACATCGGATATCATTATGAAATTAATGTCCTAGGTAGAATTCGACAAGCTCGAGTTGATGGTGAGACGTCAGTTGCTTGTTGGCAGAAAAAAATGAATGATGGTCGTTGTATGCATATTTGTCTAGATGGTAATTTTGATAAAGATGAACCAGCTCCTCATCAGATATATGCTTTGCGCGATTTGTTAAGAAAACTAGTATTTAAATACAAGATTCCAAAGACTCATATAGTCTTTCATAATGAATTTGCTAGAAAAAGCTGCCCAGGCCAGAAATTAGTTAAAAACTTTGTTATTTCATTAGTATAATTCACTCCATGTATATAGGCTTGCAATTTAGATTAGGTCCTGTATAATATTCAAACATACTATAACTTAATTCCCATCCCTCCTATGGCTGAAAATCGCTTCAAGAATATGTTCCGCGCCCGTGGCAAAGCCCGCGTTTGGCGCAGTTTTTTAATCATATTAGTTATTTTAATAGCTGCTTCATTAGTAGTATTTGGTGGTTATTACAATAAAGCAGTATCAAATTATAAGTTACCATTACCACATGTTAAAGACATTCCTTTTCGTTTAGGTTTGGACTTACTAGGGGGTAGTCAGTTAACCTATGATGCAGATGTTTCATCTATCCCGACCAGTGAACAAACCTCAGCTGTTGAAGGAGCTAGAGATGTTATTGAGAAGCGAGTTAATGTTTTTGGCGTCAGTGAGCCTCACGTGGAAGTAAATAGTACTGCCGATGGCAAGCACCGTATTACGGTTGAATTAGCTGGTATTAAAGATATTGGTGAAGCTATTAAGAAGATAGGAGAAACACCGTTATTGGAATTTAAAGAGCAGAACACTGAACGACGTGAATTAACTGCTGATGAAAGAAAAAGTATCTCTGATTTTAATGACGCTGCAAAGAAACGAGCCGATGAAGTTTTAAAAAAATTAAAAGATGGTGGTAATTTCGATGATTTAGTTAAAGAATATAGTGATGATAATGCCACTAAAGGTAATAAGGGTGAAGTTGGCTGGGTATCTAAACGTGATAATGCTGAAGTAGCTAAAGTAGCCGACGCGATTCCAGTTGGTCAGGTTAGTTCAAGTTATATCTTAGCGGCCGATGGTTTTGAAATTGTTAAGGTTACTGACAAACGAATCAAAGAAGTAAAAGCTTCTCATTTGTTACTTTGCTACAAAGGTTCAGAAGGCTGTCAGAGTGAGATGTCTAAAGAAGATGCGTATAAAAAGATTAAAGAAATCAAAGCCCAAGCTAACCCAAAGAATTTTGCAGATTTAGTCAAACAATATTCCACTGATGCTTCTAACAAAGATCAGGGTGGAGATCTTGGTTGGTTTGGCCGAGATGTAATGGCTAAACCATTTGAAGATACTGCTTTTGATCAAAAAGTTGGAACCATTTCCTTTGTAGTGGAAACAAAGTTTGGTTATCATTTAATTTACAAGACTGAAGAAAATCCAGAATACAATGTAAGTCATATTTTAGTTTCAATAAAAACTGAAGATGATATTTTAGGACCTGAAACAGATTGGAAAAATACCGAATTAACTGGGAAGAACTTAAAGCGTGCATCTGTAGAATTTAACCCACAAGATAATACTCCTTTAGTTAGTTTGGAATTTGATGATGAAGGAGCAAAGATGTTTGAAGATATTACTGGCCGAAACGTAAATAAACCAGTGGCAATTTTTCTTGATGGGTATGCCATTAGCACACCTAATGTGAATGAAAAGATTACTGGCGGTAAAGCTGTTATCCAGGGTAACTTTACTATTACAGAAGCTCGTGATTTAGCTAAACGACTTAATGCTGGAGCTTTACCTGTACCTATTACCTTAATCAATCAACAAACAGTGGGTGCAAGTCTTGGTCAAGAATCAGTTAACAACAGTTTACGCGCCGGTATGGTTGGGTTGTTACTAGTAGCCTTATTCATGATTATTTATTATCGTTTCTTAGGCGTAATTTCAGTCGTAGCATTGGCTGCGTATGGTATTTTATCTTTAGCTATTTTTAAAATTTGGCCTGTTACTTTAACACTATCTGGTATTGCAGGATTTATTCTGTCTATTGGTATGGCCGTTGACGCCAATATTCTTATTTTTGAACGTCTGAAGGAAGAATTACGAGCTGGGAAGTCTCTATCTTTAGCTATTCAAGAAGGTTTTTCCCGTGCCTGGCCTTCAATCAGAGATAGTAACTTCACAACGTTACTAACAACTTTTGTATTAATTAACTTTTCTACCAGTATTATCAAAGGCTTTGCAGTTACTCTGGCTCTTGGTGTTGTAATTTCCATGTTTAGCGCCATTATGTTTACCAGAACATTGTTACGTTTGTTTAGTGAACAATGGTTTGATAAGCACCGCTGGTTAATTGGTTATAAACAAAAATCATAATATGTATCAGATTATTGAAAAAAATAAAATATGGTTAAGTATCTCCGCTGCTTTGATGATTGCATCTGTTATCATGCTTTCAATCTGGGGGTTGAAACTTGGTATCGATTTTACAGGCGGTAGTTTATTAGAAGTTAACTTTCATAATGAACGACCAAGTGTAACTGAGGTAGAATCAAAACTTCAAGATCTTGATTTACAAAGTTTAACTGTGCAACCAGTTGGAGAGAAAGGAATAATTTTACGTTTTCAGCAAACCTCTGAAGATGTTCACCAAGCCGCACTCAAAGAATTGCGTACCTTTGCACCAATTAATGATAAGGAGCCAGCTAAAACAATTGAAGAGTTACGTTTTGAAGCAGTTGGACCCTCTATTGGTCAAGAATTACAACGTAAAGCTATTTCAGCTACTATTTTAGTATTGCTTGCTATAAGTGTATACATTGCATGGGCTTTCCGTCGCGTGTCTCGCCCAGTTGCATCGTGGAAGTATGGAACAGCTACAATTATTTCTTTAGTTCACGATGTATTAATCGTACTTGGTTTTTTTGCATACCTAGGACATTTTCATAATGTTGAGATTAATACCAGTTTTGTGGCAGCAGTATTAACAGTCCTTGGTTTTAGTGTTCACGATACAATTGTTGTATTTGATCGTATTCGTGAAAATTTACCTCGCTCCAATGACAGTTTTGCTGGTACTGTTAACACCAGTTTAAATCAAACCCTTACTCGCTCTATTAACACTTCATTGACTGTATTGTTGGTTTTGGTAGCTATTACCATCATGGGCGGCAGCTCTATTCATTATTTCGCTATGGCCTTATTAGTTGGTATCTTTTTTGGAACATACAGCTCAATTTTCTTGGCATCCCCGTTATTAGTAGCTTCTGAGAACCTTCGCCGACGAAAAGTCTAGATACGTTTTTAACCTTTAAATACAGGCTTTTTGTAAAAAAAGAGCCTGTATTTTATTTTGACAGCGACTCTCTTTTCAGGTATACTTTTTAAACAACTTATATGCGACAATCCCTATTATTTACCAAAACTTCTAAGAATTCTCCTAAGGATGAGGTATCAAAAAATGCCCAGTTATTGTTACGAGCTGGTTTTATTTATAAAGAAATGGCTGGAGTGTTTGGCTTTCTGCCTCTAGGCTTACGGGTGTTAGAAAAAATTAAACAGGTGATTCGTGAAGAAATGGAAGCGTTAGGTGCTCAGGAATTGACCATGCCTAGCTTACAGAACAAAGAAACATGGGAACCAACCAATCAATGGGCAGATGAATCAGTTGATGTATGGTTTAAAACAACCTTGAAGAATGAAACAGAAGTTGGTTTGGCGTTTAGCCATGAAGCTGCCATGACAAAGTTAATGAAAAACTTTGTTAAATCATATCGAGATTTACCAATTTCTATTTATCAATTCCAAACTAAGTTTAGAAATGAAGTTCGAGCCAAAAGTGGGATTATGCGAACACGTGAATTTTTGATGAAAGACATGTATTCATTTTCACGAACAGAAGAAGAACATTCATCCTTGTATGACAAAGTAAAAGCAGCCTATGAAAAAATATTTAGTCGCTTAGGTTTAAGTAATCTCACCTATCTAACATTTGCTTCTGGTGGAGTCTTTGCCAAATATTCACATGAATTTCAAACAGTAACTGAAACAGGAGAGGATACAATTTATGTTAGTAAAGAAAAAAAGATTGCTATCAATCAAGAAGTGTATTCTCCTGAAACATTGCAAGAGCTTGGTTTAACAGAAAGTGATGTAGAAGAAAAAAAAGCTAGCGAAGTAGGCAATATTTTTAATTTAGGAACTCGTTTTTCTGATGCACTTGATTTAACGTATCTTGATGAAAGTGGAGAAAGTAAAAAAGTAATCATGGGTTCATATGGTATTGGTCCAGCTCGAGTAATGGGAACAATTGTGGAAACAATGTCTGATGAAGCTGGTATGATATGGCCTTTGGAAATTGCTCCTTTTAAGGTTCATGTAATTTCTTTAGGAAATTCTGATACAGTTACATTAAAGGCAGAAGAAATATATACAGAACTGAGCAAGAAAAATATTGAAGTATTATTTGACGATCGATCTGAAGCTAGTAATGGCGAAAAACTTAATGACGCTGATTTAATTGGTTGTTCTTTTCGAGTAATTGTTAGTGAAAAATCGCTTGAAGCCGGTGGTGCAGAATTAAAAGCACGTAGTGAGACAACTAGTAATATTATCCCCCTATCTGATTTAATTAAACAACTTTCATAACTATTACACTACTAAAGTTCGGACGTTTTATTACACTATTAATTTTCAGACATGTTTAATAGATTTTTTGGAAAATTTAGTCAAGACCTGGGGATTGATCTTGGTACAGCTAATACCCTTGTCTACACCCCAGATAAGGGTATTTTAATTAATGAGCCTTCAATTGTAGCGGTTAATGTTAGAACTGAAGAGATTTTAGCTGTGGGTGAAGATGCCAAAAAAATGATTGGCAAAACCCCGGCTCATATTCAGGTTATTAAACCTTTAGTCGATGGCGTAATTTCTGACTTTGAGGTGACTGAAAAAATGCTTAAATACTTTATTGACAAAGCTCATAATGAACAATTTAGTTTGGCTCCACGTCCACGGGTGGTGATTGGTATTCCCTTAGACATTACCGAAGTGGAAAAAAAGGCCGTAGAAGACGCTGCCCGCTCGGCTGGGGCTAGACAGGTGTATTTAGTCGAAGAGCCAATGGCAGCAGCAATTGGGGCTAGGTTACCCGTCACTGAAGCCAGTGCTACTATGGTAGTTGATATGGGTGGTGGTACTACTGAAATAGCTGTTATTTCCTTAGGTGGCCCGGTTAGTTGGAAGAATATACGGTTGGCCGGCAATTTTTTAAATCATGAAATTATTCAATATATTCGAGAAGAGTTTAATTTGTTAATTGGTGAGCAGTTGGCAGAAGAAATAAAAATTAGGATTGGTTCGGCTACGCCTCTGAAAGAGTCACTGGAAATGATGGTACGCGGTCGAGACTTAATGAATGGTCTGCCCCGTGAAATGAGAATTACTGATGGTCAGATTCGGGAAGCCATGCACCGGACTATTCACCAGATTATTGATAATATAAAATTAATTTTAGAAACAACGCCGCCTGAACTAGTAGCTGATATTTATGAATATGGCATAATTTTAACTGGTGGAGGAGCTTTGTTGCGTGGTCTTGATCAAGAAATTTCTCAAGCCACGAAAATTTCTGTTCGTGCTGCCGATGACCCACTTACCTGTGTTGTTCGAGGAACGGGTATTTTATTAGCGGATGCTGAATTATTAGAAAAAGTAGTAGTTCCAAGTACTAAAGAATTATAAATATGAGTCAAAAGAATTCGCTTGTCACTTTTGGCGTAGTCGCTGCAATTATTGCTGTGATTATTGGTATTCGTCAACTTGGTTTTTTAAAACCAGTTAATAATGCTTTGGCGGGATTTTTTTCACCGTTAGCTCGTCATGGCTATTGGTTAGGAAATATTTTTCAGAATAATTCACCTGAAACCAACTCACTCGAAGAGTTGCAACAGAAAATAGCAGTACTAGAGCCTGAAAATCATCGTTTATTGGTTGAAAATGCCGAGTTAAGTACCCTTAAGCTAGAGAACGAGGACTTACGCAAACAACTACAGTTCTTTAATACAGGAATTCATAGTTATGTTGTTGCTAATGTATTAGCTAGAGAAAAATCAGGGGAAAGCACTAAACAACAAAGTATTATTATTGATCGAGGATCAGCTGATGGTATAGGGATTGGTATGCCAATTGTTGATAGTGATGGAGTGTTACTTGGTAAAGTAACATCAACAGAGGATCATATATCTGAAGCTTGTTTACTATTTAATGATGCTTGTCGTTTTGCGGTTAGTATTCAAGGTCAAGCCGGAACTATTGGAGTGGTGCAAAGTGATTTAGCACTAACTGTAAAAGTTGATTTTATTCCTCACGGTCGTGTTATTAATGAACAAGAAGTAATTGTTACATCAGGTCTTGAAGCCAACATGCCAGCTGGCCTGGTGTTAGGTCGTGTAAGTCGTGTTATTCAGGAAGGTAATGAAATTTGGCAGCATGCCTTAATTGAACCGCTTGGGAATTTTGATCACATGCGTATTATTTCAGTGATTAAATAATTTGTATGTATTTTAGAAATATCGGCCATATACTATTAATAGTGCTGATAAGTATATTAGATATTACGCTGGTGAGCGAATTGCCTTGGGGGTTAGCTCGGATATCATTGTTGCCTGTTATGTTGGTCTTTGTGTTTCTTCTTGGTAATCTTCGTTTAGCCGCCTGGTGGGTATTAATTGGAGGCTTTATGCTCGAATTATTTAATTTCGGAATGTACGGTTTTTATTATATTGGTCTTCTGTGCTCACTGGTAGTAATTAATATATTATTTGAACGGGTAATGACTAATAGATCACTTTATTCAATTAGTGTTGTCACGGCTAGCAGTCTATTAACCTATGATTTAGTATTGCTAGCTAAGCACACCTTGGAAAATAATCACTTGGTCTCATTACGTATGTTTGTAACTGAAGAATTAACTAGTGTAGGTTTCGGTGTTATTATTGCTTTAATATTTTTTTATATATTAAATATTGTAACTAGACGTTTACGACCTGTATTTTTGGAGAAATTCAATCTGAAATATGATTAGTCAAAAGAAAAAAAGAGAACATAGTCAAAATCCCTTTGTTATCCAAGAGGGTCGTCTTAAGTATGGTAATTTTGGTGGAAAATTTCATAAAGAATGGGTGGAGGGTGTGTTCTCTCCAACTGGACAAGGTGAAGAAACGGTTTCCAATCATTTCAATAGTTCATTTCTGACTATTTTTAAATGGAGCGTTGCCACTCTAGTTGTTCTACTTGGTAGTCGTTTAGTCTGGCTCCAAGTAGCCAAAGGAGCGTATTACAGAGATATGGCTAATGGCAATCGATTACGGTTAGAACGGTTAGAAGCTAGCCGTGGCACGTTTTATGACAGTAACGGTTCAGTCTTAGTTCAAAACGTCGCTAATTTTTTGTTATATTGTATTCCAGCTGATTTACCAAAAGATCAGGCTGAGCGATTTGATTTATTAAAAAAATTAGCCGATATGACTGGTAAGTTTTCGGCCGAGGAAGTTAATACTACAATTTCTGCTATTCCACCGTCTCAATTAGATTTTTATCAACCGTTATTTTTGGCTGATAATATAGCATATGAAAATGCATTAAAAATTTATTTAGAAGCTTTTTCATTGCCAGGTATTGTACTCTCAAACAAGAGTCGTCGAGAGTATCAGATGCCTAGTTTGTCTTTTTCTCATTTACTTGGATATACTGGAAAAATTAATGAAGAAGAATTAGAAAGGGATAATAATAGTTATAGTCCAATTGATTATATAGGTAAATCTGGGTTAGAAAAATCGTGGGAAAAAGAATTACGAGGCGTACCTGGTGTTAAGCAGATTGAAGTCACAGCCTTAGGTAAAGAAAAAAATATTGTTAGTGAAACTCCAGCTGTTCCTGGTAATGATTTAGTATTATCAATTGATGCTCCGGTACAAAAGAAGCTAGAAGAAATAATGGCAGAAAACTTACAAAAGTTAAATCGACAGAAAGGAGCTGCTGTAGTTATTAATCCTAATAATGGCGAGATTATAGCCATGGTAAGTTTACCAACATTTAACGGGAATATTTTTGCCCGTGGAATTACTAGTGATGAATATAAATTATTATCAGAGTCAGACACACAACCATTGTTTAACCGGGTAGTGAGTGGTGAGTATCCATCAGGCTCAACAATTAAGCCAATTATCGCTGGTGCAGCCTTGCAAGAACGAATAATTTCTTCAGATACTACTTTCCTCAGTACCGGAGGACTACAAGTGGGGCAATGGTCATTTCCTGATTGGAAAGCTGGCGGTCATGGACTAACTAATGTTCGTAAGGCTATTGCTGAGTCTGTTAACACTTTCTTTTACTATATTGGTGGTGGCTACAAAGATTTCACTGGATTAGGCATTGATACCATGGTGACATATCTACAGAAATTTAAATTAGGATCAATATTGGGCGTTGATTTACCAAATGAAGCCAGTGGTTTTGTGCCAACAAAAGGTTGGAAGGAAGCCACTAAAAAAGAAAGCTGGTATATTGGTGATACGTACCATGTAGCTATTGGACAAGGTGATTTAATTACGACACCACTGCAAGTAGCGGCTTACACCAGTTACTTTGCTAATGGCCGGACATTATATCAACCGCATCTTGTTAAAGATGTTAAAGCACCAAGTGGTGAACTTATTCGCGATGTTAGTGGTGAGATCTTAGCCAAAGATATTTTTTCACCAGATGTTACTCAAGTTATCAGAGAGGGTATGAGACAAACAGTTACTTCAGGTAGTGCTCGTAGTCTATTTGAGTTACCGGTTACTGCCGCTGGAAAAACAGGAACCGCTCAGTGGTCTTCTAAGAAAGACCCACATGCTTGGTTTACTGGTTTTGCCCCCTATGAAAAACCAGAACTAGTCATTACCGTCTTAGTTGAAGAAGGTAAAGAGGGAAGTGTGGCTGCTACTCCTATTGCTCGTGAACTATTGCACTGGTATTTTGGAGAGTATAAAAAAGACAGACCTTGATTTTTTGCTGCTTTCGTGCTGTAATTGGATACATAACAAATTTTTTTGAACATTAAAATAATAAAAAAGAAGGAGAAGTAATGAAAATTTCATCCAGTATTTTATTTTATTTGATCTGTATATTTACTAACACGGGGTATACTCAGCTGTCTTGTCCTGAAACATTTGATACCTTAACAAAAGTGTATGGTCAAGGAAAACAATTTCTATCCTTATACCAACCGGAGCATACTTTTACGTGGCCTGAAGGTTTTCAAACCAAAGATTCAATCCTATATCATGGAGAAGATTTTTTGGCTGTAAAGGAAAGTAGAACTATTCTTAGTTACCAAGGTAACGATATCTTAAGATTTCCGTGGGTAGAGAATTTTGGTAGTAAATACAATCTTCCTTTACATGGCGGTTTTGTTTCTGACAGTGTATATATTTTTTATGTTTATACGGATTGGGTCAATGCTCCAAAAAATATCTATCTTCTTTCAAAACAAAAATTTGTCTGGAAGATTGATAGTTTACCTATACCTCAAAAAAATAAAGGTAACAAATTTGAATATTTAGAAATTATGAAATTAACTGAAGACAACCAATTAATTTTTAGGTTAACTTCAGGGAAATTAGTTGAAGACAGATTTGAAGAAGCCATTGTTATCCTTAATCCGGTAACAAAAGCATATTCTATGTTTGGCAGAATAGCTACTGGTAATTTTACTTCCTACTATAACAGATAATATCTAAGAGTATATTAATTCAACCCTCTAGCATAACACCATTATGGAATGAGGGTTTTTTATTAATTATTGATTGAAAAAACCCATTGTACTAATACAATGGGTTTTCTAATTTCTATACAAATAAGCTTGGCTTTATTGTAAACTTCTCTGAGTTATATAAAAACTCCTCAGGTCTGAAGCACATATCTTTATCGTCACGAATATATTTTTTGTTTACTGAAAGATCAATTACTTGATCGTCTTCTCCGGGGTAACCAGGAATTTCTAAAAATATTTTTGAGTGTGGTTCTATCGATGTCCAAAAAAGAAAAAAAGATTTTTTATAACCAACAGATAACTTACCATTAGCTTTTAATATTTGAAATCCTGTAAACTGATCGTTGATTGTATCAGCTGGCAGTCGTTTGTCATCCCATTGTTTTATTCTCTGAAGAGCTTTTTCTTCAGTAAGTATATTTTCATGCTCGAAATATACTAAATCTTGCTCAATATTAAATTGAACAGGATAATCAGGATTTGCAGTTAATCTGTGTCGAAAGGTATGCTTTGTAAAAATTCTTAACACCATAAAACGGAAGAGTTGAGCATTCTTAGGAATATACTGTTCATACTCATTTTTTAATTTATTGAGTAGTTTATATATCTTTAAACTTTGCCCAGATATATACTTAATAGAGCAAGCGGGATTTAAAAATTCTCGAAAATTCATTAATGTTTTTTTATTATTATAAAATGTACAGCTTCTAATTAAAACTATTTTAGGTATAAATGCCTACTTTGTCAAAGTAATATAAAGACTATTTAGCACTCTTGACACTTGATTGCTAATTTTGATAAAATTGTAGTATATGTCTATGGATGAAAGAAAAAGGCTAATATTAAATATAATTATTGAGGAACATATTGCCTCAGGCCAACCAGTGGCCTCAAATACCCTGGTTGAGAAGTATAATTTGGAGTTTAGTCCAGCTACGGTTCGGAATGAAATGGCTGAATTAGAGGCCGAAGGTTGGATCACACAACCCTATACTTCTGCTGGACGTATCCCTACTGAACAAGCCTATAATCTTTTTGTTAACTCTTTAGAAAAGAAGCCTTTAAACAAAAAAGAGGAAATTTTACTTGAAGATAATATCACTGATGAGATTGAGGCTAAGCAAACAGCTAAGAAACTGGCCCAAATGTCTAACCTAGCAGTGATCTGGGCCTTTCACAAAAATCATGTTTACTATACTGGTGTTTCAAACCTACTCCAGCAACCAGAGTTTAATCATCCTAATCTTGTCTATGATATATCTTCAGTCATTGATCGTATTGATGAAATTGTGAGTGAAGTGTTTGAAACTATTGATTTTGAACCACGAATTTTATTAGGTAAACAAAGCCCCTTTGGTATTTTTTCCGGCACCATTATCAGTCGTTTTCAAGGCAAGAATAATATTGGATTAATTGCCTTGATTGGACCGCTACGTATGGATTATGAAAAAAATCTAGGCCGACTCAATTATCTGATCAAAAAATTAACTGAAACTAACTAACTCTATGTCTAACAACGAACCTATTATTTCTGATGAAGAGCCAGAAGTTACTAACCAAGCAGAAACAGAAGATTTACAAAAAATCTGTGACGAGCTTGATCATAAGTATAAATTGGCTTTAGCTGATTATCAGAATTTATTACGACAAACTACCAAAGAACGAAAAGACACAATTCTGTATGCCAATGAATCTTTAATTCTTGAACTATTGCCAGTCTATGATAATTTAAAACTTTCATTACAGCATGCTGAAGCAGACAAACAACAACCCTGGTTTATAGGCATCTCTCATATCATTCAGCAGTTTAAAAAATTATTGGAGGAAACAGGGGTAAAAGAAATAATGACTATGGACAAAGAATTTGATCCAATTACAATGGAAGCAGTTGAAAATCGATCAACATCTGAAAAAGATCAAGATGGAAAAGTAGCAGAAGAATTAAAAGGTGGATATTACCTACATGATAAAGTAATAATTCCAGGACGAGTCGCTGTGTATAAATTTACTGAATAAACAAGATATATACACTATTTCTAATTAACATTTATATTATACCTATATGTCATTAATAAAATGGACACCACTTTTTAACTCATTTGATGATATGGATGAAGCCATAGGTGGTATCATCCCATCAAACCGCAGCCTTGATAACTTTATGCCCGCCATTGATATGTACGAAGATAAAGACTCTGTAATTGTAGAAACTCAGATGGCTGGAATTGACCCTTCAAAAGTTGATATCTCAATTGAAAATGATGTACTGTCAATTAAGGGTGAGAGTGAAAAGCAGAATGAAGTTGAAGAAAAGAATTATTATCGAAAGGAAATCCGTCGCGGCAGTTTTTACAGAAGTATCCCATTACCAGCCCATGTTCAAGGCAGTGATGCCAAAGCAATTTCTGAAGCCGGTGTGTTAAAAATTATTATCCCCAAAGCTCCAGAAACTAAGCCTAATAAAATTAAAATTGAAACTAAGAATTAATTATACAATTATGTCTAAAATACTAGGAATTGACTTAGGAACCACTAATAGTGCCATGGCTATCATGGAAGGTGGTCAACCAAAGATTATTGAAAATATTGAAGGGAATCGAACCACTCCTTCAGTGGTAGCTATTTCTAAAAATGGTGAACGTTTAGTTGGTTTAACAGCTAAACGTCAAGCTGTTACTAACCCAGAAAATACAGTGTTTGCTGTGAAGCGATTAATTGGTCGTCGCTTTGAGGATGAAGAAGTACAACGTGACCTTAAAACTATGCCATATAAAATTGTGCAAGCTGGTGAAGGTGTTAAGGTAAAACTTCAAGATAAGGAATATAGTCCTCAAGAAATTTCAGCTATGATTTTATCAAAACTCAAAGCTGATGCTGAGGCCAAGCTAGGTGAAAAAATTACCGAAGCAATTATTACTGTACCTGCATATTTTGATGATTCACAACGCCAAGCTACCAAAGATGCTGGGAAGATTGCTGGCTTAGATGTAAAGCGTATTATTAATGAACCAACTGCGGCTGCTTTAGCCTATGGCTTTGACAAAAAGAAAGGTCAGAAAATTGCCGTGTATGACTTAGGTGGTGGTACTTTTGACGTTTCAGTTTTAGAAATCTCTGAAGATACAGTGGAAGTAAAAGCTACTAACGGTGACACACACTTAGGTGGTGAAGATTTTGACCAACGAGTCATCACCTGGATTATTAATGAGTTTAAAAAAGATCAAGGTATTGATTTGTCAAAAGACACTTTAGCCTTACAACGTATCAAAGAAGCAGCTGAAAAAGCCAAGATTGAATTATCAACCACAGCTGAAACTGAAATCAATCAACCTTTTATTACTACAGACACGAGTGGACCAAAGCACTTAGTTATGAAAATTACTCGTGCTCAATTAGAGTCATTAGTAGCTGACTTAGTAGAGAAGACTATTGAGCCAATTAAAAAGGCTTTGGCTGATGCTAAGATGACCACTGCTGATATTCAAGAAGTAATTATGGTTGGTGGTATGACTCGTATGCCATTGGTGCAAGCTAAAGTAAAAGAGTTTTTTGGTAAAGAACCAAATCTAACTGTTAACCCTGATGAAGTAGTAGCTCTAGGCGCTGCTGTTCAAGCTGGAGTTATGCAAGGTGATATTCGAGATGTGTTATTACTTGATGTTACACCGCTTTCATTAGGTATTGAAACTATGGGTGGAGTGGCTACACCGTTGATTGAAAGAAATACAACCATCCCTACCTCTAAGTCACAAATTTTTTCAACTGCTGCTGATAATCAAACTAGTGTAGAGATTCATGTAGTTCAAGGTGATCGTCCCATGGCTTCTGACAACAAGAGTTTAGGTCGTTTCATTCTTGACGGTATTCCTTCAGCACCTCGTGGTATTCCTCAGGTAGAAGTCTCCTTTGATATTGATGCCAATGGTATTTTGAATGTTAAAGCTACTGATAAAGCCACTAACAAAGCTCAACATATCACTATCACGGCTTCTTCTGGTCTTTCCAAAGAAGAAATTGAGAAAATGAAGCAAGATGCTGAATTGCACGCTGAAGATGACAAAAAAAAGAAAGAACAAGCTGATATGAAAAATCAGGTTGAGGCTGTAGTATTCCAAACTGATAAGCTTTTGAAAGAATCTGGTGATAAGATGAAAGCTGAAGATAAAACTGAATTAGAAGCTAAACTCAAAGCCTTAACTGATATTAAAGATAGCGATCGCTATGATGATATGAAGAAAGCAATGGAAGAGTTAAACGCGGTAGCTCAACGTATTGGTACTGCTATGTATCAAGCAGCTCAAACTCCTCCACCAGCTTCTGCTGCTACAGCAAATCCTAGTGAAAGTACTCAACCTGAGGGTGGAGATGGCAGTGCTCCTAAAGAAGCACCAGTAGAAGGTGAATTTGAGGAAAAGAAGTAAAGTTATATTAACTATTAATTTTTTCTATGTCAGAAAATCCAAAAGGTCCAGAAATTCAAATCAATGACTCTATTCAAGGTGGTGAGTATGCAAATATTGCTTGGCTTAATCACAATGAAGAAGAATTTCAATTAATCTTTGGAAACATTGCTGGTAACTCAGGTAAGATTGTTTCCAAGATTATGACCACACCTGGTCACTTTAAGAGAATAATTGCAGCTATGAGTGACAATCTAAAAAAATACGAAGAAAAGTTTGGAACAGTTAAACAAGCAAAAGCTAATGAAAAAGAAATTGGCTTTAAAGGCTAATCATGTCTAAAGACTACTATTCAATTCTCGGTGTCTCAAAAAACGCCTCAGAAGAAGAAATAAAAAAAGCTTTTCGCAAGGAAGCTCATAAACATCACCCTGACAAATCCAGTGGTGATGAAGCTAAATTTAAGGAATTAAATGAAGCATACCAAGTGCTTGGGAACAAAGAGCGCCGGGCTCGCTATGATCAATTTGGTTCTAACTTTGAATCAGGCCAAGCTGGAGGCGGTCAACAAGCCAATTGGGGAGGCTTCAATGGTAGTCAAGGATTCAATATTAACATGGATGACTTAGGTGATATTTTTGGTGGCTTTGGTGACATGTTTGGTTTTGGTGGTGGACGAGGACGAACACAACGACAAAGTCGAGGTGGTGATATTGAAGTCAGACTTGAAATTTCTTTTCTTGAAGCAGTTTTTGGCTCTGAGAAAGTAATTCGATTGTCTAAATCAGCTACGTGTACTCATTGTCAAGGTAATGGTGCTGAACCAGGCTCTAAAATTGAAACTTGCCCAACTTGTCAGGGAAGAGGTTCAGTGACACAAATGCAACGAACAATTCTTGGTCAAATGCAAATGCAGACGGTATGTCCAACCTGCCAGGGTGAAGGCAAAAAGATTACTACACCTTGTAAAGTATGTTCTGGGAGAGGAGTAGTAAAAGAAAGCACCGAACTAAAGATTAAGGTTCCAGCAGGCATAGATAACGGGGAATCAATTCGTTTAACAGGCCAAGGTGAAGCAGGGGAAAAAGGAGCACCTGCAGGAGATTTATATGTACATATGTCAGTACAAACTGACAGTAGATTTAAACGAGTTGGCACTTCAGTATATTCTGAAGCTCATATTAGTTTCCCTCAAGCAGCTCTAGGTACAAGTATTGATATTCAAACAGTGGATGGAGAGGTAACCTTAAAAATTCCTTCCGGTACGCAATCTGGTAAGGTTTTTATGCTACGGGGTAAAGGTATTCCAAGCTTGCGAGGTAAGGGTAGAGGAGATCACCATGTTGAAGTTATTGTAGATACACCCACACATTTAAGTCGTAAACAAAAACAAGTATTGGAAGAATTTGATAGCTAATGTCAAAATAGATTTACCATGCAAAAAATTGTAGTCATTCTTGGCCCAACCGCCTCAGGTAAAACAAAGTTAGCCGTTATGCTAGCGCGTTTTTTTAATGGTGAGATTATTAGTGCTGACTCTAGGCAAGTATATAAAGGAATGGATATCGGTACTGGAAAAGATTTAATAGAATATGGTTCAGGAAGAAACAAAGTGGACTATCATTTAATAGATGTTGTTAAACCGTCAGAACAATTTGATTTAAAGAGTTATCAAACCAAGGCCTACCAAGCAATTGATAGGGTGCTTAAGAAGGGTAAAGTACCTATCTTAGTTGGAGGTAGTGGATTATACCTACAGTCTGTAGTTGATGGCTATCAATTATCTGATACAAAACCTCGTTCCAGTTTGCCACATAATTTGTCTCTACAAGCTTTACAGGAAAGAATATCAAGTGTTGATCCTAAGTTTCTACAACGATTAAATACGAGTGATTTGAAAAATAAACGACGTCTAGAAAGATATCTTGATATTATGGAGCAAAGCGCTGAGACTCATACTAATTTTCATGGACAATCTAAGCCTAAATACCAAAGTTTAGTTCTAGGGATTGAAACTTCTCTTCCAATAATTAGGAAAAATATCAAGAAGCGGTTAGAAGAAAGGCTTGAGGGAGGGATGATAGATGAAGTGCAGAGACTTCATAAGCAAAATTTAAGTTGGGAACGATTAATTTCCTTTGGTTTGGAATATAAGTATATTTCACTC
This sequence comes from uncultured Gammaproteobacteria bacterium, assembly GCA_964540895.1. Taxonomy (GTDB): domain Bacteria; phylum Patescibacteriota; class Patescibacteriia; order Patescibacteriales; family Patescibacteriaceae; genus Patescibacterium. Next base: position 349,159 of record CAZIOP010000001.1, on the reverse strand, counting down.
TTCTTGAAGAAAGAAATTTCTCGTGAAGAAATGGAAGAACGAATTAGTATTACTAGTGGCCAGTTTGCCAAACGACAAATGACCTGGTTTAGACGTTGGGAAAAACAGGGGAGAGAGATTATATGGGTAAAAGTAAAGAGTATTAAAAAAATCACCAAACTGGTTGGCGATTTTCTTAAAAAGTAATAGTTTATTTCAAGTTTACAATATTCTGCTTTTTGCCCTTGGTGAAAGCTAGTATATTATCAATTGAAGTATTTGTTATTCTATCGACCGCTTCTTGACTATAAAAGGCAATATGAGGAGTAAAAATAACATTATGTTTCTTAAGAAGTTTGTGGTTCTTAATCAACATCCCTAATTCTTTTCGGTGTTTTGCTCCGTGAGCAGATAAGTGATGCTCTTCTAAAATTGTATTTTCTTCTTCTAAGACATCAAGACCAACTTCAGAAACTATTTTTTTGTCTAAGGCTTGGATTAGAGCTGAAGTTTGTATTAAACCACCTCGAGCCGTATTAATCAGTAAGGCTCCTTTTTTTATATATTTAATATTTTTAGTATTAATGATATGTTCAGTTTGTTTGAGTAGGGGTAAATGAAGGGTAATAATATCAGAATTTTGCAGCAGTTTATTTAATGGTACATAGGGAAAACCAAATTCTTTAGCTAGTTTTTTATTTTGGAACGTATCATAAGCAATTACTTTCATTTCAAAACCATTAGCAATTCGTATTACGTGACTACCAATTTTACCAGTTCCAATTACGCCAATTGTCTTACCACACAAATCAAAACCTTTTAATCCCTCTATTGAGAAGTTATTTTTTTGAGTTCGAAGGTATGATTGATGGATATTTCGAGATAACGTTAAGATTAAAGCAAAAGTATGTTCTGCCACAGTATTTTCTCCATATGTTGGTACGTTGGTGACTGAGATTTTCCTTTTTGTAGCTTCTTTTAAGCTAACATGGTCAAAGCCAGTAGAACGGGTGGCAATAAACTTCAAGTTAGGTAAACTCGCTATGGTTTTTTGATCTACTACTGAAGAAATAAAACAAGAAATTATTTCAGTATTCTGAAACTTCTTAATTGGTACTTTCTGGAGAGGTTCAGTAAAGTAGGTGACTGTATGGCCCTTTAATCGTTGATGAAGTAATTCCTTTTCTTCTGGTTTAAGATCAAAAATAGTTATTTTCATATATAGTCACTATAACAATAAAAATTATTTAAGTCTCTTTTCTAGTAATTGTTTAACTTTTTCTGGATTAGCTCGTCCCTTGGTTTTAGCCATGACTTGACCAATAAAAAACTGTAACAAGGAAATTTTACCTTTTTTATATTCTTCAACTTGTTCTTTTTTTTCTTTGATTACTTGGTCAATGGCTTTAATTAATGCAGCTTCATCATCAACTTGTTCTAATCCAAGATTTCGCATGATAGCTTCTGGTTCACCACCCTTACTAAACATTGCAGATAATACTTGTTGAGCGGCACTTGAATTGATTTTGCCATTATGAAGTAGGAGAACTAGTTCTGCAAAGTTTTCCGGTGTAATTTTTATTGTTTCAAGTGTTAAATGCTTTTCGTTAAGATGTTTAGAAAATTCATTGGTTAACCAATTAGCTGCTAATTTTGGTAGTGTTTTGTCATGTCGTTCCCACTTATCTTTATTTGTTTTCACCCATGCTTGTAACTCTGAAACGACTTCTTCAAAGTAACCAGCTAGCTGTTTATCAGATACGAGTGTTTCTGCATCATAGGGGGAAAGATTATATTCACTTTGAAAACGCTCTTCTTTTTGGTCAGGTAACTCTACTAACATCGCCTTAATTTCACCTAACCATTTTGCATCAATGGTAATTGGTGGAAGGTCAGGCTCTGGAAAATAGCGATAATCAGCTGATGTTTCTTTAACACGCTGGCTAATTGTTTCATTTTTTACATCATTCCAACCTCTTGTTTCTTGAAGTACTTTCTGATTTTTATCCAGCATAGCGGATTGACGTTTAACTTCAAACTCAATGGCCTTTTCTAATGATTTAAAGGAGTTAATATTTTTTACTTCAACTTTCGCACTTAATATATTTTTACCAACTGGTATTATTTCGCCTTTAGCATATTTCCAACCCCCTTTTTTTTGCACACTAACATTGGCTTCGCAACGCATTTCACCTTTTTCCATATCAGCGCCTGATATTTCTAGATAGCGTAAAATTTGCTGAAAGCGTTGACCAAAAGCTTTGGCAGTAGCAGCGTCAGGAATAACCGGTTCAGTGACCATTTCAACTAGGGGGGTACTAGCACGGTTAAAATCGACAAATGAATAGTCGGCACCAGAGGGATGTGTTAGTTTGCCTGTATCTTCCTCAAGATGAATACGGGTCAGGGCTATAGTCTTGTTATTAGCCTTTAAACGGCCTTTATAGGCTAGAGGGAGGTCATATTGAGATATTTGGTAGCCCTTGGGTAAATCAGGGTAAAAGTAGTTTTTACGGTCAAATTTGGAATGGGTATTGATTTGACAATTTAAGGCTAAGCCCAAGAGAACTGTGGCCTCAATGGCTTTTTTGTTGGCCACGGGTAAGGTCCCTGGATGACCAAGGCAAATGGGACAAACTGTGGTATTTGTCTCAGTCGAGAGGGTATTATCACACGAACAAAACATTTTAGACTTAGTGTTTAAAGCAGTGTGGATTTCCAGACCTATAATTACGTCGTACTTCATAAAGAATGCAAGCAATAATAACTAATAATTAAGGTAATTCTACCATGGTTCTAAAAAAGAAAAAACCCAACCGAAGTTGGGTTATACTAATTTTTTTTAGGTAAAAAAGGCAACACATGGTTCCAAATAATTTCATGAATTTCTTCTGGAGACATTAACTCTTCATTCTTTACACAGTTAATCAGAGTGAAGCCTGGAAAGAGTTTTGGTAATTCTAGATACGCTGCTTCAGCTCGTCGTAAATGATCGGCATCTTTTTCATGAATATCTGTGGCTTGACCTCTACTTTTAATTAATTGCTGGCTAATCTCTAGTGGTACATGGAGAATAAAATTAATACTAGGTTTTGGGATTTTATTCTTTTCATATTCTAGATTAAATAACCATTTAATAAATGCGTCTCTCTCAGTAGGGTTATCAAACTTACTGCCTTGATGTCCGACATTAGCCGCAACGTAACGGTCAGAAATAACCATGTGGCCTTTTGCTAGAGCAGCCAACATAGTCGGTGCATAGTTAAAGCGATCTTCGGCAAAAAAGGTTGAGACAAGAAACGGATCAATAACTTGGGCATTATTGCCTAATGCACCTTGTAAGTAGTCTACTGCCTTTTGAGCAGCTTTTTCTCCATAGCGAGGAAAGCTAATTGTTTCCACAGCGTGACCTAAAGCTTGCAGATGTTCCTTCAACAAATTAGTTTGTGTTTGTTTACCTGAAGCGTCTGTCCCGTCAAGAGTGAAAAGATGACCTTGTGGGTTAGTTTTCATTAGTTGTTTCTTTATTTTTTAAAATCCTTTTTAATACTGTATCTATTTCTGTGTATAGTTCTTCAGCAGTCCCGTTGTTAGTAATTTTATAGGGTGCATGTTGCACCATTTCTGGTGCATAAATCTCCGTAGACTTTTTGTGATCTTCAAGAAATTCTTGATAACTTTTTTCTTGATCATCACTACGTTCATGTCTGGCATGAATTCTTTCAAAACGGATCTTTGGATCACTTTTAATGCCTAATAGATAGAAGTGAGGTAGCTCTTCGAGTCGAGAAATATCAGCGGGTCGTCTAATGCCTTCTACTACAATATAGGAATTAGGATCATTGTCAACCGCCTGCTTCATTGGCCCGGCTAAGACATTTTCACCAAATCGAGGAGCTAAGACTAAAAATAAATCAATCAAGTTATCTCGAGTTACTGGCAGTGATAGTTTTTCTAAAATATCTCTAAGAATATCAGAAAATTTATAACTACTAGCGCTATATTTCTCTTTTATATAGCGAGCCACAGTTGATTTGCCAGAACCCATTTCACCAACTATACCGATAATTATTTTATTTGTTTCTTTCATAGTCTGCAAAAGTATAACTGTCATGAGATTCTTCAAAAACTTTCCTCCATTCTTGCCAGTTAACAGAAGGGAATACTATATCACCTTCAGGTTTTTGATGAACATGAGTAATGTGTAGTTTATCAGCATGATCTATAAATACTTGATATACTTGACCACCCCCAATAATCATTATTTCCTCAGCCTTAATATTTTCAACATCTTTTGCATCATGAATTACACGTACGCCTTCAGGTAGATTTAGATTATCTTGCCTAGATAACACAACATTAACTCGATTAGGCAGGGGTTTACCAAGTCGAGTCATAATCGAATCAAATGTTTTTTTGCCCATGACCACGGTTTTACCGTCTGTTAACTTCTTAAACCGTTTTAAATCTTCAGGTATATACCAAGGCAGGGAATTGTGGCTGCCAATCACTCCGTTGTCGGCAATAGCAGCAATGAGAGTAATGATTGGTTTAGGCATGGGGTTTACCTTTATGTAAGACACCAGAGACACTAAGTTCTGCTTTAATGGCAGGGTGAGTGTCATAGTCAATGAGTTCAATTAATTCGGGTTTAAAGTCATCAATTGTTTTTATTGAAGGATCTAGCTTAACTATTGGAAATGGTTTAGGTTCACGGGTTAATTGTTCTTTAACTTGATCTATATGTTTCTCATAAATATGAGCATCGCCAAAAGTATGGATAAACTCACCTGGTTCATAACCGGTTATTTTCGCAATAATTAAAGCCAGGAGAGCATAAGAAGCAATATTAAAGGGAACACCCAAAAACATATCGGCACTTCGTTGATATAACTGAAGAGATAATTTATTACCAATTACATTAAATTGGTACATGTTGTGACAAATTGGAAAAGGTGAGGCCTCTTCAGGATCAGCCATTCTATATAAATATTCTGGATTCCAGGAAGTAACAATCAAATTATGAGCACCAGGATCGTCAGTTAATTCTTGAATCGCCCAACCAAGTTGGTCAACTGTTTTTCCAGGAGTTTTTGTCGGCCAATGACGCCACATATCACCATAAATTCTTTTAAGAACACCATGTTCTTCTGCAAAAGCATCATCCTCAGTTAATTTTTGAACAAATTCTTCTTTAGTTAGTTCTGGAAAAAGCCCTTCCTCTGCTTTTTTTTGATAAATCCTAAAAGGATAATCATCCCAAATATGTACTCCCTTGCGAGTTAAATATGAAACATTGTTATTGCCTGAGGCAAACCAATATAGTTCTTCAAGCACACCTTTCCAGTACACTTTTTTTGTAGTGAGAAGAGGGAAGCCTTGACTTAAGTCAAATCTAATTTGTTTACCAAAGACACTGTATGAAGCATCACCGGTGCCTCTATCAACTTTGCGAAAACCGGTTTCTAGAATTTCTTTAAGTAAGTCTAAATATTGATATTCTGGGTGTTTCATATTATTCAATAGTAAATACCTTGTCAGTACCGTAATAGTCTTGCCAGTTATGATTATAAAAATCAAACATACGAGCTAAACGGTCTTGATTTAGTTCAGTGACACCTAACTCTGACATCAGTGCTCGTAAATTACTTTTTGTTTCTTCAGTTTTACTAACATCATCAATCACAGCTTCAAATTCAGCTAAATATCCATACCCAGCATTCTTGTCGATGGTTACAGTTTGACCTTTATAGGTAAATTCTTGACGGTCGCGTGACCATTTAGCTTGATAGGTAAAGCCTGATTTTAGAAGGATAGTATCAAGTTCATCTAAGCTAAGATTAACAGTGCTTTCAAATTCTAGGCGAGCTGTGCCGTTACTTGAAGTTGTATCATCCACTGATAATTTCATGACAAAAATAACCTTGTCATCTGCTAAGCGCGTACGGACGGAATAATCCTTAGCTTTGGAAACTAGTTCTTGAAAATTTGCTTTTTTTTCATTATCAATATGTGTACTTAGATTCTCGTACAATAATTTCAAATCTCCACCAGTAAAATAATGATTAAGTTGACTGTGACTACCTAATATTTGTAAATCTGAATCAGTATTTTTTAGTTTTTCAATTAATAGATCAGCTTGATCTTTAGTACCTAAAAGACTTTTTATCTCAATTTCAAATAAAGGCATTGGGGTAATTAGATTAAATTATTTCTGCAGCCATCTTACTGCCTGTTGTTTCAACTTGTACTTTGTACTTAGCATCAGCTCTGTCAGTATACTTTTTGCTGGTTGGGGAGCTTAATTGTTCAAATAGTAGCTGGCAAACACGCATGTTAGGGTACAGCATGATTGGCAATGTTCCAATGTTTGTAATTTCTAAAACTAGTCGGCCGTTAAAACCAGGATCAACTTTTCCGGCAGTAGAGTGGATTACGATACCTAATCTACCGAGTGATGATTTGCCTTCTAAGCGACCGGCTAAATCATCAGGTAGGGTAATTGTTTCAAGAGTTGCCCCTAACACAAATTCTCCGGGATGAATAACAAAAGCTTCATTATCTTTTTTTAACACCGTTTCAGTTAGATCCGTAAAGGTGTCAGGGTTATTTATATCAATGTAGGGTCGTGAATCTCGACGGTAAATCATAAAGTCATTACCCAGTCGTAAATCAATTGAAACAGTCCCCACCATAGTAGCTAAATCAGGTAGGGGATTAATTTTAATCATGCCTGCTTCAATTTTTTTCTTAATATCATTGTCTGATAAAATCATAGGTTATTTTTATATTAACAGTGTATCGGTAGAGCGTTGTATAGTCAACAAAAAACTTATACATTGACAAGACTAAAAGTTTATGGTAGTTTCTAAGAAAATTTTCTTTTCAAAAATATAAAAAAATAAAAAATGAACTCTCTCGAAAGTAATTTAGAAGCTGATGACTCTTATAAAGATCAAAGTAGTTCAATACTCTTTATTAAGGGCTTTTGGCTAATACTAACTGTACTGTTTTTTGGGCTGTTAGTTTTAACAAAGCTTCCTAATGTTGGAAGCATCCCATTTCCATTGAAAAGGGAAATATTATTGTCTCTGCCCTTTTCATTATTGCCTATGATAATTTGGGAATTTAGCATTATTTCTGAAAGCATAGAGCGCGAAGTTCGAATACACGAAAGACACCCCAAAAATGTAAGAAAGTACAATAAGCTTATTTTATCACCCAAAATTACCTTTATAAGTTTAGTACTTATAATGTTAGTAAATAGTATCTGTTTTATAGCGGATATCGAGTTTCCGTTTTTTTATTACTTTATCATTCCATTTCTTACAGCCTCATTAAAAGCCTATTTTTGTCTTCGACTTTATTATTGGACAAATGTTGCTATTTTGGCAACTTAGCAATATTTAATTAAAAAAGAACCACCATTACGGCGGTTCTTTCTTTTTTTACTCAGAAAATTAAAGTTGTACCTTAACTCCAGGACCCATGGTTGAGCAGATGGTAGCACTTTGTAAGTAAATACCTTTAGAGCTTGATGGTTTAGCCTTTTTAATAGCGGCTAAGATAGCTTCGTAGTTTTCAGCTAGCTTCTCTTTGGAAAAAGATACTTTGCCAATGGCTACGTGAATGTTCCCAGTATCATCATTCTTAAAACTAATTTTGCCTTTCTTTAAATCAGCTACAGCCTGAGCAACGTTAGGAGTAACGGTTTCGTTCTTAGGAGAAGGCATTAAACCTCTAGTTCCTAAGATTTTAGCAATTTGAGCTAGATTCTTCATCATAGCAGGTTCTGCAACGGCGACTTGGAAGTCAGTTTTTTCAGTTTTCTTAATTTCGGCAATTAAATCATCACCACCAACTAAGTCAGCACCGGCATCTTTAACAGCCTTTTCATTAGCAGGGGATACAAAGGCAGCAACTTTTACAGTCTTTCCAGTACCATGTGGCAGTGAAATAGCAGCACGTAATTGCTGATCTCCTTTCTTAGTATCAATACCCAAACGAAAATGAGCTTCTAAAGAGGCATCAAATTTAGTTGTTGAGAATTTTTGTACTAGTTCAATTGCTTCATTAATAGGGTATGAAGCAGTGCGATTGTAGTCAAAAACCTTTTTTGCCTTGGTTTTTGAATTGGTTTCTGTAACAGAAACTTTTTTCTTAGGCGTTTTCTTAACTTCTTGCTTTGTCATATAGTTCGTGGTGCGGACGAAAGATCAAAGAACTTTCTCCCACAAATAATTAATTAGTAAATTTATTTCTTAATCTCAACACCCATTTGACGAGCAGTGCCAGCGATAATTTTGGCAGCCGCATCAATATCCTTGGCGTTAAGGTCAGGAAGTTTAATAGCAGCAATTTCCTTTAGCTGATCTTCTGTAATAGTGCCTACTTTATCAGATAATGGTTTACCAGAACCTTTTTCAATCTTCGCAAACTTTTTGATTAATTCAGAAGCTGGTGGAGTTTTAGTAATAAAGGTATAGGTACGATCAGCATATACAGTGATTTCCACTGGTACAACATCACCCATTTTATCTTTAGTCGCGTCATTAAACTTGGCACAAAATTCAGAGATGTTAAGACCATGCTGACCCAAAGCAGGACCAACTGGAGGAGCTGGGTTAGCTTGTCCACCTCTGATTTGGAGTTTGATAACTGTTAATACTTTTTTTGCCATATAATTAGGTGTTTCGTAGAAGCAGCCGAAACGGTTAATAAATAATTAAAGTTTTTTAATTTGTAAAAAGTCTAATTCTACTGGTGTTTCACGACCAAACATAGAAATAAGAACTTTAATTTTGCCTTTGCCATCGTCAACCTCAATAATCTTACCTTCCAGGTTCTTAAAGGGACCGTCAACAATTCTAACTGGAGAACCTACTGAGACATCAATTTGGAATTTAGGTTCTTCAACACCCATACGCTTCTGAAGGTCTTTAATTTCTTCTTCACTTACTGGAGTTGGAATATTACCTGTGCCAATAAAGCCAGTGACGTTAGGAGTGTTACGAACCGCATACCAAGAATCATCAGTTACAATCATTTCTACAAGAATATAACCAGGAAAAATTTTTTCCTCGATAACTTTACGTTTTCCGTTGTGGATTTTGATTTTCTTTTCTTTTGGAATCAGGATATTAAAAATCTTGTCATCCATATCCATAGAATCAACACGTTGACGTAAATTTTGAGCAACGTTTTCTTCATAACCTGAATAGGTATGAAGTACGTACCAACGACGTCCTTGGTTAAGGGTTTGTTTTGCCATATGCTTAGCGATTAAGAGCTAATTCTAAAATCTTATTAAAACCTAAATCAAGTCCACCTAAAAACAAAGCCATGGCAAGACTGACGCCAATAACCATTAACGTGTAGTTATAGGTTTCTTTTTTACTCGGCCAGGTTACCTTACGCATTTCAATAATGGCACCCTTGAAGTAATTCATTACTCTATCCATATATAAAGGTTTAAAAAACAGCCCTTTTGGGGCAGATATGTTATGTCTTAATAATACCTAAACCTGAGATTGGTGTCAAGAGGATATAACTTTAAGGAAAATTAGGAAGATTGGCCCTTTTTAATTTGAAAAAAAACCATTTTCTCATTATACTTAGCGTTGTATGTCCCTCAACTATTTATTATTAGACATTGGCAAAATAATAGGTCAATTTATTTTTGATATTTTGTACTTTCCAATCTGGTGGTACAGTAAAGGTTTCTTGAAAATACTTACCTGGTCCAAAAATTTTCTAGTAACTCGTTTTCAAATGTTAGCTATTGCTGTCTGGATAAAGAATATCTTTACCCCTATGTATGGCCAACGCGATTGGGCCGGTATGATTATTAGTTTTTTAACACGGTTAATTCAAATTCTTGTTCGCATGGTAATTATGGTTTTTTGGTTTATCTATGCAATGGGTGTTATAGCTCTGTGGATTTGTTTACCCCTCATTATTGGTTATCAAATTTTATTTCAACTTAATTTGATTAATTCTTTTTAAATGTCCGATTCAACTACTAAAACTTTGGCATTTATAACCTGCTCAGAATGTAATGGCAGTGGTAAACTACGAACTTTGACCTGCTCTAATTGTGGTGGTTATGGCGTCGGTGCTTTTTTTAATGAACAGTTTCTATATTTTGATTACCCATTATCAACTTCATTGATTCGCTCACGGATGGTGAAGAAGAAGGTTGATTCAATTATTAATACCTTGGCCTATGTATTGTTTTTAATTGGAATGTTGTCACTCGGGTGGTGGTTATATGCCTACGGTGATATTGCGGCTGCGTTTACTAACCTAGGGCCAGTGACATTAGGTAAGGTTAACTTCTGGAGTAAGCAGAGTAACTATTTACTCATCTTTTGGTTATCATTAATTCCAGCTTTATTTATTTTCTATCGCATGAGTCGTGCCAAAGAATCGGAAGCTCATATTTTTCCATTGAACTTTACACTTGAACCACCAGCTGTTTCCACGCCAAGCTGGGATGAAATCAAGAAATCAAAAATTGAAAAAGTTAATGTTAAAGAAGGAAGTGATGATGTTATTATTTCTATTTACGAACAAGCCTATTTACTAGCCAAAAAGTTCCAACATCCAGAAATTGAAGCGGTACACTTGTTGGCCGTAGCAATTTTTTGTAGTAATCAAGTCTCTGAATTATTGAATAGATTATCAATTGATGAGGAAAAATTAGTAGCTAGTTTAGAGCGCCAATTATCTCAACATGACAGAAATCCACTAGAAGTACAGTTTAGTCGTGAAGCTAAAGAGATACTGATTGAAGCTTATGTAGCAGGCAAGATTGCAGCCAGAAAAAAGATGTCAGCCTTAGATGTGGTGATGTCATCCTATGATCATGACCAACATATTGCTGAAATATTATATGACCTTGAAACTGACCGTGTTAAGTTAAATAATGGAGTGCTGTGGCTGCAGCTCGCTAACAAATTGTATGAGAACTATTTACTCTATAAAAAAATGGCTCGTTTCAAGCCCTCGTCTAATATGGATCGAGCCTATACGGCTTTAGCCACTCCTTTTCTGGATCGGGTTTCATATGATTGGACACTAGCGGCTAAATGGGGGAGAGTTGATCTTTGTTTAGAGCGTGACAATGAATTACGAAAGATTTTTGATACAGTTGAGAAAGGACAAAACGGAGTAATTTTAGTAGGGCCACAAGGTGTTGGAAAAGCTACTGTTATTGGTGGTTTGGCTCAAAAAATGGTTCTAGAAGAAGTACCTAAGTCTTTTCAGGATAAGCGATTACTGGAAGTTGACTTAGCTCATTTAATTGGTGGCTTAAGTCCAGCTGAGGCTGAAGAACGGTTACTTAATGTTATTAATGAAGTAGCTCGGGCTCGTAATATTATTTTGTATTTCAAAGATATTGAAAAAATTGTTGGTATTTCTCAAGGTAGTGAATCAAGCATGGATTTAGCTGGTATTTTAGCTGATGCTGTGAGTCGTGGACTTATCTTTTGTTTATGTTCAGTAACTGATGAAAATTATCTTAAGTATATTGAAAAGACATTACTTGGTAGTTTGTTGGCTCGAATAGATATCAAAGAACCAGATGTGAATACTGCTATTCGTATGGTAGAAGGAAAAATTAATCAAACGGAAAATCAATATGGGGTGTACTTTTCATACAATGCCTTGGCTGAAGTAGTTACCTTAACAGACCGTTATTTACATGATAAGTATTTACCGGGTAAAGCTATTAGTGTGTTGGAATCAGTGGCTGTTATTGCAGCTCGGAAAGAAAGTAAGATTGTTGAGAAAGATGATATTGCCCAAGTTATTACTGAACTTACTCATATTCCAGTAACAAAATTAACTGAAAGCGAAAGCGAAAAGTTATTGAATTTAGAAGATCAACTGCATGAGCGCGTTATTGGTCAAGAAGAAGCAGTCAAGATGATTTCCGCCGCCCTTCGTCGAGCTCGCGTTGAACTTCGTGAATCCAAGCGACCAATTGCCAACTTCTTGTTCCTGGGACCAACTGGTGTTGGTAAAACTGAATTAGCTAAAACTGTAGCGGCTGTGTATTTCGGAAAAGATGATTACATGATCCGAATCGATATGAGTGAATATCAGAATAGTGATGCTGTTAACAAAATGATTGGTTCACCTGAAGGAGTAACAGGCTATTTAACGGAAGCTGTTCGCAAGATGCCTTTTTCACTTATTCTCTTAGATGAAATTGAAAAAGCTCATCCTGATATTCTAAACCTTTTTTTGCAGGTGATGGATGATGGCCGATTAACAGATGGTCAGGGTAAGACCATTGATTTTACCAATTCAATTATTATTGCTACTTCAAACGTTGGTTCAGTCTTAATCCAAGAATCAATGCGATCCAATGGGGATATGGAAGCCTTAAAAGAAACATTAATTAATACTGAACTGGTTAAAGCTATGCGTCCTGAATTAATCAATCGTTTTGATGGGGTAATTATCTTTAAACCTTTAGATAATCAATCTGTCATTGCTATTACAAACTTAATGGTGGAAAAGATAAAAAAGATGATTGAGGCGAAGGGTTATTATTTCCAGATTTCAGAACAGGGAATTAATCAGCTAGCTACCTTAGGTTTTCATCCAGAGTTTGGGGCCAGACCATTACGTAGAGTTATTCAAGAAAAACTTGAGGATGCTATTGCCACTAAATTGTTGGAAGGTGGTGTAAGTCGCAGAGATACTATTGTCTTTGGAGATGATTTAGCAATTTCAATTCAGAAAGCACCAACGTTATAATATGAGTATTCTATTTTTCATAAGCACGCTGATTGGAGCATTGATAGTAACAGTGATTGTTAAGAAGTTAGCAACACAGTGGAAAATTTTAGATTACCCAGATAATGACCGAAAACAACATCAGAAAGCTACACCATTACTAGGCGGTGTAGCTATTTTTATTGCTTTTTCTTTAGCCTTGTATTTTGGCAAAGATATTATTTTGTCGGGTAATTTAGAGCCACATCACTGGCTTGGAGTTTTTGTCGGGGGATTAATCATTATGATTGGCGGTTTTTTAGATGACAAATATAAATTGTCACCAAAACTTCAAGTACTCTTTCCTCTGCTTGCTGCGTTAGCTGTAATTATGGGCGGGGTAGGTGTTGAAAAAATAACTAACCCAGCTGGTGATTTTCTCTATCTAACAAAATGGCAATTACCAGTTTTCTTTTGGGCAGGCAAAGCATACTATTTTAATCTTATTGCTGATACGTTTACACTGCTTTGGTTACTGGGAATGTCATATACAACAAAACTATTAGACGGAGTTGATGGCTTAGTGGCTTCTATTACATCAGTGGCTAGTTTAGTAATCTTTCTTTTTACAACTACCACTCGTTGGCAACAAGATGACATTGCCTTTGCCTCATTAATGCTTTTAGCAGCTTGCCTTGGTTTTCTAATTTTAAATTGGCATCCAGCTAAAATATTTCTTGGAGAAGGTGGGTCATTGTTCCTGGGCTTTATGCTCGGTGTCCTCTCAATCATATCTGGTGGGAAAATTGCTATTGCTCTGCTCATCATGGGTATCCCAGTCTTAGATGTGGTTTGGACAATTATTAGACGAAGTCTCCAGGGAAAGAATCCCTTTCGCTTTGCTGACCGTCAACACCTTCATTTTAGGTTATTAGATGCTGGTATTGGGCCTCGGTTAACTGTCTTAACCTTTTGTCTCGTCTCCTTTGTGTTTGGTCTTAGCGCCTTGTTTTTGCAGAGTAAAGGCAAGATATATAGCCTAATTATCCTTTTTATCCTGATGATTGGATTATTGGCTGTTTTCCGCTATCTTGACAGAAGAAGAGTTGTTCGGTAATATGGAGAGTACTTTTCCTGCCAGTCAGGAATCTTATTTTTAATGAACGGATGATATGAAACTAGCTATTATTAAAACTGGTGGCAAGCAATACAAAGTCAAAGAAAATGATGTTGTATCTATTGAGAAATTACCAGGTGAAGCAGGGGAGAAAGTAGTATTTCCTACCCTAGCAACTTTTGATGAAAAGGGTAGTGATCTGAACTTAGGACTTCCTATGTTAGGTGACAACGTCACTGGAGAGATTGTAAGTACTGCGAAGGGTGATAAAGTCAGTGTTATTAAGTTCAAAAACAAAACTCGTTACCGCAGAAATGTTGGACACCGACAGTTTATTACTAAGGTAAAGATTACGAGTATTAAGTAAATGCCTTAAAACAATACCAAAAAATCCTCTTAAATAGAGGATTTTTTGTTTTTTAAATAGAAGTAATAAAATTGACAAATTATATACAAAGTTCTAAAGTCTAAACAATTAATTTTAACGAACTTTTAAAAAAAGGAGGTTGACAATGTCACCTAAAATATTATTAGACCCGAAAAAACGATCAAAGCATGAAGAATATATTTACAGTCAATTTCTACGCTTTATGGTCGGGCATGAAGAAACCCTTAGAAGGTTTGCTAAAGAATTGTCATTACTCAAAATATTAAACGGAGCAATGCGTTCTGTAGATAAACCTGCGAGCAGAGGAATCTTTCTTGGTTGCACTGGATCAGGAAAAACATACTTAGTTCAGGTAATTTCAATGCTACTTTTTAATGATTTCGATGGTGCAATAAAAATATCTGGGGGAGATTTAAGTCAGGAGCACCAATTATCAAAATTACTCGGAGCCCCTCATGGATACATCGGTTTTGATAGAAAACCATTATTCACGGCAAGAATGCTTAATGAAGCTGGATATCTAGCATCCATTAAAGCAGATCCGGTGGTTAAATTTTATTCAAAACTTCTAAAGAAACTAAGTTATGCATATGAAAGGCAAGCAGTGCTTAGAGACGCAATAAGAAATCCAAATATTTCTGCTGTAATAAATAGTTCTCTTGCCCGGCAAGATTATCAGGAAGCTAATAATGAATGTGAAACCGTTACAGAGAGTATTAATAAATGGACCGATACGAGAGACCAGATTAAAAAGTTAATTCCAGGTATAGATAAACAAGTTCTTGAAATTCCTCCCTACAATTCTGAAGTCGGGTATCCGTCGATTGCCTATATAGATGAAATCGAAAAAGCTCATAGTGGACTCTATAGAATACTTTTGGAGTGGTTAGATAAGGGTCGATTTACAACTACCGGAGCATACGGCGAGACAATATCTTTTAAAAATACACTACTATACATGACGAGTAACATTGGTCAGAAAGAGATGTTAAAAATCATTGGAGAAAATCAGGCAGGATTTCAACTTCCTCGCCCGACTTCAAAAAAAGGCTTAAGTGAATTCCGCGAAGAGATACGGCACAAAATTTTCAAAGCAACATATGAAGAATTCAAGAAAGTAGCGGATCCGGAATTTATCGGTCGAGTTGGTACTAAGAGAATTTATACCTTTATTCCTCCATCGAGAGAAGACCAATACAGGCTTATTAAGGATATTATGTTACCGCGATATAATTTTGAATTGAAACAAGTATTTCCAGTAGAAGTTTCAATGACTAAGGAGGTCTGCAATTATATTCTTGATCAAGCAAGTTCATCGGAAAATATAGTCTTAGGTATACGTCCCGTTGTAGATCTCTTTGAATCAGAAATAAAGTCAGAAATCATTAGTCTTATGGCTCGTCCCGAAGAAGAAGGTGGAATTATATACGGAGATAAAATTTCGATTGAATTAGACGCGAAGCAAAGAAACCTTAACTTCTTTCTAACAAAAAGAAGTAAAAAGAATCACCATAAGTTAAAAAATAACTTAGAAGAAATTGCTAAAAAGCAGCAACTTATAAGTGAAGGTGGTGGTCTTTGCGAATTTGTTTTTGATTATCAATCCGCAGCTTAGTTGGGTAATGTCTATTATTAATGAGCACAATTAATAAAAATTGTGTAGTAACTCAAAACCCTTAGATTCTTTAATGAATGTAAGGGTTTTATTTTTAGAATATTATTTGACTACACCTCACTCCTAAACTTCAAAGCGTGTCCAAGGGTTAATTCATCAGCATATTCAATATGCGCTCCACTTGGTAGGCCCTTTGCCAGACGTGTAACCTTGATACCCGCTGGTTTAATTAGCTTACTTAAATACAAAGCAGTAGTTTCTCCCTCTAAATTGGGATCAAGACCAAGAATTAATTCTTTTGGTTTCAAATCTTTGACGCGATCAACTAATTCTCTGACTTTGATGTCAGCAGGCTTGATACCTTCAATAGTGTTGATAGTACCGCCCAAGACAAAGTAGTAACCTTTGAAAAGACCAGTATCTTCAATAATCAACATATCACGACTGTCAGCTACAACACACAACTGAGTCGAGTCTCTTTTGTGGTCACTGCAAATAGAGCAGGGATCGGTTTCCCCGATACCATTACAAATTGAACAGGTGATAATCTTCTGAGGTAATTCAGCTAAGGCTTGAGCCATCTCTTTCAAGAGAGAGGGGTTTTGTTTTAATAAATAAAAAATATAGCGTTCAGCGGTTTTTGGACCAACTGACGGTAATTTAGCAAACAATGAAATAAGTTTATCAAGCGAAGAGGGGAAGCGCATGAAATGTATTGACTAGAGGCCGAATTGGGAAAGTCCGCCCATGGCCTGCATTTTTTGAGCAATAACTTTTTGAGCTTTTTTTATCGCTTCATTAACAGCTTCCAAAGAAGCTTTCTCAATTTGAGCTTTAGTCATACCATCACCAATGATGAAAGAGGTGATTTCCAAATTACCATTTAAGGTAACTGTCACACCACCTTTCTCAGCCGTAACTGATTCAGTTGCCAAGGCACTTTGCATAGTCTTAGCTTGACTGCGTAAATCTTTGATCTGTTTTAATTTTTCAAACATAAAAATAATTAATATTTAATAAATAGGTAGATTATTCTTCCATATCAGGAGGAATATCATAATCACCTTTAGCTAAATTTTTGAAACTAACGGTATCTTCATCAAAGAACAAGTCTACTCGGCCCACTGGTCCGTTACGGTGTTTAGCAACATAGACTTGAGCGACACTTTTTTCTGCTTCAGATAATTCTTCAATTTGATAGCCACGGTCAGCGGCTTTACGGTATATAAACATAACTACGTCAGCATCTTGTTCAATTGAACCTGATTCACGTAAGTGAGCTAAACGGGGGATAGCTGGCTTAGTTTGTTCAACCGCACGTGATAACTGAGACAAAGCCAGCACTGGGATATTTAATTCACGAGCTAGCCCTTTTAACGCACGGGTGATTTCTGCTACTTCTTGGACACGGTTATCACCATATTTGCCTCGACCTTCCATCAATTGCAAATAGTCAATGACAATTAACCCTAATTTATGCTCCATTTGAAGTCGACGAGCCTTGGTTCTGATTTCCATAATATTAGCACTGGCAGAGTCATCGATAAAGATTGGTGTTTCAGCAAGAATTCCCATGGATTGTCCGATCTTAGAAAAGTCATCATTTTCTTCACGGTCTGATAGTTTTCCAGTACGCATTTTCCACAAACTAACTCCGGCTTCAGCACATAACATACGGTCAACTAATTGTTCCTTACTCATTTCTAAAGAGAATATGCCAACCGGAATTTTGTTAATGACCGCTACCTGACGAGCAATATCTAGGGCCAAAGAAGTTTTTCCAACGCTAGGTCGGGCAGCCAAAATAATTAAATCTGATTTTTGTAGACCTGCAAGCAAGGCATCTAAATCAGTAAAACCAGTGGCCAAACCTCGTAACTTACCAGATTGCTTATGTAATTCATCAATACGGTCAAAGGCTTCGTTTAACAAGGTATCAATTGGCTGAAAAGCTTGTTTCAAAAATTTTTGCGAGACATTAAACAGTTTTTGTTCAGCTTCATCTAGGATCTTGTCAATTTCTTCATCTTCTTCATAGCCAAGTTCACTGATGCTGGCAGCGGCTGTAATAAGTCTGCGTAGGGTCGCTTTACGTTGTATTAATTCAGCATAATACACCACATTAGAAGAAGTACCAACAGAGTTCGCCAGTCCCGCAATATATGATCGACCTCCAATCGCTTCTAGTTTACCTTTTTCTTCAAGCTTGGAAGTTAAACTCAAAATATCAATTGGTTCGCGGTGAGCGTAGAGCTCCTTCATGCACTCAAATATAGTGCCGTGACTAGCTTTATAAAAATCATCAGGGTTTAAGATATCGGCAATCCGAACAATCGTATTTTGGTCAATTAAAAGCGAACCTAGCACAAAGTTTTCAGCTTCGAGGTTCTGTGGAGGCATTTTTGAAACAGATTCCTGGGGATTAGACATAGATACATCCTACAGGGAAATACTGGTTAAGGCAATGTTGATGAAGTGTTGATGAAATTTGGGAAAAGTATATATTTTATTATATAAAATTGCTAATCTTACTAACTTATTGATATAATCAAACCATGAAAAAACTATTTTTTGTAACTCTTCTGACTCTAACTTTTTTGCCTATTTTTAGTGTAAAAGCTGAAGCTCCGGTTGATACAGACAGAGATGGTTTAGTTGATACTCAAGAACAACAATTTAACACTAATCCAAACCATCCTGATAGTGATGGCGATGGCTTTGTTGATGGACTGGAAATAAAACAAGGGTTTGATCCGCTGTCTCGAGAATCTAAGAAATTAACTAAATCAATCTTAATTGACACTATCAAACAAGAGTTATACCAACAGTTAAATGGGGTTACTATTCGTACTCATACAGTGTCTACTGGCAAGCCTTCCATGCCAACCCGTAAGGGTGAATATGTGATTGGCAATAAATCTAAACGAGCTTGGTCTAAAACCTATGGTCTTTGGATGCCATACTGGCTTGGTCTCAAAGGTACAAAAATGGGTATTCATGAATTACCTGAATGGCCCGGTGGCTACAAAGAAGGTGCTGCTCACTTGGGTAAGCCAGTCTCTCATGGTTGCATTCGTTTAGGTATTACAGCTGCTCAAATTGTGTATGACTGGACTGACATAGGAACAAAAGTTGTTATTAAATAAATATGATTTATCTTGATTACAGTGCTACAACACCGCTTGACCCACTTGTGTTAAAGGCCATGATGCCTTTTTTTGCCGAACAATTTGCCAATCCAGCTTCAGTTCATACACCAGGTCAAGAGGCTTTAAAAGCTGTTGATGATGCTCGTTACAACATTGCAAAAATCTTAGGTGTGAGTGGCAATGAAATTATTTTTACGTCAGGCGCCACTGAAGCTAACAACCTTGCCCTAAAGGGGATTATAGAAAGCTCCACTAATAAAAAGAAGCATATCATTACTTCGGTAATTGAGCATGATTCAATACTTGAACCTTGTGCCTATTTAGAAAAAAGGGGAGTGGCGGTAACATATGTGCTAGTCGATAAAAGAGGTTTGATTTCTCCTGAGAGCGTAATCAAAGCAATTAAACCTGAAACAATCTTAATCTCTATTGGCTATGTTAATAGTGAAACAGGAGTAGTACAGCCCATAAAAAAAATTGGGCGACTTATAAAAAACTACAATGAGAAAAATTATAGGCAATGGTTAAATACCTCACCACGTAAACGAGGTGCAAAACCACAAGTAGTCTATTTCCATACGGATGCTACTCAAGCACTAAACTTTTTTCCTTGTGAACCAAACACGTTACATGTTGATATGTTAAGTGCCTCTGGTCATAAAATCTACGGTCCTAAAGGTATTGGATTGTTATATATAAAAACAGGTGTACCAATTGCCCCATTACTGCTTGGTGGCCATCAAGAACGAAATATTCGTAGTGGCACAGTTAATGTCCCTGGGGTAGTCGGGTTTAGCACCGCTTTCTCGGAGACTACTAAACATCAAACTACTAGTTTCAAAAAAATGAAAAAACTACGTGATCAATTGAGCAAAGACCTTCAAAAACAAATACCCGATATTATTATTAACACGCCACTTGATGACGCTTCACCAGCTCATCTTAATGTTTCTTTGCCAGGCCATGAGGGAGATATTATCCAAGCTATGCTTGATGAAAAAGGAATAGCTGTTTCCACTGGTTCAGCGTGTGCTTCAGGAGATATAAATCTATCACATGTCATTATGGCTATGACTCATTCCGAATCTCGTAGTAAAAGTGCACTGAGATTTACACTAGGGAAATACACAAACTTCAAAGAAATTAATATAGCTGTAAAACAACTAAGCGAAGTGATTAACAAGCTAAAGAGTCGCTCACATCAATAATTGAATTATTACCTAATCTTTGCTATATTGACGATATGAAATTAGCCTTTTCTAAAGGTTTGAATTATCTCTATATAGGGGCCGGACACTATCGCCTCGCACTGTCCGACTTTTTTTTTCGTAAACCAACTATTGTTTTGTTAAGCATTAGTGTATTGTTAAATATTTTAACCTGGTCAATTGTTATTATCTTAAATAAGTCTCTAGGAGATAATTTAGCGATTTTACATTATAACGTTATTTTTGGTATTGACCGTATTGGTTCAGCTCGTAGTTTGTATGAGTTTCCAATCATGGGCTTAGTCTTGTTAATCGCAAATTTTTTGATTGGAGCAATTTTAGTACGAAAGCGAGAACATATTCCAGGGTATCAATTATTAGTCACAGCTATGCTGGGTAATTTATTGTTACTCGTTGCTCTGTATGTTATTTACGTTATTAATTTCAGTTAATCTATGGAAACTCAAATTATAAAAATACTTATTGTATCTGGCCTAGGTTTTTTAGGAGCAATGGCGTGGACACCCTTATGGACTAATTTTTTATACAAATATAAGTTAGGTAAAACAATTCGTAACTCAGGAGCAACGCCAATTTTTTCTAAACTACATGCTGCCAAAAGTGGTACACCAACCATGGGGGGAGTATTAATTTGGGTTACAACATTAATTTTTGCTATTGGTATTTTTTATCTAGCCAGGTGGACTGATTGGAATATCTTTAAAGAGCTAGATTTTTTTACTCGTTCTGAAACATGGCTACCTTTAGGAGTATTAGCAGCCACAGCCATTGTTGGTTTATTTGATGATTGGTTAGATGTGCGAGGAAAAGGTCAAAAAGGTGGAGGGGGACTGAGTATGAGTCGACGTTTAATTTTATACACCTTGATCGCCGCTGTAGGTGCTTTATGGTTTTACTTTAAGCTAGAACGAGAAACCTTTAATATTCCTTTTTTTGGACATTTCCAATTAGGTTGGACATATATCTTGGTCTTTATTTTTGTCATTGTGGCGACGGCTTTTTCAGTTAACCAAACCGATGGACTTGATGGCTTGGCGGGGGGAGTACTTTTAACCAGCTTTACTGCATATGCTGTTATTGCTTTTGTGAATGGAACCTATAATCTATCGGCTTTATGTGGCATTATTGTTGGTTGCTTGTTAGCTTTTTTATGGTTTAATATTACACCAGCACGTTTCTTTATGGGCGATACAGGCTCAATGAGCTTAGGTATTACGCTTGGTATTATTGCTATGTTAACGGACAGTGCGTTAATTTTAATGATCATTGGTTCAGTCTTTGTACTTGAAGCTATTTCCACTATTGTGCAAATTCTTTCTAAAAAGATTAGAAAGAAAAAAATATTTTTATCAGCCCCCATTCATCATCACTTTGAAGCCAAGGGTTGGTCAGAAGCTAAGATTGTTATGCGTTTTTGGGTCATTGCTTGGATTTCAGCTGTCGCGGGTTTGGTAATTTTCCTATTAGATAAATTACATTAACTATTCTCATGTTCAAACGGTTAACGCTGTTATTTAAACGTCATTCTTCACCAAGTCGTCTACATATTGATCGACCATTTTTAGTAACAACCATTGTTATTATTTTTTTTGGACTTATCATGCTCTCAAGTGCTTCATCTATTGTTGCTTACAACACCTATAATGATGCCTATTATTTTTTAAAACATCAATTAATCAGTGTAGCCATTGGCGGTGTTGCCTTTTGGTTATTATCAAAATTTAATTACACCTACCTTAGAAAATTTGCCTTACCACTGTTACTTATTTCTCTTGGGTTGTTAATTTTAGTGTTTATTCCTGGACTAGGGAGAAAAGTTAATAATTCACAAAGTTGGATTACCTTGCTTGGTTTCTCAGTTCAACCAGCTGAGTTCGTGAAGTTAACCTTCATGATTTATTTAGCCGCTTTATTTGAAAAACACACTGAAACACCTAAACGGTTTTTATCCTTTATTATAGTTTTTAGTATTTTGTCTATTTTGATGTTATTGCAACCTGACCCTGGAACTTTAATTATTTTAGGTATTGCTTCGTTCACTGTATATTACTTAGCAGGCGGAGATCGAAAACATATTTTAACCTTAGCTGCTATAGGTGTACTCGGTTTAGGACTTATTTTAATGTTACCGGGTGGTAAATACCGTGTAGATCGCTTCCGTTGCTTTTTTGATAATAATTATAGTCCTGACCGCTATTGCTATCAGTTAAATCAATCATTAATTGCTGTTGGATCTGGCGGAATAATGGGTCGCGGCTTTGGTGAAAGTCGACAAAAGTTTTTATACCTACCTGAAGTACAAAATGACTTTATTTTTGCTATTATCGCTGAAGAAACTGGTTTAGTGTTTAGTTTATTATTAATTTGTTTTTTTGCCTTTTTATTCTATCGATCATTTTACATTTCAACCCGAGCTCCAGATGGTTTTTCTCGAAATCTAAGTGCGGGAATTAGTATTTGGTTGATAATTCAGGTTATTATTAATATAGGAGGTATTATCGGTTTTTTACCGTTAACAGGTGTGCCCTTACCATTAGTTAGTTACGGTGGATCAGCCATGATGGCGAGTTTAATGGGGCTTGGTATTATTGCAGGTATTAGCAAGCAAGGACGATTACATTAATATATGAAATTAATTATTACTAGTCTTGTAATTACAAGTTCATTAATTCTTACTGGTTGTACTACGCCGCAACCAACCACTCCAGCAGTAACAAACACAGCACAGATTTCCATTCCCACTGGCTCTATCTATTTTTATTCTGCTACCTGTTCGCATTGTCAAACTGTCAGAACCTATATTGATAGCAATCATATCAAAGACAGCAGTTATTTTTTGGAGTTAGAAGTTTCTAATAACCAAAATAATGCAGCTATTTTAAAGTCAGTTGGTGCCCGCTGTTTAATTAGCGAGAATGACCTATCTGTGCCATTATTCTGGGATGGAAAAACATGCTATAGTGGCTCAGATGAAGTAATTAAGTATTTGACAAACCTCGTAATCCTATGACCTCGACTAAACCACGCTTACGCCTTGCACCATCGCCAACTGGTTTTCTCCATCTTGGTAATTTTCGTACTGCTTTATTTACCTATTTACTAGCCAAAAAGTGGCAGGGTGATTTTATTCTTCGTATTGAAGATACTGATGAAAAACGAGAAGTAGAAGGAGCGGTCGACAAACTGCTACAAGTCTTAGACACTTTGGGTTTACAATTTGATGAAGGACCTCATGTAGGGGGAAAGTTTGGGCCATATGTTCAAAGTGAACGACTTGAGCTATACCAAAAATATGCTCACAAACTTGTAGAGTCAGGAGAAGCATATTATTGCTTCGCAACCTCAACTGAACTTGAAGAGATGCGGGCTGCTCAAGCTGCCGCTCACCAACCACCACGTTATGATCGTCGTTATCGTGATTTACCATTAGAAGAAGCTAAACAACGAGTAGCTAAAGGGGAAAAGTATGTTATCAGACAAAAAATGCCTCTTGAAGGAAGTATCACCGTGCATGATGAACTTCGTGGTGATATTACGTTTGCTGCTTCTGAACTAGAGGATCATGTTCTCTTAAAATCAGACGGGGGAGCAACCTATCAATTAGCTTCAGTAGTTGATGATCATCTTATGGAAATCACTCATGTTACTCGCGGTGATGAGTGGTTACCCTCACTACCAAAAAATATTTTGCTTTACCAAGCCTTTGGTTGGACACCACCATTATTCATTCATCTGCCATTAATCTTGAACAAAACCGGAGGAGGCAAGCTCAGCAAACGACAGGGCGATGTTTTCGTAGAGGACTTT
The DNA here is from genome assembly GCA_964540895.1 of uncultured Gammaproteobacteria bacterium. Lineage (GTDB taxonomy): Bacteria > Patescibacteriota > Patescibacteriia > Patescibacteriales > Patescibacteriaceae > Patescibacterium. The sequence goes on along the minus strand of CAZIOP010000001.1, from coordinate 325,146 downwards.
CTTGCCAAAGGCTACCTACCAGAGGCGTTGATAAATTTCTGTGCCTTGCTTGGCTGGCATCCAAAAAATGACCAAGAAATATTTTCCTTATCTGAACTAGAAAAAGTTTTTGATATTGATGGCATTGGCACCAGTCCAGCTATTTTTGATGATGAAAAACTTAATTATTATAACTCCCACTATCTTCGACTTAAGTCATTAGATGAATTATTAACCTTAGCCAAACCTTTTTTCGCACCATTGCTAACTGACGCCCCAGAACATAAGCAGTCAGATGATTTCCTAAATAAAATTTTAGAATTAGAGCAACCAAGACTGAAAAATCTAGTTGAAATACCAGAAAACACCCAATTCTTTTTTCAAGCAAAACTTGATTATGATCCATTACTCTTAATCTGGAAGAAAACTACTCCTGAGCAGATAAAGAACAACTTAACTGAGTTATTAAACAATCTTCAAACACTAAATGAAGAGTGGAGATCCGAGAAATTGGAAACTTCTGTGGTTTCATACCTAAAAGGGGAGGATAAACCGTTAGGAGACTATCTTTGGCCAATGAGAGTAGCCTTAAGTGGACGCAAAGCTAGCCCTGGACCATTTGAAATTGCTTCAGTTATTGGAAAAGAAGAAACATTAGAGAAAATAAAGCACGCAACTAGCCTTCTTTCTTAAGAAATTGTATAATTAAGAGGAATATAAACCCCATGACTACTAAAATAGCCAAAATACTTTTGACTTCCTTTTTAGGTTGTTTGTTCATACTTGGTATCCACTATGCTTGGGGAGCTACTATTACCTCAAACAATCCAGAAATTGATGAGCTTAATAATTCAATTAAGCAGCGCCGAACAGAATTAGAAAATATAAAAAAACAACAAGAAAAATACCGAAAAGAGATTGAAGAAAAACAAAATCAACGAGCTAGTTTAGAAAATCAATTAGCTCTGGTTCAAGCCAAAGCCGCTGAAACAGAATTAGGCTTAAGTCAGGTCAAAGTTGATATTGAAACAACTAATTTAGAAATTCAGAAAGTAACACTAGAGATTAGTGATCAAGATGAAAAAATTTCTGATAATAAAGATCACTTAGGCTCAGCACTTAACTTACTTAGCCACGAAGATGGTAAATCTCAATTAGAGATTCTGCTATTAAACAACTACCTCACTGACTACATCAATCAAGTTCGCTACTTAGAAGATATTAACTCAAAGATAAGCGATAATCTCTCTACACTCAGGATTACCAAAGATCGTCTTGAAGAAAATCAAGCCAAACTTGCAGCTAACAGTGAAAAACTAAAAGAATTAAAAAATGACTTAGAAGAACGTCAAGTAGTTTTGGCCAGTGAAAAAGACTCCAAGGCTTTTTTAATTGATCAAACTAAAAGTTCAGAGGCTGAGTACCAAACTCGCTTAGCAGAAGTTCGTCAGGAGCAGGCCGCTGCCTCAGCTGATGTGTTGAATTTAGAGAAAACTCTACGTGAGAGAATTAATCAACTAGGCAAAGATAATATCAAATTAACGTATAATGGCTTTATTTGGCCAGTTTCTTCACGAGCTATTACAGCCTACTTTCATGACCCAACATATCCCTTTAGAAGAATTTTTGAACACCCAGCTGTTGATATCCGTTCACCGCAAGGCACGCCTATTCATGCTGCTGCCTCAGGCTATGTTGGTCGAGCTAAAGACGGGGGATTAGGGTACAGTTATATTATGTTATTACACGCCGATGGTCTTTCTACCGTTTATGGCCACGTCTCAAAAATATATGTAAAAGAAGATGAGTATGTTACTCAAGGACAAATTATTGGACTATCAGGCGCCATGCCTGGTACACCAGGAGCGGGGCCTTTAACAACTGGACCTCACTTACATTTAGAAGTTCGGTTAAACGGAATCCCAGTTGATCCCACTGCCTACTTACCGTAACCACTAACTATAAAAAACTTCCGACGTTAGTCTGGAAGTTTTTTATTTTATCTAATTTTTCTCTTCTGCTTCATTAAAAATATTGATATACTATAAGAATGAATCTTCTCTCTATTTTTCCAGGTATTGAATCATCTTTATTTTTAGAGTTGTCATTAATAATTGCTATTGGCGCCTTAGTAGCAATTATTATGCGTTTGCTCAAACAGCCACTAATTGTCAGTCATATTTTAACTGGCTTAATTGTTGGTCCATTCTTTCTAGACTACCTTCATTCAGAAGAGCTTTTTCAACTATTTAGTGAAATTGGTATAGCTATTTTGTTATTTACTGTTGGTCTTAATCTAAGTCCGCGACTAGTGAAACAATTTGGTAAGATTTCTTTATTTACTGCTATTGGGCAAGTTGTTGGAACTAGCTTAGCGGGCTTTCTTGTGGCTCAATTTTTTGGCTATTCAACCACCACCTCCTGGTATATTGGATTAGCCTTAGCATTTTCAAGTACAATTATTATTCTCAAGTTATTATCTGACAAAAATGAGCTAGAAACCCTACACGCTAAACTAGCCACTGGGTTCTTGTTAATACAGGATTTTATTGCTCTTATACTATTGTTTTCCATTCCAATTATTTCTAGTCCAGATGTGTCTTCCTGGTCAGTTGTAACTATGTTTTTGAAAGGCGCGGTAATGACTCTGCTTATTTGGTTAATTGCTCACAAATTATTACGTCCGTTGAATAATTTCCTATCTCATTCTTCAGAACTATTATTTTTATTTTCAATCAGTTGGGGGTTCATTATCGCCTCACTTTTTAAGATTGCTGGTTTTTCACTAGAAACGGGGGCCTTAATTGCTGGTGTTACCTTAGCTACGTTACCAGCTCGTCATGAAATTAGCGCTAGACTTGCTCCACTGCGTGATTTTTTTATTGTTCTATTTTTTATTATGCTTGGTGCTCAGATGGCAGTAGGGGACATCGTAGCACTATTTCCTAAAGCCATTATTTTTTCACTGTTAATTATTATTGTTAATCCAATTATATTAATGATGATTATGAAATCGGCTGGCTATCGAAAAAAGACTAGCTTTAAAACAGCCCTAACCGTAACACAAATTAGTGAATTTTCTTTAATTCTAGTAACCCTCGGAGTTAATTTGGGTCACCTACGACCTGAGATACTGTCTTTGATTACGTTGATTGCTTTAATCACAATTTTTATTTCAAGTTATCTTATCTTGCATGCCGACACTATATATGAACTACTCGCGTCTGCACTATCTATTTTTGAAAATAAACAACCAACAGAGCGCCCCTATCATCGCCAAAGATTTCCCATTATCTTGTTTGGCTGTAATCGAATTGGTTATGACTTTGTTGAAACATTTAGTAATGAAGGAAAAAAATTCTTAGTTGTTGATTTTAATCCCGATACCATTAATGAACTTGAGACAACAGGTATTCCAGCCGAATATGGTGATGCTGGTGATATTGGCTTTTTGGAAACACTCGATGGCAGTAAATTAGAGTTACTTATTTCAACTATTCCTAATCTAGCTATTAATACCCTGATTGTTGAGACTATTCGAAAACAAAACAACAAAGCCATTATGATGATGGTTGCTCATACTATTAACGATGCGCTATTACTGTATGATATTGGAGTTGACTACGTAATTTTGCCTCACTTTCTCGGAGGTCAATATGCAGCAGACATTATTGTCAAAATGGGTGTTGATCGTCGGCGTTTTGCGACCTTAAAGACTAAGCATGTTAACTATCTTCACTCCAAACTTTCATTAGGACATGAGCATCCAGATCATCTAACCATTGGCAAAACTATTTAATTACTCAATATGCTTCGTCCCTTAGTGCGTTACAGTTTTATTAGTGCATTTTGCATTATTAGCTTATTCTTGGGCTTTGTTTACTTCGAAAGTCATCATACAGCAGAGCCAATTAATTGGAATTCTGATAATGTACTCACTGACAATAGTGATAATAGAAAAAAAGAAGAGCAATTACCAATTGTAACACCGACTGTTATTCCAAGCTCACATAACACGGAGACTCTATCATTTATTAATCATGATGTTCCTTTTACGTCCCAAGCTCCAAAAGGAAATTGGGATGATGAGCGTCAACAGGACGGCTGTGAAGAAACTTCTGCCTTAATGGCCATGCTTTGGGTGCGTAATAAAACAATTACAGCAAAACAAGCTGAAACAGAAATTCTTGCCCTATCTGACTATGAACAAGCAATCTATGGTGAGTTCCGTGATATTACTTTGGAAGATATAAAAAAATGGATTTTCAATGATTATTTTAAATATAATAATGTCAGTATAGAAATGAATATAACACCCAATAGTATTATTACCGTCCTACGTAACGGGGGAGTAGTATTAGTACCAATGAACGGCCAGAAACTTCATAACCCTTATTTTACTGCTCCTGGCCCAGAGAGACATATGTTATTAATTCGTGGATATGACCCTGGTACAAAAGAATTTATTACTAATGACCCTGGTACAAAAAGGGGAGAGAACTACCGTTATAGTGAGGCAACTATTATTGAAGCTATTCTAGTCTATCCTACTGGCCATCATGAGCCAGCTGATGAAAACCTCAAAGGAATGATTGTTGTAAAAAAATAACCAGTATCATTACTGGTTATTTTCATAGAGCATCTTTACTTACGCTTTTTTTGAATCTCGGCCCCAACTTCAACGATTTCATCTTTTAATTCAGAGAGTAAATCACCAATATGGCTAATCTTCTTCTTAATCTTAGGATTCTCATCCTTTATCATTGGCATAATCTTAGCTACGAGTGTGCCAACAAAAGTTAAAACTCCTACAACTTTAATAATATTACCTATTTTGCTTTTTCCCATATGTGTTTAATTAATAAACCTAATTATAGCAGATAGTAGTTTAATTGTCTTTTTTTCAATAATTTTTTATACTATATACATATGATAAAAAAATTATTTTACCTTCTCCTTATTTTGTTTGTTATTTTAGTTGTTGACGGTCTAATCAACTACCGTGAGTATCAAACACTTAGAACTCGTCAATCTATAACTGACGAGGAGATTACTGAATCAAAACAAATTTGTAATGAGCTTCAACCTCGAGCCATGGATCATGTAGCTGAGATCCAAAGCAAGGGGGTACGCGCAACTGACCCAAAAACTTTTTTTAGTCCCTATTTGAACCGTTGTTTATTTACCTATCTAATTATTGATCCTAGTTTACCAGATGCTACTACATACAACAGTTATTTAATTTATGACACAGAAACAAAAAAACCTGTGACATTTGAACCTGGCAAAGAAATAAAAATATATTCTGACTATTTAAAAAGAATTACTGAACTAGAACAAAGAGACACAAGAGAGCTTGGTACATTTTTTCAATTCTGGTATAATACAGTTACTAAACAAATAATTTCTCTAAAACAATCTCTATGGCAAAAATAAAAAAAGTCTCATCTTCAAAAACAAAATCAACTACTACTGCAACCCCTGTAGTTACATCAAACATTTTTTGTTCACATAATGCTAGTCTAGCTCATTGCTGGATGTGTTGGTTATTTAAATCTCTGACTGTATTGTTCTGCGCCTTTTTACTAATCTGGATTGGCTTCTGCTGTGGCTTAATAAAAGGTTCACGTCATAATGCGTATAACAATTTAATTTTAAAAGAAACAAATCAAAATCGTTTTTGCTCTGCTAGTACTATTAGTCACTCCATGTCAGCTAACTCAATGGGGGACATGATGGGTGACCCAATGCTCTTGGCACTAAAAGATAAGACAGGCGAAGAATTTGATCGTGAGTTCTTAATTCAAATGATTATCCACCATGAAGGTGGAGTTGAGATGGCAAAAATGGCTTTAGAGAAATCAACTAATGAAGATATTAGAAAACTTGCCCAGAATATTATTGACTCACAGTCAGCTGAAATTGAACAAATGAAGGGTTGGGTAAAATAAATAAAACTACATAATAATTTTAAAACGACCGAAAGGTTGTTTTAAAAACTTCGAAAATAATTTAAATTAGATCTCTCATTTTTTCTCTTCATCAGGTACAAAAATTAAAGCGTCACCGTTAATACAATATCGTAAGCCAGTTGGTTTTGGGCCATCAGGAAAAACATGCCCTAAATGACCCCCAGCTGAAGAAAGAACTTCAGTCCGCTCCATCCCTAGACTACCGTCAGTTTTAGTTTGTATAGCCTCTGGTGTTACCGGTGCCCAGAAACTAGGCCAGCCCGTGCCTGATTCATACTTCTGCTCTGAACGAAAAACAGGTTCTTTAGTGTCGGCAGATAAATATGTTCCAGGTCTTTTCTCATGATATAGCGGACTAGAAAAGGGGACTTCGGTACCTTTTTTGTTTACAATATAATCTTGCTCTTTGGTTAAGCCATCTTGAGTAATATTAGAACCTGAGGTCATATATTTTTTATAATAGTAAAACCCACCTAGACCGATAAGCACTATTATTAGTAGGTAAGTAAATTTCATATGTATAGTATAGCAAAATTACCTAATTATAATTAATTATTGACAAATACTAGTTTTTGTATTATATTGTAGGAAATAAATTTTAAAAAATATTAAATATCATAGGAGGAATACACTTGTTATCATTTCAATTAAATATCTTGGACGAAGCCTTGTATAAAGGAGGAACGTTAACTTCGATTTTTACTAGTCAAAATATTCCACGAATTGTAATAGTTACAAATAAAGATGGGGTAGAAATAGGATTAGGAATAGATCTATGCGTCCTTCAGGCAATTTGCTATTGCAATGCCCATATAGCAAATCCAACAAAAAAACAGGTTGTTTTAGGAAGTTACTATTCCGAACAGTCGAATGAACCACTTAACATATGGCTTAATACCAAAAGTATTATAGCTTCCGCTAAAGATAATTATATTCATTGTGTAATAAGTGACACAGAGAAAAACATACAATATCATGGCGCTACACCCTCTCTATTACCAGCGATAAGTGAAGCGTTCAATAATCCCCGATTAAAAAGAATTGACTAAAATAAGATTCAAAATAAAATTAAGCCCGTCAAATACATCTGATGACGGGCTTTTATAATGCGATCTTCTATAACTCTTTGATTTAAGAGCTTAAAGGCATTCCCAATAGCCACACTCTTAAAGATGCCTGGGAGGCAATGTATAAAGAGATTATAGGGGAGATCAGTTAGTTATGTATATGAAAGAACAAGTGTTGATAAAGCCATAATAGCACAGAATTTTGCCTGATTGGTAGGGGAGAGTCATTTTAAGGCTATGTACAGACAAAGTAATGTTTTATTAAAAATTTATTTTGAATATTTTTCTATCGTACTTACCAGAGTACTAAGAAGTAGAATATAATATATATTAATATTTTAAATAAAATACTTAAGGGGAGTGCAGATATATAAGGGTTTTATGGTTTATATAGAGTCGCACAATATAACTTATACGACATACTATTATCTTTATATATACTTTTAAAAATACCTGAAACTTATATTACATAGCTTCAGGTATATTGGAATAAAATAATCTACTATTCAAGCTGCGGAGTTATTAAAATATCTTTCTTTAGTTTTTTTAAATCGTGATAAATAATCTTTGGTTTTCGATAGGAACACATCAAACTCTTCTGGATCTTGTAATAAGTCAATTAAATCTCTCTGGGAGTTTTTCTTGGTATAAAGACTAAGTTTGTTTGGGCATTCCCATTTTTTGTCATTTTCAAGAAGCCGTACTTCACCGTCCAAACCATAAAAATACTGGGTTGAAAGAATAAGTCGATTTTCTGAGCTTAAAGTAATCAGAAAAACAATCATATTACCTAACTTATAGTCACCACGAGATAGAGCTGTGACTAGCTTCATTACTTCCCCAGTTTCATGGTCATGACCTTGGATAACCTCTGTAGAATAAAAAAATGAGTTTTCGGCGTTTAATGACTTTTTAATTAAACTAAGAATAAAAAAAGTCTTAACAATGATCTTGATACGACTTAGTCGCTTGCGTAAGTTTTTTAACTTCATTTTTATTTTTGTTTTAATTTATAAAATAGTTTATTTTTTTTTAAAAAAACTTTTCTTTTAAACAATTTCCTAACTATACATATATATTGATTTATTGTCAAGCAGCTGCCATGTAACTCCCCTCTTGTCCAACATCCTGATCTGGCCGTTTCATAGTATTGAGTAATTCTTTAAATTTTTTGAGGTTTTTTTGAAATATTTCTGTGTGATTACCTCCCTTTGCCTGATGTTCTATTATTGGTAATTGGGTCTCAAAAGCATGAATCATCTTATTGAAATATTGTTCCTCACTCAGAGACAATGAGTTCAAGTTTTTAGTATCAAGACTCTGTAATGCTTTATTAAATTCTGTAATATCAAAAGCTATATAAAATATTGGAACATTTTTAATTTCTTTTTTTACTAATATACCATCTATAACAGTAAAGCCATGTTTAATAGTTACTCCCCCATTCTTTGATGCTGTTTTTATATAATTTAGCTTTTTTTGTTCACCCTCCCCCCCTGCTCGGCCATGAAAATCATCAAAAGCACAGATAACTGTACCTGAAGGTTTGTGAACGATAATATTATCAATACCCCTATAATCATCGCCTTCACAGGTTCGTACCACAATATAATCTGGTCCTAAGCCTTTGTGCAACAACAATGTTGTTGTCATTTCTACTAAATCACTTTTTTTACTCTTTGTTTCTGCTTTTTCTGCAAGCCATTCCTGATGTTCTTCGTCAGTTACTTCTTTTTCAGATTTCTGTTTTGATCTGCTTATAAGATACCTCTCTCTTTTCTTGATTTCTTTATAATATGTATCTAGTTCTGAGGCTGAGAGTCCATAATGTTCAATACTAATAGCGCAAGTTTTATTGATAAAATCTTTAACTTGTAAATCAGTATTAACATTTTCAGCAATACCGCCCATACTTTCGATTAATTCTTCGCGAATTTGTTCAATCGGCTTTTCTTTAGGCGTTATAACCTCTTGTTTAGAGGGCATTTCCGAGAGCATTTCACTAATAGACATAAAGTTAATTTTCTATAGTATAACAAACTAAGTTAATAAATCTAGTAATGAGCCAAGTATGCTTGACAAGATCAAATTTAGTCTGTAACATACTTCATACTCATACGTACTGTATGGCGTAACCTTATTGGACTTTTGGGCAAGTTTAATAAGGCTTTATTAATCATAAAATACTACTATGATTGACGAAATGAACAACGACGTAACAGTCGACGGAGAAGAAGAAAAAGTTGAAGCTCCTGAAGAAGGTGCAGAAGGTTCTTCTGAAGAAACTCCAAACGAAGAAGAAGCAAATTAAATTATTGCTTCTGAAGACAGCTCCCATCGGGGGCTGTTTTTTTAGTGGCCTCACCGTTATTATTTTGTTATAATAAGAGTTACATTATGTTTGATCTTATTCCCTTCATTAAGTCAATTGGTTATCTTGGACTTTTTTTTATTACCTTTGCTGAGTCAGGATTACTTATTGGTTTTTTTCTACCTGGAGATAGCTTATTATTCACAGCCGGATTTGTTGCCTCTCAAGGTATTCTTGATATTATGGTTCTTTTTCCGTTGTTGTTTATGGCGGCAGTTTTTGGTGATACTGTGGGTTATGCCTTTGGAAATCATGTTGGCTTACGAATTTTTAAACGCAAGAACTCAATTTTCTTTAATAAAGAAAATTTAAAACGAGCTGAGATCTTCTTTGAGAAACATGGTTCAAAAACAATTGTCATAGCTCGGTTTCTACCTGTTATTAGAACCTTTGCACCAATTCTAGCCGGTGTGGCTCGTATGCCTTATCCTGTTTTCTTTTTTTATAACGTTTTAGGAGGTTTAATCTGGGCAATAGGTTTACTAGCCGCCGGATATTTTCTTGGACGGATTGTACCTAACGCTCATCAATATATTTTACCAATTATTCTACTTATTATTACATTATCAATTCTTCCTCAGATTATTCATCTAATTAAAAACAAAAAAATGCGTCAAGAAGTTATTACTCAAATTAAATCAATATTAGGTTTTCGAAGTTAGTCATACGACTTTAGACATGTATTATACGCTTCTACTTGACCATTAAACTCTAATACCATTTCCTTCATCCTTCGAGTTAATACGTTGTATTGCTCTACTAATTGATTATACACAGTAACTGCCTCATTATACTGAGGAGAGTTTTCTTGTCGTAAACGATTTAGTTCAGTATTTTTCTTATTAAGATCATCGTCATGAATTTTAATTTGAGCTTTAATGTCCTTAATTTTTGATTCTAAATTATTATCAACCACTGTACAAACATCTAGAGGGGTGCCAAATTCCTGGACAGCCAACCATCGCTTCTCTCCCTCATACATCCCCTCTCCTACAGCCACACCAATTTCTTTATAATTCTTCTTTAAAATATTAGCACGATGCCCTGGACTGTCCATCCAGGCTTGAACTAACAAAACGTCATTGCCAAAGTTACCCAAAGCTAAATTTTCACCAACTACTATATATTGATATTGAGCTTCTTCAGCTAAATCAGATGGCCCCTTACCCGCAATAGAAATATGGGCAAAATAATGATTTTCAAACATATCAGCAAGTTTAATCTTAGCAGCGGTTTCAAGTTTTTCGTTGTATGACAATAATTGTAAGCCTTCTGCTTCTCGCTGATGATTTGTTTCATTAAATACTCCTTGGACAGTTAGGTCAGTTTGTAAGGCCGTGCCGCTGTATCGTAAAATAGCTGGGCCAAAAAACTCTTTTAGTGAATTATTCACGTAATGATAGGCTTTGACAGTATAGTTTTGAAACGGTACCAGTTGCTCTTTACTTTCTTCTCGAAACAAGAAAAACAAACCACCCCCTAACAAAATAAACAAAATAATAATTAGCTTTATATAGATTTTTCGTATCATATTCTTTTGTGGTATCTCTATAGTGTAGCACGAGACATACGTTCGCAAAAGTTGAACTTTTTGCTATACTAACAATATGAAAAAATCACATCTTATAGCTATCTATCTTATTATTATTGCACTCACAGTTGGTATTATTATTAGTCGTGAGCAGTGGTTACGGAGTAAAGCTAAAAAAGATTCCTCCCCTCTTATTAACTCATTCCAGGACTGTGTTACTGCTGGTTATCCAATTCAAGAAAGCTATCCTCGAAAATGTGCGGTTCCAAACGGACCTACTTTTACAGAACAGATATCAAGTACTATTACACCAGGTACACCAACTAACACCTCTCACAATGACCTTATTGTAGTTACTGAGCCAGAATATAATGAATATACTACTCCAAATATTAGTTCACCCGTAACCGTCAAAGGCAAGGCCAGAGGCAACTGGTACTTCGAAGCTTCGTTTCCAGTAATCATTGAAGATTCCAATGGAAACGTATTAGCCCAAGCACCAGCTCAAGCACAGGGAGACTGGATGACAAATGAGTTTGTACCATTTGAAGTATCTTTAACTTTTCCTAAACCAACTACTACCAGTGGAAAAATTATTCTGAAAAAGGATAACCCTTCTGGTTTACCTGAGCACAATGATCAAATTGAAATCCCTGTTTTATTCTTTGCTGCTGGTGTTGGCAAATAATACTCTAACTTAGTCAGCAACTCGCATGTCAAAAGGAAAAATTTACCTGCTTCTGGGTACGTGCCCCTCAATTCTCTTGTTCGTGTGGATAATCAATTACTTTGCTTTGTTTCAAAAAGTGACGGAAAAAACAAATATAGATCCCTCACCCTTTAGCACAAGTGATCGACCAGTGGCGTATGACCTTACAGTTATTGCTGACAACCTCTATGTTCCGTGGAGTATTGCTTTCACCAGTAAAAACCGATTCTTGGTAAGTGAACGCTCTGGTAATATACGTATAGTAGAAAATAACGTTTTAGTAACAACTCCACTTACTCATTTTGATGTTTCACAAGAAAGCGAAGAAGGGCTAATGGGACTAGCCACTGATCCAGACTATATTTCCACCAAGCAAATTTATGCCTGTTTAGCTACTCCGGAAAATGGCCGTCTTGAAAGTAAAATTATCAGTTTTACTGACAATGGAAGATCTATAGGAAACATCAAGACACTGCTCGCTGGGATTCCCTCAGCTCAAAACCATACTGGCTGTCGATTACTATTTTTGCCAGATAAAACATTACTTATAACTACGGGTGATAGTACTGACAAAAATATAGCTCAAGATATTAATTCTTTAGGAGGAAAAATTTTACGTATTAATCGTGACGGCTCAATTCCAAGTGACAATCCAGACTCTTCCTCCCCTATCTGGACAGTTGGTCATCGTAATTCACAGGGTCTAGCTTATGATAGTATTGCAAAAAATCTCTGGTCAACTGAACATGGTCCATCAATCTTTGATGGACCAGCTGGTGGCGATGAAATCAATCTAATTTGTAAGGGTCAAAATTATGGTTGGCCAATTATTCATCATGAGGAAACAAAAAAAGGACTCACAAGTCCAGTACTTGAATTCACACCAGCAGTTGCTCCCTCAGGGATGATGTATTATAGTGCTAATCTTTTTCCACAGTTTAGAGGCAAATTGTTATTTGCTGCACTCAAAGGTGAGGGTGTTTTTTCTTTAACTTTAGACAAAAATAACCCAAATACTATTTCTGGCTACGAGAAGATTTCTGATATCAACATTGGTCGGGTTAGAGAAATAACTATGGCTCCTGATGGTACTATTTATCTTACTACTAGTAACCGTGACGGACGTGGCAAACTACGTGTTAATGATGACAAAATCTATCAGCTTGTACCTAAAACTTCTAAGTAATGGTTAAGCCCATGAAGTGGAGTTCAGGATAAAAGGTTAACAAAATTCGAAGAATTAAAACAAAGACACCCATTGAAATAATGGCGAACAAAAACATGATAAAAAAGAATAACACTTTAAAACCCATTTCCATATAGTTTATTTATAATATAGTTTATCACCAAATCGTAAATCAATATAGTCGAGTTTTGACCATTGATTTTTTAACTCAGTATTATGTAACGTTGTTAAATGCTCTAGCTGAATCGGTAATGGTTGGTTAGTTGACAGATAAATTAATGGTCCATCTTTTAATATTAACGTCAACGTATTCTTTTCCTGAGGAACTGTCATTTGATGAACACTTAGATATGATAACGATCCTTCTAACTGAGACTGTATATCACGTGCTACAGTAATTACTCCTGTTTGATTAAAAATTCGTTTAGATTGCTCGTCATATTGTAGATCTGCATTATTGTAGATAGTTGGTAAACCAGCAATGACACCAGGAACTATCCTAAGCATATAGCCTTCATCGTCAATAATATAGTATGTATCCATTTCAAACCAGACCGCGGCTGGTTCTTTTTCAGTCACTTGAATTACTATTGAACTAGGTATTTTTTTCTTAATACTTACCTTCTCAAGATTATATCGTTCTAGAATCTTTGATTGCAAGTAATTACTATCAAACAACGGTAATCTAGTTTGTGACAAAAAGTATAAACGATTTAAATCTGTTTGCTGCCAAAATATATCTTCTATTTCTCTGGCTCGTACCTCATCAGTTCCCGTAACATCAACTTGAGAAATTACAAAGAATGGAGAGAAAAATAATGCCCAACCTGCTCCAGACAGTACTATAAACAAAGTAAATAAATATGCCCAAAATTTAAAAGGCAAACGTGAGGCAGTATTTTTTACTCGCGACATTGCTACCCGGTCGGCTGCTCGACTACGAAAATAGGGATTACCAGCACGATGTGGTGGTCGTTTCAATGGTGCATAATGTCGATGAAATTGCTGTGGAGCCATACTACAAAATCTTGATATTAGAACTAACTATCCGAGCTATTAGAAAAGCATTAAGATGATGCCGGCCGAAACGAGATAGATGGATTGTCTCTGTTTGTGAAGGAGAAACAATTTCTGCCTCCATCCCCTCTAATGTTTTATTATATGTTCGGATAAACCACAATCTATCAATAGTGTTTGCATTGTTTTCCAACGAAAAAAAATAAACTCGGGCATTTAAAAAATCCCTAAGATTACGTACTATTATAGTATCATAATTAAGAGCAACAAAGCTACGTTTTGGTACAACTGACAATAAATAGCCATACTCAGAAGACAAGGTTTTCATATCTCCAAAATTCTCACGATACCGTTGTGTAATATCAGTAATAACTACAATATCAGGTGTAATGATTCGAAGTAACTTTTTAGCATCGCCTGGATGAGAAATACCTAGCTCTAAAATTAATATTGACGGCAATTTCCTGCTAAATATACGTACTAAAACTTGTGGAAGTATGTTCAACCATCGACTAACAGAATTATAGCCACTTTCTAGACCTAAAATTGATAACGGTAAACCAATATCAGTATTATAGGTATGAGTTGTTGAAAGAGTAGAATGTCCTTTTGCTTGTAATACTTGTTCAATTGCTTCTTTGGTAAACGTTTTGTTAACAGTTCCCGCAATGGCAATAATAGTTGATCGACAACGCCACAGTACTATCTTTGCTGCGAAGGCTAAATACCAACCTAATACTATATGTCTAAGTGATTTCATATCTAATGATAATAACTTAACAATCGTTTCATCCCTTCAGTAATATCATTTTCAGTCCGTCCGAAACTTAATCGTAAATGCCCTTCACCTGAAGGACCAAAAGCAACTCCAGGTACAGTGGCTAACTGCACTTTTTCTAAAATATCTTTAGCTAGGTTAAGACTATCCGTACAATTGTTAAAATGTGGAAAAACGAAATAGGCGGATGTTGGCAGAACAAAACTAGATACATCTGAGAGTTGATCTAAATATGAGCACATTAACTGTCGTCGTTTTTGATATTGCTCGCGAAAGTGAATCACCCACTCCTCCCCCATTTCCAAAGCTCCCATGGCTGCATATTGAGAAATAACGGGTGCGCAGGTAACTAATGAGTCATGAACTTTGAGAATTTCACGAGCAATACTAGCATCAGTATGGACATAACCTACTCGCCAACCAGTCATGGCATATGGTTTAGAAAAACTAAAGACACGAATAAGGTGTTGTCGATATTTTGAGAACTCTGCTAAAGAAAAATATGATTGGCCTTCATATACAAAATCTTTATAAGCTTCATCAGCAATAATATACAGATTATGATCTAAGGCTAAATTACCTAAAGCAAGTAAATCCTCTTTTGAGTACACTGTACCAGTTGGATTATTGGGATTACAGTAAAATATTACTTTTGTTTTAGGGGTAATTGCCTTGGCAAACTTTTCTATATCAATCTTCCAGCCATTTTTTTCATCAAGCGGCACAAAAATAGGTGTGCAGCCAGCGAGACGCACTGCTTCTCGGTAACTAGTGTAGGTTGGATCGGGAATAATGACTTCATCACCTGGATCAGTAATAGCTAGAAGGCTAGCAGTGATTCCTTCAATTGAACCAGCGGTAACAATAATTTCTGTTTCCCAATCATAGAAAATACTGTCTTTAGTCAAAGACAATTCAATCATTTCTCGGAGTTCAGGCAGCCCTGGGGATAAGGAATATTTTGCCACTAGCTTTTCCGCCAAGGCAATTTCAGCGCGTCTTTTTATTGGTGAGGGTGTATCAAAACTTGGAATACCTTGTGCTAACGAAATAACGTCCACATGACGGGACGCTAATATTTCCATTTGCTTAATGACACTTAATTGAATAAGCTCTGAACGTTTTGACATGTTAGCGAATCTCAGTAACTCCCCCCATATATGGAACCAACACTTCTGGGATCTGGATTGAACCATCTTCTTGCTGGTAATTTTCCATTATAGCAATCAAAGCACGAGGACCTGGATTAGCAGTTCCGTTTAAGGTATAGACTAATTGCTTTTTTCCTTCTTTATCAATGAATTTGATATTAAGTGAACGAGCTTGATAATCAGTACAATTAGAAGTAGAGGTAATTTCCGCATAGTCCCCTTCCCCTCCGTCTTTGTTTGGCTTACCTGGCATCCAAGCCTCTAAATCAAGCGTGCGATAGGAGGGTGCCCCTAAATCAGCTGTACAATGATCAACAACTCGAAATGGAATTTTAAGACCGGTGAATATTTCTTTCTCAATCTGAAGCATTTCTTGATGTAAGTCTTCGGCTTGTTCAGGCTGACAATACATAAACATTTCAACTTTTTCAAATTGATGAACACGAAAAATACCTTTAGAAAATTTGGAATAGGCCCCTGCTTCGGTACGGAAACAATGAGACAGACCAACATATTTTAATGGTAATTTTTCAAGTGGTAATACTTCATTCGCATGATAGCCACCTAAGGTGATTTCAGCTGTTCCAATAAGGCTCAAATCTTCGCCAGTAAGTTCATAGACCTGACTTGATTCACCTCGTGGATTAAAACCAAGGCCTTCAATAATTTCTGTTTTGGCAATGTCTGGCGTTATCATAAAGGTGTAACCGTGTTTCATAACAATATCCAAAACATATTTATTTAAGGCTAAACTTAATAAGGCTAATTGATTTTTTAAGTAATAAAATTTAGCACCTGATACTTTTATCCCTCGCTCAAAATCAATCAAATCTAAGACTTCGGCTAATTCAACATGATCTTTTGGCTTAAAAGAAAAATCAGGAATTGAACCAACTGTTTCTACAATTGGATTATCATCTTCATTGTCGCTATGTTTAACATCCTGATGGGTTAAGTTAGGGACTTCTAATAATAATGTATGCACCTCAGCTGACAATTTTTTTTCCTCAACTTCAAGATTAGTGATTAAATCACCAATTGATTTCATAGCAGCAATCTCTGCAGCCGTGGGTTTACTTTTAGATCCTTGATTTCGCTTTGCCCGTAATTCTTCAACTTGAGCAATAGTATGACGATGCTTTTCATCAGCTGAGAGTAAGGCATTAATATTGGCTTTACTTAAGCGATCAGAACTATTTTTAATAACCAATTCTTTATTCTCTCGAATGAATTTTATATCTAACATATCCATTATTTTACGTTTTTTTACTTATTTAGTCAAAACTAAAGACGACCCATATCACTTATAGGTCGTCTTTGTTTCTTTAGATTACAATTAACCAATTTTATTAATTTTGTAGGTCATATCTCCTTTAGGACTATGGACTACTACCTTCTCCCCTACTTTCTTCCCCACAAAGGCTTCACCCATGGGTGATTCATTTGAAATTAAACCTGACAACGGATCTGCTTCATTAAAACTAACAATAGTATACTCTTTTTTCTGACCATCAATTTCAACTGTAACTTTTGAACCCATCCCAACCTCATTATGTGATGTATTTTTAACCACTGTTAAATTTTTTAATAAATTGGCAATTTCGGAAATTCTACCTTCGTTAAAAGCTTGGGCTTCTTTGGCATCAGCGTATTCAGCGTTCTCACTTAGATCTCCAAGTTCTTTGGCCTTCTCAATACGGTCAGCAATTTCTCTACGCTTAGCAGTACTTAAAGTGTGATATTCTTCTTCTAGCTTATGATACCCTTCTTCTGAAATAATTTGGTCACTCATATTCTCTTCGTAATTTAAATTTAATAACGGCTTTCACTATACAATATCTGCCAAAATTTGGCAAGCAAGACTACCTATTCGGTTTGATTAATATTTCGTTGTAAAAATAATATTATTAAACCAAGATAGCCAAACCCTAAAGGATGATTAAGGTACGGGGTAAAAAAATGAACAATAATTAAAGCTACTAAGTTGAACAACAAAATACTACCCTTAGCTGAATTTTTTTTTAATAATTTTAAACTATCTTTTAGAAGACTGAATAATAACCAACCAAACGCAAGGACACCGAGTAAACCAAATTTGAGCCATATATCTAACCAGCCCCACTCAAAAGCATACGTGGTGTATTTGCCATCAATCGTTGTTAAAGTAATTCGAGGATCACTCGTATGATATGTCACTGTTTTCCCAAATCCATGACCCCAGAGTGGCGACTTTTTAATTTCAGTCCACATAACCGGTAGTAGTGACCACCGTGAAGCAATACCTGCTTGAGAACCAGAAACACGATCACTTAACAAAGCAGCATCAAGTTCAGCTGTTGGCTTAGGCAATGGAAAACGAACTACGATAATAAAGAGAAGAAAACTCATAATCACTACTCCTAAACTTATACCTAAAGATTGGGCAATTACCTTTACTGTTGGTTTTATAATTAAAACGTATGATATTCCAGTTATAAACCCGGCTACTAATAATCCAAGCCAAAAACTTCGAGATAACGTAGCAATAAGAATAGTGCCAGAAATAATTGTTATTTTTAGTAAGATGGTTGAATACCAATTAAATTTCCATGTATCTTTAAACCACTCCTTCAAAAATAAAATAAAACTTACCCCTAAGGCTGGCAAAAGAAAAATATGCGATTGCATAAACACTCGATAAAAACCACCAGCTGACAAAGTAACTTCTCCTAGTAAATCAAAACGCATCCACGCATAGACATTATAAACTAAGGGTGTAAATCCATGTGAGAATATATATACAAGAGCTAAACCATGTAAACATAACACCACAACAGCTCCAGTTACCACGGTAATTAATTTTTCTAGATCTTCTTTTGATTTAAATGATGTTAACAAAGGTAAAAGAATAAGAATATATAACCAACGCTTGGCTTCTAAAAAGAAAAAGGAACTATCATTGTTATAGACGGACCCAGCAATTACCCCTAATCCTAAAACCAAGGCAATAGTAATTAATTGGCGAAAATATGATAGAGACTGATACTTAATAACGTACTGCTTGTTCTTCAAATACTCACGTACTTCATTAGCTAACCAAACGGCCATGACAACAATCCATAACACCATACGTAACGATATTCTGGTATCCTCAATAGTCAAAGAAAATAAGTACCCCTGTGAACCAATAATTAACTCTGCTAAAACTAATATCAAACCGTAGTTAATATTTTTTAAACTAACCACCAACGCAACAATGATAATTATACTAGTCACCAGTATACCTAAACTTGGGTATAAGAAACCAAGGTATGATAGTATTTCTATCCCAACTAATACCCCGATAACTTTATATAACAAAGACTTTGATATCATACTAAGAGTTGGTAGCTAATTGAATTAAGATAACTTTTTCTCCTGTTCGTAAATTATAGTAATTAGACATACCGGCATTTAATTCTAGAACCATATCAACTGCTTCAGGTGAAGGGTACGGAGTGTACGGAGGTGTATGTTCAGGAGCTATGTTTTCACTGACACCCACTACCTCATTATTTTTTATCCACACAATATCAAGCGGAAAATTCATTCGTCGCATTACAAAAACTGTGGGTTCAGTTTTAGTAAAAGGAAACAGCATACCACACTGCTGACATAAACTGTCACGGTCACTTAAACCTTGGTATTGCTGTGTAGGAGAGATAGCTAGTTCCAAATGAATTGGTTTGCCATTTAGCGTCTCTCTAATAGCAGTTGATTGACTCACGCGCATACTAGCTAAGATAGCCAAGCCGCTACCAGTAATTATGGCACAAAAAATAACTATTTTAGGCAATGTCATGTTTATGTTTTATATATCTAACTGATTCCTTATACTTCTGCACGCTTGGTAAAAAAGGAAATAATTTGTAGGTAAAACGCGGTAACCAGGTACTAATATGTCCGCTGGTTTTAACTTTGAATAAAGGTTCTTCAAGCCAAAAACCACGATGATGATTACGAAGCATAGTCAACCATAAGTCCCAATCTTGCAATCGACGAATTGAATTATCAAAACCAGGAAAATGTTCTCGTCTGATTAAAGAGGTTGTATGAATATAGGGCATGGCTCGTAAGCGATTCTCATCATACGGAAATAATCGAAACAACTTGGGTCCGTAATAAAAAGCCGAGAAGACAAAACTAACTTCTTGATGAGTTTGTAGGGCAACCATCATTTTCTCTAACATATCTGACTTGAGTGTTATGTCAGCATCACAAAATAACAAATACTCCCCTGCTGCTTTGGAATACCCAAAATTTCTTGTAGGATTTGAGCCTTCATTCTCTTTAGAAAAATAAAATAAATTACCATTACTAAACTTAGTTTTATAGCTCTCTATAATTTCATCTATTCTATCAGATGAGCCATCGTTAACAACAATCACTTCAATATGTTGATATGTTTGCTTTAAAATACTATCTAAACAATCACCAATTTTGTCAGCTTGATTATAAACCGGGATAATAATACTAATTAATTCATTCATACATTTACTAATAAAGTCTCAATAGCTTTAACTCGTTGTTCCCAACCACTTGCTAAACTTAACTCTCGTCCTTGATTGCCTAATTTAGTTCGTAACATGTTGTCATTATAGAGTCGAACAATTGCTTCACCAATTTCCATTTCATTATTTCCATCAACTACTAGGCCATTACGTTCGTGCTGCACGGCATCGCTAACTCCCCCACTGTTTCCAGCTATCACTGGTTTTCCAAAAAAACCAGCCTCTAAATAAACAATGCCAAAGCCTTCATAATCACCTTCAATATTCCGAGTTGGCATAATAAAAATATCACAAGTGGTTAACCATTGATTTTTTTCTTCATCATTTGCTCCATTAATCATTGTTACTATATCGCTAATTTGTAACTCACGAATTAAATCTTCCAGATATTGTTTATCTGGTCCGTCTCCTATAATAACATAGCGCAGATTAGGAATAATATTTTTTAGTCTAGCAATTGCTAAAAGCGTTTTATCAACTCCTTTACGTTTGATTAATCTCCCCACTGTCAGTAAAACAAATGTACCCTCTGTAACTTTTATTTTATTATTTTGTTTTACTACTAAGTTATTAATTTCTACTCCAGGATTTACCACTGCAATATTTTTTACATCAGGATATAATTTTCTTACTTCAGTGGCCGTATGTTGATTGGCACAAATAATAATATTAGCTTTGTGTAAAATTAGCTTGGCTAACCATTGTTTTCTGGGAACTTTTTGAATCATAGAAAAATCTAACCCATGTAAGAAGACCCCATATTTAAAAGATCTAACAAAAAAAGAGGCTAGATACACTATTGTCCCCACTGGCAAAATTTCGCCCGCTAAGACCCATTCTGGCTTTTCTCGCCTCAAGGCAGGTAAAAGGCTAAAAAAACCCTTTAACCAGCCAAAAAAGGGCAAGAAACGACCTATCAAAGCACTATCTTGATTAGTAATAAGTTGTAAATCAGATGACCAATACTGCTTTAATTTATTATAGTATGTTTGAACCCCACCAATTTCCAATGGAGAAGATAAGGTTACTAAAATAGTTTTCATATATAGACAGATAGTTAAGCAGCCTTTTTTCTAAATGAAGACATAATACTTCTAATGTCTTGGGTAGTAAATCCACGAAAGAGAAAAAGAGCTGCTGCGTATATTACTGACGCTATCACAATAGTTACCGCTGTCGGGAACATATGTTTGAGGTAAGTCACAGCAATCCCCATTAAAATTCCCGCCGCTACAATTTTTAACATCACTTGTATTAATTTCATTACTCGTATCGTAATAATTTCTGGTACTACTAATAATCCAAGCACAATCATACCCATACTAGTAACAACAGTTGTGATGCAAGCTCCAATTACTCCTAAACGTGGGATGAGATAGAAATTTAATAATGCACTCGTGATTGCGATTAAGGCAATATTAACTGTATTACGTTTTTGTCGGTCACAGGCATTTAATAACGAACCAATTGGAAAACTTAAAAACATAAATGGTACAGCTATCATTGAAACCTGTAATGGAATGATTGCCTCCGCATACCCTTCTTTAAATAACAAAATTAATTGATCAGCTAACACAATAGTACCTATCATAATTGGGACTCCAATAATTAATGAATATGTAATAGCTCGTTCGAATGTTATCCGTAACTGCTCACGATTGCGTTGCCAATAGGCACTCATGGCTGGATAGAGTGAGGCCGTAAAAGCCATTGGTAAAAATTGAATGGCTACAATAATTTTAAATGGTATTTGGTATAATCCTACAGCCCTATCACCGGCAAATTTAAACAATAGAATTGAATCAAAAAAAGTATAAAACCGTTGAAAAATTCCATATAAAGCAAATGGCAAGGCTAGCCACATAATTTGACGAAGTATATCTTTGTCCCAACTAAAATGCCAATGTAATTTAAACTTTCTGTGAACAATAATAATTGAATATATTAAATTAAATAAACTAGCTGTAACTAAAGAAAGCATTAACCAGCGTATATCCGCTTCAAGATTAATAATAATTAAACTAATAACTAAGACTATCACCTGAAAAATAACTGAAGCAATACTTTCAAATTTTAAATTATGGAAACCTCGGGCAATCGCATAAAAAATACCTGTTATATTATCAAGCACCATAGCAATAGCTGATATATACACTAAATCTCGAGTTAATTCACTATGCCCCCACCAAGTTGTCCAGATTGCTAAGAAGCCAATAGTTAGTATTGTTAACAACAATTTAACACTTAATATATTACCCAATAAATGAGAAGATTTCTCTGGGTGCTTAGCCACTTCCCTAGTTAAAATATTGCTTAACCCAAAATCAATAAAAATTGCAAAAATTGAGGTAACGGAAATAGCAAAATAATATTGACCTAAGTCACTAGGACCAAGTTCTCTGGCATACATGGTGAAATAGGTTAAAGAGATAACCTTTTGTAATACTAACGCTAACGTAAAATATGAGGTGTTGCGAGCAATGCTAGTAATTTTTTCAGACATACTAAATAACTTTAGCTTCAATTAAACGAGTAATACTTTTTTCTGGTGATTTTCCTTGAATAATAATTTGTCGCATAGTATCTAAAAAAGGATAATTCTTTAATCTCGGTGATAACTTAGTTAAAATCTTGATGGTAGTCAAACCCTCAACTGACTTTTTAGATTTTTTCATTTTCAAATTAGCTTTCTCAACTGACATTCCGCGACCAATTAAATAACCAAATTCTCTGTTTCGTGTTTTACCAGTACAACTCATCCATAAATCATTCCCCCAACACTGACTATCCATACTAAACGTCGTTGGCTTACCTTTTAATTCTTTAATCACAAAGCGTTCCACTTCCCGACTAAACCGTGAGATAAAATAAGTTTCGGAGCCATAGGGCCAGCCCAGTCCCGAAACAATTCCGGCAAAAATTGATATAACATTTTTAAAAGCCGCACAATATTCAGTACCGGCAACATCACTAGTATGGTATAACCTAAAACTTCGTGATGCTAACAAGGCTTCAGCTACTTGTAAACTCTTAGTACTTCTTGAAGCTAAGGTGGCTCCCAATGGATATGAATTAAATAAATCTTCTGCAATAGTTCCGCCAGCTAAGTAGACATAGGTATGAGCTGGTAGAAAATATTCTTCTACTACTTCCTCTAAACGCTTGCCGGTAATTGGTGCTAAAGCTTTGGCTGTATTAATAACCACAATTTTTTTTCGAGGGGGTGTGACCGCATTAAAATTAGCAATTACTTCAGGTAATGATGAAGCTGTCACTGCTAAAATCAAAATATCAACTCGAGAAAAAATTTCCTCCAAGGTATCTGGTAATATAATTCTTCTTGAAATTCTATGTTGTGGTTTAATATGAGCATGCCGACGTGACTTTCGCAGCCTATCCATAACTAATGGATTTCTATCAAAAGCAGCAATGGTATAGGTATCTGATTTATACCTATCTAAATGCTTAAGAATGGCATACCCAAAGTTACCCAAACCATAGATTAATACTACTGGCATATGCTCTATCCTAGCATTTTGACCTTGTTTGAGCAATAAAAAAACGCCCGAGAAACGGGCGTTTAATTGAAGTTTAACGCTTACTCCATTGTGGAGCGCGACGAGCCTTTTTCAAGCCAGGCTTCTTTCGTTCTTTTTTACGTGCATCGCGAGTTAACCAACCTTCAGCTTTCAGAACTGAGCGTAAGTTAATGTTTAGAGCAAGTAGGCCACAAGCTATACCATGTCGAACTGCTTCAGCTTGGCCTTGTTTACCACCACCATGTACTTTAACAGTAAAATCTAGTTGAGTATCTAAAGCTGTTAATTTTAATGGTTCTTGAACAATCGTTTGAGCAATTGGAGTTGGGAAATATTCTTTCAAATCAACATCATTAACAGTAATCTTACCACTACCGTTTTGGAACAAACGAACTCGAGCCGCAGCTGTTTTGCGCTTACCCATAACTTCAATATAGCGACCAGCAGTTGGCACCTTTTCTACTTTCTTTACTGTTTTAGCTTTAACTTCAGTCATAGGATAGTTTATTTAACAATCAAACGCTTCATCATACCTTCGCGCAAGCGAGTAGCGGGCAACATTTGTTTAACAGCTCGTTTCAAAACATCTCCAGGCTTTTCTTTAAACACATCAGACATCTTCTTAGTTTTTAAACCACCTGGGTAACCTGAATAACTGTAATATTCTTTCTGAGATAGCTTCTTGCCAGAGAACTTAGCTTTATCAACATTAGATACCGTAACAATATCACCATGATCAAGATGAGGTTGATACCCAACTTTATGTTTACCACGTAATAAGGTAGTAATGCGAGTTGATAATCGACCAATGGTTAGATCTGTGGCATCAATCTCATGTCGATTTCTTGTAATTGGTTTATTAGGCATATTTAGACTAGTTCAATTTGTACCATCGAAGCACCATCGCCTACTCTGGTTCCAAGTTTAATAATTCGAGTATAACCACCAGCTCGTTCTTTATAACGAACACCTAAGACATCCATAGCTTTCTTAACAGCCAACGGTTGAGGTAGTGTGCTAATCAAAGTACGACGAGCAGTTAAATTACCAGTCTTAGCAGTGGTAATCAATCTTTCCACTAATGAACGAACTGTCTTGGCTTTAGCTTCAGTGGTTTTTACTTTTTCATATAACAAAACACTAGCCGCTAAGTTACGAAGCATCATTTCGCGAGGAGCTTTCTTTCTATCTAGAATTTTACTGGTATTACGGTGACGCATACAAAATTATTTCTTTTCTTTCTTAGATTTCTTAGCTTTCTTTTCATCTACTTCTTCATCAACAATTACTTCAGGTGCACTAACTTCTTCGGAAGCAGTTTCTTCTTCAGAAGATTCAACTGGAGCATCTACTTCTTCAATTTCTGAACCATCAGTAGAATTCAAGGCCATAACAGAGTTTAACTGTTCAATCAAAATAACAGCACTAGCTTTAAATGCTTCTTCAGCAGTCATGGTGCCATCTGTTTCAATTTCTAAAATTAATTTCTCCCAGTTAACCATTTTACCAACACGAACGTTTTCAATGTCTAAACCAACTGTTAGTACTGGTGAATAGATTGAGTCAACATCAATGTAGCCAAGTTCATTCTTTTTCACTTCACGGCTTTCGATTGTTTCATAACCAACGCCGCGACGAACAAAGATTTCCATATCTAGTTTGCCACCCATATCAGTTAAGTGCGCTATAACTACTTCTGGGCTGGTAATCTCAATTCCAGCTTGTTTAGTAATATCTTTGGCAGTAACTACCTTTTCTCCAAATGCACTTAAAACTAAACGAGCTTCATCAACCCCGTCGTCTAATCGTAAACGAATCTTTTTCAAATTTAATAATATTTCTAACACATCCTCTTTGATGCTAGGTAGAGCCATGAATTCATGAGTCGCACCTTCAATCTTAGCACCAATAACAGCGGCTCCTGGTAACGAGGCCAAGAGAACACGTCGCAAGGCATTACCTAACGTTGTTCCATAGCCAGGAGCTAGCGGCTCTAAAACAGCTTTGAAACGGTTCTTTTCTTCGGTAGGAAGAAAAGCTAATTTTTTTGGCAGAGCGATGTTAGTCATACGTATGAAAATACTGCCCAAACGGGCATAAATAGTAAATTAACGTGAGTAGAATTCAACAATTAACTGACTGTTAATAGATTGGTCTAAATCTTCTTTCTTTGGTTCATGTAAAATCTTGCCACTCATTTCGCTTGGATCAAAATGGACCCAACCTGGAGTTGTAGCTTTCTTTAACTTTTCTTCTAGACCACTAAACTGTTTTTTCTGTTTCTTTGATTTACGAACAGTAATTACATCATCAGGTTGCAACTGATAGGAAGGGATATCAACTTTTTTACCATTAACATCAAATTGTGCATGGTTAACCATTTGACGAGCTTGAGCTCGTGTAATTGCTAAACCAAAACGATAGACTACGTTATCTAAACGCATTTCTAAAAGACGTAGTAAATTTTCACCAGCGTCACCCTTCTTCTTGGCTTTCAAAAAAGTCAAGAAAAATTGTTTTTCGCGTAAGCCATACATCTTTTTGGCTTTTTGCTTTTCCTGAAGCTGAATACCATAAGTACTCTGCTTCTTTGGACGTTTAGTTTGCATGTTTACTGGAGGCATGATGGTAGATTATATAAAGATTATACACGTCGTGGTTTGCGGCTACGGCAACCATTGTGTGGTAAAGGAGTAATATCCTTAATATAGGTAATATTTAATCCATTAGCATTTAAAGCACGGACCGCTGATTCACGGCCAGTACCAACACCTTTAACAAAAACTTTTACTTCAGCCAACCCATACTCTTTAGCTTTTTCAACCGCAATACGAGTAATAATTTGAGCAGCGTATGGTGTAGACTTTTTTGGTCCTTTAAAACCAGCAAGTCCAGCATTGGACCATGATAAAACATTTCCAACATTATCAGTTAAGGTAACAATTGTATTGTTATATGTTGAATTGATAAAAGCTTTACCAGCCGTAACTCGCTTTTCACCAGTTTTTTTCTTTTTCTTGCCTTTCAAGGCAGTGCGGTTAGCTTTTTGTTTTTCTAATTTCTTCTTAATTTCTTCAGGTAGTTCTTCTAAAATTTCTCCTTCAGTTTCAGCTTTAGGTTCAATAGGCATAACCTCATCGTCAGATACGATTGGTTCGTCCTTGATTTCTTCTTCGGTTGTTGTCTTTTCATCAATCATACAATTTTATGTCTTTTGAGCTGAAACCTTCTTACCTGAAGTAGCAGTTCGACGAACGTTACCACGAACCGTTCGGTTATTAGTTTTTGTTCGTTGTCCACGAACTGGTAAATGTTTGGAATGGCGACTACCGCGGTATGAATTAATATCTCGTAGGCGCTTAATATTAGCACCAACATCACGGCGTAAGTCACCTTCTACTTTCATGTCCTTTTCAATCAAGACACGAAGACGGTTAGCTTCTTCTTCACCTAAATCTTTGACTCGTGTATCAGGGTTAACTTTAGCTGAAGCTAAAATCTTATTAGAAGTTTGACGACCAATACCGTAAATATAGGTTAAAGCAATTTCAACCCGCTTTTCATTTGGAATGGTGACACCCGCGATACGTATTGCCATATAGGTTATCCTTGACGTTGCTTATGCTTTGGAGTTTTACAAATCACCATCACGCGACCATTACGGCGGATAGTTTTACAATCTTTGCAAATTTTCTTAACAGAAGCTCGTACTTTCATGAATAAAAATTACAGGCGGAAGGTTATTCGGCCCTTAGTTAAATCGTATGGGCTCATTTCAATTTTGACTCGATCTCCCGGAGCAATGCGAATGCGAAACATTCTCATTTTTCCCGATAAGTGGGCTAAAATCTCGTGACCGTTATCAAGCCGCACCTTAAATGAAGTAGCCGGCATCAGTTCAAGAACCTCGCCTTCGACTTCAATAAAATCTTTGGAATTATTTTCAGACATTAAAACAACAAAAAATTTGGTAAATTATTTATTTACCAAAGTCTTTGGTAACAAAATTGATTGTAATATATGCATTTATATTACGTGTGAAATTATTATATAGGTGAGAGCCGGAAATGTCAAGAGTTTTGCTATAATTAGAGTAAAACATTAATTTTTATTTAATATTAGCTATTTCTTTACTTTTGGGAAAGGTAAAAAAGCGGCTGTTTGTTGTATAATATTACTTAACCAAACCTTATCCTCAGCTAAATCACCACTTATGTAGAAATATGGCTTAGCTCCAGGGTATGGTGGTTTAAGAACTACTTCCCCTATTAGCTTCTGTCCAACTTCAGTTTGTTTGACGTATAACAGGTCATCGCACACTAAAGCCACAACTTTATTATCACAGTATATTGCATATTCGCCAAACATCTTTCGAGATCGAACTTCTCCAGCCAATGACATTTGATCGACTAAAAAATCAACAGTGGCTTGTTGCGAACTCATAAATACAATTATTCCAAAACTGCTTTGATTCTTCTCACTCCTGCTGAGGAACTCTCTTCTTTTTGGATCTTGAAGAGTCCAAGTTCACCAGTATTCTCAACATGTGGTCCCCCACAAATTTCCTTACTAAAGTAATTATCTGGATTACCCATGAAATATACCTTTACCAGTTCTTCATATTTAGAATCAAAAACACCACTCGCTCCAATTTCCCGAGCTTTTTCTAAGGGCATTTCTTCAAAGTGCACTGGCAACTTAGCTTCAATTGCTTGATTAACTAATTGTTCTACTTCAAAAATTTGCTCTGAAGTCATTTTGTCAGGGTGAGGAAAATCAAAACGAAGTCGTTCGCCTGTTATATTACTGCCTTTTTGTTGCACATGATCGCCTAATACTTTTCGTAGCGCTGCTAACAACAAATGAGTAGCCGTGTGTAGTCTTGTAACTTCAGCACTGTGGTCCGCCAATCCCCCCTTAAACTTACCAGCTGAGGCAGTACGGGATAACTCTTGATGTTTTTCTAACTCTTCTTTAAAAGTTGTTTCATCTACAGTTACTCCTCTTTCGCGCGCCAATTCAACCGTCATCTCAATGGGAAAACCATATGTCTGATAAAGATCAAAAGCTTGCAGTCCCGAAATATTTCCAGAAAATTTTTCAAATTCTTTTTCACCACGTTCAAGTGTTTCTCTAAACTTTACTTCTTCTTTTGTCAGTTGATCAATGATAAAAGATTTGTTGTGATCTAGCTCACTATATACATCAGCATAATTACTAATATAAATTTTAGCGATTTCATCAGTCCATTGATTTTTGGAAATACCAAGTTGTCTACCAAATCTAATAGCACGTCTGATTAACCTTCGAACAATATAACCCTGATCAGTATTGGCTGGACCAATGCCTTTTTCGTCGCCCATGATAAAGGTGGCAGCTTTGAGATGATCAGCAATAATTTCAAAGGGACGAGTATCATCTTCATATTTCTTGCCAGATAATTCTTCAATTTTTGTAATGGCGTCAGCAAACAAATCTGTCTGAAAAATATTACTTTTCTCTTGTTTCACCATAGTGATTCTTTCCAGTCCTCCACCAAAGTCAACATTTTTGTTAGTTAATTCCTGCCAGCCAGTTTCATTTTTCTGATATTGCATGAAGACTGAATTGCCAATTTCGATAAAACGACCACAGTCACAATTAGGGTGGCAAAATTTCCCATACTTTGGATCATGGACTTTTCCAGTGTCATAAAAGGTTTCTGAATCAGGACCACCCAATTCTCCAACAGCGTCACCTCTCTGCCACCAATTTTTTTCTCGGTAGGCAAAAATACGATAGCTATTGTCTCCAACGTGCAGTTCTTCGGCTGGTGACTTACCATCAATCATATCCGGAGCTTCATCAGCATCAACTCCATACTTAGCAAAAATCTGCAAAAGAATTTCAATTGATTCAGTATCTTTAGAAATCTGTCCATCAGCACTACCAATATAGACTGATTGATATAACTTACTTGGATCTAATTTCATTTCATCAATTAGAAACTCATACCACCAATACAATTGTTCTGATTTCCAATAATCTCCCAAACTCCAATTACCAAGCATTTCAAAAAAGGTATTATGGCGATTATCACCCACTTCTTCTATATCTTCAGTCCGAAACGACTTCTGACTATTAACCAATCGCTTCCCGGCTGGATGAGTCTGGCCAAGCAAGTATGGTACCAATGGAAACATGCCTGAATTTACAAACAAGAGTGAAGCATCATTCTCTGGTAGCAAAGATGCGCTTGGGATAACAGCATGTTCTCGAGCTTTAAAGAAACCTAGATATTTTTGACGGATTTCAGAAGAATTCATAATGAATACTAGTATAGGTAAAAACTAAAAAAAACTCAAACCAAATCGACAGAAATGTTAAAGAACCAAATTTTAATTGGTTCTTTAAGCTTATCAAATTAATTTTACAATATTATTTTTCAATTTTTACTACAAATTCAAAATCACCGTCAGGATGACCAAGAAGACTACCTGTCGATATCTTAGTATTTCCAAACTTATCTTTTTTACATTCATTTTTTCCAAGAGTACATCCTTGCTGATCTCCAACATAAGTTTCTTCATAAACACCAACTTGAGTTCTTAAAAATTCTTGTTCTGCAAGTCTCTTATACTCTTCCCTAACTTTCTCCCACTCTTTTTTTGTAAAAACAAATGATTCATGACCAGATCCCATTATCTCCTCAATCTTAGAATTAACAAATGCTAAATAAATTTTTGACCAAGTATCATTCATTTTAACGCCCGATGATTGAATGTCACTATATTCATGCTTGTGCTTATTATAATATTCAACAAATTCTTTTTTAAAATCATCAGGAGTCTTAAATCCTAATTGAGAAAAAGAAACTGCTCTGATTTCATAATCTTTATTTTCAGCCTCAACATTATTAAGACGCGTCCCAATAGAATCTAACTTTTGTTCTTTTATATTCTCTGAATTGACTCTTTGCTCCATTTTGTCTATTGTTTTATCGGAAAACTTACTTTCTGCTGATTGCACCTCTTTATCTCCCCCCATTAAAGCCAACGCTCCCAACGCTCCTGCTATAAAACTACTACCTTTTCCTTTTGATTTATTGATTTTTATATTCTTATTTTCCTCTTCATTAGCTTCTAAAGTAGGAAATTTTTCTGAAAATGACATAAAATATGTTTAAATTAGTTAAAATTTAAATATTGGTTAATATGGCTCTATTATAGCAAACTTTATAATAAAAATCGATTTTGTTAGTATTATATACTTTTTCGTATTGTCTCCATTAAATTCAAATAAAACTCTAAGTTATTTAACGTTGCTAAGCGTTTACCCAGTGGCTCATCAACTTTAAAAAGGTAATGAAGGTAGGCACGTGATAAATTACGAAGTTCAGGGATTTTTGATTCTGGATTTATCTTCTTTGTATCCATTGCAAACTTGGCATTTGTAATCGTAGCGGTTTCATAAAAACTATTACTTGCAACTTTCTTGGTTTGTAGTAATTTTTTTATATCTGTTTTAGTATTCTTCTTGAAAAAGAATAATCGTCCATGTCGACCTTCTCTGGTTGGAATTACACAATCAAACATATCAACTCCTCGCTTCACAGCTTCAATGATATTTTCTGGGTAACCCACACCCATTAAATAGCGAGGTTTGTTTTCGGGTAATGCTGCCACGGTGTAATCAAGCACTTGATACATTTCTTTAGCTGTTTCTCCAACCGCCAAACCTCCAATATTATATCCGTCAAAACCAATCTCCATTAGCTCTCTAACGCTTTGCAAACGCAAGTCTTTTTCCACTCCACCTTGTACCACTGCAAACACTAACGGCTTTTTGCCTTTTGTTTTTTGTACATATGTTTTAGTTCGTTTGGCCCAAGCAGTAGTCAAAGCCACTGAATGCTCTAAATATTTTCGTTTGGCTGGTAAGGCCACACACTCATCTAAACAAACTGCGATATCAACACCTAAATCCATTTGAATCTGCAAACTTCGTTCTGGCGTTAATATATGATTACTGCCATCTATGTATGATTTAAATTCCACACGCCGTTGAGTTAACTTCACTAAACTCTTACCAGATTTAGTACGATCGGCTGCTAAAGAAAAAACTTGGAAGCCGCCGGAGTCAGTTAGAATAGCTCCCTGCCAATCCATAAAGCTATGCAAGCCACCCATTTTCTTCACTGCTTTTTCACCAGGTCGTAACATCAAGTGGTAAGTATTGGATAACAAAATTGGGGAACCAAGATCTCTAATATCTTCAGAACTAGCAAACTTAATTGTTCCTTGTGTTGCTACCGGCATAAAAAACGGCGTAAGCAAAATCCCATGCGCCGTCTTTAGTTTTCCTGTACGAGCTTTTGATTGTTTAGACCTAGAGAGAATATTAAACATACTTACTGAACAATACCATCAGTGTCAGCAATATCATCTTTTTCTAACTTAGTAGTTTGAGCTTTCAATTCTTTAGTAATAGGGAAACTTGTTTGAGAATCTTGACCGGTTAACGTAGTTCCTGACACTAAAATCATTAGCTTATTATAATTACTGGCTTTTGGTTTTAGAGCAATACTAAACTCAGCTTTAACTACTGGTACTGATAAAGGTAAACGACCTATATCCCAAATTACTTGATTTGTTGCGGAATCATAGCGCAGTGAACCAACACTGGTTACATCTTTAAAATCCCAAGATACACCAGTTGGTAGCGTTGTAACCACACGTACGTTGCCGACTTCATGTAAATTATTTTTTACGGTCCAGTATACTTTCAAGGTAGTACTCTCTCCTACCTTAGGTGGCAATGGACCAGTCCCTACACCAATGTTATCTTCATCAAAATACCGAACAGCTTCATCAAGGTTAATATCTGAATTAATTTTCAACACTAAAAGATTTGAGCGATTAGTTTGATT
Organism: uncultured Gammaproteobacteria bacterium; assembly: GCA_964540895.1. Lineage (GTDB taxonomy): Bacteria > Patescibacteriota > Patescibacteriia > Patescibacteriales > Patescibacteriaceae > Patescibacterium. The sequence continues at coordinate 292,409 of CAZIOP010000001.1, read as the reverse complement.
TTCTTCAGTTGTCTCAGGTACTGCTTCGCTTAAAGCAAATTGAGCATAACTTTTTATCTCTGAACGACTAATCAATTTAGCCTCAGTATTTGGTCTAACGGGAATAGAAAAATCAATGGTACCTTGTTGATTATTACCTAGTGATTTCAAGGCTGGAATTTCTGCTCCTGTCCAAATAATTGAATTATTTGTGTGTTTACCATTATTATTATCTTCCAAGAAACGCCAATCAAGTGCATCACTGTCTAGGACAACCGTAATAATAACATCTTTCATAGTTGTCTCACCTTTATTGGCATACGAAATTGAATAATTAATAGTTTGACCAAAATCAACTCCCTGATCCTGACTCTGACCATTAGCTGATAATGTTAGATTAAGATTATTCTTTATTAACTCAACTGAAAATACTTTTTCATCGAATACGTATGATTTGTCACTATCAGTTGGTCTATATTCAAATATTAATTTAATCTCTTCATTATCTTTAGTCTTGTCAGTGACTTTAAACTTAATTGGTAGAGGTTCAGTGTTCGTAATGTCTTTTATTTCCCATATACCTGGCTCTGTAGTAGTGACACCTTCCGGTAAATCACTTTTTAGCAGTTCTGTTGTTTCACTTTTTTCTAAACGAATCGTAAAGCGGTCAAGCGAATTTTTTTCTTGTGGTAACCAAGAGACGGTGGCTAGCGCTTCTTCATCCACAAGTACACTGCCTGGCACTGAAGAGACAATATCAATACCTGAACTAGCTAAAACAGTGTCACTACTAGCTGATTTCTTAAAAGTTGTAGTAATGCCCGCTGGTTGATAGGAGAAATCAGCGACTAAAACATTTGACGTACCAGCTTTGTCAATTAAACGGCCACGAATTTTTACCTGACCACTCGAAAATGTTCTCATATCAGGTAAACTCCACTTATTATTCCCGCTACTTGCAGCAGGAAAACTATCGGTAATTATAAAATTATCAGGATAGACCACCACTAATTCCATGTTAGTTAAGACAATATTCTCTTGGTTACGATAATCTAGAGTGTAGGTAAATTCCTGGTTAGCTAAAATTGTTTGGTCCGTGGTAATACTGACTTCTAGTGATGAATCGGCTGCATTTTGCTTAGAAAACCAATAATAAGCTCCAGCTACTAGGCCAGCACCAATGGCGATATACAAGAATATCAAGCCAAATCGTAACCAAATATTACGACGTCGCTTGATTTTTACCTCTTGAACATTAATACGTTCACCATTGTCACCTTCATAAATTTTAGAAAGACTATCAGATACTACTGCACTGCTCTGACCACCCTTTAAATAATTATCAAAACGTCGAACGTCTTTGTCTGAAGGCAATGGTCGTTCAATAAACTCAGATAACTCGGAACGTGATACTCGACGTTTAACTGCTCCGGTAGATATAGAACTTTTTTTAGGATTTGATTTTGGCATAATTATTTAAAAAGAAGAGCACCAAAGAAATCTGTTTCTAAGGGTCGTTCCGTCTGCCAACCATTTTTCACCACTAAATCGTTTGGATAAAACCAATGAATGGTTGGTTGATTAACAATTTCTACTTGTGAACGTAATTTTATTCCTAGTGCACCTGATTGCTTTTGAACTAATAATGAATAATCTAATTGTGGTTCACTAGAAATATATTGCTTTAACCGTGATAGAAAATCTGTTTTTACTTCAGGATGCTTGATAGTGAATGGTAGTCGATACGTAAAGGTTAACAAAGCTGTTTCACCTGGGTCTATCATTGACCAATTAGCAAAAACTGTTTTGCTATTCTCCGTGTAAATTTTTGTGCCTGAAACTGGATCAGCTATGGCATTTTCCTCTGCCTCTAAATCTGGATCAATTTCTGACTTTGGATCAGGTTCTTCAAATAAAGTACTATTAGGTGATTCAAAACCTGTGGCAGAAATAAGCGTACTACCTTCTGGTACATACACTCGCAACCAATCTACATTTCTCGCACCGGTAAATGTTTCACCTTTAACACCAGGATGTGCACGTTTCACTGTAAGAGTATCAATAATTGAACCATCAGGCAAGATTTTTGCATGGTGATCAATTGTTTCTTGAATGATACGATCTGTTTTTTGTCCACCAACGTTTGAATCAACAACCATGACATAATCTTTTTTTGGTGAAATAACTTCACCACTCCACCCAAATCGCTCCACTGATGATTGAAGCTCGGGATCATTGAAATAAGCAATGATTTGCTTTTCATTTAAGTTCTCTTCCATGAGAGCAATAAGCTGCAGGGTTTTTTCTGGCGTTAGACGTTTTGGCAATTCTTCCATGATGTGATTAATTAAATCACCAATAATCTTTTTTGGTTCCCGTGTCACGTTTGGTTTTTGTTCAGAAAAAGTTTGAGTGGTTGTCCAAAAATTATTAGCATCAATAATTACACCATAATCAGCCGTCATATCAATTGGTCCAATAATATTTAAAGCACGTTCAATAACGGTTGGTGTCAAGCTAATAACGCCATCAACACTTGGTCCATTACTGTTTTCATAAAACCACATTAGTTTCTTGGCACTGGTGGGCCAATCTGGCCACCAGTTTGCATCCCAAAAATGCCACCGCGGGTTAAGTAATCGTAAAGGTTCGGGAGCTGCTACTAACTTTGAAAGACCTGCTTCAGTGTCATACGTTCCACCCTTAGGAACGGACAATTTAGTTATTTCTCCTCGTCGTAAATCTACTAAAGCAAAACTACCGATAAAGCCCCCTGGCCCTCGTTTTTCAGCGTTATTTTGAAATACTAACATATATCGCTTATCAACCTTATCTCCTAAAAAGATTGAAGCTTCTTTAGCAAGCCGAATTGCTTCTTCTAAACTCTCTGCTAGAAATGTAGTCTTTTGTGAAAAATCAACAAACTGAGACTGATACTCGGATGGTAGAGCTGTACTATCAACTTTACTCATTTCAGAAGCTAATTGCTTAGCTATTGGTAAAGCTGGCTCAGCATGAATTAGAAAATTATTAATAAAGTTACTAACGTTTGGTTTTTGTCCAGCCGGTAACTGAAGCGAGTTACTTAATCTATTACCTAATTCAGCTGATAATTGTCCAGCAGTAATAATATGTTTGCCACTTGAAGCTAAGCGAGCTGATTTATTTGGAATTACTCCAGCTACCTCAAACAAAAAAGAATTAACTGAAGATAAATCACTTTGAGCTGAGACAAAGTTTTGACTAGCTTTACTAAACGAATTTTGAGCTTCGGGAATATTTTGTTGCTCCAAAAAACTCTTGGCTGAAAATAAATTTGAAAAAGCAACTGTGCCAGAAGCTAGAACTCTGTTTTTTATCACTTCAATATTACGCCACTCGGCATAAATAATAATTGGCGAAATAAGAATAAGAAGTGTGACAACGAAATTAACTAAACTCCAGGTAAATGAAGGGTGAAAATCAGAACCTTCGTTTGAAGAATAAAATACTTCTCTGGTTTCTCGCTTAACAGCTTTTTGACTACGCTCAACAGTTGTAAAACTTAACCGACCAAGACGACTTATAAAATGCAGAAAAGCTTTAGGAAGAACCCAAACTGCTGAAAAGAAAAATAATAGTAATGATCGTAGTGGTAACGTATCTTTCTTAGGAGCATACTTCCAATCAACGAATTTTGTCTTTATTCCGTAGCCTACTTCTAAGAACAACAATCCAATAAACCTAATTATCTTAAAACCCATTTCCCCTACTAACAGCAAAACTCGTTTAACAATATGACCAAGCCATATTAATAACCTAATTACAGTCAAGCGACGTAAGGCAATATGAAAATGATTAGTTTGCCATGATGAATACGACATGCAGTTATGATTTTCCTTTTAAAATATCTTGATAAACACCTAAGGTTTGAAGGCTAGCATCTTCCCACTTATATTTTTTTACTTGCTCATACCCTTTCTGGACCAGTTTACTTCGTAACGCAGAATCAGTAAGTAATTTTACAATCGCTTCTGACATTGATTTCTCATCACTTGGTTCAAAGTATAAGGCTGCCTCTCCCATAATTTCTGGTAAGCAGGTTGCATTTGAGCTAATCACGGGGCAACCTCTGGACATGGCTTCTAGGGGTGGCAAACCAAAGCCCTCATATTTAGAAGGAAAAATATATAGAGCAGCACGAGCAAACAAAGTTTGTAAATCCTTGTCTGGGACGTAGCCAGGAAACACCACTGAATCAAGATATTTTGCAGGCATTACTTTTTTAACAAATTCTTTCAAACGAAGATAAAAATAATCATCACGACCAACCAACACTAGCTTTAAATCAGGGTATTGTTTCCTTAATTTAGCAAATACTTCAATCAAACTCTCTAAGTTTTTATGAGGATAGGCATTACCAACATATAAAAGATATGGCTCTAATATACAATAACCTGACAAGACTTCTCCTGGCTTTAATTTGGAAGTAAACCGAGAATCTGAAGAAGGCTGTAACCCAGCTACCCCTTCATAAATCATCTCTACCTTTGTGGGATTAATTTTAAACTGAGTTATAATGTCATGTTTAGTAAAAACTGAAACAGCAATTACTTTTTTGGCTTTTTTCACTGCTCGTTTAATCGCCAGTCTATATGCTAGATTTTTTAAAAAATATGTAACCGGATCCAAAGTAGTAGCCCTGGTCGTTGGAAACTTTGTTAAAATTAAGTCATGAATAGTAACAATAAATTGAACTGGGCAAAATAATGGTACATTAAAATGCGGAAAATGCATGATATCAACTTTTGATCGCCATATTAACAACGGCATAATGATTTGTTCAGCAAAAGTATACCAGCGAATATCAGCTAACACCTTAGTCACATTATCACTTTGCGGGATGAACTCATCAAAGTTATCTTTACTTAAAAAAATCACGTACGAATTATGCGTATCAAGTGCGGTAACTCTATCCACAATTTCTTGGGTATAACGCCCTAACCCCTTCCCCAAGGGGCCATAAAAACGAGCATCAATGCCTATACGGAATATAGGTTTTTCCTTTCTTTTCATGCCTATAGTATAGCATATAGTTTTTTGCTTGATTTTTTAAACTCTATTCTATAACATAAGTACAATTCTCTTTCAAAACTTAAAATAAAAAATCATGTTATTACATAATTTAAAGAATAACTACCCATTTATTTATTATTTATCATTTAGGAAAAAAGACCAAACCTTAATAGTAATCATAAATCCTGAATGTATAGAAAAAATAAACAGTTTAAATCCTGATAATATGATAATTAAATCATATAAAGAATCGGATTTTGAAACTAACCTTGAGAAAAATTTTGGGTTAAATAAATGTTCAAATAACAAAGGCATTATAGCTAATGCACTCAGAATAGAATTTCCTATTATTCCTCGTTTTCAATATTCATCAGAAAAATGTAATGAATGCAAAGGAACAAAGAAATCAAAATATGGAGATAATGTTTGTTGGCACTGTCGTCTAACAGGCCAAGAAAGGAAATATAATCATTCTCTTTCTGATATTAGTAATTCATTATACGTTTTGTTAAACTATCTTAATTATGTTGGATTATATTCGGAAGAAAGATTATCAAAAACTTCTTTAGGGAACCAACTATTAGTTTTAAAAACTGTTATTAGCAATGAAATGAGTGGTCATGCTATTGGCGGTGAAGTCTCCCCTTTATTTCTAGAGTCTATATTTTCACAAGACGTAAAAGAAATTTCACAGCAAGTTTCAGAAGGCATGCATCAAGTTTATCTAGTAATTGAGAATCATTTTGGTTCACCTCGGTGGAAAAAATTTGAAAGAGATTACAGTTTTCCGTGTTGGATACGAACTAATGAAAAATCTATTCATTTACAAGTACTGGGCGTAAACGATTGTTGTATACATATAAACAATAGAGGTGAAATAGGCGATCATAATATTGATCACGCTCAACAACAACTTGAATTACTCTCCGGATTTGCAATACTATCTGACTATGTCTATAAGAATACAAAACTATTAAAAGCTAACTGAACTTTCGTTAGCTTTTTTATTTTGTTTTTTGCGAAGGTAGTGACTGTTGTCGTAATCGATATAAACTAAATTTCTCGGTCACCTTACTAATAAACACTAACTCAACATTATGCTCTCGAAGAGGACCACTATTTAAGTAATCAAAATCAGCCTCAGAAAAAGAAAAATTATAATAGTACACTGGTATATACTTAACCAAGTTGGCATATTCATTTATTATATTTTTGTCATTGAATAAGCCGACTATTACTTTACGTTCTGGAAATAATACTTTGTCGTGATAGCGCGTAATAATTACCGAGTTAGGTTCGGTTCGTTGCAACACTTCAGTCCATTCAGATTTAGCTTGGGCCTGTTTAGTAATGGAAATAGCAATGCCTTCATCAGGATCTAACCAGACAAAACGAAGTGAAATAGTGGCCAGTACTGCAATACATAAACCTCGCAATAACAAAACAATACTAGGTCGTCGTAATAAACTCGTGACAGTTACAATAGCAAAACTGGTAAAAATGATTCCTCCTAAATAAAATGGTAGCCAATATCTCGTATAAGAATTACCTATGGTGAAACTAGTAGGATCAGGATTATCATAAAAGGTCCAACTGCCATAATACATAATAAGAATTGCTGAAAAACAAAACCAAGCTAATAAAAATAACCATCGACCCCAAGAATAATTTTTAAAACGAATTAAAAATAATAAAATACCAGCTAGCATTGCCCACCACAGCCATGGAAACATTTTAATGACATAATTATCAAACATTTTTAGACTATGAGGTAAATTTAAACCAAAGTGAAAAATAGTAGTCTTTAGTTTTAATAATATTGGCTTAAGATCATAGAAATGACCAGTTAGCGTTGTTTGCGCTAAATGAGCACTATCTGAGGTTAAATCCCCTAAGGATGTATTTAATTCAGGGTAACCACTAGAATACCAACTACCATACATTACTTGATTCCAATAGAAAGCCGGCATCATGGCCATTAACATCCCGAATAAAAGAAACAATAACTTTATAAGACCAACTTTTCTAATATTAAAAATATATAACCCTAACAATAGTGGTCCTACCCAAATAAGTTCTGATGTTCTAGTAATAATAGCTATACCAAAAGCTAAACCACTACCTAGAGCTACTAAGATCGATAACCCATTTCGTTTAAAATACCAACTAGATTCAATAGAAGATTTTTTTGTCATAATGACAGCCAGATAACTTCCAACTATCATTGCTACTATAAATAAAATATTATGGAAAAAACTACGTGCTGAAAAATATGTATATACAGGAAACACTGCTAGTAACAAAGCAGAGATCAACCCTATTTGTTTACTAAATAATTCTTTAACTAAGAGATAAAAAAAGATTATTCCGAGAGCTCCAAAAAAGGGTGTGAGATATGGCAAGACACTAGTTCCAAAAATACTTCCGATTGAACCATACAAAAATGGTAAACCAATAAAACTCATTGGCTTGATCCAACCTAAATCTGATCTAAAGCTACGGGGATGAATAATATCCTGAGATAGTAAATTATATTTTTCGAAAAACTGGAAACTTCCAGTTTCAGCATATAACTTAGCCACCGTATAATTAGCTGTCTCGTCAGGTGATAACCATTTCCGAAAACTACTGTCTTGGCTTAAGTAATTAAAAAATGAAGTAAAAAAGAAAAATCCAATAGCTATTACTATTACTAAAATAAGCTCTTTTCTCTTATGTAAAATTGTTCCAATATTAGAAAATTTCATACCTCCAGCCTAGCAAAAATAGGCTTTTTTAACAAATAAAAACGAGCCGTAAAAATTTAGCTCGTTTAATTATTATACTTCCAATTAAATAATTATAAAATGAATCTTTTAAGCTCCATTATTTCTTTTTCGTCAAATTTAACGGTTTCACGGGAACGATAAAAATGAGAATATTGAACTGGCTGAACTGTGAACTTTAATAACTCATAATAACCAGCTGAAACTGCGTCCATGAAATCTTCAATAGAATACCCTGAACCTTGCTTAATCAGTTTGTTTGATTGACAATGATCCAGATCCCGAAAACAAAGTTGTGAATAATGAATTTTAGCAATTAGAATATCTATTGCTTCTTTAAATTTACCTTCCTGCAAAAAACTATAATAACTCTTTAAGTGATTAAAAATACTTAACTGATATAAACGTATGACTTCACTCTTCCTTCCTGGTATTTTATTCATAAAGTAATATACTTTACCAGGTATTTCTTCAAAATTTGTACGATACCCACCAGCCTCTAAAGATAATTTCTCTTCATCAGAAAGTTGATTGGAATCACCAATTAAAAACAATGAGCTTGTTTCCATTTATTCCCCCTAATTTTTAAAGTTAATGATTATTTTTATTATTTGTATTATATATTTATTACCACAAAAATCAACCTAAGTCAACAATTACACTCCCAGGTCCTCCTTCTTTCCCAGAAGCAATACTGTACCTATATCTATTGTTGTTTAGCCATTCAACTACTACTTCCCTTAGAATTGCCCTCCCTTCTGGAGAATTTAGTCCCCTGCCAGTAATAATCTTTACTTTATGCCACTGCAATGATTCAGCTTTATTAAGAAAACTTTCTAATTCAGATAAAGTTTCTTGTCTTGTAAAGCCATGCAAATCTAATTCACCATCTGGACGACTTAGATACTGTCTTAACTTATGTTCTGGTAGTCGTTTCATATAATAACTATAGTAGCAATTTTTACCTTCCTTTTGCTATGATAAAGACAATCCTATTACTTATGACCTCACACCGATATTATCTTACACCGCTAATACTCACCTTTCTCTCTCTCATTATGATTAGCGGTTCAATCGCCTATCTTATATGCGGGCTGCCTACTTTAGCAATAGTTCTGGTTTGTTTAATATCTTTGGGAGCCACTATTTATTTTAAAAAATACTTCTATCAACCCGACATAGATAATGAAAAAATAAAACATACAATTGTATCTAAAAAAGTTCTAACACTCAGTTTAATATATAAATTACTTTTTCTCATTGGTATAGTTATACTTTTTAAAAATCAAAGCAGCCGACCATTGCTCAGTCCCTGGGACGTTATACCTAACATGGAATTTATTATCTATGGACTTGCAACATTCTGTTTGTTCGGTCTGTTTCATCTTGCAGAAAAAAAACTCTCGCCATTATTCTTAATTCTTCATTTTCTCTGGTCCTTCGGCGTGGCGATGATTGTGTATAGCATTGGCTACGGCTTTGATCCATTTGTCCATCAAGCAGCCATCAAAGCAATTGAAGAACTAGGGCGAATATACCCAACCACTGTTTATTATCTGGGACAATATAGTTTAGTAGTCTGGCTTCATACCTTTATTGGCGGAACAATTGCTTTATGGGACAAACTTCTAGTCCCAGTCATAGCAGCTATTTTTGTACCTTTAGCACTTAATAGATCCTTACATACAACAATTAACAGGAGTAACAGTATTATATTAGGTCTTCTAATCCTTCCTTTTAGTTTGTTCATTGTCACCACTCCTCAAAATTTGGCTTATATATTTCTATTACTAACTATTATTTGGTCACTCAAAATTAATAATCGTGGTGATGAAATACTGTTAAGCCTATTAGCTTTAGCAGCACTAGTATGTCAACCAATTGCTGGCATACCTGCCCTATTATTAGTTTTTACTATTTTTATACAAAAAATTTCTTCAAAAAATTTACAAAAGATTTTATATACTCTTTCAATTCTTGGATATGTGGTAATTCTCCCACTTGCCTTTATTATTGTTTCTAAAGTTAATCTAGGTGGAATTGAAACACTATCAATTTCAAATCTAAGATCATTATTTTCTTTCTTGAAATTAGAAAATCCTATTAAAGAAAATATCTGGCTTAACCTAACCTATTTTATAGCAGCCAGCAAAGGGCTTTTAATTATTCTAATAATACTCTTTGGGGTATTAATAGCTTACAAAAAAAAGTTAAAGAATTATTTCTTCTTCTACATCTGGCCAGCCTTTGCTTTAATAATCTCAGCCATTCTAACACTCACTATTAATTTCCATTATTTAATAGATTATGAACGTATTGATTATCCAATACGGTTACTCTGGGTTGCTACCTTGTTTTGTATCCCATGTATCTGCCTTGTGTTAGAAGACTTTTTTGAACGTATAGTAAAACAAGATATAGCTGAAACGCTTGGCTGGGCTATTTTTATTACAATACTAATTACTAACTCCTTCTATATTTCTTACCCTCGCTTTGATCATTATGCCAATAGTCATGGCTACGGCACCTCACAAGCTGATATTATGGCTGTTCATCAAATCAATGATATGACTAAAAATAAGCCCTTTGTTGTCTTAGCTAATCAACAGGTCAGTGCAGCAGCACTACGTGAATTTGGTTTCAAACAATATTATAATTCCCTTTTCTATTACCCTGTTCCAACAGGTGGTCCACTATATCAATATTATTTAGAAATGATTAAGAAACCAAATCTTGAGAGTATACAAAAGGTTAAAGATTTAAGCGGTGTATCAACAGTTTATTTTGTTTTAAATGATTATTGGTTTGAAGCCAAGAAACTAGGTCCTGAACTATCAGCTCTAGCCAATGAAACAATTCCTGTTGCTGATGGGCAAGTTACTATCTTTGTTTTTAACAACTAGCTTTGAGTTAGAGAAATTCTAGTTATATAATCTTCTACCAGAATTAAATTATTTTTTTCGCTATTAATAATATTCTTCAGTTCGGTGTCATGTACGATACACCAATCAAGTTTATTACGTAGGTCACTAACAGTTGGTATAAACAAAAGATTCTCATTCTGAATCATTTCTTTTATCCCTCCAAAGCTTGAACCAATGACTGGCAACCCAACAGAACGTGCCTCAAGAATTACTGTGGGATAGTTTTCATAGCAGAGTGATGGCACAACTAAGCAATCAGCTTCTCTCATTATTTTCTTAACCTCCTCTGATGATTGATTACCTTTAAATATAATTCGTTGATCAGAAATACTATTCTTCAAATTATCTAACTGAGAACCAGGACCTACTACAATTAACTCTACATCTTGTGTATCTAAAGATGTAAAAGCATCAATAAGCAGTTGTATGCCTTTATGGTTTTCAATTTGTCCAACATATAAAAACGTAAACTTTCTTTCTGAATCAGAACTTCTTTCGCTTATCGCTATTTCTTCCTTAACTGGATTAGGTAGTACTAACGATCTATTTGTTTTGAAAAAACCTTGCTGTTTATGAAAATCTAATAACCACTGTGATGGCGAAATAATAGTCGAATTAGAACTAATATATGATTTTATAATATCTTGATACACACGAGCTACAATACTAGAAATAATATGTTCTCTCCCCCACATCATTAATCCTGAGGGGTGGAGAAGTTGAATGTCATGCAAGGTATGATAATGACGAAATCGCTTATTTTTAAATAAATTTAAAATAAAAAAACCCAAGCCAACTAAATTATGAGTCCAAACTATTTCTACTTTCTCTCGCTCTAATATCTCTCTTACCTTATGGTATTTTTTAACGTTAATAATATTTAATATGTGCCAAAAAAATCGTAACCAATATGGTAATTTGTCTTGGTTATAAAAATTAGAGCTAAGAAAAAAAACTTTCAAACCATTTTTTTCTGTGACAACTGTGTCTGGTAAAGGATGAGTGGTAATTAAAAAAACCTGATGTCCTTGTTGTAACATCTCATCAATTAGTATTTTCAATATATTCTCAGCCCCGCCTCGAGCATACGTTCCCCACAGACTGTTAATAAAACAAATTTTCATATTAGTCGTCATCTTCTTGGGGTAATAAAGGGCCAGTCGTAGTATCAGTTGGAGTGTATAACACACGGCAATACGCAGCCTCTAACCGTTGGCTAAATTTCTTCCAGCTATACTCCTTCTCGATCCACTCTCGGCCAGCGCTACCCATAACTAATGTTTTTTTCTCGTTACTTAAAATCTTCTCTAATTTTTCACTTAAATCAGCCACATCACCTGGTTTAACTAAATACCCATGCTTGTTGTTATGAAACACATTTCTAACCCCAGGTAAGTTGGAGGCAATAACCGCCGTACCAGAGGCTAGTGACTCAAGTAATACTAAACCAAAAGCTTCACCACGGTTAGTTGAGGGTAGTACCGTAGCCCAAGCTCCACGATATAATTCGGATAATTCTTCATCAGTCACGCTGTTTAAAATCTTTGCTCGGTTAGCTATTGCTAAGTCAGTAATTCGTTTTTGATAATAATCCTCTAAATCTCCTTTACCGACAATAGTCAACTTAGCTTCAGAATTCTTTTTAGATATCATAGCGAAAGCTTCAATCAACTGATCAACACCTTTAAAATTATGTTGTCGATCAAGTCCACCAACAAATAAAATAGTTGGTGCGGAAAACTTCTTCCCAGGAGTAAAATCAGTTGTATCAACCCCAAACGGTATTTGAACAAATTTCTGTTGGTGATTTTGGTAATAATCTTTTACTTCAGAATGTTTTACATAATCAATCGAAGCACAGGTAATAATTCTGGCCACACGAATGATAATAGGTAGCAAGAAAAAGGCATATAGTTTAAAAATAAGGCCCTTGGGACCTTTCGCTACTGTGTCCATATGATAATGAACCATGAATTTTGCTTTAGTAAACAGTAAACCCAACAACACCATTTCACTACCTCCATAGAAAGGATAATGTAAATGAATAATATCAAAACCATGTAATTTCCAAATAAACTGCGGAAGTACTGCTGCATTACCAATTGAGAAAATACTTCGTAATCGATATACTTCTAAATTTTTTTCTAACACTTCATACGTAGGTGAAACCGGATCATAGGCCGGCGTCAAAATAATATTACTATGTCCAAGTCTGGCCATTTCTCTGGCTGAGTAATAAACACTGTTTCCCATACCACCTTTATACGGTGGAAAGGTTGAGACAATGTGAGCAATACGCATAGATTAAAATTAAACTCTATTCCTTTGATCTTTTAGAATCCTCTCCGTCACGTAATGAAATAATTCGTGTTAGAGTGGTTATATCATTTTCCATGCGCTCAACTTTTAAACGTAAACGGAAAATAAAATAAAAAATAATGATAATGGCAATATACAATAAGATTTCAATACCTGAACTAGAAAAACCTAATCGTGCCACAAAAGTATCAATCTCTTTTAAGTAAATAACTAAGATTCCACCCACTAACCAAAAACAAAGCCAGAAGATGAACTGACCTTTTGGAATTTGACCTCGCTTAAGCTGCAAACCTAATCTGAATAAGAAAAAGAAAATTACAGCTAGTGCTAACAATTCTTGTAACATATCAATAATTTATTTATTAAGACGAGCTAGAAATAAATCTCGTAAAATAGCAATTCCACCTGAAAACCTTTGACCAAACTCATTATACAGCACAGTAATTGGTACTTCTTTAATTCGCCACGGTTGTCGATGAGCTTCAATCAATATCTCATTACAATGAGCCATTCTATCTTGTTGCCAATTAATCTGCAAGGCGGCGGCCCGAGTCATGGCCCGAAAACCACTTTGAGGGTCAGTTAAATGTATATTAAAAAAAGTATGATTAACAAAGCGCGCCAGAGGCATTATGACATGTTTTTTCAAAAAAGGCAGCTTAGTAGAATCATCAAGAAAACGAGAGCCAAATACCACATCTGCCTGTTGTTCTTTGAGTGGTTTAACCACAGTAGCAATATCTTCAGCTCGAAATTGTCCATCAGCATCAAAATGAACAATGATATCAGCACCGTGATCTAAGGCAAATTGAGTGCCAGTTTTCAGTGCAGCGCCTTGACCGCGGTTAACTACATGCCGTAATACTACGGCCGGTACATTTTGTAAAATCTTCTCTGTTCCGTCAGAGGAGGAATCATCAACAACAATTACTTGATCTACTACCTGTGCAACGCCTGCAATAACATCTGATACATAGGCAACTTTATTATAGGCAGGAATAACACAGGTTACTTTCATAGATATTGGACCACTAGTCGTTATATTGGTGTATACCCAATACGTTTAACATTTTTGTCAGCTCGTAAATTATTAATAGTTTTCTCAAGTCCCGCCTCAATCTTAACTAAAGGCAACCAACCAAGCAAATCTCTAGCTCGTGAAATATCAGGTAAACGTAACGGGGTCATGAAGAGTAGATTTTCAGCATGAACTATTTTTGATTTTGATTCTAATTTATCAATAATTTTTTGTGCCACTTCTGTTATTTTAATATCCTGGTCAGAACCAATATTAATTGGTCCAAACACATCTGAATTCATTAACTTCAAAACACCATCAATACAATCACTCACGTAACAAAACGAAGAAGCAAAATCTTCAGTTCCATTAATGACCACATCACTATTATCAAGAGCGTGGCTAATAAAATCAGGCAACATGTTTCCACGATCCAGTGCCATACGAGGACCATAAATACGAAATACTCTCACTATCTTGGTATCAAGACCATAGACATCTTTATATGTTTTTACCATACTCTCAGCAAAACGCTTACCTTCATCGTATGAGCAACGTTCCGACAACATATCAACTGTTCCTAAATAATCTTCATTCACTAATTTATTTTCTGAATCACGAGAACCATATACTACTGATGAAGAAAAGTGTAGGAAACGAGCCTGATATTTAAGTGCTAAATCTAATCCATTTTTAACTGCATATGAATTAGCGAGTAAATTAGCTACACGATTTTTTTGAAAATTAATTGGAGTGGTTGGACAGGCTAAATTATATATTTCCTGTATACCTTGAAACTCAATTTTAAAACCATCTAACTCGTAAAAATTCTTGAAATCAATTGGTTCGGAAATATCATGCCGAATAAAACGAAAATTAGGATGCGCTAATAAATGATCGATATTCTTTTCGTCACCTGAGGAAAAATTATCAATACAAATTACTTTGGAGTCTTTAATAAGTTCATCGCATAAGTGAGAACCAATAAATCCAGCACCTCCAATTACTAGGACATTTTTTTTATCAAAAATTGCTTGATTACGCATATGTTTATCGTTTAATAAAAAAAGCAGCTACCTGTATTCCGCCGATAAAATCGGGAGAATAACCATAGAACGAATTAGTAAAGTCACCTAAGCGATTAAAAATTCGAACATGAGGCCCACCACCCCCACCAGGAAAAGCAATAATATCTTTTGAACCATCATTATTAATATCAGCAGTTACTGTTTGAACATCACCTTTAAATGAAGTTGGAAATACTGACCACCGACGACGGACTGTTCCTTTATAATCAGTAATAATTGCTTCAGAAGAACCACTTTGTCTGGTAATAACTATTTCTGCTTGGCGGCGACGTGGATTAGCATCTATGTCAAGTAAAGAAACACGTAAACCACTGGCCGTAGTTGGCTTTCCAACCACAAAACTACTTAGCAAACTACCAGAAGTTGAAAAAATTTTTACTTGTGGTATCCCACCTTTAGCTGCACCAACCACAATTTCTGGGTTCTGATTATCCATGACATCACCGACTACAACACTTGCTCCCCCAGTAAAACTTGCTGGATAGGCTAAGAAACTAGATTGCAATTTACCTTCACCAGAAAAGATTTTTATTGCTGATTGTAGTCCACTAGCTGGTGCAGTAATAATCTCATATTTTCCATCACTATTCAAATCAGCTGTTGCAATATTGACGCCACCGGTGAAGTTCATCGGATAGGCCAAAAAATGTCTAAGGAATTTTCCAGAGTGATCAAAGATTCTAATATCACTTTCTAAATTGCGTTTCGGAGCTGCAATAATCTCGTCAGTACCATCATTATTCAAATCACCGCTGGTGATATTAACCCCATCTCGAAAATCACGATTAAATAACAAAAAATCACTAATTACTTCACCCTCTGGGGTTGTAATTGTAGCAAAAGGCTCAGCTTGCGAAGACGGAACTAATACTAATCGAGCTTCTTTAGCAAACAGTGGTTCTCGAGCAGCTAAAATAGCACTCGTTACATTTAATCGCCCTCGGCCTAATTGATTTACATATGTTGGATTAAGAGCATTTATGTCATCTGTGTTTCGCAATAATATATCAATAGCTTCTTGAGGTGATAAACTCGGATTAACACCTTGTAGTAAAGCTAAAGCTCCACTAACTAAGGGGACAGCTACTGACGTTCCTGACCAATAGCCATCATAATATCCATTGAATAATTCCCCGTTAATTGATTTATCAGGAGCATACACAGCTGTGCTATAGAAACTAACACCAGGTGCTGACAAAGAAATACAACTGCTTCCAAAACCAGAAAACGGTGCTTTTTGATCAATTGCATCAGTCGCGGCTACTCCCACCACTAATGGTTTATTTTTACTGTCTTTGTAACACGCCGGATAAATTGGTTTCTTATTTA
The DNA here is from genome assembly GCA_964540895.1 of uncultured Gammaproteobacteria bacterium. Taxonomy (GTDB): domain Bacteria; phylum Patescibacteriota; class Patescibacteriia; order Patescibacteriales; family Patescibacteriaceae; genus Patescibacterium. The sequence goes on along the minus strand of CAZIOP010000001.1, from coordinate 275,932 downwards.
AATTAATCCCTTCCCCAGCAGATGATTCATTACCAGCTGGAGCCAGAACAATAACATTAGCGTCATGAGCTCTCTTGATAGCATCATGTAAGGTACGACTATACGAATAACTAACAAAACTTAAATTAATAATATTAGCTCCTTTCGCTATAGCATAATCAATGGAACGAACAACACTGGCTGTGTCACCGTTACCAGCATCATCTAACGCCTTTAAACTCATAATTCGAGCATTCCAACTAACTCCGGTAATACCTTCATTGTTATTGCCGGCTGCCGCTGCAATACCAGCTACCACTGTGCCATGTAAAATACCAGCTTCAGTAAATCCAGATTTAAATTTAGGTGATGGATCAGCTGTATTATTTATAAAGTCCCAGCCATATCGGTCGTCAACTAAGCCATTATGATCATCATCTTTTTTATTACCTTCAATTTCACCAGCATTAAACCAAATGTTATCTTTTAAATCAGGGTGTTGAATCTGTACACCTGAATCAATAACAGCAATAACTACAGCTGGGCTGGTTGATTGATAATTCCAAGCTTCTGGTGCTTTTATTCTTTTTAAATACCACTGCTCTTCATAATGAGTATCACTTGGAGTCATGGCAGCTTGATAGGTAATATTTGATTCAGCATACTCAACCAACGAGTCGGTTTCAAGTTGCTTTATATATTTTGCAACCGAAATATTCTTTGGCACTGTCCTAGTCTCTATCTTTGCATGATTCTTGTATTTTATAATAACCGAACTGGTAGTAGATATATTAGAAATAGGCAATAAAAAAGCCTCGGAAGGTATTGGATTAATCCCGAGTAGTATCAACAAAATTAAGCTTTTTTTAAGCCACTTCATATAGGTTAGTATAGCACATTAGTGCTTCAACTATTTTTACAATTTTTCTATTACATTAAGTGTTTCAGTAGCGGCTTTCTGCCAACTAAACATCTTGACGCGGTCAAGTCCAACTACTCTAAGCCGGCCTTGTAGTTCGTTATTAAACAATACTTTTTCCAAAGCTTCAGCCATATCTTCACAATCTTTTGGGTCAAATAACACAGCTGCTTCGCCCACAACTTCTGGAATTGAGGCAACTCGTGAAGCGGCAATAGGTGTTCCAGTCGCCATGGCTTGTAACAATGGGATACCAAACCCTTCATAATTAGACGGAAAAACAAAGGCTTCAGCCCGAGCAAAAATATATGGCAAATCTTGTTCAGAAACCCAACCAGTTACAATTACATCATTATCTAAATCATATTCTTCAATCGTATATTTAATTTCATCAAAACCAAAGCTGGCATCCCCTACTAAACATAGTTTATGATTAAACCCTTCACCTCGACGATGTTTAAGAGAAGCAAACGCTTCAATTAACGTAGCAATATTTTTCTTTTTTTCTAACCGACCCACATAAAAAAAGTACGGTCTGGTAATACCATAACGAGCTAATACTTCGTTAGAAACCTCATCATCAGGTAGTTGTTTATATAATTCTGACGGATAACCATTGTGAATTACTGTAATTTTTTCTGATGCTGCTTTATACGTTGTCATTAAAGCTTGCTTAGTAAATTCTGAAATAGCAATAACCTGACGAGCGTGTTTAAGAGTATATTTAGTTGACCACTCTAAATAATCAACACTATTGGCTCCATAGGAGCCAAATGATAATAAACGTATGAGATAATTAACCAACTGATAACTATGACGACGGTCAGCTCCAATTTTTACTTTCTCATATAATTGTTCATCGGATCGAAAACCAATATCATGAATAGTGACAACTGATTTCTTAGGATGAATAATTGGTAAAGCATGGGCTGGAATAAATAAGACATCTGGTTGCCTCCAGAGCATCTCAAACGACAGTCGTCCTTGTGTCCAAAAAAACCTAAATGGCCAACCAAGTACTTTAGCTTTTACATTATTATGAGGACTGCGAATTTTTTGAAAACCATCTGCGGAAACAATAGGTGTTTGTTGATTGTTTTCTCCACTAATAGTTAAATCTGCTAAACCACCAGTCAAAGGGGCGTCTGTGTAGAGTATATATTGGTTATGGCTATCTAATGCCGCAAGGGTTCGAATCAAATAATAAGAGTACCATTCAGTTCCACTTTTATGGGCTCGATTTGCTCGACTAGCATCAATACCTATCAACATATTTATTTAGTAGCAAAAATACTTCGTTTATAGGAATCAAGATTCTCTAAGGCAATACCAGTACCCTTAGCTACACATAATTGAGCTTCATCAGCAACATAGGCTGGAACATCCGTAGTTCGATACAGCAATTGATCAAGGTTACGTAACTGTGAACTACCACCAGACAACACCATACCCTTATCCATAATATCTGAGGATAATTCTGGTGGAGTTTCTCGTAAGACATTTTTGACTGCAGCGATAATCGCTTCAAGCTCATTCTGAATAGCTTCAGTTACGTCATCTGACGTCACCATAATATTACGAGGAAGTCCTGTAATTATATCTCGACCACGAATTTCCATAGTTAACTTATCTTCCAAATATAGTGCACTACCAATTGTAATCTTTATTTCTTCAGCTGTTCGTTCACCTATTACTAAATTATATTTGCGACGAATGTAATCGGTAATAGAACTATCGAAGCGATTACCACCAACTCGTACTGAAGTTGAAGTTACTACACCACCTAAAGAGATTACAGCCATTTCTGAAGTACCACCGCCAATATCAACAATCATGTGCCCAGAAGCAGAACCAATCGGTATATCCGCTCCAATGGCAGCAGCAATTGGTTCTTTAATAATGTAAGCAGCTCGAGCTCCAGCAGCAATTGTCGCATCAATAACAGCACGACGTTCAGTTGAAGTAATACCAGCTGGCACTGCTACCATAACTTCGGGACGAAACAATCTCACACCAGACAAGGCTTTGTTAATGAAATATCGAAGCATAGCTTCGGTGGTATGATAATCGGCAATAACACCATCTTTAAGTGGCTTGATAGCCATAATATTACCAGGAGTGCGACCAAGCATGTCTTTGGCTTCATTACCAACTGCCAAGATTTTTTTGTCACTCATGGAAATAGCTACCACCGATGGCTCATTAATAACAATCCCACGACGTGGGACATGAACAAGCGTATAGGTTGTACCTAAATCAATGCCGATTCGTTTACTGAACATAGTTAAAAGTTAATGAGAAAGTTACGATCAATCTTTAAATCACCTTTACTGGTGAAGCGATTAGAGGCTGGTTTTTCTGAATAGAGATTAACGGGACTATAGGATTTTATATCATTAAGGAAGGCCACGTCAACCGAGACTCCGACCTGTCCTGTTCCCGGTTGTTTTTGAATAAATAAACCATAATTTTTGTACGTAGTCATATTCTCAACCATACGACGAGGTAAGGTATACTCGATAACAACTTGACCAGTTTGATGAGGTGGTACAGTAAGGTATCCACCAAAGTATGTTCGACCAAGTTCATTGCCGGTAATCACTGAATCAGGGGCAAAACCGGTGGCTCTGAGAAGTTGACTGCCTTCTGGTACATAGAGACGAGTAAAACTTTGGTAGCGACTCGTTTTCCAATCTAAACTGCCTTCATGGGAATAACTAAGTGTGGCCACGGCTGTTAAGTCTCCGTCTTTGCCTTGATCTACTTGATAGTCAATATGACGCTTCATAACTGCATCGGTTTTTAAGGCTGCCATATTAGAATCTACCACCATCAAAAAATCACCCCAAGTTTTCTTTAACTCCCCTCCCCAACCTTGCTCTAAAATTAACTGTTTTGTAGCTGGATCTTTGTCATATAACAAAACGTTCTTTCGGGCCATGTTGTCCCCCACTAATCGAATTAGTTCTGGCCAACGATCTAAAGGCAAATCTAATAAACGCTCTTTTAATATTTTGGCAATCTCTGCGATAACCTCTTTTCGATGCCAACGAGATACGCCTAAACGAATAAAGTCTTTTTCTACTTTATACTGCAGTAAATCAACAAAGTTTTGAGCGGTATATGTCTCACCATCAACAACAATTGGTCCAGTAATATTCATGAGCTCAGTGATTACTTCAGGAGTAATCGCAATCACTCCATCAAAATTCTTAATTGGATCGGGTTTGGCCTGAGCGTTATTTTCTTGGTTATAAAACCATAATAATTTCTCAGCACTAGTTGGCCAATCAGGTGACCAATTAGCATCACGGAAAAACCAATTCTTATTCAAATATTTTTTCAGCGGATCAGGCGGTGTAATTTTTACTTTACCTTCTACTGGAATATCAAGATGATAGACATCATGTGTTTCAAACCGAGCAAAATCACCATCTCTGGTTTGAATAATGCCATAGGTTCCAATAAAGCCACCAGTCGCCCGAAGTTCGTCGCTATTTTGTAAAACAAATAAATAAGTAGCAGCATCCGGATAGCCTAGAATAGAAGGCAGTAACTTAGTTAAGGGCGAAGCTGAAGCTAATGTCTTTTGTCCAGTTGTGATTTTCTCAGTTAACTCTTTAATACGACTGGTTAACGGTGTTACCCAGGTAAAGGATTGAACACTTTTTATCTCTACTAAGCTTTGGTCCAATATTTTTTCAATTTCGGTTAAGGTTATTTCAGAATTGTAAATTGCCGCCAAAATTCTTTTTTTCTCTTCGGGTGGAAGTTGTGAAAAACCTAAATTAGTATTTTTCCCAAGAACACTGTCTAAGCTAGAAGCATAGGCTGTGCCTTTAGACATAGCCGTAGCCAATAACTCACCACCCTTGGTTAAATGTCTAGCATCTGCTTTATAGGCTTCCACAGCGGTAATATACTGAAGTGGACCAAGAATAAGACCATCTAACTCTTCAGACGCTATTTTAAAATTACTAACAGCTAAATCAGCACTATCTTGAGCTACTAAGAAGTCACGCGTCTGAGCATACTCTAATGATTTTTCTAAATTGTTCTTTCCTTGTGTAACTGAGGTAACAGCGGCTGAAACTTGTTTGAGATTTAATACTATAACTAATAAGCCTAACCCAAGGATAAATAGAACAAATAAAAAAATAAAACGCAGAAAAGAGAAAATCCGAGAAGTCTTTGAACGCTTTTGAACTGGTACAGCAAAGGAATGAGGTGGTTGTTCACCAGGTCCGGGTGGGTTAATTTGGTGATATTGGTGCAATAAATTAGGTGGAGTCTTTTGTTCCATATATAGAAACAAGTATAACAGTTTTCAGCCTAACTAACAAGAAAATGGCTTATTTTAAAGCCTTTTACCTATAATACTTGACATAATCATATTAATATGATATAATAGATATTATCAAAGTTCATTGACAACCAGCTGTTATATTTCTCTTTTTAGGGTTTTGGTTAAGAATATAGTGATCTTTAGACAATAAGGTCAATAGATTCTTAATCAAAAAACTAAAACCGTCTCAAAGAGACAAGGAGAATTAAAATGAAATCAATCATCATCGTTATTACAGTGCTATTCATGAATAGCACTCAAGCACAAACCATAAAATATAAGTCAATAATAAGTCACTCAGAAATAACAAAAATTGTTTTCGGTGATACAACCGACACTAACAATACTCTCAACGAGAAAGATTCCATAAGCGAAACCGATTTAATAAGCAAAGTTTGCGAAAGTAAAAATTACTTAGTAGAACCGGTAGCAGTACCAGAAATATTATCAAAACAACGTGCAGCGTTCCAGGATGAAGGTTTAGTGATTGTAATTTCTAATAAAGTATTTTTCATAAAAGCATGGTACGATAATTTCGGAAAATTCAATGTCGCATCTTCAAGAGAAGAATACATATCACAAGAAGATATAAAAAATTGCTCCATGCTGGTTGTAGGAGTAAAACAAAATTAATAATTTTCATTAAATACAAGTAAAACCATCTTATAACATCAAGATGGTTTTTTTATACTCTACTCCGTCCTCAAAGCCTCAATCGGATCTAACTTGGCAGCTGATCTCGCTGGAGTAACTCCAAACACTATGCCACAAACTAGACTGAAAGTAATCGCAATAATATAGGCTTGTAAGGGAACTGCAAAATGCCAATCAAACCCCAATCCGGATGCTACCAGAGATATTAAGAAGGCAATTAATGTTCCCAAGATACTACCCACTACTCCCCCCATTAACGTGATAATTACTGCCTCAACTAAAAACTGTTGCAAGATATCTTTATAGGATGCACCAACTGCTTTACGTAATCCAATCTCCATTGTTCGTTCGGTTACAGCCACATACATGATATTCATAATACCTACTCCCCCAACTACTAACGAAATAGCCACAATTGCTAATAATAAAAAAGTCAGAGCATTAGTAATTGTTTCTAATGTTTCAACTGATTCCACCATAGTCGTAACTCGGAAATCATCTTTAATAGGATCAGTAATTTCATGACGAGCGCGCATGGTATAGCGAATATCTTCAGCAATAGCTTCACTAGCCTGTACATCAGTTATGGTATGAACCATATAGGAAATATAATCAGTACCCATTAATTTCTTTTGCAGCGTTCTAATTGGTACATAAATATAGTCATCAAAACTCATAAACATAACAGCGCCTCGAGGTGCCATGACACCAATAACAGTAAACCGTTCATTGCGTAACTTTATCGTCTTGCCAATAGCATCACTGTCGCCAAACAATTTTTCTTTCATGCCTTGTCCAATCACAGCCACGGTTGCCAGACTTTTGTCATCCGCTTCGGAAAAGAAACGACCCGTGGCTATTTTTGAGCCTGAATCAATTTCAATATAATTTGCAGAAGCTCCAAGAACTGACGATCGTCGCAATTCATTTCCATAACTGGCTTGTTCTTGTGAAAGTACAGCTGCATATCCCCTTTCTATATTTGGTAATTTTTCAATTGCCTCCATATCATCAACTGTTAAGGTGGTAACTTGAACGCCTGAGGCTTGAGCACTGCCTGATTCATTATCACCCGCGGCACCTGTTTTAGTTGATGGTACTTTGATTTCTGTAATAACTGTATCAGTACCAAACGACTCAACTTGTCCAAGTACTAGTCCACGAATACCTTCTCCAGCTGCAAAGACAATGATAACTGTCATGATACCAATAACTAACCCAAGTAACGTCAAAGACGTTCGAGCTTTGTTAGCTTTCATTAATGTCAGTGAATTTTTTATAGAAGCAAGAATTGTCATAGATTATTCGTAACGCAGTGCTTCAATCGGATCTAATTTACTAGCTTTGGCAGCTGGATATAACCCAAAGATTAAACCAACGGCAATGGAAACTGATACTGCCAAAAATATTGCTAAAGGTGAAAAACTAAAAGGCCAATCATAACTTAATTGTCTAGCAATAAAGGCAATAATAAAAGAAATAAATTCTCCAAGAATTATGCCAATAATTCCACCTGATACTGTAATTGCTACAGCCTCAACTAAGAATTGAGCCATAATATCAAAACGGCGAGCACCGACAGCCTGTCGCAATCCAATCTCTCTAGTTCGCTCTACCACTCGAATTAACATAATATTCATAATACCAATACCACCCACTAAGAGTGACAAAGCGGCCATAGCTGCCAAAAAGAATTTAAGTCCATCAGTAATGGAGGTTAATACGTTTAAAGCATCTTGAGCACTGCGCACTGAAAAGTCATCACTTTCACCACTTTGGTCGGTAATACCATGACGCTCACGCAAAGTATCTTCTATATCTTTCACTGTTTGATCAATATATTCTTCACTATCAACTTTGGCTCGCAGTAAACCTAAATGACGAACGCCAGCTACATTTCGTTGCATGGTAGTGATTGGTAAAAAAACTTGGTCATCATAATTCTGAAAAGCGACTGTCCCCCGTTCAGCCATTACCCCAATCACCGTATAGCCAGAATTTTTTAAACGAACTGTTTGCCCCACTGCTTCATTTTGACCAAATAACTCTTCTTTGACCGTACTGCCAATTACTAAAACACGAGCAGCCCCGATAGCTTCTTCAGCCGAAAAAAAACGACCTGAGACAACTTCACCACCTTCAACGCTTAAGTATTCAGCACTGGTTCCACTTAGACTGGTATCATATTTTTCATCACGCCAGGAGAGTGTTCCAACGCCACGGGTAAAAGGAGCTACGGCTGTGAGATGCGGGACATTATTCTTTTGTGATAATGCTTCAGCATCTTCAAGTGTTAAAGTAGTAATTGATACACCCATGACTGAAGCTGGTGGTCCATTCTTTTCTGACTTACCAGGTAAAACACCAACTAAGTTGGCACCGAAGGTTTGGACTTGTGACAAAATCAATGATTGAGCTCCAGCTCCAATGGCCATGATAATAATCACGGCTGAAACACCAATAATAATTCCAAGCATGGTCAAGAAACTACGACGTCTGGTCGCATTTAATGCCCGAAAAGCGGTTTTTATTAATTGAGAATAATAATTAAAATTCATCGAATTGAAAATGATACTTTATAATTTCTGTTTTTCCCATAACTCATAGAATCGTCCATGGGTAGAATGTAATGCTTCAAAATTTCCTGATTCTATTATTTTTCCCTCCTCTAAAACTAATATCCTGTCCATTTCTTTAATAGTGGTTAATCGATGAGCAATTACGATAGCAGTAACTTTTTCAAAGAAAGTGTGCAAAGAATCACGAATTTTTTCCTCAGATTCCAGATCTAAACTTGAAGTTGCTTCATCTAATAATAAAATTTGTGGTTCTTTAAAAATGGCACGTGCAATACCTAATCTCTGCCTTTCTCCACCAGATAATTTAACACCCTTTTCACCAATCACTGTTTCAAGGCCATTTGGCAGTTTGGAAACTAAATCAGAAATATGTGCTATTTCTAAAGATTTATTTAATAAAGCAACATTAGTTGATTGCGAAGCGTTGGTGATAATAATATTCTCTTTAAGTGAAAAATTAAATACTTCTGTATCTTGTAGTACTACTGAGACTTGCTTAAAATAACTATCGCTTTTTACTTTCTTTATAGAAATATCATCAAACAATATATCTCCCTCAAAACCTTCTCGCTCTTTTAGTAATAACTTAAACAATGTTGATTTGCCAGCACCTGATAAACCTACAATACCAATTCTTTCGCCGCGAGAAATAGTAAATGAAACATCATCTAAAACTTTGTTGTCTCCATATGAAAAAGAAACATTCTTGAAAGTAATTGTTTTCCAATCAACTGATAGATCAATCTTACCTTTAGTATTTTCAATAGTAACCGGTTCTTTAAGAACAGTTTTCATACGAGAAATACTTAACTTAGCTGACACTAATTCCACACTTACATTTGATAATTCATCAACCGATTCTCGCAAATTTCCAAAATATGTATTAAACAAGAGCAAAAAACCAATTTCATAATGATCATTAACAATACCCAATATAATTAAAATAAAAATACCAACCTTGAAAATTCCACCCCATATTCCCAAAAAGAACCATCTTGTTTGATACCAAAAGATTCTTTTTCTTAATTTCTCTACTAATTCTTTTGTCTTATTTACCAATGTTTCATATAACGTCTGTATCATTGACATCACCTTTACAGTACGAATATTGCTAACTGTTTCAAATAATAATCCCTGAACCTCTTCTTCTTGCAGGTTAACAATATAAGAAGCTGCACTGGCTTTACTTGTCATAAGACGAGAAATCACGAAATAGGAAACCAAAAAGAATAACATTAATATTAAAATAGTTCTATCAAATTGAGCAATAATAATATTAATAGCTACCAAATTAACAACTATCTCTATTAAATTGTTAAACCAAATTCTAATAATTTTATTAAGTCCTTCAGCTGCATTTTGAATTCTTTTAATTTTATTGCCTGAATTCTCTTTTTCATGCCAACCCATATCCAACCGAAACATGTGATGAACAGTATGTAAAGTCGAGTCGATAGCTACCTTTTCTCCAACAGTGTAACCTATTCGTTTAGAAATATACATACATATATTTCGTAGAATAATTGATAAAAATCCGAAACCTATTACCCACCATAACGACTTTAATGATCCTCCTTTATAATTTGCTAAAAACGTGACTGTGTAAGCAAAAAGATATGCTGGATATAACCAAACTAGATCACCAATAAGACGTATTACTGATGCCCAAACAAAACCCTTTTTATAGGGCTTAATAAATTGAGCAACATCTTTAATGAGTTGCCAGGTGGAATAATTAATTATTTGCTTCTCAGAAGAAGACTTAGTCATGATATATTTTTATTTCAGAATTTCACCTTCTTTAGCAAAGCGTCGATGCGTTACTGGAACATCACTGATAATCTCACCATCTTTTACACTGATAATCCGTTTGGCATGTTCTGAGGTGTAGGTTTCATGAGTTACAAGAATAATAGTATTACCAGCCGCATTTAAATCTTGAAGAATCTTCATTACTTGTGTACCAGACTTTGAATCCAAGTTACCAGTTGGCTCATCAGCAAAAATAACTGATGGTTTGTTAATCAGTGCTCTGGCAATGGCCACACGTTGTTTTTCACCACCAGAAATTTGATTAGTGTGATAATCAAGACGATGACTAAGTCCCACCATTTCTAACACTTCTTTGGCTCGTGCTGTTACATTAATTGTTTTGTCTTTAGAGTATAATAACGGTAGCTTCACGTTTTCTAAGACTGAGGTACGTGGTAAGAGGTTAAAGGATTGAAACACAAAGCCGATTTTTTCATTACGAAAACGAGCTAAATCATCATCAGATAATGTCGTAACATTTTCTCCTTCAAATTCAAATGTTCCTGAAGTGGCTCGATCCAAAAAACCAAGAATATGCATCAAAGTTGATTTGCCAGATCCAGACGGACCCATAATAGAAACAAATTCACCTTTTTCGATGGTGAATGACAAACCGTGTAATACTTTAGTTACAACTTCATCAGAAGTGTACTCCTTTTTGAGGTCTTTGACCTTTATCAACATAGTTACTTCTTACTAGAATCTTTAACAAAAGTCACAACCTTATCACCTTCTTTAACCCCGCTTAAAACTTCAATCATTCCATTATCACCGTTTAGGCCAGTAGTAACTGTAACTTCGCGAGGTTCACCATTTTCCATTAAACGCACAATCTTAGAGCCATCTCGATCAATAACAGCCCGTGATGGCATCATCAGAATATTATCAATCTTAGCAGTGGTAATAACTGCGCTAGCAGTCATACCTGGTTTCACCGGCTGAACACCTGGATCAAAACTAATTTTTACTTTGTAATATGTAACACCTTGAATTACAGTAGCAGCTGGTTCAATGAAATAGACAGTACCGACAAACTTATTATCTTCACCAAATGAATCAAGAGTAATCGTGGCTTCATTATTTTGTTTGATTTTTACAATGTCAGTTTCAGCAATATCAATTTCCAATTGATAATTATTTTCAGTCAGTACTGACAAAAAAGCCTTTGATGGTGAGACTTGTTCGCCGACTTGGTAATTAATTTTAGTAATAATACCTTTAATTGGAGATTTTAAAATCGTATCTTGTAGTTGATTGCGAGCAAAATCTAAATTAGCTTGTGATTGAGCCACTTGAGCTGAAACAACTCCTAAGTTTGACTGTGCACTATCAACTCGAGTTTGAGCTGAGGCTAATTGCTGATCACGAGTGGCAGTAGTTGTCGCAACAGTATTTCTGGCAGTTAACAAAGCAGCATCATAATTTGCTTTTGCTTGATTAAGATTTTGTTCTGCAGCTAATACGTTCGTGTCATAAGCCAGGCGTGCGTCATCTAATGCTTGCTTTGCAGACTGCAAAGCAGAAATAGCATTAGCAATAGTAGTAATCTGAGCATCAATATTATTCTTGTAGGCGTCTAATTCAGCTTGGGTAAAGTTGCTTGAAGCAATACTGTATGACAGAACAGAGAACATATCGTTAAGAGCTTCAAACGTTTTATTCAAAGCTAACTCAGAACTACTATGAGCTACTTCCAAAAAATTAGCATTTCCTTTATATAGATTAATTTGTGTCTGCGCTTGAGCAATTGACTGTCTAGCAATATTATAACTGTTTATTGATCTTGATAAAGCACTAGCATTTTGAATACCTAACGTTGGCCTTGCATCACTGTCATTCAAGATACGGTTAATATCATCTAATGAAGTATTAGCTGCTGACACTTTGTTATCAAACGTTGTGCCAAGAGCAGCCTGTTTGTTTTCTATTCCGCGTTGATACGTAGATTTAGTTGTTTGTAAGTTTGATTCTGCTGTACTAATAGCTTGTTCCGTTGTAGTTACTGTTGATGAAGTTCTATCCTCTAAATCATGTTGTGTTTTACGAGCTTGAGAAATAGTTTCATCTAAGCTAGCTCGTAACTTATCATACTCTCGTTTGGCTGAATTATAGTTTCCTTGAGCTTGAGTAGCGTTAGCCATTGACATGCGTAAGTTAGCCGAGGCCTCTTGTTCTCTAATTGTTAAACTAGACGCATCAACTTGACCCAAGGCTTGATCAGGGGCTACTTGATCACCGACTTTAACATCAATACGAGCTAACTGCCCGGTAGCCGGAAAGTTTAATTCAATTTCTTTAGCGGGGGTAATAGTACCTGTTTCATTCACACTCTGAACTAGGTTACCTCTGGTAACATCAGCAGTGGTATATTCAATCTTTGACTTGCGACTTGAAGCAATAATACTGCCTACAATAATAATGGCAACAATACCTCCAATAATCAGCCAATTTCGTTTTTTCTTTGTCATATCTTCAAAATAATCAAAAAATATTTAATAAAATAGTGCTTTTACCATAGCACATTTTGAGGAAAAAATCAAGGACTTATAATAATAATTTTTTACCTAATTAAACCCAATCAACTGCACCTCATCCTCTATTTCAATACCATAGGCTTCCTTAACCTTTTGCCTTACATAACTCATAATCTCAATCACATCTGAAGCTTTGGCAGTACCTGTATTAGGCACAAAATTAGCATGCTTGTCACTAATCATTGCTCCGCCTACTTGATAACCGCGAAGACCTAATTTTTGGATTAAATAACCGGCTCCAATCTTTCCACCTCTAACTTTGCCATCAGCTTCAGCCATGGCGACTACATCTGGATTTATTTTTTGTACATCAGTGACTAATAGATTTTTAAACACACAACCAGCACTTGGTTCTTTGGGTTGAGATTGTCTTCGATACTCACGGTATTCTTCCATAGCCTTCTCCATCTCAACCTTATTACCTTTTTGTAATTGCATATTGATTTCCCAGACTATCAATGAGGTGTCATCTTTAAATAGACTATGTCGATACTGAAAACCACAATCACTATTTGAAACTTCTTTAAATGTACCAGACTTCATATCAAATATTTCCACTGAAGTCACGACTTTATCAAATGACCCACCATGAGCTCCTGCATTTCCACGAATAGCTCCACCCATTCCACCCGGAATACCAATGGACCATTCGATACCAGATAGTTCATATTCAAAAGCTGTTTCTGCCACCTGCTTTACTTCACTACCTGCTCCACAAATCATTTTTTCATCTTTGATATCAATCGTATCATTCGCAATCTTAATAACTAGTCCTTGTACACCTGTATCGTTAATCAAAATATTACTACCACCTCCTAGGATAGTAATTGGTAGTACTTGTTCGGTGGCCCATTGTACCACTTCTGGCAGGTCAACTTTGTTTTCTACCGCTATGAAATACTCAGCTGCTCCACCAATCTTGTAGGTGCTTAACTCAGCTAACGGATAATTTTTTTCTACCTTACTATTTATCATATTTCTGTACCAATCGCTCGCCAATTTTATAGACGTCCCCTGCTCCCATTAAAACAATAACTTCACCAGCAGTTGCCGTCTTCCTGAGATATTTTTCTACTCCCTCTAACGTAGGAATAAAATGTGCATTCTCTACGCCATTCTTTTTTATTTCTTCAGCTACTTCTGCTCCGCTAATCCCCCCTTGTTCTTCTCTGGCTGAACCATAGATATTCAAAACGATGACTTCTGAGGTTTTAGAAAAACTCTGACCAAATTCAGCTAACAATGTTTTAGTACGAGAAAAGGTATGAGGATGAAATACTACTCTGATTTTTTTATCAGCATATTTTTGTGTCACTGCTTCTAACGTAGCCATTATCTCCGTTGGGTGATGGGCATAATCATCGATAATCAACGCGTTATTAAACTCACCCATTACCTGCATTCTCCGGGCTGTACCAGTAAATTCCCCTAAGTAACGACGGATAAGATGAAGGTCAACACCTAATTCTAAGCTAGTACATATAACTGCTAACGCATTTAAAATGTTATGATTTCCAGCCAATTCAATTGAGAAATCACCTAAATCATTGGTTTCATTTTCTATTACCTCACCTGTATCTTTGGATTGAATTGAAACGTTAAAGAATTGCTTTCCTTCGTGAGCGGTAATATTTGTGGCAACATAGTTGGCGGGATTCTGAATACCATAGCTAATGACTTCTCCAGAACAATTCTTTTCACTAATTTCTTTAGCAATGTCATCATCATAATTCACAATTAATTTTCCTGACTTTGGTAGTCTGGTAATAAAGTCACTAAACACTTTAGTATAACTATCTAGGTCTGGAAAAAAATCAGGGTGATCATAATCAATGTTATTCATGACAATAATTTTTGGTTGCAGATACTGTAACTTATTCTTGTACTCATCTGCTTCAATGATTAAATAATTTGAACTCCCAGTTAAACTAGAGCCAGAAAATTGGGCCACTGGAGCACCGACCATAGCATTTGGCTCTAACCCAGCTTTCCATAAGACAAAGGCTAACCAAGCTGTGGTAGTAGTTTTGCCATGTGATCCACAAACGGCAATACCAAAATGTGTATTAAAGACAGAAGCTAGTAATTCCGGATAGGTGGTCATTTTAAGATTCAACCTCTTTGCTTCACGAATCTCAACATTTGTTTCTTCAGAATAGGCTAGTGAACTTACAACTAAATCAAAATCATTAGTTAGGTGTGTTTCGGAGAAACCATCAAATACTGTTATATTTGATTTTCCTAAAACAGAATCTGTAATAAAGCTTTCACCAGTATCGCTACCACTAACCTCATAACCTTGAGCCACTAAAAACTCAGCTAGCATTGTCATACCGACTCCCTTAATACCAATCATGTAGATTTTTTTGATTTTGGTTAAATCCATATATCTGATTATTTTCTTAACAGTGACTGTATCAAGTTCAACATATTCTGATTTGAATTTGGTTTCATTATTTCTTTCATATTGTTACTTAATTCTTGTCTCAAGTTGTTATCACTCAAAACTTCTCTAATCTTCAGAACAAACAAATCTGGTGTAAGTTGATCTTGATCTAATACAATAGCTGCTTTGTTGTCAGCAAATAACTTCGCATTTGCTTCTTGATGTGACTTTGGCATGGGAATAATAATAGTTGCTCTCCCAACAGCTGCTACTTCACTTAATGTTCCCATACCTGCACGAGTAATAACTAGATCGGCTTGTTTCACCGCCTGAGCCATTTCTGTAACTGACAAAAACTCATGAGGTTCATAATTAGAAACAGTTACTAAAGTTTCTTTAACTTGTCGACCAGTACTATGAATAACATAACCCAGTGTTGTTAACTGTGACAAACTATCTCTAACCAGCTTATTAATAGCTTCTGAACCAGTACCTCCACCAATAATAACTATAGTTTTTTTATCAGGATCAATATTAGAAAAAACTATTTCTCTAAATTCTTCTCGAACAGGGTTACCAGTCCAGACCGCTTTCTCACCATAATCATCTTTACTCTTGGCAAAAGTCACTGTGATATACGTGGCTACTACAGCCATTAATCGATTAGCTAAGCCTGGGATAATATCTTGCTGATGAACAATTATTGGAATACGTAATGCCCAGGCAGCCCAGACTAATGGTACACTCACAAACCCACCTGCTGTCATAACTAAATTTGGTTTTAGCTTTGAAAGTAAACTCAATGACTGAAAAAAACCAACTAGAATGAAAAAGGGATCAATAATATTTTGTAATGAAAAATAACGTCGCAACTTACCTGAGGCAATACTGTAATACGTAAGATTTTTCTCAGCCACCAACTTTCTTTCCATTCCGTGGTGGGTACCAACCCACACACAGGTATGACCTTCGGCTTGAAGATCATTAACCAAAGCCAGTAAAGGAGTCACTGATCCCCCTGTGCCACCACCCGTTAATATAATTGTTTTTTCTGGATTCATACTGAAGTATTAATTGAGTTTTTTATCTCTTCATACTTTACCAAAAAAGTTTCATACTGCTTCTTGTGTACCGGACTGGTTTTAGTTACTAAATCACTAATTTTTACCCAGCGATAGGCTTTATGCTCAAATGGATTAGTACGTATGGCATTTTTCGGACCAGTATATCGCAAAAAACATAATGATTGACGTTGACCTTTATAGCCCCAGTGAGTATATGGTTTACGGAACGTGTATGAATACACGTTATTAAAAGAGGCTATGACATTCAAGTTTGTTAAACCTGTCTCTTCCGTAACTTCTCGTTGAACGGCGCTGGTAATTGATTCACCCCTTTCAGTACCGCCTTGCGGTAGTCCCCAATAATCTCCTTTGCCTCGAGCATTTAAGATTAATACTTCATCAAATTGATTAATGATAAAACCAACTACATTGGGTCGATAGTAAAAACGACGTAACTCCCATTTGATAACAATTAATGGAAACACCACGACTGCTTTCCAAATTCGTTTCCAGCGTGAGGGTTGAACTAATAAACGCCATAACCACTCCATACCAATCATTTGAAAAAATCGTGGCGCACGTAACAGTTTCTTGGTAATGTAGTCAAAACTTCCTCCAACCCCCATACCCAAACGAAGTGATGGCAATTTTTTTAACAATCCTGGAATTATTGTATCTTGTTCTGGAATACCAAGTGCGACAAACAGAATATCAGGCTTAAATTTCAGTAAACTATCAATTAACGGTTTAGGTAGTTCTTTACTAACCGCTTGTATATGAACAACTAACTGTGGGTAATTAGTTTTAAGAGCGGTAATGATTTCTTCGTTAGTTGATATACCAGGCTCGCGATTAATAATCGCCACTCGTAATTGTTTACTGGCTGCAAACTGTAGCAAACCCTTTACAATAGTTGCTCCTGTGAACCGTCTTAAATTCACTCCCTTTAACCATGAGGCAAATTTCAAACCAATACCATCAGGAATTGCCAAAGAGGCCTCTCGCAAGACTGTCATAAACTCAGGATTATCTTGAGCTAACAACAAAAATTCAGGATTAGGCGTAACAATTTGCCGTCTCCGACGATATAATACTATATCAATGAGACGTTTCTTTAATTCTGTTTTGGTTAGAATATCACAGGGTACCCCTAAAATAGAGATTCTTTTTTGAGTCATAGGGAAAT
This sequence comes from uncultured Gammaproteobacteria bacterium, assembly GCA_964540895.1. Taxonomy (GTDB): domain Bacteria; phylum Patescibacteriota; class Patescibacteriia; order Patescibacteriales; family Patescibacteriaceae; genus Patescibacterium. The sequence continues at coordinate 258,474 of CAZIOP010000001.1, read as the reverse complement.
TTAAGGTAATATTACCTTAGACACGCATAGTACTAGTATAGGCTACTACACTATCTCAGGCAACGCTTGACATGACCTATCTACTATATTATAGTTAATTTAGCAGTCTTAGCACTTGAGTGCTAAAACCCCTTCTTTATTACTATCATTATTTTAAAGTTATAACTTAATTACATATGTTAGACAAATTTACTAATAAAGCTCAAGAAGCCATTATCAACGCCCAAGTAGTGGCTCAAGAATACGGACAACAATACATTAGTGCTCTTCACATGTTATTAGCCCTCCTAGAGCAAACCGAAGGATTAGTACGGCCAATTCTTGATACCTTGAAAATTGATGCTGAACGACTACGAGAAAAAGTTGAAACAGAAATTGAAAAAATTCCTAAAGTTGAAGTCCATACTACTGTTGGTATGGTTCAGGGCACCACTGAAATGGCTATGATTGTGGAAGCTTCAGCCAAAGAAGCTGCCAAAATGGAAGACGAATATGTTTCCACTGAACATTTGTTCTTAGCCGTGATGGAAATAAAATCAGAAGCTCAGAGACTGCTTGGTGCAGCTGGGCTTAGCCGTGATCGGTTATTAAAAATGATTAAACAATTACGCGGAGAAAAAAGGATTGATAGTCCTGAACCAGAAACTCGTTTCCGAGTCTTAGAGAAATATACAAACAACCTGACAGCCATGGCTCGTGAGAATAAGTTAGATCCAGTTATTGGTCGTGATGATGAAATTAAGCGAGTCATGCAAATTTTGTCTCGTCGCTTAAAGAATAACCCTGTCTTGATTGGTGAAGCTGGTACTGGAAAAACAGCTATTATCGAAGGTCTTGCTCAGCGTATTGTTTCCGGTGATGTACCAGAAAGTCTTAAAAACAAAGAATTAATCTCTTTAGATTTGGGTTCATTAATTGCTGGGGCCAAGTTTCGTGGTGAATTTGAAGATCGTCTCAAAGCATTGATTCGTGAAATTGAATCAAATGAAGGTCGTATCATCCTCTTTATTGATGAGCTTCATACCATTGTTGGTATGGGAGCTGCTGATGGCTCAGCTGATGCCGCTAATATGTTAAAGCCAGCTCTGGCTCGTGGTTCAATGCGAGCCATTGGTGCCACCACTGTGAAGGAATATCAAAAATATATTGAAAAAGATACTGCCCTAGAACGTCGCTTTCAACCAGTCTATGTAAATGAACCTAATGAAGATGATGCTATTGGCATTTTACGAGGTATTAAAGATAAGTATGAATTACATCATGGTGTTCGCATTACAGATGAAGCAGTAGTGGCGGCTGTAAAACTATCATCTCGCTATATTAGCGATAGATTTTTGCCTGATAAAGCGATTGATTTAATGGATGAAGCAACTTCTTCATTACGCATGGAAATTGATTCTTCACCTGAAGAACTGGATATATTAAAGAAAGAAATCCGTCGCATGGAAATAACTAAAGCTGGTTGGAATAAAAATCGTAAAGGCGAAACCAAGCTTAAAGACTTAAACCGTGAATTATCAGACAAGCAAGAAAAGGCTCGTCAAATTGAAGCCCGCTGGCACAATGAAAAGAATATCATTGGTAATATTAGAACCTTTAAAAAGCAGATTGATGATTTAAAAGCTGAAGCTGATAATATTCAACGTCGGGGTGATGATCTAACTAAAGTTGCTCAAATTCGGTATGCTGAAATTCCTGAATTAGAAAAAAAGATTAAGAAAGAGGAAACCGAATTAGTTAGACTAGAAACTTCTGGTCAAAAAATTCTTAAAGAAGAAATTGATGAAGAAGATATTGCTCGCGTAGTATCTCGTTGGACAGGTATTCCAATTTCTAAAATGTTAGAATCAGAAGTTAAAAAGTTAGCTCGGGCTGAAGATGAATTAACTAAGCGAGTAATTGGTCAAACTGATGCCATTTCATCAGTGGCTAATGCTATTCGTCGTTCTCGTGTTGGTATTAGTGAAGAAAAAAAACCAATGGGTTCTTTCTTGTTTGTTGGTCCAACTGGTGTTGGTAAAACAGAACTTGCGAAAACCTTAGCCGCCTTCATGTTCAATGATGAAAACTCCTTGATTCGATTAGACATGAGTGAGTATATGGAAAAGCATAGTATTTCTAAAATGATTGGCTCCCCGCCTGGCTACGTTGGCTATGAAGAAGGTGGTCAATTAACTGATCGAGTACGCCGTAAACCATATAGTGTTATTCTCTTTGATGAAATTGAAAAAGCTCATCCTGAAGTCTTTAATATTCTGTTGCAAATTCTTGATGATGGCCGGCTAACTGATGCCAAGGGTAGAACAGTTAACTTCAAAAATACTATTGTTATTATGACTTCAAACTTAGGTAATGAAGTTATTAGAGAATACTCAATTGGTTTTGCTGAAGCCTTTGACGAAGCTGCTACTAACTTGATTCAGCAAGATGAAATGAAAGAAAAAATCGACAAGATTTTACGTCAACATTTTAAACTGGAATTCCTTAACCGTATTGATGAAATTGTCATCTTTAAGAGTTTAAGTAAAGAAGATTTGGTCAAGATTATTGAATTAGAACTCATCAAAGTTGAAGAACGTTTACGTAACAAAGATATTCGCTTGAAGATTGGCAAAGAAGTAAAACAACTCTTAGCTGAAAAAAGCTTTGATAAAACTTTTGGTGCACGTCCTCTAAAACGAGTTATCCAAAATATCATTCTTAATGAACTAGCTTCAGAAATTGTAGCGGGTAAGATTAAAGATGGTGACAAAGTTTCAATCACCCTTGATCTCAAGAATCAAATATTGATGAAGGTTAAATAATATTGTGGATACAAGAGAAATTATTAATAATACATTATTAACAAGTCTAGCTACCAACACGGACAATGGTATTTGGGTATCTGATGTAATTCATGTGAGCGATAATGTGTCACCTGCTCTTTATTGGATTTCGAATCCAGTTGTTAAACATTCACAAGCTTTGGAAAATGACCAAGAATGCGCCCTCTCTATTACCAAAACTCAAAATGCCGGAGAGCAAAAAGTTGGTCTTCAAATGCAAGGCTTTGCTCATGAATTTCAAGGCGATAGTTTAATGCTATGCCAGACACATGCTAGTAAACAACAAATAGAAAAACCTTCTTCTAGTAAAGAATATATTGAAAATGATAAATGGTATGTTTTCTTTCCCTATTCAATAGATATATTTGATGAAACTAAATCAGAAAAAGAACATCTTACTATCCTTGATAAAAAAATAATTAAAACTCAGCGTGATGATTTAGTTGCTAAAGGATATCCATATACTTTTTTATGGTTTGATAAGCCAGGCCATCAATACCCTCTTCATAAACATACTAAACCAGTTTACTTTAATGTATTATATGGAAGTATAACTTTTACCTATGAAGACGGATCCGTTGAAACAATAAGTGCTGGGCAATCTAGTTTTCAAGATATTGGCTCAATTCACAGTGCAATCGTTGGTGAATTAGGATGTGTACATTTAGTTGGACAAGTAGATAAAGATGAACCAACTATAGAACTGTAATAATACAAATCAAATTAAAAAACGGTTCGGAAAATGAATCGTTTTTTAATTTGTCCAACTTACATATATATAGTATAATTAAACCTCAAATACCTAAAAAATTATTAAAATGAAACTAAAATATTTAATCTTAGCCCTTCTTAGTCTTTCTATTAGTATAAGTCTTGCTTCTCCCTTGTTTGCTCAAGAAGTAAACTTTAATGCCGGCTATATTATCAGTGATCAGGAAATATTAGACACTGCGGCTATGACTCAAACAGAAATTCAGGATCTCTTACAAGCCAAGAATAGTTATCTTGCAACCTACCAAGTCTCTGACCCTAATGGTGTAACCATGAGTGCTTCTCAAGCTATTTATGATCGAGCTATTAACAACGGCGTTAGTCCTAAATTCATTATTGTGCTCTTGCAAAAAGAACAAGGCTTAATTGAGAATGCTGCACCAAGTCAAAGTCGTCTTGATTGGGCTACTGGCTATGGCTGCCCTGATGGTGGTGGTTGTAACGATCGATGGCGAGGTTTTTGGAAACAAATCAATAGTGCTTCGTTGCAATTTAAAGACTACATGGATAACCCTCACTTATATCGTTTCAAAGCCGGTCAAACGTATACTTTTACTAATCCTTACTCCACTACCTATCAAGGTGACATGGTGGTTACGTTAACCAACACTGCAACGGCAGCCTTATATAATTACACACCTCATGTCTTCAATGGTAACTACAATTTCTGGAAAATTTGGCAGAGATATTTTACCCGTAGTTACTTAAACGGTTCATTGTTACAAGCTGCTGGTGAAAGTGGTGTCTGGTTAATTGAAAATGGGGTGAAACGAGCTTTTCTTTCTCGTAGTGCCCTAACCTCTCGTTATGATACTAATCGTATTCAAATTGTTTCTAAAGCTGACTTAGATAAGTATCCACTTGGTGAACCAATTCGTTTTCCCCAATACTCCATTGTTCGTCTACCTGATGGCAAAATGTTTCTGCTGATTAATAACAATAAACGTCGTTTTGCTAACCCTGAAGCTTTTAGAAAAAATGGCTTTAATCCGGAAGAAATTATTCAAGCTGGTCAAACCGAACTTGATGGTTATACTGAAGGTGAAGTTATTACCGCTACCTCAGCTTACCCAACCGGAGCCTTACTACAAGACAAAAAAACTGGTGGTGTATATTGGTTAAGTGATGGAATCAAATCACCAATTTTGGATAGTAAATTTTTGAAAACTAGATTTAAAAGCCGACGAGTTATCCCAACGGCCACAACTGAATTAGATAGCTACCCCACTGGTAATCCCGTTCAATTAGCTGACGGTGACCTGGTTCGTTCTACACTTTCTCCTGCCGTCTTTGTTATTGAAAACGGTGTAAAACGACCTTTTGATTCTGCTGAAACATTTATTAAGTTGGGCTATAAATGGGAAAACGTCATTATCTTTTCACAAAAAGTCTTAGACTTACATCAGACAGGCACAGTGGTAACAGTTACATTGTAATGTATGGCCATAGTTTTTTCTGCAATCTTACCTCATAGTCCATTGCTAGTACCAAATATTGGTAAAACCAATCAAGCACTATTTGCTGCTACATTAGCAGCAAGTCAAACTATTAGCGATAATCTTAAGGCACTGCAACCTGATATTGTGATTATTATTACGCCAACTGGTGCCAAGCGTAATAGTGGTTTTATTTTTAATATCGCTCCAAAATTTACCTCTGACTTAAGTGACTTTGGTGACTTAGTTACTCGTTGGCAATTTAGTGGTAGCTTAAAACTGCCGGCACATATTCGAGAAACCTTGGAAGGTCAGGTTTCTCTACAACTATTAAGTAACCAGGAATTAGATTATGCCTCGGCTATAGTACTGTCACTAGCAGGCATATCTGAGACAACACCAATTCTACCACTCTCGATTAGCAAAGATAGTCTATCTGATCATTATTCTTTTGGCGAAAAACTACAGACATCACTTTTAAAAACACCGCAAAAAATTGCCATACTTGCTTCAGCTGATTTTTCTCATCGCTTGTCTAAAAATTCTCCTGCAGGTTACTTAGCCAAAGCTAAAAAAATTGATAAAAAAATTATTGATTTAATTATTACTGGAAAAGTTAATGACATTCTGGCACTCTCTCCTGAACAACTTGAGGAAGTGGCTATTGAAGACATGGGTGCAGTTGCTATTCTACTCGGCATAATAAAGGAATTTGCTTGGACACCACGGCTGCTATCATATGAAAGTCCGTTTGGTGTTAGTCACGCCGTTATCGGCTATAACCTTTCCCTTTAGTTTCACTGTCCACTACTTTAAAGAAATATCGCCACGACTCCCCGCCTGGAGCTAATTCCTTGGTATCATTCATGGCTCGTAGTACTGATTCCTTAGGTAGATTTCGACACACTTTAAAAACAGCACTCCGTTTAAAAGCAGGGATACCCAATTCTAAAATAACCCGTAAGGCTAAATCCTGCCAGGGATAGGCTGGCGGTTTAGGGGCTTTTTTCTTGTTATCTAGAATATCCTTTAAAGATGATATAGGCTTGGTTGTCATAGTCTAAGCCTAGCAGACAATGACTGATTCGTTAATTCATAGTTAATAAAGAGACTTGATTTTTGTCTATTTTTGGGCTATGTTTACTAATATTTATGCCTAAAATTATTCCCTTGGTATTTCATCCAAATCCTCTACTACGTCAAAAAGCTATTGAGATAGCCATTGAACGTATCCCAGGCTATGCTTCATTGGCTTCAGACATGACCGAAACTATGATTGTTGACAAAGGCATTGGGTTAGCAGCTCCGCAAATTGGCGAATCTATTCGTTTAATTATTGTTAATACCAAAAGCGGACCTCAAGTCATGTTCAATCCTCGTATTACCAAAAAATCTTTACGCCAAGAATGGGGCGAAGAGGGTTGTCTCTCAATTCCAGGAGTGTTTGGCAATGTAAAAAGATATAAAAAAGTAAGCTGTACATTTTTTGATCTAGATGGACAAGAGCAAACCGCGGAAGCTGAAGGATTACTCGCTCGAGTTATTCAACATGAAATTGATCACCTTGATGGTATTTTATTTATTGACACAGCCAAAGATATTCGCGAAGAATAATGTATGAAAAAACACCGCATTATTTTTGTTGGCACGCCAAAATTTTCCGTACCATCTCTTAAAGCCTTAATTGAAGACTCACGTTTTGAGGTTGTGGCTGTTATTACCCAACCTGATATGCCGGCTGGTCGATCATTAACATTAACACCACCACCAATAAAAGTACTGGCTCAAAATTACAGTTTACCAATTTTTCAACCAGCTAAAATTTCTCAAATTAATGATCAAATCAGAGAATTTGAAATTGACGCTTTAGTAGTTGTTGCTTACGCCCAAATCATTCCCGAATCAACTCTTGCTTTACCAAAGTATGGCGCGGTAAATGTGCATGGCTCACTATTACCAAAATATCGCGGAGCTTCTGTTCTACAAGCTCCCATTATCAATGGTGATGAAACCACTGGTGTAACTATAATGGTAATGGACAAAACACTTGATACTGGTCCACTTCTCAAGCAAGCTAGCTATAAACTCAAACCTAATGAAACAGCTGATTCACTTGCATTAGTCTTATCTGACTTAGGTGCCAAGACTCTACCTGATGCCCTAGCTGGCTATCTCAGTGACTCCATACAGCCACAACCACAAGACAATACGTTAGCCAATTACGTTGGTCGTATGGAAAAAAAAGATGGTATCATTGACTGGCATGATTCAGCCAAGAACATTGAGCAGTTTACTCGTGCCATGACGTCCTGGCCTTCAGCCTGGACATGGATCAAAGGCAAGCAATTAAAAATATTAGAAGTAGATCAAACAAGTATTGAGATAAATACGTATAAACCAGGCAAAACGTTTTTGTATAATAGTTGCCTAGCTGTTCAATGTGGGACTAACTCACTTTTAGTTCGTCGTTTACAGTTAGAAGGTAAGAAGCCTATGACCAGTGCTGAATTTATTAGAGGCTACAAAGATTTTGTTGGTTTTGTGTTAGGATGATATTAATATTTGGTCCCATCGTCTAACGGTTAGGACGCCAGGTTCTCATCCTGGTAATAGGGGTTCGATTCCCCTTGGGACTACAATTAACGTTATTTTTGAGATAAAAAAATCTTATCAATCTTCTTGGCTAACTCTCTATCCTTGTCAGTTATAGTATTTCCAGCTTCATGAGTTGATAGCGAAATTCTTACTTTGTTATAAATATTTGACCATTCTGGATGGTGGTCCATTTCATTAACTACATTACTAACAGAGGTCATAAAAGCAAAAGCTTCAATAAAATCTTTGAAAATAAATTCATGAACTAGGCAATTATTTTTTTCTTCCCACATATATTATTTTTATTATTTATATTAATTCCATTCACTTCCTTGTCGTACTAATAATTCTGAAGCTCTCTCAGGCTCTCTCATTAACCGTTTAACTATTTTCTCTAAGCGAACGGCTTGTGAACCTTTTATTAACAAAATATCTTGAGTAGAAATTTTCTCTGCTAAAAATTCTGCAGCTTCTTTAACCTCAACAAAATGCCACACTCTGTTTATATTCATTCCATTTGCTTTAGCACTCTCAAAGATAGCTTCTGCCTCAGGTCCAACAGTCACTAAATAATCAAATTTTTTGTCAGCCACTAACGCTCCAATATCTTGGTGAGCTTGTTTACTACGCTCACCTAATTCTCTCATATCACCTAGAACTATCCAACTTTCATGATAATCAGTTTTTGGTATTTCAAATAATGTTTCTAAACTTTCACTAACTGCTTCTGGTGATGAATTATATGTATCATCAATGATTAATGTTTCACGTAAGCCACTCATCACATTCATACGTCCTGCTGGTGGTTTAAACTTACCTAAGGCTTCAGATATCTCAATAGAATTGAAATTGTAGCTGTAAGCAACAGCAGCGGCTGCTAAGGCTGAAAGAACACCCGGTCGGCTCACTAAACCAGGCACAAACACTGGTACGGCTGAACCCTCGTATTCTATTTTAAAACTTACGCCTACCCGTGTTTTGTCAGTAATGAAGTTAAGACTACTGGCTTCAGCTTTAACATCAGCTCCATCACTAAAGCCATAGCTAATACTTTTATATGGAAAGTCAGCTACTTTTTTTCTTATCTCTGGATCTTCATAGTTGTAAATCAACACACCATCCTCAGGTAGTGCTTGTGCTAACTTAAATTTTTCAGCATGTAATTCAGAAATTGAAGAAAAAAATTCAGCGTGAGCTGAACCTAAACGTGTTAAGACTGCCCGATGTGGTTTAGCAATTGAAGTTAAATAATCCATATCTCCGGGATGATCAATTCCCATTTCCAACACTAACATTTCCGGATAGGTTGTTTTAGCATCAGCACTTATTTTTTTTGCTAGTGTAAATACTTGTAACCAACCCTTAAGTGAGCGACCAGGGGAAGTAGCGCCAATAACAGTTAAAGGAACACCAATTTCGTTATTATAATTTTTGTAGGTAGCTCGAACATTAAAGCGAGAGCCAAGAACAGTGGCAATGGCTTCTTTAGTTGTAGTTTTGCCTACACTACCAGTCACACCTATAATCTCAGGTTTATAGGTGGCTAAAATCTTTTTAGCAGCTACAGCTAATTGTTTCTTTAACATCTGTTTCATCATAGTTACCTATCTATACTACTTTTTCTGATTATTTTCAAGGGGTCGATCTTTTTTTATTTCCCATTGATTAAGCAAAAATTGAGTAATGTCTCTAGCTAATGGAACAGCTGTTGATTCTGCATACCGTGCATCTTTCGGGTTATTAATCTTAGTCAGAATTACAAAGCTGGGATTTTCAGCCGGTGCATAGCCAACAAAGGTGTGATTATAGGCATCACTGTAGCCTTTGGTCACTGAGGAAGCAACTTGAGCTGTACCAGTTTTACCAGCTATATAATAACCAGGTGTTTTCAAACCTTGCGAGTGTCCATTCTCGACTACATTCACTAACATGCCAGTTAATAGAGATGCGGTTCTTTCAGAAATTACACGACGTGGCGGAGCCTTAGTAGTGACGGTACGTTCTCCATCAGGATTTATTATTTCTTTTACAATGTAAGGTTTAAGCAGTTCACCACCATTCGCAATAGCTGCAAATGACATTACCATTTGCAGAGGCGTAACAGAAATTCCTTGTCCAAACGAAGCAGTCGCAGCTGACACTTCTTTGACTAATCCACCGGTGATACTAGAAATATCACCTTTACTCTCCCCTTCTAATTCAATACCAGTTTTCTCTCCAAAGCCAAAAGCTCGTACATATTCACTAAATTTTTTACTACCAACTTGCTCCATGGCAAAAATAGCACCGGTGTTAAGAGATTTTTCTAAGACTGACACCATGTTAGTCACACCATGACCTCCAGCTGTTTCAAAGTCAGAGTTTTTAATTGGCTTAGGCCAACCTTTAATCATAATCTGGCCTTTATCAACATATGTGGTTTGAGGTGTAATTTTGTCTTGATCAAGGGCGGCTGCCATGGTGATGGCTTTAAAGACTGAGCCTGGTTCATATTGGTCAAAAACAACCGGATTGTTGTAAACGCTAATATCTTTTACTAACCGATAATCATTGGGATCAAAGTCAGGCGCTGAGCACATAGCAAGAATTGCTCCGGTTTTAGGATCAACTATAATAACACTACCACCATCAGCTCCGTGCTTTTCTACGGCTTCATTTAATTTCTGGCAAGCTGTGAATTGAGCAGAACGATCAATGGTTAAAACTAAACTTTTGCCATCAACTTGATTAGTTGATTGTCGGTCATTCACAATTACTAAACCTCCAGCTCCTCGTTCGGAACGAACATTTCCGAAAGCACCAAATAAATCTTCATCAAAAAAACCTTCCAACCCATACTTACCACGTTGTTCTTCATCTTCATAACTAGCAAAACCTAAGACATGGGCACCACTATTTTTTTCTGGGTAATACCGATAGTTTGTGATGTTATAGCTAAATCCCTTAACTCCAACAATTGAATTGTCTGATTTTTGAAATACTTTTCCATCTTTGACTTCTAGATCTTTTCCAGTAATATCAGTTCGACCAAGCATATACAAATAGAACTCACCTAACTTTTCTGGCTCTAATTTTTTCTCAATTGACTCATAGGTATCATTCTCTTTGCTTAACGCAGTCGTGAAATTACTAACAATAATATCATGTTGTTCTTTCACTAACTGCTCACGTTTTTCATTTTCAAGATCAAGAAAGACTGGATCATGCAATAGAATATCATGATAGACCCGCAACTCATGCTCTTTAGTAGCTCGTTGCTCCACTGGTAAATCTTTGATTGTTTCCAATTCATTTTTTAATCGATCCTCTCGTTCTTTTTCTAAACGTAAATCAACTTCTTTTTTAACTATCTCTTCTTTGAAGAAGATATATAATTTTTCAGCTGTATCACCTGGGTTTTCAATATCTTTTGGAATTGCAAACAAACTAATAAAATCTTTGTTAATAGCCAGGGGGTATAATTCTGAACCTGACCAATAATTTTCTTGAATGTATATCTTGCCACGAGCTGGTTTTAAACTATGCTCAACCTCGTGTTGGTCTGAAGCTGCCTCAGCATAATGTTCATGGCGAACAATTTGCAAATAACACAGTTTTAAGGCTAATCCACCAAGCAATAACAAAATAACCGCTACGACGCCGGTCGAGCGGTTAAAGCTATTATGGTGCGGACTAGGTGAAGCACTGTTTCGTCGCGAGGACCGGACCATCATACAAGCTGTTTAATAAGGGGTTATTTACGAGCAACTACAGAGCTGCCCCACGAAATATAGGCGATATCCTTAGAAGCTACTAAGGGTAGATTTTTAATACGGGCATCTAAATTCTGATATGAGGCTAGGGCTGTAATCTGACTCTCCATCTGTTGCTTGTCGTCTGCTAATTTCATGGACTGCTCTTTTAATTCTTTAAAAGCAAAGCCTTTAGTGGAAAGACTAGTAGTAGTAAAGAAATACGTAACCGCACCAACAATTAAGGCAAATAGTAACACTGTATTAAGTGTACGCAAGTTAATGGAGAAAGCGGAGTCAGACATATTTTTTTATTTTTTTATTAGGGCAGCTCGTAATTTAGCACTACGAGACCTAGGATTTTGTTTAATTTCATCAGCCGAAGCTGTAATAACTTTCTTAGTTAGAATTTCTAAAGTTGCTGTATGACCACACCGACAAACTGGGAAATTTGGTGGACAGACACAACTTGTACTTTCTTTTTTAAAAAATTGCTTTACAATACGATCCTCAAGACTATGAAATGAAACTACTACAATTCTGCCTCCTGGTTTCATTATGCCGTGTAATGATGCCAATGCTGTTTCTAAATTTGCTAGTTCATCATTGGTAGCAATACGAAGTGCTTGAAAGGTCCTGGTGGCAAAATGAATACGAGACTGATGACGGTTAGCTGGCGGAACACCTTTCTGAATGGCAGCTACTAGTTCACCAGTGGTAGTAATTGGAGCAACCTTGCGTACTGATTCAATCGCGCGGGCAATTGGGCGGGCGAAGCGTTCTTCACCGTAGCGACCAATTATCCGAGCGAGTTCATCAACTGGTGTGCTGTTTACTACATGAAATGTTGTATGAGAATTAATCAAAGAACCAAAGGCCATGTTTAACGGTACATCCTCCTGAAAAGAAAATCCGCGAGATCGATCTTCGAGTTGACCTGATGATAACCCCAAATCAAAGACAACCCCAGCCACATTAGGTGACGAGCCAAATTCGGCCTCTGCAACGCGCGCAATATCTTTAAAATTTGCATGGTTTAAAGTTATATTGCCGATGTTACCATCGGCAATTTTTAATTTGGCATGTTCAAGGGCCATCTCATCCAGATCAAGAGCTAATACTGAACCTTTATCTCCTACTTTTTCTGAAATGGCTAAACTATATCCTCCACCACCCAAAGTCGCATCAATAATCCGTTCTCCCGGCTTTGGATCAAGAAACTTCATAACTTCCGTAAGCAGTACTGGTGTGTGTTGATACATTCTTGTTAATTTATTTCTCCCAAGGCTTCTGCAATCTGATTACTCTGTTTTTCTGTTTCAGCTTTAAATTTGTTCCAAGCCTCTTCATTCCAAATTTCCAAACGGTTATATATTCCGGCAACCACTGCTTTCTTTGCTAGCTTGGCAAAATCTCTTAAATATTCCGGTAATGTAACTCTTCCCTGTCCATCAAAGTCAACATCCATAGCTCCAGCTAAAATAAATCTAGCGAGACTACGGTCATTGGCTTTGTTAAATGGCAATGCTGAGATTTTCTCAGCTAGTTTGGCCCATTCTTTCTTTGGGTAAACTACCAAACAATTATCTAAACCCCGAGTCACCACAGCTCCGCCGCGTAAGAGCTGGCGAAACTTTGCAGGAACGGCAACTCTGCCTTTGTCATCAATCGTGTGGCTATATTCACCTATGAACATAAAAGATTTTTGAGGAGCCTTGAGGAGAACTTAGTAACACCTTATCCACAATTCCCCACTTTTCACCTCATCAATGTAATTATACACCATTTTTTGGGTCAGGTCAATCCATTTACTCCACAACAACCATATTTACCTTATGATTAGACAAAAAAATTACGAGAAAATAAAAAAACCGACAGTTATGCACAAGGCGGTTTACGAGGAAGAAACAAAAATGTTACAAATCTAAAAAAATTAGCTATTTTTTGGTAGTAATATTAGGCGGTTGAGAGTACAGAGGTTCTACCATCTCAATCCCCTGTTTCTTTAGTGTTTTTCCTGTGGTTGGCTTAATTGGTATACCTAGAGCGTAGGCTAAGGCATTGGCAATAGTTACCCGTACACGAGTTGTAGTAAAGCCTTCACCGGTATTTTGGACCTCAATTGAAGTAAGTTCACCCAGTGATTTATGGTTTGAAGTCAAAAATTTTTCAATAAAAGAAAAAATATTCTGTTTTTTATCTCTAACCTTTATTTCTTCATTGATTAGTAGTTTCATAGTTTAATTAGTATAAACTATTTCCTGAATAAAAAAAATCCCCCCTTAATCAAATTTTTTTATTCGAATAAGGGGGTGTAGTTAGCTGCTTTTTATAATGATTTCTTCAATTTGACCACTTGGTCCTATAACCTTTACTTTATCGCCAACCTGCCACGGATCGTTTATGGGTCGCGGACTCACAAACTGAAAGACAAGATAACCTGAGTTATATATAGGTGAATGAGTCATATCTGCTACCAAATTACCGCCGAAACGATATTTTATTTGATTCTGATAAGAACGAACCAATGATATTGGTACCGCTATACGACCGTAATCGGTATTTCCATATACTGACTGATGTTTTGGCACAAATGAATAAAGATTCATTTCTATCCACGGTGTTCCGATTGGTATCGGAATCCAAAGATGGTTAGGATAAATAATTAATGAATCTACAGTAGCGTCATATCTAGCCACAGTATCTCCGAATCTTCCGGGTACAATTACTGCTGGCCCACCATTAATTGGGTATATACTACCGTTTATGAATTTAACAGAATATGTATTAGCTGATCCAGGAGTCTTATAAAGACTTCCTTGTGCCATGCTCCAAATATTCTGTCCAGCAAAATAGTTAAATTCGACAATCGTCTGAGAAGCAACTGTCAGTGGAAGTAAGTAGCCTCTGCCAACAACAGAATCCGTCAACGGCATTGGATTATTCCATCCGGTGTGGGTACCAACTGATTTTGGATTTGTGAGGATCTGCAGATCAATTCTTCCATAAGGAAGCAAGAGTTTATATTCACCACTCCCATAGCTATAGAGAGAAATATCTCCAGAAGATCCAACTCCGAAAGAATTTAAAATGCGTAATGTTAATTTCGCTGAATCGACAGAACCGTTATTTCCAAAAACTTTTAATTTATAGACCAACGTATCTTGGGCTAAAAAAGTTGGTGATAAAAATGTAACCGTATCGGTTTGAATTAACAATCCGGTTCTTAAGCGATATACCCTCCATTCTCTTCTTACAATATTCCCCGTGGAGAAAAGACTTGATATTACTGTCAATCGGTTAGTTAATACCGAATCAACCCTGTCAGGTCCGAAAGGATTATCATTTAATCCAATAACCGCATGCACTTGATCAGTGTTTGTTATCGGTGTTGAACCAACAGGGTCATAAGTGTTTTCACATCCGTTTATTATTAAAACAGAGCAAAAAAGTAAAACAAGATAAAATATCTTTTGCTGAATCATTACTGTCTCCTTCCCCTATTTTAGGGGTTTTTAATTTATGAATTTTTTTAATGTAAATATTTCTGGGTAAGCCCATTAGCTCACTCTCATATAAAACGAGAGCAAAAAATACTCTTACACAAAAGTTGAAAAACGGCTCAGTGTTTGTACATGCTTTAATTGCTTTTCCACTTGAGAAGCTAACTGATCTTCATATACATTTTCTGTTGCTTTAGTGATATGTAGCCAATTATATTCTTTAGCAACACGTTCTTGACCAGCACTACCCATAGCTGTTAATTCATCACTTGTAACTAATTCTTGTAACTTACTAGATAAATCATCTACATTATTACAGATAAAAGATGACCCAGCATTACCTGCTGCCTCTAAATTTTCAGGAATATCACTAACTAAGACTGGGCAAGCAAAAGACATTGCTTCAAGTAAAGCAATTGATAATCCTTCTGACTCAGATGGTTGAACAAACAAGAAGGCATTACTAAACAGTTCTTGTAGAGCAACTCCAGTTTGAGCACCAGTCATGATTACACGATCATCAGAAGCGGCTAATTTATGTAATTCGTTAATATATAAATCAGTATATGAACCATCACCAACAATTACTAATCTCTTATCAGTCTGTACTGATTTAAAAGCCTTTATCAAATGATGTAAACCTTTATGAGGAATTAATCGAGAAACAGCCAAAATATAATTACCTTTTTGTAATCCCCATTTTGTTATTTCTTTGGCTTCCAAGAAATCAGATGGATAAACTCCATTTGGTATATACGTAACTGACTTTCCGTAAGTTAAATCTGCATAATGGGCCAATGAATGGGATACAGCAATTGTTGTGTCAGCCTTAGTACATAATACCCATTCACCAAATTTTAAATATGTTCGAGCAAACCAACTCCATTTCTTGTGATAATAATCCTGGCAGTGGAATGTACCAATAATCCGAGCTCGTGGTTTAACAATTCTAGCCAACCACAGTAATGAAGATGGCCCAATACCATGGAAGTGAACGATATCAACATCGTGCTTTATTAAATCAATAATGGCAAAAAAGGTATGGGAAATAGCATCAAGGTTCTTTAAACTAATACTTGGTAAACTTATTAATGATACACCTCTATATGTTCGTAGCTGTTTATCGGTATAATGGGGTCTTGTATAGGCTAAAACACTGTGGCCTTTAGCTACTAATGACACAGCTAATTCTTCCACATGTTTTTCAACTCCACCTCCAGTTGAAGGAATTCCTTTTTGTCCGATAAAAGCAATCTTCATAATTTATAATAATGAATAAATAATTATTCAATCTCAAAACCTAAGCTATACTTGAAAGAAGTTAATGCACCCTTTACTTTAATATCAGTTAATTTATGTAAGGAAGAAGGAACTGTTAATATACGTGAGAATCTGCCAAAACCATCAGCTGTTAATTCTGTTCTATCATCCAAAAATTCAATAGTTAACGGTTCATTAGCACCAAAGCCCTTACCAGACAACAACACCTGAGATCCACTAGCGGCGCGATTTTTATCGATTGATAATGATAACGGTTCATTAATATCTGGATATGTATCAGGCTTAGTTGCAATAGCAGTAATAACTTTACCCTTTGCTTTTAAAGGCTGAAGATTTGAATTAAGAATAATAATATTTGAATTATTAAATAATACAATTTTTTCTCCATTGCAATCATTCACAACTTTCATTCCCATAGCCCATCCATGACCGTTACCCAAAGCAATAGTATGCTTGTATGCAACAACATCTAAATTAGAGGCACGAAGTTTAACAACACCAATACCATCTGAGAAATAGATGTAATCTGTATTGGTTGAAGGAACAACATCGTAGCCTAAGTTACTAGTATGTTTAAAGCTGTCTATAATCTGGCCATTAAAATCAATTTTTCGTACTGCTTCATCATCAACAACGTACATAGCGTTTTCTACAGGGTCACTATATAACTCTCGCTTGTACCAATCACTACCCCACTTTAAATCAATTGGAACTTCTTTAACAAAACTACGACTATCTCGATCAAAAATCTTAATCATGCCTTGATACAGAGTAAAAATATATTTATTACTAAAAGCTGGAGTTGTATTATATGTCTTATCACCCGGATTGATAATGTTATAAGTATCAATTACTTGTAAGTCATTATTCCATATTTTAACTCCTCGAGAGCCAGTAGTAGCAACATGACCACCGATCATTTGTAGACCGCCAAACCAATCCCAACCGCCGTCTTTAACCTCCTGAACGATTTGAGCATGTTCTAAATCACTAATATTATATTTAAATAATGAACGTCCATTAACTGCATACACAAATAATGAATCATTTTCAATTTGCAGCATAACATCCATAAAATCCTGAGGTGTTCCAAATCGATCATTATAAGAAGTGAAATTAACAAATTTTACTAAATTCTGATCTGATGGGTTCATTTTAAATAACTCAAGATCTCCACTATTTGTTGTGGCAATAACAATGTTTTCGTTATAGGAAACAGCGTCACCTGAGTGGTAACCCTTAATCTTACTTTCAACGTTATAAAACGGTAACATACTGACCGCTACCAACATAATTGGTAAAGCGACAAGTAGTATATTTTTGATTGATTTCTTCATAAAAAGGCTTATTTATATATAGTTTATGTAATCAGCTAGAACTAATTACTCTTAGAAATTAATAGATTACCTTACCATATAGATAATAAAAAGTCAAGAACAGTAGACCCCTCTTTAATGTACTAATATTAGCTAAAAAATAGGATATAAATAGGTAACTTTTAACTTAAAATAAGCTATTTTCTTGATTTTATTGGATTTTTTGTTATTTTTACCTCTCTAAAACCTGATTTTTCAGCCTTATAAACTACCTAACTCGAACAAAAGAATTATAGATATCCAGAAGTTCACTGCAGTGAGCAGTAATATTTAGAGGTAAAACTGTGGCTCGAGCTGACTCTCCTATTGTCGAGATATCAGCCGTTTCAACTATTTTTATTTTATCTAAGAGATCAGTAGGATCACCAGAGATGAAGGTAAAACCGTTTTTCCCATTAGTAATCAACTCGGGTAAACCACCGATATTTGAAGCGATGACCACCTTACCCATTGACATGGCTTCTAATAAAACAAAAGGCATATTCTCTAACCAGATTGAGGGAATAATGATTCCTTTGGCTTCCCTCATAAGTTCCATTACTGTGGCTTTGTCTTTATGACCCAACAACTCTACTCTGTCCTCTAGCTTATAACTAGAAATCATTTCCTCAAGAATTTTTTGCTCAGGACCAGTTCCTACAATCTTTATTCTGATATCAGGGTTAAGATTAGCGACTTCTAATAAAATAGAGATTCCTTTCTCTGCTGACAATCGACCAACATACATAAAATAATCTCTAGTAGGATTAGAAGCTTGAGACTGAGATAATGTAAAATTATATAAGACTCGAATTTTATTAACCTTCACACCTGACTTAACACAGATATCTTTCATAAACTTACTTGGAGCGATATAAAGATTGATATTTTTTTCGTAGATGTTTAATATTACATGATGAAAAAATGACTCCAAGGAAACAAGGAAACTTTTAAGATATGAATTACCAAAACATTTTTTTATAAAACATTGCCAATAATTAGGAGCTAAACAGTTATAACAAATCTGCTTTCCATCAAACATCTGATAATTTGGACAAATTAATTTGTAGTCATGAAGATGCATAACTACTGGAATCCCCATCTTCTTAGCTACAGGTAAAATCGAAGGAGAAATTTGATGATAGATATTATGAAGGTGAATTATATCTGGTTTAAAATCTTCTAAAAGTTTAGTAAATTTCCGTTTAGCTTCAAAGCTATACAATATTCGCCCAGCCCCAACAAGTCTCTGCCATACTCCTCCTTCATTAAAGCTAACCCGGGAAACAAAATACTTACTCCATTTACTTGGAAGATTTTTTGGATGATGCATTGAAAAAATAGCCACCTCATGACCAAGTGAAGCTAGCTTTTGCTCTATCTCTAATACATAGGTTTCTGCTCCACCGCGTCGATAATAAAATTTATTTACTTGTAATATCTTCATATACGTTTTCATAATGTCTAACCATGTCAGTAATAGAAAAGTTCGCTCGTACCTTCTTAGCTAATCGTTGAGCGCGATCAAGACTTGTCTGATAGTTTGTTATTACATTAATTATCTTGTCAGCAATATCTTGGGCATTTCCTGGCTGAACCAACAAGCCATTTACAGAATCATCAATAATCTCAGTTAATCCATCAACAGATGAGGCAATCACTGGAATTTCTAAAGCACCAGCTTCTAAGACTACAATGCCTAAGCCTTCCCATAAAGACGGCATGACTAATAGATTAATTGATTTATAAAACGAAATCATATCAGAACAGACACCGGATAAAATAACATTTTTCTCTAAGTGGTGTGATTTAATCTGAGCTTCTAAGTTTGACCTTAAATAACCATCGCCTACAATTTCACATACAATCTGAGGATATTGATCTTTGATTAAACTAATAGCTTCGATTAAAAAAGAAAAACCCTTTTGCTGAACTAATCGTCCGGCCGCACCTATTCTAAAGATGTTCTTTGTATCCAAAAAATCTGATTTTCTTTCAATATCTTCTGTTCTCTGAAACGCATCACAATCTATTCCATTATATATAACAATGGTCTTCTGAGGATCTATTCTATACCGACTGATCATATCCTTTTGAACTGCTTTTGAAACAGCTATTATCCGATTTGCAAAGCCAGCAGTCTTTGTTTTCATGACTCTTATTAACTTGCTTTCATCAATATTAATATTATGTTCAGTTGAAACCACTGGAATATGTAACCAATGTGCCAATAGTCGCCCATACATGTCCCCGCCAAGGTGGGTATGAATAATATCAGGCTGTTGATTTTTTATAATATTCTTTAGCTTCCATATATTTCCAATATCGATTTTCCATTTTTTAGGGATAAAAAAAACATGGAAAGGTAATTTTATTAATTGTTCATATAGCTCACCTTTTTCTTTAAAAATAACTACTGACGGTTCAAACTTTGTTTGATCAATTCGTTTCATGATATCAAGCAAAAGACGCTCAGCGCCTCCGGTTTTCATTGTTGGTATAATATGCATTATCCTAAGCCGTTTTGATTTCGTCATGTTGTTTTTGATTAACTATATACCAGGTAGCCACTGCTATACCCAACGGTAACCACACCTTACCTTTGTAGTAAGAAGTATTAAAAAATTGAAAGAATAATCCACCACACGCCCCTAACACAATTGGCAGAAAAACATTATTCTTACCTTTCTTATATAATTGAACAATGCGTTTCCAAAACATCATAAACATTGAACCTAAAAATACTATAAAAGTTATTATTCCCAAGGCTCCATTTTCAGCTAAAACTTTCTGCCAAATACCATGTGAATCAAGCGGATCTCCGTACTGAGCTCGGAAACGAATATTATCTTCAACCAAACTAATAAATGTCCCACTTCCATGTCCAAATACTGGTTTTTCAAGAAAATTTTCCCAAGCAATTTGTGTTAACGCTACTCGATTCCTGGTCGAACTAATACCAATCCTAAACTCATGTTGAATTCTATACATGTATACTCCCAGAGGAGCCAGTAAAATGAAACCTATAAATAGAATGACTATATACTGTTTTCGAGAAATTCTGGTTTGATACCAAATATATAATAATATCTGAATAAACAAAACAATCCAAGCAGCTCTTGAAAATGTTAATACAGAAATAAAAATTAAAAGTAACGCTGTTAATGTTAATAATTTTCTGGTCATTATATCGCGTGACAGGAATTTTAAAGCAATGGCGAAAAATACCCCAATAACTAAAAACTCAGCAATTAAATTCTGATTTTCCCCTACTGGGTACATGTTAAACATTTGAACTGGCTGGACTCTAACAAACGTATGCTGCCAATCTTGAAGAAAAAGTGAGTAGGCACCCATTAAAGCTATGATACTAGCTGATAACACAAACGACCATAATGATCTCTTTAAAATTTTCTCATCAGTAATAATATTAACTGGTATCACTACAAAAGCTGTATAAAAGAATAATATCCATCGAACTGTATACCAAACAGCGTCACCGGGTTCTTTACTTAATAAACTCGATATAACAGCGACTACGAAGAAGCAGATAAATGGCAAAATAAACGGCAAACGAATCTTAGTAATTTTTTCTTTAATTTGATTAGATGGAAAAAGTTTAAAAAAAATAAAACGGCCAATAAAAGCCGTTAACAATAATAATCCAAATAAATCACTTCCGGGAATAATCAAGCCTTTAAGATAAATATTCCAGTTGATAACTGGTAAGGCGAAAATCGTTAGATATAAACCAATCTCTAAATTTAAACAAAATACTACTAACAATAAAAGACCGGCAATAGTAATAACTCCTCCATGAGTGCTGTAGGAAAATATAGCCAACAAAGCTAGTGCCAGAACTGTAAAAAAACCTATAAACAGACCTCGCAAGGATTGATCAGGAAAGATACTCATACTGATAATATGCCCTAAAATTAGGAAAAAGTCAATAAAAAAGGGCCTAGTTTTTTTACCAGGCCCCACTTAATATATTTATCGATTAATCACTTAGAAATCAAAACTTCCTACCTCGATCTTCAGATTATATCCATCACCTTTATTGTTTAGCACCATATCATTAACATTAATCAAATATTCGGTTTTTTCCTTTGCAGCCGCCGGGAAGTAACAATCAGGAGAAATCCTGAAGCACAGTATTTTTGTGCCTTTCATTTTTTTCCCGATATCGAGAACATATACTCCTGTTCCGTTATAATCCTGTAGTGCCATTGCAGTCCATTCTGTCCAGGTATTTTTTCCATTCCAATCTCCAGAAACTTCAATTGTTTGCCCCGGTGATCCCAGTGCATCAGCATTTTTTTCGATAAAATAGATCTTTCCGGTAGGTGTGATACCGTAAAATGGTACAGATGTTGTAGTTTGCGCTTTAACATTAACAATCAAACAAAATAATATAATGATTGTTATTAACATTGTTTTCATTTTAATTTTTTTTATTTTTTAAATTAATTTTAGTTTAGAATGAAGGGAATGTTGTTTAGACATTCCCTTTAACTTTTCTTACATAATATCTTCCGAATGTGGATATTTTTCTGCAATTTCATGTGCAATATAACGCTCTGTAGATTTCCCCTTATCGGTAAAATAGGCAAAATTGAACAAACAGTAGCCGTTTTTCCAGCTTAAAGGACATTGATAATAAGTATATTCGCCTTCAACTTTGGTATCTACGCGAGGCCACTTGTTATTTTTGTCAACAATACCTTTACCAAGACACTTAATAACAGTTGCATTTCCGGCAGGCCTGAATCTGTTCAGTATACTGGTTTTTATGAAACGCTTTCCGTCAACAGTTATTCCAAGATCACCGACCATTTGAGGCAATAACTCATTTTCTTTAATTCTGAAATTATATCCTTCTTCACCATTATCGAAAATAAAATCCTTCCCCTGGGTAAAAATGTCAATTCCTGTTGTTGAGGAAATAGTGGAAGTTTGTCCGGCTGAATTACCTGTTGTTTGTTGATCCGGGCTTTGTGTTTGTATCTGCGTCTGAGGCTGAATAATATTCTGATCTGTTTTGTCTGTACTTTCAACGACCTGTGCAACTTTCTTTGAATTTACTTTGTCAGAAACATAGTTAAAGGCTTGCTTACCGACAAATACCCAAAATAAAACTGCGCAAATAACAAAACCAGCTACTACTGTTACAATTAAACCTCTTTTCATG
Source organism: uncultured Gammaproteobacteria bacterium (assembly GCA_964540895.1). GTDB lineage: Bacteria > Patescibacteriota > Patescibacteriia > Patescibacteriales > Patescibacteriaceae > Patescibacterium. Next base: position 235,786 of record CAZIOP010000001.1, on the reverse strand, counting down.
TTTTTACTCATGATTGTATTACTCCTTCTTTTTTTATTTTTTGAATTAGTTAATTAATTACTTGTTTAATAGTTTTTACACTAAAATATAGCTCTACCCACCTGAAATAAGTCCCAATCGGTTTTAAAAATTATATTTTTTCCACGACTGGTTTTTTCAGTTGGGTCAATGATTAGTTCAACCCCGGCTCTAACAATTTTACAAAGCCAATAAAATGCTTCGGAAAAAACGCCGAGTGCGTACATATCTTTCTTGCCTTGAGAAAAATGTCGGTAACCAAGGTTGAAACCAAAGTTTATAGACATTTTTTCTGCAACTTCAGCTAAGTTGAACTGAAGCATCGTTTGATCAAAGTTCAAAAACAGCAACTTTTTATTCCAGGTATTATCCTGAATCCTCTCTCCATCATAAAATGAAGAAACAGACGTTTTTAGAGGATATTGATAATACAAACTGAAATTGGTTTTTGAAAACCACAAATTACTATTTTTTCTAGTTAGATCAATCCAGGTGTTGACAGCTATTAATATATCAACTTGTTTTCTGCGATAAAGACCTTGTGAGCCTTCATCAACTGATTGTTTTCCTTCAAGGTTTAATACGAAGGAATTCCAGTTAGCCCGTTTTGTAACACGTGCCATTGAGATAAAGCCACCTATTTCTTTAGTGGTTGTTGTAAACTTTTCGAGATCAGTATCAAACTGTTTACTGAATGTTTGATACTTACCGGCTTTTACACCCATACCCCATAAGGTATTTTTATATTTACCTTCAGTAAGGTTTGGTCCCTGGCGAACAGTAAATTCACCATATATACCATTACCATTTAACAGATAATCATTATAGGCTACATAACCTACAAATAATTGAACCTGAGATAGAGGAAAAATAATTTTACTTTCAGATTCTCCAGATGTGTTTTCTGAAGTGTTAGTAAGATTAGAGGCCGTTTTCTCAGAATTCTTTTTCTGTTCCTTCGTCTTCGGTGTTAATTTTGAAGATGATGTTGATACAAGGACATCTGCCGGTGTTACATTAGTGACTATATTAGGAATAGTATCCCCTGTGACTTTCTCTTCAGTTGGTTTGCTTTTTTCTTTCGGGGTCAACTGAGCCAACCCTATACTTGAAAAGAAACAAAGCAACAGAAGTACTAATATTGATGTTTTCAATAGTGTTTTCTCCTTATTTTTTTATTTTATTAAAATTTTTAATTTACTATCCTCTTTCAGAAAATCTGTGAATCTTTAACTCACAATCCTACCCCAAAGCGCCTATGTCTGTCAAGTTAGCTTTGGGATAGATTCTAAGTTAAATTAATCAATAATATTTCGCATATTACCCTGACGAACAATAATTTCGGGGTCAGCAACAGCCGCTTCATCAAATAATGGTTCAAAATTATCTTCTAATGAGACACGGGCATGTTGACCATATGGTGTAAAATGAGGGACTGATCGAGGGATATATTCCTCTTGATTATAAGTAGGAGCAGATTCAGTATGTGGTTTGTTAATAGCTTGATTCTGAAACATAGTCTGAGCAATAAATGCCGGTTGACTATTTTTTTGGTACTCAAGCATTTGTAATGAGGCACTTTCAGAAGAAAGATAGATATAAACCAAACTAGACAAAAAACCAAGTGCCACCATCGTTCCAAGTACTAATGGAATATTTGGTTTAACAGGGATAGTTGAACTAATTGGTTGGTCAATTAAACGAACCTTAACAGCCTGTCCTGCACCATCATAGGCAGAGTGTTGGGTCATTAACACATAATTAATAGCTCCAGCAATCTTTTGTACTTCATTACGATTCGGATGGTACACAGTAATAGCAATAATACCAGTGTCATTAATACTCTTGGCATTCACTGTCTTATTCCACTCTCGCATTTGATCTTTAGGATTAGCACCAAAATATTGAGTATCAATACTTGGACTATTGGTTACAACTTTAGTAAAAAAAGAATTTGAATTAATAACACTAGCTAACACATTTGAAAGGTGTTCTGTGGACTTTGAGGCTGTATAAGCATCAACTGGACCGCTATATTCTTGAACAACGAGTAATTGTGACTTAGCACTATACTTAAAACGCTGAACAGCAATAGTAACTACACCGACCAATATAAAGATTGCAATAATACCGTAAACGGTTTTACGCTTTCTGACTAAAAATTTTAGAAAATCATGAAATTCCATAGATAAAATAATTGCAGTGTAGCTCTGTATACTATATTAAGCTAAACTTATTTCTTTGTAATAATAACGGGATTCTTGTTAACATCTCCCCGTTCAACCACCGCAATAATAAATGTATTAGAGCGATAATGGGTTGAGGCCCAGACATTACCGACTTTAACGTCACCTTGTAAACCAAAGTTTCTACCACTAATGTATAGTACACCCATTACTCTATTTTCTGATTGAACAAACTGAACACGTCGTTCTAGTCTTGTAATAACAGCTGGTCCTACATTAACTTCATTACTTCTAGCACCATCTACAGTTACGAACAAGTAGCCATAGTAATAACTATCTAAGATAGCAACTCGAATTTCCTGTCCTTCACTGGTTGAGAAAACACCTAACATTCTAACATTTGGAGTTACAACTGTTCCATCTGCGTATTTATATGTAATCTTATTAGTGTTAGCTACCGATGAAAAACCATGTCCTTTAATAGTTAATACTTTAGTATCATTATTAATGGTGGCATTTTCGATAAACGGTGTTGCAATAATACGATATGTTTCATCATTTAACCAGTAACCATACTGAACTTTCAAAGATGATCCTTGGTTTGGAATAGCAGCTGGCGCCATAACAGTGATTAAGACATTATCACCACTCTTAGTTAATTGTGAAGGTTGAACTTTAATTTCCTCATTATTAGGTAATTTAAAGTAAATAGTCAATTGAGACGCATCTAAATTAATTCCTTGAGCTGTTATGGTTAATTCACTGCCAGGAACTGGTTCAATTGGCTGACTAGAAATAATGGTAGGAATTAACTCAAATGATACGTTATTTGATTTCTGCCCATTAATTTGTACATTAACTTGTCCATTCTGAATACCAGCTGGAACAACTACATCAACCCATGTGCCATTAGGATCAATATGAGCCGTATCTACGTTAGTTGTTAAAACTCCACCATGAATGCTCCAGAATTCTACTACAGCTGGAACATTGGTTTTAAAACCTTGTCCAGTTAAACGAATTGTTTCTCCAACCTTAGCAGCTGATACTACAGAATTATTTCCTAAATTTCTTTTATGAGCTGTTTTTACAAAGGTAATAGTTGGCTTAGCAGCATAGGATAAGGCTGCGGTTTGATCAGATTCTTGTGTTCCAGACTTAACTGTAATTTTTACTTTATTTAATGTTACAGGAGTTACTACTTCAATAACTTCATAGTTCTCTGTACCAGTAACAATCTTTTTGACAATAGCACCCTTACTGGAGATTAGTACATTATTTTCATTATAGAAATTAACAACCGGACGATATACAATTCCTTTACCAGTAATTGATAACTTATCACCAACCGCTTCATGACCCCGTTCACTCCAGGTGGCGCCATACACTACAGGCATGATTGAATAGTTGATAAAGTTTGATTTATTTTCAACTACTACACCAGCCGTGTTGGTAAAATAGGTACGAACATTGAGTTGAGAATTAGCTAATCCAACTGGAAGTTTTGCCACCATCTGAGAAAGGCTCGGATCAACCATGTGTGGTTGTAATAATGTGTCAGATACTGCGCCATTTACTGCGATACTTCTTACTAGCACTTTATTCTTTGTGATATCAGGATTAAAACCGTTACCATACACTACTAAATCTTCGTCAGGTCGAACTGGCTGAGGACTTACTTCCGTTACTTTAGCTAGTACATTATAGTTAAGTTCTCCAATTAATGTGTCTAAAAAGTATACTTTTCCAATACCACTAAATGTTTGACTTGGGAGAGTAAAAGTAGCTACACCGTTATTAACGGAATTAGGAGTTAATCTTTTTCTCTCAACATTATTATTAGAAGGGTTAACATATGGCACCTCCATTTGAATATCACTGGTAGTCAAACTATTATTACCAGATATAGCTACTGTTTTGTTTTGACCAACAAAACCAACAACATCTTTAGTAGTAACTACAAGATTATTCTCTCGTAAATCAAGATTATCAATATATAATGTATTAGTATCAGATAAATTTCCAAATGAAATACCTAACGAAGCATTGGTAGTATCAGTTGGTTGGAAAATAAGTAATTTCTTCTCCCAATTAGTGCTTACATTGATTTGTTGAACTGGGCCCAACGGTTGATAGTTATCGGCACGTTGTAAATAAACTGAAACAGTTGTTGGTTCAGCAGCTTTTGTATATAGAGAGAAATAATATGATTTTCCTGAGGTAACCGCTATTGGATTAAGGTTAGATATAGTAACTATACCGGCCTGGTCAACTGAAGAAGCTGGGCCGGTTGCTTCAATAGCAGCAGAATACGAACCACTTCCAAAAGGTACTTCATAACTTCGATACATCGTATATGTTCTAGTATCTGGCTTATTATTCCACATTTCCCAATAGGTCGTGACACTACCCTGTTCAAAACTTGGATTTTTAATTAAATTGACTGAAGCAGCCTGAAGATCAGCTACTGGTACCATAACCATGAAGCCGAAGAATATTGCTAAAATTTTGCTAATTATAGACTTTTTTCGTAAAAAATGAAAATATTTCATATAATTTATTACATAAGCAAAATTGCTTAATCCGCTACTATATCACTAATAAATATTCTTGTCAAGTCCTTTACAGATAATACCTTTATATTGGATAGTAGGCATCTTTTTGTATAAAAAAACTCCCTTTCCTTGTGGGAGTTACTATCAAATTCTTAAATTTATCAAAAAAATCAGCTTATATTATTGTCCTGCTGGCTTAATTAACCTATCAGTTCCAATCTCAATTCGAATACAAAAACCCTGTCCATTATGTTCTTGATAGATAAAGGCCTGTTGATCTTCTGGGTAATCCTTAGGATTTCCAATATTCAACCAAGAATACTCTTTATCGCGTATTTCAGGGGTAAGTGCGGTTCCGTGATCTGTTTCTTGATGGGCATCACCATGTATATTAAACCGATATTTCCCTGCTGACCAGGTTGAAGTATCAATTTCATACCAATCTGGATAGTCGGCATGTCGTTTAATTCGTACAACTTCAATACCAGAAGGTCGGGTTTTTCCATCTTCTCCAACTCGAGGATGCAACTTTTCCTCTTCTCTTTCACGTTTCACTCGTTCATCATCATTATCACTCGGACCATCTTCTCGGCCACCTATCCATAGCCAAGCTTCCTTAGAACCTAACAGGTTAGCATTCACTAAAAAATGATCTGGACCAATAATTTTAATAAATTCCATATTAATTAATATTCAAATACTTCCCTTCATCAATCACCACAATTTTCTTACCTTCTAGCACGCTGTACAAGAAGACATCGGTTACTTGACGACGATAATGAAAATCTTCTTCACTCAACACCGCATAATTTACTTCATTAACGAGCTCATCTTCTAATGTTTTCACTAATTTAGCCACTTTATTCTTGTCAAAATTACCGACAATCAACATATCAACAGGAGCTTGTTTCTCATTAATAAACAAACCAGAGAGGATTAGTAGTTTGATAGTGCCTAATTTCTTTAACTTATCAGTGAAATCCTTTTCACAGAGAATCTGAGCTTTGATGATTAACTCTCGGATTTCGTTAAATAAAACAAATTGTCGGTTGGCTTGATAATACTTACGATCATTCTTGTTACCCTTCTCATCATCCATCATTCCTTCTTCCATTTCACTTCCCTGACGGCTTTCTAGAAGTTCTAACGTCTCTAGATTCTCTAATTCTCGTCGCACTGCACTTAATTGCAGATTTAAGTGACGTGAAATCTGCCTGATATAGTATGAACTATCAGGGTTAAGTAAAAATAGTTTTAATATTTTTACGCGAGCAGTTGATCCAAAAAGTTTTGCTAACATAACGGAAGTATAAAATCTCTGCTTAGATTAGCATTGATTTTTATTGATTTTTATCGTATAGTATTATGGAATAGACGTCAAATGAAATCCCCTTCTTATGAGCTATAAAGTCGCCCCTTTAACTGTAAATCCTAAACAAAAATCAAGTTTTTTAAGCAAGGCCTTTGTCAGCCAGCCGTCAGCCGAAGAAGAACTTTTAGTGGGGCGGCTTTTCGTTTTAATGGAAATTGACCAAAGCCGAGCTGACGATTTTGCTTTAGCTGATTTTATCGTTAAAGAGATTTATCGCCATTACTACGAGAATGAGCAATTTTTCCTCCGAGACAAAATAGCCAATCTTAAAATTGACTACATCTTTGAAGCTGCTCTCACAAAACTTAACAAAGGCATTGCCGAATTTCTGGAAGCTCAAAAAATGGCTTTTAGACCTGGTGGCTTTAGTATGGTCATTGGAGTCTTACATAAAAACCGCTTACTCTTTACTCAGTCTGGTCAGAATAAAGCCTTTTTACTGTATCGACCTAAACCAGCTAGCGGCGATATGTTAGCAGACTACAATCTTTTAGATATTTCTGAAAAAACTGATGACCCAACTCAAGAATTAACTAATCCCAATAAACTCTTCACTAACGTTATCAACGGAGCTATTCCTCAAAGCGGATATTTTTTGTTTTGTAATGAAGCAGTACTTGAATATCTCTCAAAAAAACAGCTGACTGACATCATCACTACCCTGCCTCCTATCAGTGCTGTGGAGCAAATAAAATATCTATTAGAACAAACTAATGCGTTTGTTCCCTTCTTCGCCTTAATTATCAAAAATACTTCTGGAGAAGATCGTTTAGCAGAAAATCCTGCTTTTAGTCTCCCACTATCTGAAACATCGGCCACTATGGGTGGTGGTCGTGTTTCTGTTGATCAATTCAATACTACCCAAGAACGAACTGAGGAATTGTTAAGTCCCTCAGGAATGATGACTGTAAAGAAATGGTTAGCAAAACTTCAACCTGCTTCCTCAACCCTCAAAACCTTTGCTCAAGATAAAGCCAAGCAAATTAATTTATCAGCTGGACGACTGAAAGTGAAAAAAGAAAAAATGGCCGTTGGAAAGAAATTCCTTGATGTGTTTCGAGTCTTAGCTCTCTTAATTGTTGATGGTGTTAAAACTATCTATCGCCTTATTACTGATCCAACTGCTAGACAAAGTATTGTCAGTGACACAAAAAATCTAGCCGCCAAAGCTGTGAGTACCTTACGTGATTGGTTAAATAGTTTCCGTCGTTTAACACCAAAACATAAAATACTGCTTTCTCTCATTACTGTTTGTCTACTATTATTCATTGGCAATCTTATCTACTCCACTGTTACGGCTAGACAAAAAGCTGAAATTGCCAAAGTAGCCGAAGCTAAAGTAACTTTTGAACAAAAGGAAAATCAACTTGAAGCAAGCCTGCTATATAACAATACTGAAGGAGCCAGACAAATTCTCAAAGAATTAGAAGATATTATTGCTTCTGTCCCCCAAAAAACAGAGGAAGCAAAAACAACGGTAGCCGAACTAACAAAACGCTATCAAACCCAACTCGACAAATTATTTTCTGTTACCAGACTTGAAAAACCAAATATATTCGTTGAGCTGCCAGCTAGTGGAGACAATCTCATCCTTGGGGAAACTGATCTCTTCTCAGCTAACGGTGCTAGTAAAACTGTCTATCGCATTAGCCCTGACAAAACAATCACTCCTATCGTGAATGACGCCTTTTCCGGGGAATCACTGCTAGCTATGACAGATGAACCTGACATATATTTCTGGGATCAAAGAAATCTCTTTACCTTTCAATCAAGTGACCAATCTGCTAAACAGATGACCATTGAAAATAAACCTACTACTATGTCAGCCCTAACTGTCTATAATACTCGCCTCTACCTTGTTTCAAGCCCAGAATCAGCCATCTACCGCTATAATCAGGATAAACGAACTTTTACCTTCTCAGGTCGCCAAAACTGGCTTAAAGAAAATGTTAGCCTCAATAACGTAAAGAGCTTAACAATCAATGGTCGTGTCTTTATGATTGCTGATAATCAGTTACTGCGATTAAACTCAGGCACTAGAGATACCCTTCCTTTAGAAGAAGCTATGCCGAAACTTGAAGAACCCACTCAAGTGGTATCCAGTGCTGACCAAAAATTCCTGTATATTCTAGAACCAAAACATAACCGAATTATTGTCTATACCAGTGAAGGTAAATATAAAACCCAATATACCTCAGATAGCTTTGGTAATTTACGTAGTCTGGCCGTTACCGAAGACAACAAAAAAATGTTTGTCTTAAACGACAAACAAATATACGAAATTCCATTAACTAAATAAAGTAGTATATAAAAAGTCCTCCTAGTCAAAAACCAGGAGGACTTTTTATATATGAGTAGGAATTACTTCAAAGTAACTTTACCACCAGCTTCTTCTAATTTAGCTTTCATCTTTTCAGCGTCTTCTTTTTTAACACCTTCCTTAACTACCTTTGGAGCGCCGTCAGCTACATCCTTAGCTTCTTTCAAGCCAAGTTCTGGCATAACTTCACGCAAAGCCTTAATAACGGCAATCTTGTTGCCACCGGCTTCAGTTAACTCAACGTCAAAACTTTCCTTTTCAGGAGCAGCTTCAGCAGCGGCAGCTGGACCAGCCATCATCATAGCAGGGGCAGAAGCTGACACACCAAATTTCTTTTCTAAGATCTTTACTAATTCAGCTAAATCTAGGACTGACATTTTTTCAATACCAGCTACTAGAGTCTGAAATTTTTCTGGGACAACGACTTCTGCGTCGTCATTCTTTACTTCTTCTGACATACATTTATAATTAAAAATTTATTAAATAATTTACTTAGTTTCCTGAACAGCGGAAAGTACTCGAACTAACGATCGCATATTGCCAGCCAAGACATTAACAAAGCCGGAGACCGGAGCGTTAATGGAGCCAAGAATTTTTGCATATAATTCTTGCTTCGAGGGCAGGATTGCCAAAGCAGTTACTGCAGCGGCATCAATATAACGATGTTCAAGTATACCTCCCAAAAATTCTACTTTGCCTTCGTTGTTCTTTCTGAAATCAGCAATGACCTTAGCGGCGGAGACTTCATCACCATACGCAAAGGTAGTAGCGACTTGTCCATCAAATTGAGCGTTTTCAGCTCCTTCGATCTTAAGTTCAGATAACACTCTTTTTAACAAAGTCTTTTTGGAAGCATAATATTCACTCTCTTTGGCTCCTAGAGCCACACGAAGAGCTTCATTATCTTTCACACCTAAACCAGTAAAACTTGTGAACACAACCGCTTTGGCTTTGCCAAAACGAGTTGATAAGTCACGGGAAATCTCTTGTTTTTGCTGTTTTGATTTAGGCATATTGCAAAATAGTATAATAAAAAAACTGCGACCTTTGAGAGTCCCAGATAGATATCTATCCAAGCCAAAAACGCTTGGATACATGTCTCGGTAGGTCTTAGTGTTTGCCTACTGTCTAGGACATATCTAGAGTATCATTACTTCTTATACCTGTCAAGAATTACCTTTATTTACTTCAAATACTTAGCCTTAGCTTCATTATGCTCATCTAAGGTGCGGCTAAATACTGTTTCGCCGGTATCAGGACGACTAAGGAAGTAGTTATAATTAGTTTTAGTTGGATAGAGGGCAGCGTTAATAGCTTGTAGACCTGGATTACCAATTGGTCCAGGAGGCAGTCCTCTATGGGTATAGGTATTATATGGCGAAATAATTTGAGTGTCTTCATAGGTATACTGTACTTTATTAACCCCCAAGATATAGGCCAAACTAGCGCATGACTGCAAAGCCTGGCCCACTTCAATCCGATCCCAAAAAAGTCCAGATACAATCTTCATATCTTTTTCAGTCCGTACTTCTTTTTCTAAGAGAGAAGCCATAGTGATAATTTCAGGTAAGGTATGTCCACTTTTTAAGATCGCAGTTCGCAGTTCTGGAGTTAATTTATGTTCAAAATTATCAAGCATCTTTGCGGTTAAATCTTCCGCAGTGAAATTTTTAAACAAACGATATGTATCAGGAAACAGATAACCTTCTAGTGTTCCTGTAGATGGGAGATCTTTAATAAAGCTTGAAAGTGTCAGACGAGGTGGTAAATTTCGAATAGGCGTTTTAGCAATATCCAAAAAACTATTATCAGTTAGATAAGCATTCTTAGTTAACTCGGCCTGCATGTCTTTAGCAGTAAGGCCCTCACGGAACAATATTGTTACTTCTTGAGATAACGACTTACCAGTTGATAAATTATCAATGATTTGCCGACTTGAGGTATTAGGCTTAAATTCATACTCCCCTGCTTGCAATTTTAAATCTTTATGTCGATATAAATAAATCTTGACCGCTAATGAAGATGTAATTAATTTTTTCTCCTTTAAATCAGATAAAATTGAGGCGGTTTTCTGGCCCGAAGTAATAGTAAAAATCTGATTGTCAGTATTCTTCGATCTAAAACCTAAGGCTGTCTGATACCAAACAACTGAACCAAGTAAGGCGGTTCCAAGTAATAACAAGGTGATAATAAGAGGTTTTCTATACATAGGCTGGCGTACTTTATTGTAATGATTTATACTATCCCTAGTATAACATATTAATTTTACTATGCCTTTTATCTATCTTATTGTGCCTATTGTTGCTGTGTTTATCGCTCAAGTTAGCAAGTTTTTCTTACCTCGAAATCGACTCAAACCAAGTCTAAAAAATCTCTTGGCGTATTCAGGTATGCCCTCAAGCCATGCGGCCGTTACTATTTCTTTGTCAACTATTATTGGTCTTATCCAAGGTTTTGACTCCCCTATCTTTGCCTTGTCTATTCTTATGACTTTTATTGCCTTACGTGATGCTCTTGGCATCCGACAATACATTGGTCGCCAAGGCAAAGTTATTAATGAATTAGTGGAAGACTTAAATGAAGATGAATATCTTGATGACAAATATCCACAATTAATTGAAAAAGTTGGGCATACGCCTAATCAAATAATCGTCGGAAGTTGTATTGGTTTTCTTGTAGCTGTATTTTTCTACTCCTTAATCTAAATCAATAATTGAACCTGAAGGTACACACTTAAAACGACTACATACTGTACCAGTGGCGCAGGTACCGCAACTATGGCCACAGCCATCAGTGCCGCACTGACGTCCAGTGCAACTGGCGCAGTTATTTACTTGACAGAGAGGTGAGCCCACTGCCAGACCCTTAATAAAGCCTGATTCAGTAATACCACAAAAAGCAAAAGTATTTTCAGCTGCCTTATACTGATAATAATAAGCGTAACTTTTCCTATTACCAGCAGGTAACGTTAATGGATCATCATTACCTGAATAATCTTTAGCAACTTCATTCCAACAAGTCGCTGGTTCATAGCCTGGGATACTGGTTGGAAAACAATCGCCTAACTTGTTAATTGGGTCAGCAGGTAGTGGTTGATCAAGAGCCGGTTGGAATGTTTCTTGCCAACTTGGCCAGGTAGAGATTGAACGATTAGATAAATAACTACCGCGAGCTAATACCGGATAAGTACCTCGTGCCGTATTATATTTCTCCAACTGATTTTTAGTGTATCGTAAATCAGCTAACCGTTTTACATCACGAATAACGGTTGATTTTTTATTTAAACAATATTCCCCTTGCGGACAATCACCGTCTAGTAAACAGGCTTTAGTTGTAGTCTGACTACAGTTGGCTGTTTGTTGGCATAGAGCTCCAGCATGGCCACCGAGTAATACACACTCGGCATCAGTGGTGCAGAGTTGATCAAAGTCATCTGAACAATTTTTTATATCACTGTTAAACTTCCAAAATTGTAATAACTGTCCAAAAATATCCGTGGTAGCTGGTTCTGGGTCTTGATTGTAGGAAATAATATATATATTGGTATAAATCTCAGGAATTGGAGAAGGTGTACAAGTCCCCAATAAACAACGAGAACCAGGTGGCGCACAGGTAACACTAGGATCACCACTACATCGATTTACTTGGGCTACTTTAGCAGCGTTAACATAGACAGTTCGACCATCTCGTACAGCTTGATACCCATCAACCATTATTGATTGAGGAGCGCCTTTGATTTTTATATTTACGTCATACCAATCAAGTGGTGAATAATGCTCAGGGTTAGGTACAACTCGTAAACCAATAGCATCACGACTAATAGTACTAATACCTTGAGCAGCAACAAACAGCGGACTACAAAGTCCGACGAAAATAAAGATACCGACAAGATAGAGTACCTGCTTCATATCTGTATTATACATCATTTCTGACATTTTTCGCACCAATGTGTACCTCGTCCTGCTACTCTCGTTTTTCGTAGCGGTCGTCCACACACTACACATGGTTGACCAGCTCTGCCATAGACACGTAAATACTTCATAAAATTGCCTCGTAAACCAGAGGTATCAATAAAATTACTAAACGTTGTTCCCCGCTCTTTAATAGAATGACGCAACACAACAGGAATTGCCTGCCAGATTTTTTTTATCTCTTGGTTAGTTATTGAACCAACTATTCGACTGGGCCGGACACCACTTCGAAACAATACTTCATCTACATAAATATTTCCTAAACCAGCTAGATGTTTCTGATCAAGTAAGACGGCTTTAATAGTCGTTTTACTACGACGATTGAGCATATTCTTGAAAAAATCTAAGGTAAAATCTGTGCCAAGTGGCTCTAAACCAACAGAACGAGACATATCTGCAAACTCTTCTGGAGTAACTAATATTACCCAACCAAATTTTCTCACATCGTTGAAATATAATATATTGCCTTTGGTAAAAGAAAATACCAAATGAGTAAACTGATTTGGTACTCTTAGACCAGTAGATTGAATCGGGTGACCACCCGCAATGACCTTTTTCTTTGAAACATAAACCAGCTGCCCAGTCATTTTTAAATGAATAACAATCAAGCCAGCCGAGGTCTCAATTACTAACATTTTAGCTCGACGAAAAACTCTAGAGATTCTGACACCTTGAAGTTTCTTTTTAAATTGAGATAGAGGGGTCTTTAATATTTTCCCTGAGCTAATTAAGGTAATATCAGAAATCACCTGATGACATAATACCTGATCAAGATCAGTGGCAATTGTTTCCACCTCAGGTAATTCTGGCATACAAAATCTTTAACGGTGACTTAACAAACCAGTTTGCGCTCCCATCTTTGACACTACAGCTGAAGCATTTTTAGCAGCTAATTCTAAGGCTTTGGCATAATCATTATTATAGAGTGTCATACCGGCAATGAAGCTAGCGCCGAAGGCATCACCCACACCAGTGGTATCAACTACATGTTTAGCTTTGACAACTTTTTGCTGATAGAGCTTTTTTCCATCATATAGTAACGCACCTTTTTCTCCATCAGTCACAATCACCATACCAGCAACATACTTCTGTAATGAACGAACTAAATATTTACTATTATTAAGCGTAGCGGCAGGAGTTTTGGAAGTAGCTGAACTTACTAACTCCAGGGCTTCATCTTTGTTACAAATCAACACTTCAGTTTGTTTCAAGAATGGAGCCAAAGTTTTGAGCCCAGCCGCAATTTGTTGTCGACCTGGATTCCAGGCTAACCGTTTAGACACTGAAAAAATTGCTTTTAACACTAGTTTCCAGTCTTTTGATAACGACGTAAGATATACCCAATCAGCTTTTCGGATAGCTCGTTCATGTCGTCTAGTAATCTTCAAATAATCATTGGCACCACGATAGGTAAAAACTACATGATCATTACCTGGTTTAACTAGTATTAATGAAAGACCTGAAGCAATATGAGGTACTACTTCTAATAAACTAGTCTTTACCCGATTCTTTAACAAATTATGAACAATAGTTCGGTTGTGTATATCATCACCTAAAGCTGCTAGTAATGTGCTGCGAAAACCAAGACGAGAAAAAGCCACAGCGGCATTAGCTGCCCCACCACCAGATGCTGAGGTTATTTCAGGTATGCCAATTTTGGCACCATATTCAAAAGCTAATAACTTTTTGTGCAATAAATCTTTTGGATTATTCATTAAAACATAATCATCCACCGTAAAAAAGATATCTTCGGTAGCTCCACCTATGGTAATGACTGTCGGAGTATATTTCATATTAACGATATTCTTCAAGTGTTATTATTTTTGTAAAAACATCTTTGCCTCGTTGTACTTTTAAACCAAGTTTTTTCCCAGCCGTATGTTGATTAATAATTGACGATAATGGTAGTCGTTCATCTAAAGCCCGCCCATCTACTTCAAAAATAATATCACCTTCTTGCAATCCTGCTTTGTCAGCCGGACCGCCTGGAATAATTGCTACCTCACCATCTTCACGTCCAGGAAGAATCAAAGCGCCGGTAGTACGGACTAACTTTTTCTCTTCAGCTATATCAGGCGTAATCATAGTAAACCGTAAGCCAACATAAGCTCGAATAACTCGTTCACTAGCACGTGAGCTTTGAATAATTGGCTTAGCTTCATTAATTGGTATTGAAAAACCAATACTCTGTCCCCCTCCATCTTTAGCGACGTTTACTCCGATTACTTTACCCTCTAAGTTAATTAACGGACCACCTGAATTACCTAAATTGATTTCAGCATCGGTTTGAATGACATTTTTTAAATCTTCAGTCTCATTAACACCAACGATTGTGAGATTACGAGCTAGACCTGAAATAATTCCCTTAGTGGCTGAATGATCATACCTCCCCAAGGCATTACCAATTGCAATAACTGTCATCCCCATGGTTAATCTATTACTATCCCCCATTTCCAAAAATGGTAAGTTCTTGTCATAAATTTTTAGAACAGCTAAATCATTAAGAGGGTCTTTGCCAATTAACTGAGCGTAATATTGTTTGCCAGAATACAACGTTACTTTGTACTGACTGTTTACACTGCCAGCTGACACCACATGTTTGTTAGTGATGATTAATCCATCAGATGAAATTAAAAAACCACTACCACTACCTTTTTTAATTTTCTTGGAATCAGCAGGATTATCTGAAGGTTCAAAAATGTTTATACTAACTACTCCTGGAATCGTGCCTTTAATTGCTCTGATAGTGGCTTCTTGTTCATCAAGACGAAGATTATCAGCAGATACTACAGGTTCTATATTCTGTGTCACACCAAAACCAACTGAAAGAGTCGCAACCACAATCACTAACCAAGCCAAGCCCGTACGTAATACATTCATAATTATTATTCTATGATTTAATTCTCTTATTATAGCAGACTTTGACAAGACTACGAAAAGTCTATATGATAACTTTGTTTTAGAAATATTCGAGGATCGTCTAATGGTAGGACTCCAGGTTTTGGTCCTGGCTATCGGGGTTCGAATCCCTGTCCTCGAGCCAAATATAAAACCACTAACGTAAGTTGGTGGTTTTATATTTAAAATGTATAATATAGTTATAATAATTTAAAGGTATAAGACAATATATGACAGCAATAAATCCTTGGATTAACTTCAATGGTAATGCTGAAGAAGCATTTACTTTTTATAAATCAGTATTCGGAGGAGAGTTTACCAAAGTCGTGCGTTTTAAAGACCTAGCGGGACCTGAATTTCCTGTATCAGAAAATGAGGCAAATAAAATAATGTATATTGCTCTACCTATTGGACAGAGCAATATGCTTATAGCCAATGATGTGCCAGAAATTATGGGACGAGTAAATGAGAACGAAAACAGAAGTAAAATCTCAGTAAGCGCGGAAAGTAAAGAAGAGGCAGACAAATTATTTAATGGCCTCTCCGTCGGGGGAAAAATAGAAGGCCCAATGGGTGAGGGCCCTTGGGGATCATATGCTGGTATGTTTAGAGATAAATATGGTATTGAGTGGATAATTGAATTCTACCCAAACAAATAAAATATTCTGTTAACCACAAACATTTTTATTGAATTATAGTCTAACTTTCCACACACCTGGTTCTAATCCCCTTCACAAAGCAACTATATTTACAAAATAACACATTCAGTGCTATTTTGTTCTTAGAAGCTATGAATACTTCAAGAACAAAATTCGTTATCTTTTTCCTCATTGCTGGGTTTATGTTTCTTTTTATCTCTAACACGCTGTTAGGGTCATCAGGTCCCAGACTCTTTCCTTCGCATAATGAGTCTTTCCTTAACACAGGTTCACCTATAGCCTGGAAAAATGCCGCAGCAACAATCCTATTACCTATTAAGATTGTTTTAATAGGACCTTTATTGCCTTTTATTGAATTTTTAAGACAAGAGCCAGACACACCGCCTCCCTTTTTTCTTATAGGCTTTATTTTCTACTGGACTATCCTTGCCTTAACCATTCATTATCTAATCCATAAATTTAAACGATCCTAGTAATTATTAAAAAAGAACTTCAGATTAATGAAGTTCTTTTTATATATTCTACTAATTTGAAGGTCTCTTATATATCTCAATAAGTGCCCTATGTTGTGACAGATTATATGACTGCCACTGAGATTGTCGTTCTTCAATCTCCTTTTTCTTAGTGACGATAAGCTGATCAATAGTAGTTTTGTCTTCATCATTGAAGCGATCATAGACACTGAGAATAATAGGCACAGCATCAGCTGACATACTTCCCAGATACTGAGCATCAATTTTGCCTGTTTTGCTAAAATGATTAATATTTTGTTGAGCAATAAAGACATCAGGGTTTAATATATTAAAAACCACAACAAAGGCTATCATAGAAAGTAGTGTACCAAAAACAAAGAAACGATCTTCTTGTTCACGCCAGAGCTTTACGGCCAATAATATAAAAATAACACCAAGGAAAATAATAAACCCCGCCACATATAGTCTAAGGGTGGTTAATCCATAGGCTGCTTGATACAACATTAGTCGCTTAAAAGCTGAAATAATAATGATAAAGATCTCACCTATCAATACCAAGCTAGGCACTGTAAACCAACCAACACGAGGCCCTTTGAACCTGGTATATCTATCCATGATTAACAGAATAAGTAAGGTGAAGAAAGCTACAGTTAACAACTCCCAAAATCCTTTTCTGGCATATTCAGCATAGGTAAAAGTGCTTTGTGAAATATTAATAACTCCCCCAAATAAATAAGCGATTTGGAAAATAAGAAAGACGGCAAAAAGGCCAGCTATTAGCCACAGAAACACTCTGATTTCTATATTTCTATCTACCGTATCTTTCTCTAATTTAGAATTTTCTGGAGTTTCAAAAAACTCTTTTTCAGGCGGTACATTAAATAGATAGGCAAATATACCTAAACAAACAACAAATACTCCTACAATTAACACCACATGCCCGAAAAATTCATCTGGAATCTGGAATCTAAAAATAGAATCAACGAGTTGTTTAAAAGCTAAATCTGCTGAAGTAAATAGTGCACCAAAAATAATAAGAAACGGCAGAGCCATTATCACTCCAACAATAACTCTCTTAAATACCGCCGATGAAGATTTCTCAGGTGATCTACTTAAAAAAGTCAGTGCCTGTAATGATCGTCGCAAAATCAACAAAGGTGTTACTAGTATAGCTCTAATATAATCAGGTATTTGGAAGTTAATAATAGGTTTTTTACGTAGTTCCTGTGTTGCTAACAATAATAACCCCATACTGGCTACAACATTTAAAAACGTTAGAAAGGGATTAGCTCGAACTGCTACCATAGCTGCAAAAAATAAAGCAATTACAAATAACCATAAAGCAGGTCGAAATATATGATACGAACGATCACTAAACCAGTATGTCAATATTAGTAGAATTGACTCAAAAATAAAGAAGGAAATACCAAAAAATTTCTCAAAAAATAAGTAATCAAAGAGTATTCCGAGCAATAATGCACCTATGGCTAATAGATACACATATTGCTTATTTTTGTTGTCAAAATTAAGTTTCCACATATATATAAATCCTACTCCTGCAAATACGGCTTGTCAAAACAATCAATTTGACAATAGGTAATCTTTGGGATAGAGTTTTACCTACAAAATTTAAAGTCGTATCTAGCTTTTTAAAAACATATTTAACAATATTTCATAACTAAACATAAGGAGGAAACAATGTTTAGAGCCATCAAAATAATAGCGGTAGCTATATTGTTATCTCATTCAACTATGAGTAACGGACAAGCGCCAGACAGTACTTTCTATTTTCGAAATAATGTAGTTGAAACCACAATTTCAATTAGCGGTTTCGGAAATAAATTTTTTCAGGGTAATTATTTAAGTACACTAGTATCAATACACCAAAAACCTGAATTAAAGAAAATTTTCTTGGGTATAGAAGGCTTTGCTTTAAAATCTGGATCATTCATAAACGATAAAATCCTAATCGGAAACTCTAACAAAGGTATAGTAGCAGGCTGTGGACCAACAATAGGACTCCTTGCATCTACAGGTAACTTTCTAATTGACACACGAATGAATTTTGGTGTTATTCACATTAGTCAAAGTTCTGAGCTTATTCTGCCAGACTTATTTGGTTATCTTAAATTTAGCCAAATACAAAATGACTGGCTTGTATACATGGAATCAACATCAGAGTTAATTAGAAATAGTAATATCTTTAACCGGTTATTACTTGGTATACGATATGAATATCCCTTGGAGTCAATTGCACAGGCTTCAATCAACAGTACAGAAATAAAAATTTCTCCCAGTAACAGAAAAAACCTTCAAATCTGGCTTGAACTAGGAATACATAGCATTAATATAAATAACAGTTGGAGAGTAGGCGGAAATATCTATTGTGGCTACAAATACGCTTCTCAACATCAACTAGATCTAAACCAGATAGGGTTTTTCTTTATAGTAGAAAATAAATACGCAAAAGTTATCCAACTGGGCTATACGCAAGAAGCTGTTTTCTCAAAAAATATTAGACCAGTGAATAATCTTTACCTGAAACTTGAGGTAATTAATTTTGGACGTTGTCTATGACACTATAAAGTATATTTTTAACATTAAACCGGTTGTAATTAATCAACCGGTTTTTATTTAACCTATAGAATATATATAAAACTATAATATAAAAAGCCCCAACATACGTATATGCTAGGGCTTTCGAATCTAAATTAAACATCTGGTGTTGATGATTAATTGTGTCGATTCAATATGTATTTAATAAAATAAAATGTCAATCAACTATTTTAGTTTAACCAAGTTTGATGCACAATAAAGTGCGTATCGGGAAATCGTTTCCCAGGGAAGTCTCAGACTTCTATTTAGTTAAAATTTCGAATCTTAATATACTTCCATTCAAGGAAAAGAGCAACAATATATTAAACGTAATTTTCTTAATCCTAAGCCCTTGAACTTAGGCCGCAAAAAAATAAATATTAAATGCTGTTACGCTAAAAAAGAAAGAACGAATAACGAATTACGTAAGCTCTGTGAGCTTAATTCTAAATAGTTTGATTTTGATTATTTTATTAACATCATTTTCTTTGTCTCAATATATCTACTTGTTTGAAGTTTGTAAAAATAAACGCCGCTTGATAATGTACTACCGTCAAAGACGATAGAGTGATTACCGGCCGGTTTTTGTGCATTAAGTAAATTCATTACTTCCCTGCCATTAATATCATACACCGATAACGATACATTACTATTAACCGGTAATGCATATGTTATTGTCGTCGAGGGATTAAATGGATTTGGGAAGTTTTGGGATAAAGAAAATCCCAAAGGTAAAGTCACATTTACAGATCCAACATTCGTCAATCCCCCATCATATAAATGCGTTTCCGGAGTTGTTATTGGTATTGCTTGCCCACCAATATCTGCATACATCAACGTCGGAATATTAGAAGGAATGTTCACCCAACGTACCGGGGTTGGGGTATCATGTCCTGAGTTACTATATACTACTTTGAATCTTGCTACCTTACTGCCGGGCGACTGTCCCGACACTTGGTACGTACCTCCCGGACGTGTCACCATAATCAACTGTATCTGATTACCAACCTGCCTGAATGATGTCAATTCCTGCATCATCGGGTCAGACATTTCGATACTGGTAACATTTAAGTTACTGTCAATATCTAGAATATACTGTCCAGCAGCATAGTTGAAAGTTTCAGTACTAGTGCTTAGCAAATGTACATCAAAGCTAAAAATTGAATCGCTAACTGAGACAAAGTTACCTGCAGTTAACTGATAAGTCGGTAACGTAAAGTCAAAATCATGATATTGAATGTTAGGCGTATTTTGCCAGAATTCATCTATCCATGGGACAGTTGATTCAGCAATAGCCGAATTCCATATTAATTGTTCATCATCAATATCTACATCTCCGTCAAAATCTGCGTCAGACGAAGAATAAACATTAAGTAATGGACCATTAACTATGAGATTGTGGCACACAAGCCAATCAAAAAGATCGAGTACATTATTTCCATACCCTTTGTGGCTCTTTCCTTCTCCTCCGATGGCACCCCAGAAACCTTCATGAATTTCTACACCACCTCCTTTGAAAAATTTATCAGCTCCTGTCGTAAAATCGTAACTAGTTAATCCAAGTAATGTTGGATGAACCCTAGTGGCACTCATAACAGATAGAATCCGCGGATTATGAACTGCGAAGTACCAATCTCCATCTACAACGAATGGTACTTTCAAAGGAAATTCTCCATGTAATCCATGAATTTTTCCAGTTTTTGTAACAAATCCCCAAACCTTGATTCTTGCCGTTGGTGCATAAGCACTCCCCTTCCTAAAGTCAACTTGTACAAAATCAACACCACCAGCGTTCATAAACGCTCCTTTATTCACTTGGATGGACATCGTGTCAAATCTCATCATGCTCCACCATTTTTCTTGTTGTGGCCAAACAGCCCCGAATAATTCAGGCACGAGAAGATCGTTAGGAACCACATTCGATAAGTCTGTTCTCATAGATTCTGGTTTCTCTCCCTTTTCCATTGCGGAATTGAACATGATCCGAATATCAAAGAATGAGCATGGAACTTGTGGTATATCACTTACTGAATCGTTCTCTATGTTTTGAAATGCTTTACCAAGAAACATTCCCGGTTTCACAAATTTTGTATATTCATTATTGATTTGTTCAAACGTTGTCCCGATTGAACAAAAAAGTAGTGTTAACAAAAAGATTTTCTTTAATTTCAACATTTTGAACTCCTTTTTTTCTTTTTAAATTTATGATAATTTTTTAATTTTTGGGCTTTACTCAAAAATAGTATATCCCTTTCTTTGTTTAAATTTATGATAGTTTTTTAATGTTTCTCCTTTGCCCTAGTATTATCACTTATGGCCTTTTTTGTCAATAATATTAATATATAGGCTAATATTAAAATAAAAAAAACCTCTCACGCTGCGATATTACTGCAGGTAAGAGGTTCCATTATATGAAAACAATCTTAATTATTTTATAAGAACCATCTTCTTTACATCGGTAAATTCATCTGTTTTCAATTTATAAAAATATGTTCCACTGGATAAATTACTTCCGTCAAATGTAATTGAATAATTTCCTGGAATTTTTTCTTCGTTATTCATTAAATTCATTACTTGTCTTCCTGTAATATCAAACACCGATAACTCTACATTGCTGTTCCTTGGTAAGGAATATGATATCGTGGTTGAGGGATTAAAGGGATTTGGGAAGTTTTGTAATAATGAATAATCAACAGGTATTATATCCTGAACTCCGGTTATGCCGGTTGGAAAATCAATTACATGACGACTTGAGTCAGTCACATCAAATGGAGGAATGCCTCCATCTGGCTTTCTCGCTATTACTTGAGTATGGAAGTTTCCAGAGTTTTTCCAAGATGGATTTAAGCTTCCTTGGAACGCTCCCAAATCAGTCCAAAGACGAATTTTTACAAGTAAATTTGGAGCTGAATCACTTATACGGTATAAGACCATCGGATCCATTGGAAAGATTATTATTCTAATCTCATCATTACTAATATTTATTCTTGTTGTATCAATAATGAATGGTTCCGGACTTGGTTCGAGTCCAGCAAAGATGTGTCCAATACCTCCGAAGTAATCAGGATTTACCCTCAGTGCTAGTTGAATTCCACCCACATACAAACTATCAACGTCAGCTTGAATGTGAATTTGGAAATTCATAACTCCCGGGGCAGGGGTTGTTCTGAAATTATCCGCTGTTAATGTATAACCATAACCAGTTATAACTGGAACTGGGTCATCACTGCCCAATGGCTGCTTCCACCAAGGCGGTCCCCAATACTGGACGAATGTTTCGTCGAACCAGTTTGCGGCGCACATGTTTATGTCGTCCGGTGTAATCTTGCCATTACCGTTTAAGTCAGGGGCCCAGTGGCCGTAGTTAAAATGATATCTATAAAAAATATACATTTGGTCGTTTAGATCCACGACCCCATCATGTCCTAACCCAAAGCCTTGAGCTGGACACAGGTCACCCGCTCTCATTCCCCATTTTTCAACGCTTCCTGGCAATAATTTGACGGCTCCTTTGCCGCCCAAGGTTTTCGCAGGTGAGTCAGTAAAATCCCACGTTACTCTATCTCTCTGAAAAAAAACGTAGTGGGAGCTCTGGATAGGTAAATGATTGTTGGTATGGACTACAATAAAGTAGTCACCAATCACTACATTCCACGAGAATGGGAATCCCCTAACGTCAAGAATTTTGCCCTTCGTGGTTATTATTCCTTCCTGATGATAAAACCTTCTAGGCATACCTTTGAAGTCAACCTCCCTACTTCTGAGCTCGAGTTGAACCCAAGCTACAGGTGTAACTCCGGTTTGTATATCCAAACTGTCAAAGCTTAACACATCCATCCAGTCTCTCTGATATGGCCTAAGCCATTGAAACTGGTTTATGTTATCTGCATTTTTGCTAAACTTTCCCATTGCCCAGATACTATCGCAAAGTAAGCCGGTTTCCCAATTATACAAACCCTCTGGGAAAACGGTTATGTCAGTTTGTGCCCTCTCTGGTTGAGGATCGTCGGTAGTTAGGATATTATTATTTTGTCCCATAGCTGAGAATTCATTTAACCACTGACCCTCAGCAGTTATTACCGACAAACAAAAACCTAAAACCATGATAAAAAATTTCTTAAACATTTTACTCTCCTTTTGTCTCTTTTTTAGAGACAGTTTAATTTTAAATTTTATTTTGGGGATGTAAAATAAAACAAAATATTCCTTTCTGTGTTTAAATTTATTAAATTTTTAAATATCTCCTTTCCTTCTATTCTTGAGTACTATCATTTATTCATATACTTGTCAATATCAACATATATACCTATTAAAATAATCTCGTTGCTAGTATGATTATACTATATGAATTCAAAAACTCTCATCTGGCTCGGTCTCTTAATTGGCTCAACTATCGGTAGCTTTATCCCCCTCCTCTGGGGTGCAAGTGTCTTCTCTTTCTCTTCAGTCATTATTAGTGGTCTAGGTGGAATACTTGGGATTTGGGTGATGTATAAAATAACTAGTTGATAATTTAGATATAAAAAAAGAAAGCCTAGAATAAAAATAGGCTTTCACTGAATTTCTGCGTACCGGCTGTTTAATGACCAAAAAGATGGCCAATGCGATTTGATGTCATCATTGTGCTAACCTCCTTCTGAAGTTTAGATTTATGAAAAATTAAAAAAATGTAAAACAGAATAAGATCAGATTAATGTCCGAACAACATGATAATTACCTCCTTTGGGAGAATTTTAGTCCGTTAATTAAAATATACAATAAAATATGAAAGAACCTCTTAAAGTATAGCTCCCCTCATAATAGTCGTCAAACAAAAAACTCCCCCGGTTACCCGGAGGAGTTTTTTATCACGCGATATTACGCACGTTGTACGTTAACAGCGTTTAGACCCTTTTCAGATTGCTCTGTTTCGTAAGTGACAGCGTCACCTTCGTGTAGGTCGTTGAATTGGACACCAACCAAGTTGTTACTATGGAAGAATAAGTCCTTTTCCTGACCTTCAGAAGCAATGAAACCAAAGCCTTTGTCAGTCAATTTTTTGATTGTACCCTGCATGTATTTATATAGAGTAAATAAAATGTAAGTTGATAGATGTTTTTGATCGACTACGTCACAAACCTCGTATATTCATTACGACAATAGTATACCAGACATAATTATAAATGTCAAGTTAGGCTATTTCCCTAGTCTTTATCTAGATAAATGCTTTAATTACGTATTATGAGTGAAAAATGATATACTAAGCGTAATATGGTGAATCGAAAGACTTCTACGTTTAACTCTTATCTTAGAAACCAAATCTTACCAGAAGCCTGGATGCATAATCTTGTTCGCTTATTTATTTTTGGTCTCTTAGTCTTTGAATGCTTAAATATTCTAAAAGTTCTTGATTACTCCCCTCAATTTACCTGGCGTGGTTTACTGAGCACTTCTATTATTACATTTATTATCTTAGAAGTAATTGCTTATTTATATTTCAAAAAGAAAGATAGTAGATCATTACATAGTTCAATTTGGATCTTAACCTTCACTGCTATTTTCCTTGACTTTATCGCTGATGTCTTTCATTTTTATGCTCGTTTTGACTGGTGGGATCAAGCCTTACATTTTACTTCCAGTAGTTTAGTGTGTTTTATCATCTTTGTTATTATCTCTGCCTTTTGGTTAGATAAATTCCAATTTAAGTTAATGCATAAACTTGACCGTCTGCGGTTTGCTATCTATATTTCCTCTGTTTCTGCCTTAGCTCTTGGTGCTTTATACGAAGTTGAAGAATATTCTGAAGACTTAATCTATGGTACCCAACGGTCAGGACTCGGTACTGATACAGCCAATGACTTAATGTTTAACTTCCTTGGTATTCTAGTTATGTCATTGTCATTGTGGGTTATTCTATCTCGTGCCAAAAGAAAATCTACCTTACTCAAATAATCCTCTTGACTATCAATCTAGTTGTATTAAACTGATATTAACGTTCATTTCATAAAAACTAAAGGAGGTATTATGGAGCTCCCCCCAGAAAAAATTCTTAGTAAAATATCTGAACTTCAGTTCGGGCAATCAGCCTACATAGCAATTTTATCATGCTGGGTAGACAAGAACAAAAAATTTTTTATTGATACAAGTTTTTCAATACGTACGAAAAAAACTGAGCTATTCTGTCTCAAAGTTACACGTCTTAAAGAAGGATATGTTGTTCATATTAATGAAGATGATTTTGGATGGTATCCTGACCTAGAAGGTACTAGAGATACCTTTTTAAGTCATATTGAAGAGGTATATGCATTTGAAATACCTCTTCCTTCAAAAAAATCTGTAGCAGAAGATAATTTGCAAATCTCGCTTAACAAGGCACTTGAAGAGGAGAACTATGAGGAGGCCGCTGTTATTCGAAACAAAATTAATAATATAAACCCTGGATAACAGGGTTTTATTTTACAAAAATTTGTTCAAGCTTAACATTTTTGCTACCCTAGACATATGAGTCTTCATCCAGAAACGAGAATTGGGCATGTTCATTTAACGGTTTCCAACCTTGAACGATCACTGCAATTCTACCGAGATCTACTAGAATTTGATGTAGTGACAACATATGGTGATTCCGCCGTTTTTTTATCTGCTGGTGGCTATCATCACCATATTGGATTAAATACCTGGGCTGGTACAGATATCCTACCTGCTTCAAACAAACAGGCTGGGCTATATCATGTTGCTATTCTGTTCCCAACCCATCAAGAACTGGCACGAATTGTGAAAAAAATTCTTGACACACAGTATCCCTTAGAGGGTGCCTCTGATCATGGTGTTTCACTGGCCTTTTATTTACGAGACCCTGACAATATTGGAGTTGAATTGTATGTTGATAGACCAAAAACAGAATGGCCACGAGATAGTGGCCAGACAATAGCAATGGTTTCTAAACCACTTGATATTAGTGATTTTTTAAAAAATCATCTTACTAATTAAATAACTATATGGATAAAGTACAACATTTTGAAATTCCAGCCGATGATGTTAGCCGTGCCAGGAAGTTCTATGAAGCCTCCTTTGGTTGGAAAACAGCTGATTGGCCAATGCCTGGTGGAGAACCTTATGTTGGCCTTCACACTGGCCCTATGAATGAAAAGAACCAATGGGCTGAACCTGGCTTTATTAACGGTGGAATGTTCCAACGCGGTCAACAGTTTCCTGTTACCTCACCTACCATTGCCGTGGTAGTCAATGATATCGATTCTACTTTGGAAAAAGTCAAAGCCTCGGGTGGATCTATTCTGATGGAAAAGAAATCTATTGCTGGCGCTGGGATGTATGCCTATATCAAAGATACCGAAGGTAACACTATTGGTGTCTGGGAGGATGCGAAGAAATAAAAATTTTATAATCAAATCATTTTATCAAAAAAGACCTCATATAGCGGTCTTTTTTGATATACTTTTGACAAAAGACTAGGTTTTCTATATATTCAAAATACCTTAAAAATAAAAAATAAAAAAAATGAAGCCAGAAAAAGTACTTTTTAATTCATACGTAGACGCGTGTTTAAGTATGAACAGTAATAGTTTTTTTACATCCATGTTTCATGAACCATTCGGAGTTGCCGTTGTAACTTCGGAAATATATCCCCTAAATACTCTTGAGGGGATTAGAGGATTGAAAAAATTCATTTCAACGTTTATACCGCATAAATCAAATTTCAAAGTATTTATGACGATGAATGTTAACCAGTACTCTAATTACGATGAAATTATTACAGGTTATGAAAAGAAACTTTTTGTAGCAACCCGATTAATTACAACCTCTCTAACCCCAGAAAATTTAACAGAATTCTGTCAAGAAACCCTTTCCCCGCTCTTTACTATTCTAGAGAAAAATAAAATTCCATTGTATATACCACGAATGGTCTATACAAACACTGAAATAATCAAGGAAATAAAAAGAGGTGAGAAACATTTTATTAAAAAATGTCTCCCGGAAATAATACTAAAATTTCCAGATCTTACTATTATTCTCGAGGATTTAATTAGTAAAAAAGCGTTACAGTATGTAAAGAATATCCCAAATTCAACATCAAAAGTTTTCGCTATTATTTCTCCACTTTCTTTTAATATAGATGAAAAAAATAACAAAATAATTAATGATCCTCATGAAATATTAACATCACCACATTTCCGGTTTGCTTTTGGCACTATTAAAAATCAATCAACTGATCATTCATTTAAGCTTTATTCTAATTTTTTGAAAGACCAAAGAAAAAATAACTTGAGAATAAAACATTTAACTCAAAAATTTGCATCACATAATGCACAGCATTTTCTCGATCTTTCATAAATAACCTTATACTAAAAAACCCATCAGCTTCATGATGGGTTCTTTTTTTACTCTTATTTACTAGTATGACGTCTAAACAGAACTGTAGCAATGGGAATTGAGACAATAATAAGTCCCAGACACCATACTACTGAAATCCAAACATGATTACCCACTGGCAAGCCATTCATCAAAGCCCGTATGGCTTCAATAACATGACTCACTGGTTGATTCTCAGCAAATAATCGTAATCCTTTTGGCATCGAAGCTGTTGGAGCAAAGGCAGCACTGGCAAAGGTTATTGGAAAGATAAATACAAACCCTAACCATTGAACAGCTTCCACTGATTTAGCTAGGAGGCCCATAATGGCTGACAACCATGATAAGGCAAAGGTAAATAATAAAACAATAGCAGTGATAATTAACCAATCACCAAAGCCGGCAGTGGGATGAAAACCAACTAAAAGTCCAACTAAAATCATAACCACTGAAGAAATAACATTTCGAGCTAAATCAGCCGTGACATGTCCCACTAACAAAGCTGAACTAAAAATTGGTAATGACTTAATACGATCGACAATCCCCCGTTGCAAATCTGTGGCGATACCAACAGCCGTAGTTAGGGCACCAAAGGCTGCAGTTTGCACTAAAATACCAGCCACCAAGAAATTAACGTAACTAGTATCACCTGTATTAATAGCCCCTCCAAAAACATACCTAAATAACAACATGAACATGATTGGCTGAAACGCCACACCTAATAATTGATCCATATTTTTAACAATATGGGTCAAACTTCGTTTGATTAAGATGAATGAATCGTTAAACATCCAATATAGTTTGGAATGTTCCTCTGGTTTAACTGATTCAACAGTAAATAGTTCGGTAGACATAATAGTATTTATTTATTGCTAGATTCTTCAGTCTGAGGATCTTTATCAGTTAAATGAAGAAATACATCATCCAGTGTTGGTTTATGTAAATTCAAACTCTCAATTTGAATATTAGCAACTTCAAATTGATCTAGAATCCGCTTAACGTGAGCCACTGTACCATTAGTGGCAATACTAATTAATCCTTCATCAGCCTCTGATTGAACAACTTCATCTGTAATAATATGCAAGGCTTTTTCAAAATCTTGATTATTAGTAATTGTTACATCTAAACGATCTTTGCCAATTTTCTCTTTTAATTCATCAGGCGTACCTTCAGCAATAACTACACCATGATCAATTAGAGCAATACGATCAGCTAATTTATCAGCTTCTTCTAAATACTGAGTGGTTAACAAAATAGTAGCACCTGATTTCTTTAATTGGCGAATAATATCCCAAACTGCTAGTCGACTTCGTGGATCTAAGCCAGTAGTTGGTTCATCTAAGAAAATAATTGGCGGTGTAGCTACTAGACTCAAAGCTAAGTCTAACCGACGACGCATACCACCTGAATATGTTTTGGCTAAACGATCAGCTGCTTCAACTAAGTCAAATTTCTCTAACAATAGTTCAGCTCGTTCTTTAGCTTTATCTTTGTGCAAATGATATAAGCGACCCATCATAATCAAATTATCACGACCTGATAGATATTCATCAACCGCCGCATACTGTCCAGTTAGACCAATACTGTGACGAACTTCATCGTCCTCCGTATTAACATCAAAGCCGTTAACCAAAACTTTTCCTCCGTCTGGTTTTAGAAGTGTGCTTAAAATACGCACAGTAGTAGTTTTACCAGCACCATTAGGTCCTAATAATCCTAACACCGTACCTTTTTCAACAGTTAAGTTAATACCTTTTAGAACCTCAACTTTCTTAAACGATTTAGTTAGATTTTCTATAACAATAGCTAATTCAGACATATATATGTATAATTTAGTGTTTATAGTGTACACGAAAAAAGTAGTGAAAACAAGGTGGAAAAAACAAAAAATCCGGAAAAACACCGGATTTCTTAAAAATAAATTATTTATTATCCTCTGATAATATTGAGTCGTTTTCCTCTTTAAGAGCACCCAAAGAAATAACAGCAATTTCATTACGAAATTTCTTTTTTATACGATCTCGATTTTGTTCAGAATTGTTTTCAATTCCAAAATTCTCAATGCTATTAGACATACGGAGAAATAAAAAAAATTAGGACAAGGCTTGTGTTACAACGTATTCGAGATTTGGAATCTGCTGACGAATAAAGCTTTTAACTTTTTCTTCATCGCCTTCTTCAAGAACCATTTCAAATTCCGGTAATTTCTCATCCGGAATATTCCGAAGAATACTATCGTTGATTTTATCAACTACTTCTTCGGTAAAAGAAGCCCGATTTTCATCGGCAATTTCCAGACCTTTTCTGTGAATTAGCTGAGTTATCAGCTGATCTAGTGCTTGGGGATCGATCATAAACTAGGTTTTTTAAGCTGAGTATCTTAGATTATAGCTTATTTTAATGATTTTGGCAAGGGGTATCTATTTTTAGTTAGAAAACAAAAAATCGCCCGGGTATATAACCAAAGCGATTTCTTGAAAAACTTAAATTCTCCTAGAGAACTGCATCCTTAGCAGCTTTAGAAAGACGGAATTTTACTACAGTCTTAGCTGGGATCTGGATAGTTGCACCCGTGGCTGGGTTACGTCCCTGACGAGCAGCACGACGCATTTTTACTAACTTACCAAAACCTGGTAATACAAATTCACCATTCTTTTTTACTTCCACGTAAGCCAAATCGGCTAACACGGTCATAAAATTGACGACATCCTTCTTCGCCATTCCTGACTTGGAAGACAGAACTTCCATGAGCTGAGACTTTGTCATATGAGACTAAGTTAATTATTAAGAGGCAAAAAGCCTTTATCTATTGGGTATTATACACTATCTGAACAAAAACCACAATAAATACAAGGGGTTTAATATCCATACTTCTATAATTCCTTTGTTTCTCTAGAAAATATGTCCTCATATCATTATATTTAATCTAATATTAGCTAATTATTAGCTATGACAAAGACTATATAAAAAGTTTACTTTTAATTAAAAATAGATCATAAACGGACGGTCCGAGAATGTTCAGAAAGAGCCCATGCCTCCTGACACCTATTCCAAGTTACCTCGGACAGTCCGATCATAATCCATAAAATATCTTACAAAGTAACATTAACAAAGTAGAGTTCAAGAAAAAGTAAAGAAAAAAATAATGTTAACAACTAAAAAACAACCCGTACAGGTTGTTTTAATTTATATCTGAAATTAACTTAATCTATTACTTAGCGTAATTCTTGGTCCAGAACTCTACACTACGCATAGCCTTGTAAGCATTACCAGGGTTACCCAAGAAATAACGTTTGCCGTCACCTGGATTAATATACCAAGCTTCCTTGTTGCCTTCTACCGCAATGACCAGTCTACCCTTTTGCTTGTCGGCAAATCCTTGATCAATTGGCATGGAGCGTCCAGCTGCTAGTGGGTCAAAATTTCTAAGAAGTTCATCACGATCACCAAAAGTATCGCCATCAGTATCAGTTTTATCTTTATCAGTCCCTATTGCCATTTCAAGCTCATCCGAGAGTCCATCCTGATCAGTATCCACACCCGTACTAATATTAGCGTCAGCTACCACGATCTTCTCTAAGTCTTTTTTAGCAATCCCAGTACCGAGGGTTAAAATCAAATTATAGATATTAGCGTCAGAAGAAGTTAACTCCAATTTACATTGTTCAAGATCCTTAACAGCTCCCGATTGAGCTTCAACATCTTTCTTGTACTGTTCAGCTTTTTGATTTAATTCATCTTGAGCTTGCTGTCTAGCCTGATCTGCTTGTTTAATTGCTTCATTTTTCTTAGCTAATTCCTCATCACGTGAAGCTAAATCTTTAGTAGTCTGATTCATGGCTAAAATCAATTTATCATTATCACTCGACATTTTGACCATCAAACCAACTACTCCTAGAAAAATAAGGATGAAAAGAAAATAAAAAAACCAACGCTGCCAGTGGCGTTTTTTAACCTCTGTCCGCACGGCTTCATGATGTTCAGCCGGTGGAATAGCACCAGCGGTTGGCATAGTGCCCATTGGATTTACCGGATTTTCAAACATATCGGTAACGTTGAGTTTTTGGGTAACATCATGTCCGCAATACGGACATTTCTTTATATTATCTAAAATCGTTTTCTGACAATTCGGACAACGCATAATACTACATATTATTATACCACAAACATATTAAACAAGAAAAGAGAAAATTACTTTGCTTTTTTAAAAACACATTCAGCAACATATTCTTCTAACGCGCCTAATCGTTCTTCAAGCAAATCTAACCGTGCTTCATCAAGATCTCTTTTAGCATCAATTTTTAAAGCAGCGGCATTCAACTGATTCCTAAACCTAACTGACTCAGCTGAATAGTAACTAAAAGTGGAGGTTGTCATATTGAATATAATATTAATTAGTTAATAACTATATAACAGAACGTTCAGGCGGATCATATAAAACATGGGCAGCATCAAAATTTGATATTGTTTCTTCCCTTTCTAACATAGCTACTAAACTCTTAATCTGAGATTTATAAACCATATTCTTTTCTATTCTTTCAACTCGAGTATCAAGATAGTTAAGTTGTTGAAATACTTTAACAAAATTTTCATCAATAGAATCGAATTTACCCTCTATTCTAACTAAACTAGCTTCAATTCTATTGAATCTTTCCTCATACTGAGTGCTCATACTACTTACCAATTCTGACAATTCCATAGGAGTGATATCTTCTTTCATAGTCCCTTTTCTTTAAAATATACGAAGGGATATTCCTAATGTAGCAGAAAGAAAATACAGTGACAAATCTTTTTTAAAAAATATTTAATATCAGATAAAAACAAACAACCCCCTCCGTTAGGAGAGGGTTGAGAGTTTCCCTAACTTCTAATAAAAGAAGTGAGGAGATCCTGAATAAGTATTAGTTATTCAAGGTTGGTCCCGAGAATGGGAAGTTCTTGATCAGGTAAGCGTTGATCCAGTCATCACCAGAAGTCGAGTCAGTACCAGCTAAGGAACTGTCTACGAGGTCGTAGTCATGTGGAACATCGGAATTATCAGACCAAATAACATTCATGTTCGAAGCCAATGTAGGTGTAGCACCTTCAGTACCAGTTACGGCTGAAGCGTCTTGAAGACCTAATGAAGCAGTTGACTGAGCAGCAGTCGTATCAAGATCTACTAAGTAGACATGAGTAGATGTCTGCGCAGTTGCGTCAGTATTCAAGAACATACGGAAGGTATCATCATCAGCTGGAGTAGCATATCCACTCAAGGTACCTCGAATAGAATATGTATTTGTAGTTCCAGCAGCGACAACTTCTTCACTTGCCCAAGTAATAATAACTTGGCTTGTACCTTCAGCTAAGGTGTTAGTTGATTCAATCGTTGCACCAGCTAAGTTGTGAATATCAACGTTGCTAGTAAGGTTGGTTGAATCACGGTAAATCTGGAATGTACCAGCTACCAATGTGTTGTCAGTACCTACGTTATCGGTAATAACTGCATTTAGGATCAATTGCTTCAATGCAATATCACCAGAAGCATCAGCACTTACAGTGAATTTGTATAGTTCTTGTGGGTTACCGTTAGAGATAACTGAAGAAGCAATAGCAGATTCAGTGATAGCCATAGTTGTCTTTCGTAATACCATAGCTCTTGCAGATGTCTGAGTCATATCATCATCGTCAAGAACAGTATTACTTGAAACACCACGAGCTTCAAACTGATCATCAGCTGTAGTATCTGTTGCTAATGTAGCTGTAACAGTTGCTCCAGAGTCAGCACCTTGACCAATAGTATTGGTATTAACCTTTACTGTTAGTACTTTGCTAGAATCCTTTGGAATAACAAAGTCATGTGTGAAGCTATTGAACTTAGCATATGGTGTACCTGCACTAGTTACAGCAACGTCGCCAGTAACCTTAGTAGCACCATCCCACAAGCTAACACTGGTAACTTCGTCATCAGTGCTGGCAGGTAATTCAATAGTAACACGAGTCAACTTCAAGCTTTCATTAGCAGCTGTAAAGTTATAACGAGCAATAGTCTCGTCAGTCTTACCAGCTAACAAAATTCGGCTTTCAGTTAGAGCGTTATCTGCACCAAGAGCTACAGTCAAAGAACCAGCAGCAGAAATTGTGTGGTCAGGACCGTCAATTGTTCCTGTTGGAGTGATTGAGTTACCATCTACATCTTGAGCGTCAACATCTGTAGCTGCAGCAACGCCGAGCTCTAATGTATCAGCACCAGCTGTGAAGGTAATTGTGTTCAAATCAACAGTTGCAATCAAAGTCTTAGTTGTACCCTTTGGAATTGTAACATTCAAGTTATCGAAGGTTACAGTTGTGGTAGACAAAGATTCTGTCTGACCAACCTGAGTAGCGCCATCCCAAAGCTTAACATTCAAGATACAATCTGTTTCAGTTGCACAGTCATCAGCACCAGTAGCGGTGAGCATAACTTCTGTAACCTTAACATCCTTACCAGTTCCAGCGGTCATGTTAACACCAACCATCTGAACACCAGTGGATCCATGAATATAAGTTTGAGCTGATGGAGCACCAGCCAAAGCCAATGTCAAAGCACCTGACTTAACTCGGTGAGTGTTACCAGCAACCGCAGTTGATGGAACAATATCAGCCGTAGCTAAGAACTGATTAGTATCAAGATTCTTGATATCAGTAGATGCAGTAAATGCATTCAAAGTAGCTTTGATAGTTTCATCAGAAGCTGGAGTGAAGGTTGCTAAGTCAGAAGTAACCTTAATAGTTCGAGTCTGACCAGCGTTAACATTCCAAGTATCTGTGTAAACTAAGTCCTGAGTTGTATCAGAACCTGAAGCTGTAACGTCCTTAGGACCAGCCACTAACTGATTTGAAGTAACGTCAGTGAATTTAATATCACGGTAGTTAGCAGTATCAGTTGTGTCGTTGTCCCACAAACCACTGTCATCAGTAACAGTTCCACCAGCAGTCATGTTCAAACGAGTGTTACGGATTTCGATATTGCTTTGAGCAGTAATCGTAAAGCGGAACAACTCAACATCTTGCTGTTGAACAGCGATGTCTTGAACAGAAGGACCAATGAAAGAAATAGTTACCTGACCAGCTTCGATGTCAACCCAAGCACCTTCAAAGGCACCTTGGTTTCCACCTTCACCGTCATAGGCAGTACGTGTTACAGAAGCACCAAAGCCATAAGTTTGGCCGGTAGTTCGTAAGTCAGCACTGTTATCTAGATATAGTTTGATTGTATCGTTAGCACGAGCTGAAGCAGCTACGTCAGCGTACAAATCAAAGTTACGTGAAGCACCCTTTTCTAACAAGAAAGGAGTTGTGAAGTTGATCATGATTTGGCTATTTGAACTCATAGCAGTAGCAGTACCAAGGGTAACACCAGCTTGCTTTAGAACAAAATTAGTCAATTTATCAGATCCGATATTACCTGTGTTATACAAAGTAATGCCGTTAACTTTCATATCTTCACCAGAACCAGCAGACAATTGGAATGAAGCAATCTTAGCTGCTAATGAGCCAGCTTTTACGTCACTCATTGTGCCGTTCTTAGTAATAGTAACGGTACCAGCAGTAACGTTAACCATTCCCATCATGTTTCCAGCTACTGGGAAAGACCCTGTAACTGTAGCACCACCAGCTACTACATCAGCAGCTGATAATACACCAAGTGAACTTGAACCTGAACCAGTACCTGAAGCTGACATGTCAGCTACAATGCTCAAAGTCTTAGTAGTACCACGAGCAATTGTTAGGTTTAGGTTGTTAAATGTTGCTTTGTTAGTACTAGAATTAATCGATCGACCAGTAGTCAAACGAGTTGTTCCGTCATACAAATAAACATTTGAGAAATCAGCAGCAGTACCAACACCAGAACGGTTAATGGTTACTGACTGAAGAATAATATCACCGTCGTTAGAAGCAGTAACATTAAAATCAGTATACTTAACACCAGTAGCTCCCAAAGGAACGCTTGCTGAAGCTGGGGTAGCTGCTGACATAGCAACAGTTAAACCAGTACCAGTTGAAGCAGAACTTGAGGCAGAACCGGCAGTATTTACTAAGTTAGCTTCAACACCTGAAATTGGAGAACCAACTGGAGTGAATGAAGTCCAACTTGATGGAGCAGTTGCTACGTGAGCAAAGCTGAAGCGATTGCTGTTAAAGGCAGATTCGCTTGCAAACTTACGGTAGTTAACACCATCGTAGTAGTAAATATCAGCACTAGTAGACATCTTAACTAACTGTCCTTCGCTATACATACCAGCAGTCAAAGGAGAACCTGTAACATAGTTGGTAAAGAAAGCATCTGGGACGTCATCAATCATCTTATTCCAGTTAGCACCCCAAAGGCTAATAGCGTTAGCTTCGCTCACAATTGAGTGAAGGGTTCGGCCATAACCAACAGCGTACACACCTTGAGCTGATTGAATCTTAACTAAACGAGTACCAGGGCGGTAAGTTACGTTGCCACCCAATGGGTAGCTTTCCAATTCAGATTGGGAAATAACTTTAACACCACTGAAATCACGGTACCAAGTCTTGAATGTTTTTTCGTTAGGAAAAACATAGCGCTTAGTATTGTTGTAGTAATAAACAGTTGAATTATTAGCAACTTTGATCAAGTCACCGTCTAGGGCAGCAGCTTTCACGTTAGAAACGGAAAGACCACTAACACTTACAACTGTCATTACTACCAAAGCGAAAATAGAAATCTTTCGTAAGGTATTATTCATACGTAATTTAATCCTTTTAACAGTTCTGAGAAAACCGTGCACATCAATCGGAATCCCGCTTCCCCGCATCAATGAGAACATAAGTTCTACCGAAGCTTGGAGAGCAAACATGGGGATATTCACTGATCCACAATCAAATAATAATAGAAGAAACTTCTATCCTCATTGACGCGGAGAAAAGCAAAATTGATGTATTCTAAATCCAATAAAGGATTTATTCACCGCTACTTTGTACAAAGCTTAGGTGAAAGCTTTTCCAAAACATATAAGGTTTGTTAATCGATTGTATTACCAATTAGTAATTCAATCGAGCACAGCAATTCGTTCGGAAACGAATTTCGACCTTTCGGGCCGTACTGCTCCCCTAGTTATTCACTAGGCAAGTCTTTCTCTATAGCTAAACTCTTCGAAAAAGAGTCTGTACTATAGATATAGCAATGTACTACGTTGTAATACACTTCTATATATATAGTAATGTTTCTATGATTTAAATAACCCAATCTTTTGCAAACCTCGATATACTGTATTTACTAATCTCCAACCAAGGTTATTTTCCCAACGCTCTAAAGCTTTGACATTAATACTGGCAACACTAGCAAATGACTGAGAAATTTCAGATTTAGAACAGATAGCGAGAAAGTAAAGAGGTTCACTATTATTATCATTAATTAAAAGAGATCCTATATCTGTACCTGTAATAACACTACTTAACCCATTTTTCTGTTCACGTAACACAACGTGCGGGAAGTATGCTTCCAGCGCGGTCAAAAATTCTTCTTTAGTAAATTCCTTGATATGGTACGGATTCTTCTGGCCAAAGACGTTGCGATTGGGAGTAGAAATAAATGCAACACCTTCACCCGTTAGAACCCGTGCCAATTCTTTTAAATATTGTTGATAATCCTGTATATGCTCAATTGTTTCAAAGGAAGTAATAACATCAATGCTACTATCTTCTAAATCTAACTTCTCAGCCTTACCTACTTTAAATTCCAGCTGCTCGCTACCATAATTTTTAGTAGCTTCCGAAACAGCCGTGGTATCAACATCAATACCAATAACTTTTTTTGCTCCTGCTTGTAAAAGAATATGGGCTCCGTAACCTGATCCACTAGCAATATCTAATACTGTTCTTCCGGAAACTACTTGTTTGGCTAGTTCATAACGGACAATATGCTCATCATACAAAATTGTTCCCTGTACTTCTGAATCAACCACTAAGCGTTCAACAAAAGACATGTAATCAATTACTTAATCTCTATCTCCCCTAATTTATCCAGTGCTTCATTATATTTTTTCTCATTAAACAACTTTTCTGCTTCTTCTAAGGCAATACTTGCTGGCATAGAAACCTGAATCCCCTTTTCATCTTTTCCAGAATCAGCACTAAACACCTTTTCATCATCAGTTGTCTCTTTAGTATCGGTGGTTTTTGGTTTAGTTGTTAAATTCAACTTAGGGTTAGAGGAAGCTTGAGCATCAATCGTGGCTTGTTTAGCAGCCTCTTCATCCAATTTGGTTAAATGATCTCGAACAGCAGCGATTTCTTTCTTAAAGTTATCTGATAATTCTTGAACTCGAGGATCATTGTCTTGTGAATTCTGACTCATAATTTTTAACTCAGTTGCTCGATTCTTGGCATGCTCAACACTTAACTGAGCCTTACCCTTTTCATCAAAGGTAGTAGCGACAGCGGCTTTCTCAGCAATAATCTTGGCAATATACAATGCATTGTTAGGTGTAGTGTTCCTTGAAGCATTAATGCTAACTACTCCACTAATCATAAAGAATAAAACAATCATGGCAGCAATTGGCGTAGGCTGTAACAAACGATGAGTTATGATATTAACTCGACTAATAAAGCTTAGACTAATAGCTGGCGATTCTTGACCATTAAAAATTTGATATGACAAAACCTCTCGGTTCTGTGAAACCCAGTCAGGTCGCGGACTAACGCTTTTTAGTTGAGAAAGATGATGAACTAAATTTTTCTCATTCATATAATAACGTGGTTAATAAAAATGATTGTAATTATGTGGTCTCTTCTTCTTCATCTTTAACTAGCTGTTGCAGAGATTCTAAGGCCCGGTGAATCATGACTCGAATATTGCCGTTGGTCTTGCCAAGTATCAAAGAAATTTCAGCAATTGAAAGTTCGTTCACAAATCGCAGAATT
Source organism: uncultured Gammaproteobacteria bacterium (assembly GCA_964540895.1). Classification (GTDB taxonomy): domain Bacteria; phylum Patescibacteriota; class Patescibacteriia; order Patescibacteriales; family Patescibacteriaceae; genus Patescibacterium. The sequence continues at coordinate 197,485 of CAZIOP010000001.1, read as the reverse complement.
ACCACTTCTCGATACTCTTCTTTAAGCTGAGGTAATTTTTCTTCCATGACTTTCTGAAAGTCAAAGGCAGTAGCAGCTTGCTCTTCAGGACTTGGTTCAGTATCAATCGCAGCTGTGGTCTGAGCAATATCTTCCAGTGGAATATTCTGTTGATGCTGATGCTTACGGTAGTGATCAATAATGGTATTACGAGCTATCTTATATAATAAGGATTTTAAGGTCTGATAATCACCTAGGTTGCCTTCATAGACATAGTTCCAGCATTTAAGGAACACCATTGAAGCAATATCCTCAGCTTCATTTTGATCTCCGACCTTAAAATATATAAAGCGATAAATTTGCTCGATATATAGATCGTAGGCCTCAATAAAAGCCTGCTTATCCTTATGTTTTTTGAGCCTGAGAAAGAGCGCTTGCTCTCCTCCGAAAAAAGACGGCTTTTTTGGACTTGCCATTAGATTACGTAAAAAAAATAAAAGTGTTACAGAAACCCTTTTAGAATATAAACCTATCTTACAATAAAGCCTATTATTCCTCAAAATATACCACAACTTGAAGAAACTGGCAAGGAATAAGCTTTATTTTAAGGACTCAACAATATATCTCACTCCAAGACCTAACATGTTTATGTATGGACACTTTTATATTATATATATTTTATAAACACCAATCTTTTTATCTAGAATACTTATTAGACAGTAATAGCTAAAATTACTTGCCTTTTTAAAAAATATTTGCAAAAATAAACAAAAAGTCTAATACTATCTAGACTTAAGTACTCTTTCAATTCTATTTCAAGCTATATAGACCAATATAAGTCTACAAATTTGTAGACTTATAATCATCTTTGTTTATTTATATTTTCTTACTTTAGTCTACTTTAATGTAGACTTAAATATCGGTTTTATGAAAACCATTGATCAGCTACCTCCGAGTGAAGTTACCAGCCCAATTTGGTTATCTGTTTCAGAGGCTGCTAAAATTGGCGGAGTCCAAACTAAAACTATTCGCCGTGGACTTGGTTCTGGTATGCTTACCTATAAGATTGTTCGTAACCGATATCTAATTAATCTAATGACCTTAATAATCTGGTTACTGAAAAATACTAAGCTTAGAAATAAATTTACTAACTTTGGCCTAGGTCAGTATGTGGATAAGTGGAAAAACTAAAAGACACCAAATTGGTGTCTTTTATAGTTAGAGAATGTATGGAAGTTAGCGCTTAGAAGTAATAGCAGCTAGATCATAGACTTTACCAGCTTTATCCCATTTCTTTAAAGTCTTTAACGCAGTAGTGCTTAGAGTTAATTTAATAGTTCGTCCAGTTTTAGGGTTAACTACTTTTTTCTCTTGCAAATTAGGTCGAAACTTACGCTTAGTTCGGCGATTAGAGTGACTTTTATTAAATCCGCTGGTTGCTTTCTTTCCAGTTAATTGGCATTGTGTGGACATAGATACTTTTCTATAAATTTAAACAATAGGCTCATTATCTCTTAAAATACGAACTCTGTCAAGTCTTACGATAAGGCCACTTCAACTGGCGGAAAGAGTATACGTGATTTTATTAACTAAGTAATTAGTTAATAATTTCAAACATTTCTCACCTTATTTCAAATACCATTTTTTCTGAACAACACCTCTAGAAGAAATTTGATAGCACAGTGGTTTACCTGTAGGAATCTCTAATCGAGTAATCTGTTGATCACTGATCCCATCTATATACTTAACTAAAGCTCGTAAACTATTACCATGGGCTGAAATGATTACATTGTTTCCTTTTTTCAAAGCAGGTAGAATATCTTTTTTCCAGACTGGAATTACCCGTTTATAGGTATCTTGTAATGACTCAGCGTGAGGAAACTCGTCCAACGTTAACCCACAAGCCTTAGGACTACACTGTCCCTTCATTGGTTTAGTCAGTAACGGTGGTCTTGTAGTATACCCTCTTCGCCAAGCTAAAAATTGTTTAACACCAAATTCTTTTTCAATGGCTGCTTTAGATTGACCCTGCAAAGCTCCGTAATGACGTTCGTTTAACCGCCAGGTCTTAGTTGTTGGAAGTTTAGAGATATGAGCTTCTTTCAAGACTAAATCTAAGGTTCTGATAGCTCGTTTCAAAACTGAAGTATAGGCACAATCAAATATATAGCCACGACGTTTTAACAATCGTCCAGCCTGACGAGCTTCTGTTTCTCCTTTCTTTGATAAACCAATATCAACCCAACCAGTGAAGATTCCTTTTTTGTTCCAGATACTCTCACCGTGTCGAAGTAATACTAAATTTGCTTGTTTCATCTTCCTATCATATCATAAAATAATGGATGTTGTTTCTCATGGACTCTGGGGCGGACTAGCCTTTGGTCGCACCAGTAAAAAATACTACTGGCTATCTTTTCTGTTTGGCGTATTGCCTGATGTGTTGTCATTTGGTTTGTTAATGATAGCTAATATGCTGAATATTGGTACACAAGTAAGTTGGTCAGAAGCACCTACTAACGCTGATATCCCGACCTATGTTCATGTACTCTATAATATTACCCACAGTCTCATTGTTTTTGCAGTAGTATTTAGTATTGTCTGGCTAATACGTAAACGCCCTTTCATGCCGTTATTGGCCTGGCCTTTCCATATAGTACTTGATATTTTTACTCATTCCGCCGCTTTCTTTGCCACACCGTTTCTCTGGCCATTGTTTAGTTACAAATTTGATGGCATTTCCTGGGGTCACCCTTGGATCTTTTTCCCTAATTGGATTGCTATTATTGTTGGTTATAGTATTTGGTTTTTCCGTAAGAAACGAACAACCCAAACAACAGCTCCCTCCTAACTTGATTTTTAAGGAATTATTTGCTATCTTTGAATAAACTTTAAAAAAAGAAGGAGGCGAAATGAATCAGAGTCAAAAAAACTTTGAAACAGAAACAAACGGAAATAGAGAAGGAGCCAATAATTCAACCTCTGTTTATCCTTACCCACAAAAAAAACTTGAAGGTTATTTCAAAACTCCTCATTTAATAAATGGGGAAGGTGGAAGAATTAACAATTTTCTAAAAGAAGCCGAAACAATTGCTTTCAATTCACAATGTGAGACAAAAATTGGTATTGTTATTACCCAAAATAACGATATTATTTTTGCCCATCACGTTAATGGAAAGGGCATATTCTATCCTAAGTCTGTTGGTGCATACAGAGGACGATCAAACCCTAACTATAAATGTTTTATAGTTAAGGGTAAATTAAAATATCTTTATACAAACACACCCACAGATCAAAAATTAACAAAAGAGTTGATAACTCTGGATGATTTAAAGAAAATCAACATCGAATACCTATTCAGAAAAAGAATAAGAGAAATATTCACCTGGCAACAGAGTAATATCAAAGTTGTCGAAATAAAAGATCTGATAAAACTCACCTAAATAAAATAATCAAAAACTAAAAAGACCCGCCATAATGACGGGTCGTTTTATTTATAACAATTATCTACCTAACACCCTATCAATCTCCTTCTTAATCTCAGCAAAACTAGGTTCATTAATCTTAGTATTATTTACAAAAAACGTCGGGGTGGCATTAACCCCAGAAGCAGTACCGGCTGAAATATCTTCGTTAATAGCAGTGATAAAAGCATTAGTATCAATAGCCTTAGCAAATGTTTCAACATTTATTCCTAATTGCCCGGCATAACTTTTAAAATATTCAATAACTCTGTCACGAGAAACAGGCGCACCTAAATTACCCCACTCATCTTGTTTGTCATATAACATATCATGCATTTCCCAAAACTTTCCTTGAGCACCTGCTGCTTCAGCTGCCAGGGCGGAAACATTAGCAAACGGATGGCTAGTTAGAGGAAAGTGACGAAAGACAAATCTTACATCATTAGGATAATTAGACAAAATCTGACCTGGTAAATCATTAGCTGAACGACAAGCTGGGCATTGAAAATCAGCAAATTCAGTTAAAGTTACGGCGGCCGTTTCCGAACCTTTAGTATAAACACCAACTCGATCAGTAATTGGCGCTGATTGCTTAGGAGCACCGGCAAATTTAAATAATAGAAGTCCTAATATAATAGCTCCTAAACCAATTCCTAATAATATTTTATATTCTTTAGGCATAGAGTTATACGTATTTACGATACAGTAATAATAATATTAAAATAACAATGGCTTCTAGAAAAGCTAATAACGGAATGGTGATAAAACCAAGTAACGACCATTGAATAGCCGCACATGAAATTCCCACTAAACAGGACGATGTTTTAATAACTCCATACACAAGCAGCAACTGATAGATGCCCACTCCGGCACTAATGATAACTGAAAGTAATCCATATTTCCAAACATTACGATCTCTGGTAACTAAACCAATAGCAAATAACGGCACTAACGGATACAACAAAATACGTTGATACCAACAAAGAACACAAGGAATAAAATGCAAAACTTCGCTAAAGTATAAACTACCTAATAAACCAGCTATAGCAATTACTAAACATACCGGCAAAGCGTAGTCTTGGATATATCTTTTCATATCTAAATTTTATAGTATCTAGCCTTTTTGGGCAAATAAAAAACCCGGTTCGATTTCATATCCTATTCATATGTATATATGAAATAATATGGATTTCCCCGGGAAATAGAAACAAAGTTACTACTACTATCGGTTTGTACCCAATATTTTTCTATTCAATCAAAAAAGTAGTTGCTCTAAAAAGCAAGGTACCAAAGCTAGTGGTTTAAACCGCTTCAGATCTTTTAAGCTGAACTAGCTGAGAAAAAGACGTCGTCATAGCATTTGCTTCTATTATTAGATATCTAAAGAACTTATACTTTTCTTCTTGAACAACACTTTACTACTCTCTACAAATAAAGTCAAAAATTCATTCTGACAAAGAAAAAAGCCTCATATTATATGTAATGTGAAGCTTCTCAAAGAAATGTCGAGCTGCGGTTAGTTGATGGGTTGTCTCGAAGGGATACTCGAGGTTGGTTTCTGTTAAATTAAATGAGCAATTTAATCTACTACTATATCATACTATCAATATTTTGTCAAGTATATTTAATCTCATCCTTTTATAATAACTAATATTAGTCATTTTTTTAGTAAAAATTGTAAAATTTAGCATTCAAACCTATACTTATCATATGTGGTTTGAAAAAAAGCATTTTCATTGGCGTTATAAAAACCTGACCTTACTTGGGCTAAGTTTGGTGATCTTTTTTATCCTGTCACAAAATTACACAGTTAAATTGGCTCTCCTCAGCCTTGGAGAATGGGGCTATATTGGAGCAGTCATAGCCGGAATCTTTTCAGTCATGACCTTCACTGCTGCTCCTGCTCTCTTGGTACTTTATGATCTATCCGATCGACTTAACTTAGTTGAGTTAGCAATCCTAGCTGGCCTTGGTTCAGTCATTGGAGATTTTATTATCTATAGCCTCTTCAAGGGTCATGTCTTCACCGAACTAGATCCATTAATAGAACGTTTCAACAATTCACCAGTCAGTCATATACTGCATAGCAAATACTTTCTCTGGCTAACACCAGTAATTGGCGCTTTGATTATTGCTTCTCCTCTACCTGATGAACTTGGTGTTCCTTTGCTGTCAGCGTACAAAATAAAAAAATGGCATTTTATTATTCTGTCATTTGTATTAAACACTATTGGCATTTGGCTTCTTATTACCGGTGCTAAAACACTCTTTACTTAAAAAACTTTCATGTGTTTCATTCATCATCTTAAACAACCATTCTTTGTCATGGCACCCTTAGCTAACGTTACTGACGCTGCGTTCAGACGTCTGATTGCCAAATATGGCAAACCAGATATCATGTACACCGAATTTGTTTCAGCTGATGGTCTTATGTCAGTGGGTCGAGATCGATTACTACCTGATTTATTATATTCAGAAAGTGAACGACCCCTGATTGCTCAACTCTTTACCGCTGATCCAGAAAAAATGTTTGGTGCAGCTCAATTAATTCAAGAGTTGGGTTTTGATGGCATTGATATTAATATGGGTTGTCCTGACAAAAATGTTATGAAACAAGGTGCTGGTGCTTGTTTAATTAAAAATCCATCTCTTGCCCGTGAATTAATGAAAGCTGCCAAAGCCGGAGCACCAAAAATTCCACTTTCTGTTAAAACAAGAATTGGTGATACTAAGAATATTCTGTCAACTTGGTTGCCTGAACTCTTAGCTGAAAAACCAGCAATGATAACCATTCACGCTCGAACTCGTAAAGAAATGTCCAAAGTGCCAGCTAACTGGAACACAGTTGCCGAAGCAGTTAATATTGCTAAAGGAACAACTACGGTCATTGTTGGTAATGGCGATGTAATTGATTTAAACGATGCTCGTGCCAAAGCTGAAATGACGGGTTGTGGCGGTATCATGCTTGGTCGAGCAATCTTTGGTAATCCATGGTTATTTAACCCCAATAAACATGTTGAAGATATTCCCGTTCCAGAAAAACTAGATGTTATGCTTGAACATACTCGACTATTCAATGAACTACTGGGCAACATCAAATCATTTCATATAATGCGAAAACATTACAAAGCCTATGCGAATGGCTTTGATGGTGCCAAAGAATTACGTATGGATTTAATGCAAACAGAAAATATTGAAGAAGTAGAAACAACTGTTAAAAAATTTTTATTAACCTACACATAATATGACTCTTTTTGAAAAAATTATTGCTAGAGAAATTCCAGCTGAAATAGTTTTTGAAAATGATACACACATTGCGTTTCTAGATATTAAACCAATTAAACCAGGGCATCTACTAGTAGTACCCAAAAAAGTAGTTGGTGATGTCTTAGATATGGAAGACGAAGATTACATTGAACTAATGCGGGTTGCCAGAAAAATTGCTATCAAACTAAAACAAGCTACACAAGCCAAACGAATTGGTTTTCTCATTGAAGGCTTTGCCATTGACCATGTGCATATTCATCTTGTACCTATTAACTCAGGACAAGAATTAGAGCCAAACCAAGCTGTTGATGCTACACCAGAAGAATTAGCTGAAATGGCTAATATAATCAGGAAAACTTTAATGTAATCATTAGAAGCGTAACTATATAGTCATACAGACGTATATTAGATTAAGAATCCCGTCTTAATTCACTAATCTATACGCGTATGCTTTACACAATCGCTATTGTTTTAGTTATTCTCTGGTTATTAGGACTAATCACTAAATTCACGATTGGCGGATTTATTCATGTCTTACTAGTCATTGCTATTATTGTTGTTTTGATTCGCGTTATTCGTGGTGAAAAAGTGCTACAGTAATAACTTATAAACATAAAAATCTCCAGTATAAGCTGGAGATTTTTATGTAATATCATTTCTTCTCTTTTTGCTTTCTATACAGCAATGTATCATAGCCATGTATCACCCGATCTTCTTCTTTTATTCCGAAACTCCTAAGTATTTCTAATAACTCACTGAAAACTTTTTCAGCAGTTTCATTCTCGGTAATTTTTTCAATTTCTACAAATGAACCAAGATTATCAACTTCATCTAGACAAATTTCATAATCCATATAACGAGTTTTTTGACGATACTTCTTTACCCGAACTGCTTCATAATATCCCATTAACAAAATTGCTTCTTTCATTTCCTCGGCATTTTCTATCTCAACCTCTCTTTCTAAGCAGTCTAAATCAGTAGTTTGGCTTTTCTTTACGGTAAACAGCATTTTATTATTACTTTTTCTAATACGTAATATAGTATTACCAGTTGCAAAAACATCAAACGGAGTAAAATTCGCAAAAATTTCATCTTCTTGTAAAGCACGATCAGACAAAACACAACCACTTGCCTCTAGTTTAGAAGCAATAGTAGCTAAATCAGCTACTCTAACCTTAACTTCAATTTCTTGTCTCATATAACTTCATCAATTACTCCCCCGCCAATCAATTCATCTTTGATATAAAAAACTGCTGCTTGGCCGGGTGTAATAGCTCGTTGAGGATTAGTAAACATAAGTCTAGCTTTATTCTTTGCTATAACTCTAATACTAGCAGTTTCAGTAGCATGACGGTAGCGGATAGTTACTTCTAATTTTTCAGGAACTTCTAATCTTCTTGTCCAACTAAGCTCAGTAATCAAACACTCTTTTCGCCATAACAACGGATCATTGGGGTTATCACTTACAATAATCTGATTCTTTTTTTTGTTTTTAGCCACAACATAATAAGGTCCCTTACCACCCACATCAAGACCACCTCTCTGCCCTAACGTGTAGAATGGGAAGCCATCATGTTTACCTAAGATATTACCAACTGTATCAACAATCTGTCCTGCTTTTGGTTTAATTTGTTGTTGTAGTAATTCCTTAATATCAACTTCACCAATAAAACAAATACCTTGCGAATCTTTTTTGGCAAAAGTTGGGAGATTAAACTTCTTGGCTAAAATACGAACATCTGGTTTCTTATATTCACCGATGGGAAACAGGGCATGACGTAATTCTTTTTGAGTTAAGGTATATAAAAAATACGTTTGATCTTTATTACTGTCTTTTCCTTTTAATAATCTGAAACTATCACCAACTTTTTTTACCCTGGCATAATGACCAGTAGCCACAAAATCAGCTCCGAAGCGTAATGCTTTTTCTAAAAATAATTTAAATTTAATCTCCCGATTACACATAACATCAGGGTTAGGAGTTCTTCCTGCTCGGTATTCGTTAAAGAAATAGCTAATAACCTGTTTTTTATATTCTTTCTCAAAGTTCCACACATAAAAACGAATTCCAAGTGTTTGAGCTACTCGTCTGGCATCTTCCAGATCTTCAGACCAGCTACAACAGAAGTCACCGACATCTTCACTCCAATTTTTCATAAAAACTCCAATCACTTCATAGCCTTTTTTAAGTAGCAAAGCAGCAGCGACTGATGAATCAACGCCGCCTGACAAACCAACTACTACTCTGATTTTTTTAGCTAATTTCATATCCGAAGCATACCATAGCACTAAAGCTAGTCAAATAAAGTTTCTATGGTATACTTGCCTATATATGCATATTCTCCCTGCCCTATCATATAGCTTTGACGCTCTTGAACCATTCATTGATGCCAAAACAATGGAGATTCATCATGACAAACATCATCAAACCTATGTTGATAAGTTAAATGCGGCATTAGAAAAACACCCTGAACTCTTTGAACAACCCTTAGAGATATTACTGGCTGACCTAACAAAGGTACCAGAAGATATCCGTACAGCAGTCCGTAATCATGGTGGCGGGCACCTTAACCATTCGATGTTTTGGAATTTATTAAAAATAAATAATGGTATAGAACCAACAGGTGATTTCTTACAAGCTATTAATCATGATTTTGGTAGTTTTGAAACATTCAAAGAACAATTTACCCAAACAGCCACTAATCAATTTGGCAGTGGTTGGACCTGGTTAAGTCAAGATAATACTGGCAAACTAATTATTGAAGCTACTCCCCTACAAGATAACCCCGTAATGAAAGGATTAAAACCAATACTTGGACTTGATGTTTGGGAACATGCCTATTACTTACAATATCAAAATAAGCGAGCTGATTACGTTAATGCCTTCTGGAATATAATCAATTGGGAGACGGTAGAAAAGAATTTTTCTGCAAAATAAGGGTGATTGACTTTCTATTAAACTTCCGCTATTCTGGAATTACTTGTAAGTGTTTCTTACGAAAGTTTGCGAGCCTCGATAGGTCTCTTAAAACGAAGTATGAACAGGCCTGCCACAGGCAGGACAAGTCGACTTACAATTTATTCTTTAAGAGACAGTTAGTATGGCAAAGAAACTATATGTCGGCGGAATCTCTTACGGTTCCAACGACGACGCCTTGCGAGATCATTTTTCGCAAGCAGGTAACGTTGTGTCAGCTACTATCATCATGGATCGCATGACCGGACGCTCAAAAGGCTTTGGTTTTGTAGAAATGTCTACTGATGAAGAAGCAGCCAGCGCCATCGATATGCTCAACGGCAAGGAATTAGACGGTCGTCAGCTTTCAATTAGCGAAGCCCGTCCAATGACTGAACGTCCTCCTCGCCGTGAAGGCAACGGAGGCGGAGGTTACAACCGCGGTGGAGATCGTGGTGGCAACAGCCGTTGGTAATTAATTACCATTATAAAAACACCCCCAGTTGGGGTGTTTTTATTTTAATAAATATAATCTCCCTTTAAAGAAGTTTAAGATAATCAAGACATAAATATCCTGCTTCAAGATCTGTCATTTTTCCACTTTGTAATATTTTTCTAAACTCGGCTAATGATACTATCACTACTTCAGCAAATTCAGTATTGTCTAACTTTTGCTCAGCAACTTTTCTACAATCTGTTACTACAACACAATATCGTCGCATTGTGGAATAGGCACAATCCAGTGCTTCAGTAACAAGCTGTGCATTACCTTGATAACCAGTTTCTTCAAGTAATTCACGTAGAGATGCTTGCTCTGCAGTTTCGTCAGCATCAACATATCCGCCTGGCATTTCATTAAGAATTTCTTGAGGACCTGGTCTGAATTGCTTAACTAAAATAACCTCCTGTTCAGGAGTCAAAGCCAAAATAGCTGTTGCAGGACCTTCTTTCTTTATATAGAAATCAGCCTCTTTACCATCTGGTAATTTATACATTACTTTCTCAATTTTGCGACTATATTTTTGAAAAACAATTTCACGGGAAAGCTCGTCCCAAGATTGGGTAGACATACATTAATAATATTTTTTAATCGCTTGTAGAAAAGCCGGATTGTTGATTGTTTTTTTATAACTCTGAGGAGTACCAACATCATAGAACATAAGATCTTTATTGTAGTACGCATTCAGCTGACCTTCAGCAACTAATTGTGGCAACATATCACCATAGATCGATAAATTATTTTTTTCAGATTGAAATGATTGTAGCCACTCGGTATTAAAGATAACCACGCCAGTACTACTACCACGATAGGCAACTTTCTCTGCAGCAAGTTGGTTTGAAGACTTACCATTACTTTCAAGCGTATCTAATACTTTACCATCAGAATCAACTGTCCAAGCGTTTTGATTAGGTACTTTATCACGTCCAGTCAGGACAATTGTGGCAGTTAGACCTTTCTCTTTATGGTCTGCTAACAAAGCAGCTTCATTCAAAAGAACAAACGAATCAACATTATCTACCAACATATACTTGCCAAAGGAACCACCTTGCTTAATAACTTGTAAAAGATCACCGCCCGTACCTTTTTGCTCACTAACTAACTCAGCTTTAACCTCATCTCCATATGATTCATTCTCAACTACTTGTTTAACGTTACTATGATCACCAGCACTAATAAGTATGAATTGATAACCAAGTTTACGAGCATGATCAATATGCCACTTAATAAGCGGTTTACCATCAAGCGTAATCAAAGCTTTACTAATACCTGTCTTTTCGTTTTTATCAATCACTCCTTCTAGCCGTGTGCCACGTCCACCAGCGTTTAAGAAATAGGTTGTTTCCTTAAGCAGTTCTTGCTGTTCGAGCTCAGACGACTTAAAATTAAGGGTTTCTTTCATAATACTATAAATATTACCCTAGTCTTCAGATAAAAGAAAACCATACCCTGACAGACTAAGTTTTTATTATTAAAAAACCTCACTAAAAACAAAAGTGAGGTTTATTCAAAATAAAGGTAATTGAAAAAGAGTTGGAGGTTTTTTAAATGGTTTTTTAACAACCATTTGGATATTAGCGTCTCTTTTAAAAAATTCAAAAGCTGTTCGACCATTGATACGCTTTGGCATATCAAATAAATATTTAAATAAATCTAATATCTCCCCTTTAATTTGATTTTTTGTAAAATATACTAAATTAGCAAATGAAACTGTTAGGGTTGAAACACCTGACTTATCTTTCTCGCACTCCTGGCAATAAAGATAATCACGCTCACGGACAAATCCGTATGTACTATCAATAAAACCAAAATGAGTAATAACCTCTTTGTCACAATGAGGACACAACTTACATGTTTTCTTACTCAACATTTGCTGGTGAATCCAACGGACATGATTATGAAAATCACTATTTGGATTATAATGTTTCTTAACTTCTGAATATAGATTAAAGAACCAATGGATATCATGAATAGACATGGCATCCACAGTCTTTTTTCTATATTTACCACTAAACAACGTATATGGTCCTTTGGGAGTATAAGGAGCATATCCGACTTGATTAAGACTATTCAAAATACCTCCTTTATTTTTTAAGGTTAGTTAATTGTTACTTTCGTGATAACACAAAATTGATAAAAAATCAATCTTTGATGTATAAACCAGCTAGAACAATAGCTAAAGCCGTAGCCACATTTAATGATTCTAATTTAGAACTATGAGTAATACTGAGTGACGTTCCAGGAATATCTAACTTTATCCCCTGTCCTTCTGAACCTGCAATAAGCATAAGTTGTTTAGGTAATGTAGAGAGATTTTCCTGAGTAACCACACTACCATTTTTTGTATTTCCTTCTAAACGATAGACTTCTCTGTTGTATGACAATAATTCTTGTTCAGCACCTGGTCGATCAATTTCCAGCCATGGTGTTTTGAAGAAAGCTCCAGCTGAAGAACGGATTACCTTAGAACTTGATGGATCAGCAGATTCAATTAATATGAGTCCTGCTTCAAACCCTAAACATAGTCTCAAAATTGTACCAACATTTCCAGGGTCCTGGACACCATCTAAGACTACTATACGATCACACTGCAAAATATCTTCTTTAGTATAGACTGGGATACGAGCTACGGCGGCCGTTGGTTGAGGAGTCACTGTTTCCACTAAGCTAGCAAAATCTTTAGAGTCATCAGGTGTAAAAGTAAACTCCACTAAGTCCCCTGCTTCAACAACGTTTTTCTCTCCTTCTACTAAACAAAAACCGGATTCAGTCCGGCCCTTCTTAGTGGCAAGTGAACGAATTAATTTTTCCTGTTTAAGAGATAACATATTAGATATTGGAATACTTTCGAACTGCCACCAAACTAGCTAACATATTAATTAAAGCAGCTCCAGCAAATTCTAGCACACATAATCGCCAAAAATTAGCCTGGAAGTAGGCTAACAAGTTAAAGTCATAGTTCAAGAAGAACGTTTCAAGATAAGGCTGAAGCAAAGTCAAAAAGAAATAGAAAAGAACTATTGTAATCGCCATTCCTATGAGAGTATATAAAATACTAGAAATTAGAAAAGGTGCTCGGATGAACCAACTTGAACCACCGACTAGGCGCATAATAGCAATTTCTTGACGATGTGTGTAAATAGCTACCCGAATTGTATTATAGAGAACTAGTAAGGTAATGAGAATAAAAAGAATACTAGCTAAAAATCCGGCTTCACTTACTCGATCGGTAATAGTATTAATCTTCTGTAGCATTAACTTATGATCATCAAAGTTACGTGATTCAATCAAGGGATCACTAATCTTGTTCAAGTCAGTGATTAAATCATCATAGTAATCAAGACTTTTTGGTTGAATAATTAAACTTGGTGATAACGGATTACTATCAAGTTCTCTTAAAGCACCAATGACATCAGGATTATTCTGGTGTTTAGCTTGAAATGATTCTAAGGCTTCTTGCTTGGACATATACGTGACTTCACGTACATTATCTAGACTACTAATCTTACCTCGTAAGGCTAAAATATCACTTTCAGCCGCATCAGATCGCAAAAATAAACTAATATCAATTTTATCTCGGACAGTACCAACCGCTGCTCCAGAAATTACTTGAACGGCAATAAGCAAGTTAACAGAGAATAAAGCCAAGACTAAAATAACAATCGTTACTAGTGATAACCACACATTACGCCAAATATCTTGGAGACTAAATTTAACGGCCCGGCCAAAGGAAATCAACATATATTAAATAACGTATTTTCCAACTGCTTGATCGGAAATTATTTTACCATCATGCAAGGTTACAACCCTACGCTTTAATCGATTAACAATATCCTTGTTGTGAGTTACTAATACCACCGTAGTTCCAAATTCGTTAATCTTTAACAGTAAATCAATGATTTCTTGAGCGTTAATAGAATCTAAATTTCCAGTTGGCTCATCAGCTAATAATACTTTTGGTTGATAAACTAAGGCTCTGGCAATAGCAGCTCGTTGTTGCTCACCACCTGAAACTTCATTAGGATAACGCTTCATTTTACTTCCTAAACCAACAATACCCATTACCTTAGGTACTAACTCTTTGATTTTCTTACTACTCTTCCCTGCTACTTCCAAAGCAAAGGCGACATTTTCAGCTAATGTTTTTTTAGGTAGTAATTTAAAATCTTGAAAAATAACTGCAACCTGACGACGTAAGTATGGGATTTCCCGCTTACCAATTGTAGTAATATCCCAATCACCAATTCTGATTCGTCCTTCTGATGGTCGTTCTTCACCAATTAAACAACGTACCAAGGTAGTTTTTCCCGTACCTGATTGACCAACTAATGATACAAATTCACCTGGCTTAATAACCAAGTTAATATGATCAAGGGCTTTGATATTTGGCTGATAGGTTTTCGAAAGGTTGTCGAGACGAATCATCTTATTTAATATTTTTTTCAGCGTAAGCTACAAGCTTTTTAGTATCTTCTACACTGGCGGTGCGGTTAGGAGCACCAAACAAAACGACAATAATATTTTTATCCTTACTGGTTGGCCATTTAGTAGCTAAACAATAGCCAGCTTCAGTTAGATAACCTGTCTTTGATCCAAGAATCGGAGAATCTTTTTCCTGAGCTAAACTGTTGGTATTCTTAAACGTCATAGTACGTTTAGTATTAACCACCGTCACAGTATAATTTGGTAAGACTGAAGCTTCAGCAACCACTGAATCGAGGAAGGCTTGTCTGGCTATTATAGCATAATCATGTGGTGTCGTAATATTTTTTACTGACAAACCAGTTGGCTCAACGAACTTGGTGTGAGTTGCACCCCAAGCTATTACTTTCTCATTCATTTTTTTAATAAAAATATCACGTGACAAACCAGAAACACGAACTAATGTTTCTACTGTGTTATTAGTTGAGCCAATTAATGAAGCATAAACCAAATCCTTAATCGACACTTCTTCCTTATCACGTAATTTTAAACGAGCTGATTCACTAGGTAGTACATACAAGGCATTTTTTTCTTCATCTGCTACTGAATAAGCCACAATTTTCTTCATGTTAGGCTTAGTATCTAAGAATGTTTTAATTGCTACTAACTTTGTTAAACTAGCTAAAGGAACTTGAGTATTCTCTGCCTTCCCCCATAATACTTTTTCATCTAAGCTATTTAATAGCAACGCACCTTTGGATTCAATTGTTAAGCTAGGATCATTAGTTGGCTTTACTGCTGTCATCGGAGTAGTTTCACTTATCTTTTCTATAGCTACCTGCACTGTTCCTTGACCCAGTGGAGCTAAACGAGCAAAAGCTACAGCATCTAAATCAATTGCTCGTTCTGGATGAACTGAACGATCAGGTCCATAATCATTAACAACAATATCAACTGATTTTTTGTTAGCAGTATTAATGACTCGTAATTTAGTGCCAGCTGGGAAATCAGGCGAAGCCGCAAATAATCCTTTCTTATAACGATACCAACTAGCTCCACCTTTAATTAACATCTTTGGATTTTCAAACACGGCAATTCGAAGAAAGGGCAAGGTAGCTACTGTACTAATCAAGCTTTTGCCAAAATTTTCATTGCTATCAAGTGGTCGCCAGCCCTGGTTGTTGTCAAAAAAATAAACTTGCTTATAAACATTTGAACCGCTACTTTTCAAGCTAATATAATATTGCCCACTATTAAATGCGTCTGCAGGAATATCAATCTGATACATAGAACCCACCATAGTTAAATCACTTGGTGGGGTAATAATTTCAGGGATCTTTGTTAACGTCACAATGGTAGGTTTATTAAAACGACCAGCCGGTATACCAATTTGTAATTCACCTTCAAAAACATTGAGGGAAATATCTTTTTGCAAACCCAACTCCCCTACACTAGCGGAAAATGTTTGATTGATAAAAACTTCAGGTACACCTTCTTCAGCATGAGTTATAGGAGCAACAAAAATACTTAGAAAAATACTAAAAAATATAGTTATAGCTAATAATCTACGCATGGGTATAGGTTTAAAAGCAAAACGTCAACTTATGTTGACGAGGATATACTATGACAATATAATTATACCACATCATCACCTGTTAACAAAATAGAACCAATGTTAGACAAGATTGCGGGATTAGTATAATGGTAGTGCGTAGCCTTCCCAAGGCTAAAGCGCCGGTTCGATTCCGGTATTCCGCTCTAATATTTTGATAATAAAAAAGACGCCCACGTACAGAAGCGTCTTTATAATCTTCTTTAGATTAAGCTAAAAAATTCTTAACTTCTTCTAA
Organism: uncultured Gammaproteobacteria bacterium; assembly: GCA_964540895.1. GTDB lineage: Bacteria > Patescibacteriota > Patescibacteriia > Patescibacteriales > Patescibacteriaceae > Patescibacterium. The sequence continues at coordinate 181,051 of CAZIOP010000001.1, read as the reverse complement.
AAAATTACTGTCATCGAATAAAAGATCACCATCCTTTGGTATTTCGGATTTGTCTTTTCCAAAATACTTGCAGACACCCTTAGCATAAAAAAGGAAATATCCATACTTATAACATTCCTTTTTTAACTCAATGTCTGTACACTCAATGTGCATTGATGAAAACCTGACCATAACTTTTCCTGTATTACGATTTTCTTTATTGTGTAAACTCTTAAGAGTTCCATCCCAGGCAATAATATTTATTTTAATATTATTATCGTCCAGGTAATTAAAGAGTTGCGGTGACTTCTTTCGCGCATACTCTTCACCAGCAGTGAGATATATATTGATTTCCATTACTTTTTCTCCTGTATTTTAAATTTTGTAAGGGCTTATCTTTTTTATTAATTGAAATAGCTTCTTTATTGTTGCATACTGTTCATTTGAATTTTCCTCAACCTCCACTACTTTACAAAAAGATATTACGCTCTTAATTGTTTTCCTGATCTTAAGACCTTTTTCAACAATCATAAAGCGTACCGGATTAGGAAAATCAAAATCAAAATTTTCTTTCAATTCAAGTAATATACTATCGATTTCTTTTGCGTTTCTTGCTAATATTAAACTCCTCTCAATAGCCTTCCAATATATTAAATCAAAATCTGCCAAAAACAAATCAGCAATCTTCTTTGCTTGATAAGAATTCAGACTTAATTCAAGACATCTATAAGCAAATATATATCTGTCAGGCGTAGTATCATCTTCAATCTCATTAAATAATTGCTGGTAAGTCCCCAATCTTGCCATTTCCCGCAAAGCTTCGTCGTAATCCTGATCATTGCCAGCCAATAACATTGCCTTCTTTGCTTCGTCAAAATTTCTAGCTTTAAAGCTTTTCTTTGCTAAGGGCAAAGATTTTATCTCATTATATCTTTCTTTAATAATTTTTTCTGCATCACTCTCATATTCAATCTCAAATTCTTTATTAATCTTATCCAATGCTTCAGGAGAAGTCGCCGCTTTGATAAGACGCTCTAAAATAATATAACGAGCGGCATGCCAAATTTCGAAAGATTTGTAATTAGAAAAACTTAGCTCCTTTAATGGTAATAATTGTGACTGTTTAATATCTGCATCATAATATTCGAAAAGATCAAAAAAATCTGATCCACTATCCAACATCAAGCCGTGTGACTCAGTTGTCGCTAACTCTATTATCAACTCTTGCACTATCTCGAAACTATATAAAAAATAGATACAAGAACCTAACACTTCTTGAGCCTGTTCAAAGGTCTTAATTGTTTTCAGTAACGTTAAAAAAATTATTCCATAATCATCTGAACTAGTTTCTTTGAGCTTGTAATTATATAGTTTTTCATCAAACTCATCACTTCCGTCATCATGATTACTTTCGAATTCATGAAATGGTTCAACAAACTTTTTTTTATACTCCTCGTGAGCACGACGGAAAGTTATACCCTCATCCAAGGGAACCTTTATGTTAAGTATATATTTGAGTCTCCAAATTGGAAACTCTTTCCATTTAAGTTTTTGCCTTAACATTTTTTCCAAAATCGCTAGCTTCTTATCAATTTTTTTGATAAGAGCCGGATTATGTTTTTTCATTTTGAAAATCATTATTCCTCCTTCTTTATTTAATATTTTTGATAATTATTTTAATTATATATTTTAATGAACATAGTCCTCTTATTATCATATTTTTCTTACTTTGTCAATGAATAACATTAAAAAATTAAAAAATTTAACCATATTTCCTTGACTATCCATTGCGTCTTGATATCATTCAATCTACCGCCGACTTAGCTCATTTGGTAGAGCAATGGTATCGTAAACCATAGGTGATGGGTTCGAATCCCATAGTCGGCTCAATTAAAAATATCGACCTTGTGAGTCGATATTTTATTTTTTCACTTCAAAAAAATAGTCTAACCATTTATTAACATTAACTGTGGCACGTGAGGCTGTTACTTTTGGTGGCTCAGGTGGAATTTCAAACGGTGAAGTTGCCGTAGGCGGTGTTTTTCCTGGACGACCTTCAATAACCACAACTGATTCCCCTGGTTTTTTGTAATTTAATTTCGTTCGTGCTTGTTCTTCAACAAACTGATCAGACTGCATATAATCCAAAACGTTTTTCAAATTACTGTTCTTGCCTTCCATATCTTTAACCTGTGTTTCCAAACCTTTGATTTCTCGTTCGATTGAACGTTTTTGACGCCAATTTTTACTTAACGGAAATGACAAAAGTACCAATAATCCAAGTAGGAGTAAAGTGAATAAAAATTGTTTAGTAAAAATGGATTTAAGGAATGACATAATGAAACAATGTTACATGGTCGGGCTGCCCGGAATCGAACCGAGTCTACATGCACCCCATGCACGCGTACTACCACTATACTACAGCCCGTCTTCTTTACTTTCCTGGCTACACCAGAGCCCACAGCAAGTATTGGCCGATTTCCAGTGGGGTTTTATTTCCCAATTAAGAAGAACAAAACACTGTTAGTCCGCTTTGTCAGACAAATCCGACGAGACGAACTAATCAGGTATTCACCCCCTAGCCTTCTTCTATATACCAAGGTACATAGAATTGAAGATGCCAATGTAGTTAGTCTGTTCCAAAACTTGCCTGGGGTAATGGAGCCAGGAAAACAAAGAACGGTCTATAGATTGCTAGTATACCATGAGAGAGAGTAGGAATAAAGATTAATTCTGGACAGGAAAAAAGCCTCTGAGCTATAATATAAAACGTTTATTAGCAATCTATTGTTATGCGTTTACTCATAATTGACGATAATAAAGAAACCCTCAAATTCTTAGTTGCTGCCCTGAAAAAAGATACCTATGCCGTTGATTCTGCCAGTGACGGCAAGAAAGGTTTATATTTAGCAGAAACTAATCAATATGATCTTATTATTTTAGATAATGCCTTACCTGGAAAAAATGGGCTAGAAATTTGTTCAACCTTACGTGAGCAAGGTTCACATACACCTATTCTACTTATATCAGTTAAATCAACTCCAGCTGAGAAAATAAGTCTTCTGGAAGCTGGGGCTGACGACTATTTAACCAAGCCCTTTGTTTATAAAGAATTACTATCTCGGATCAAAGCTATTTTACGTCGGCCACCAATTACTCAGAATCTGTATCTAACTGTTGGTGATCTTACATTGAATACTTCCACCTACAAGGTTAAACGAGGCAATAAAGAAATCTACTTAACAAATAAAGAATTTTCGTTACTCGAGTTACTATTAAGAAATAAAGGAAACGTTGTATCTCGCGGTATGATTCTTGAACATGTCTGGGATGTAAACGGCGATCCCTTATCTAGAACCATTGAAACTCATATTCTAAATCTTCGGAAGAAAATTGATACTGCCAAGGTTCATACTATTATCAGTGTCCCGGGCAGAGGCTATAAAATTCAATAAAAAACTTTACTTTTTCTTGACCTTGACTTGGTTATACTAGTTATATCTCTATTCGTCGAAGAGACTATAATAGTTAAATAATATGGAAAAAGTAATTGAACAAATATTAGTTAATACTTCCGTTAGGCCTATACTTCCGGAAATAGTAACCGTTGAAATACCCTTTCTACCCTGGGGCAGCTAATCTGCCGTATGAAAAGAAATATTCCCTCTCTTAATAAAATATATAGTATAAAATTAAAAAATTTTTTAATTTTTTTATACAGATTTCTGATTCAACCAAAATCAATTGATGAAGATACAAGACGTCGAGAATTTATTCTTAACTTAATTTTACTGGGCTCAATTCTTCTCATTATCTGTTCAAATATTATTGTTCTGTCCTCTCATTTAGGTGATCGCTCAACAGAAAATTATATAAACTTACTACCATTTTCTCTAATAACGCTCCTATTCATTAGTCTATTTATTGCTTCTCGCTTAGGTAAAATAACATTCGTTTCATACTGTTTAGTTATATTGTATTTACTGGGAACATCATATGGTGCCTTTCGCTGGGGAGTTATTTTACCAGCCGTGATTCTTAGTTACGCACTCTTAATTACAATCTCTTCAATTCTACTTAGTAGCCGAATGGGTATAATGATTACAGGGATTTCAATATTATCCTTACTATTTTTTGGTTACAACGAAGTCCGATTGAACAGTTTACCGCATTGGCGACATGAGGTCTTGGTGTTGTCTGACTTAATTGAATATTCGATCATCCTTTTAGTTATTGCTATTGTTTCCTGGCTTTCCAGTCGAGAAATAGAAAAATCATTAAGGCGAGCAAGAAGTTCTGAAAAAGAATTACGAGCTGAGCGGGATTCATTGGAAGTCACTATTGCTGAACGAACTAAAGAATTAGAGATAGCTCAAAGTGAAAAAATATCTCAACTATATCGCTTTGCCGAATTCGGCAGATTGTCTTCTGGTTTATTCCATGATTTAATAAATCCTTTAACTTCAGTAGCTCTAAATTTAAGTAACATCAAAGAATCAATCCACCCTGACGTACGAATCGTTAAAGAAGATTTACACCGAGCCGTAATAGCTAGTGAAAAGATGGACGGACTCATTAATATTATTGGTAATCAAATTAGATCAGAAGGAGCAATCACCTTATTCTCAATAGGAAAAATTATAACTGATGTTTTTAAACTATTCTCACACAAATCACTTGTTAGCAATATTCCATTAATTTTTTCAAGTGACAAAGAAATAACAATATACGGCAACTATCATAAATTCCAACAAATCATTACTAATTTAATCTCAAATGCCTTTGATAGTTATAATCAAGATAATAATCTTCCTAAAAATTTACCAATTACAGTGCATGCCTCAATACTAGATAGTTATATACACATAACTATTAGTGACCATGGTCAAGGAATTGCCGAAGAAATACTACCACGAATATTTGAACCATTCTTCTCTACCAAACCAACTTCAAAAGGCATGGGTCTAGGCCTTTCTATGGTTAAAACTATTGTTACTGATGATTTTAATGGAGCTATTAGTGTAGATAGTAAAATTCAAACAGGTACAACATTTACTATTATCATCCCAGAACATACAAACTCGGTATGATAACGGGTACTGTCTATACCCTCCTATTACAGTTTATAAAAACCAATCAAAATTCAAACGGTAGTTTTCTGTCGTTTGCATTATCTCTAGATTCTAAAAAAACTCCAACTCCTCTTTCAACAACTTTCACCACTTCTCTCATTCTTACGTGTCTTAAGGAAATATCATATCTACCTGAAGCTCAAGCTATTATTAATCCGGCTCTTAATTTTTTGTTATCAGAGAAAAATTCTGACTGGTCATGGAATTATTGGCAAAATAACTCCACACATAAAAAAAACAAATCCCTATCCCAATGATTGGGATGATACTGTCTGTGCTCTCATTACCTTATATCTCTACAAAAAAGAAATAATTACCCCTGAGGTTTTTGGACACATTACTAAACTCTTAATCTCTTCAGAAAGTATCCCAGGTGGACCATATTATACCTGGCTACTCAACAAACAAACTAGTAAATGGAAAGATATTGATCCAGTGGTTAATGCCAATATCGGTTATTTTCTAAAACTACATAATATCAATTTACCTCTGCTGCAAGAATATATTGAGAATATTATAGTTTCTGAAAACTATATTTCTCGGTATTACCACATCCCAGAAGCTATTATATATTTTATCTCTCGCTTTTATTCAGGTCCCCTAACTAGAAACTTCTGTGCTTTTCTTTTAAACCGTCAAAACAAAGATGGACTTTGGGAGAATGATTTACTGACCTCCTTGGCGACTTCTTCTCTATTACGAGCAAAAACTAATAAGAACCTACTAACTAAAGCTATTAATCACTTAGAAAAAATTGCCATAAAAAATGTATGGCACGCCTATCCGTTATATATTGAAAATAATAAAGAGAAAACCATATATAATGGTGCACCAGTTCTAACCGCTGCTTTTGCTTTAGAAGCCTTGACTCTATGGGACAAAGCACAAAATAATATTACAAACATATCTCTACAAAACAAGAGTAAAGAGATGAGAAATATACAAACAACCATCATAAATAATATTAAAGATCGCTTAACTTTCTTTCCTAAAGAAACAATCTATAAGACAAATACTCTACTTGAAATGATATTAACGAAAGACTCTAATCATCAAATTACCCTTCTCCCGTATTTCTTTTCTCAAACATTACGATCAAGTCAACTAATATCAAAAGGATTGTTAATAACTTTAGGTAACATTAACCTCTATGGTTGGTTAGCCTATATGATATATGACAATATTATGGATCATGATGGTGGTCCAGAACTATTACCTATCGCGAATCTCTGTTTACGTGAACTTGTAAGTAACTACAAAGAGATATTACCTATTGATGCCTTTAATCTATTTCAAAGACTAATGGATAATATGGAAAAAGCTAACGCCAGGGAAAGTATACATTGTCAGTTGTCGAAAGAAAAAATAATAAATAAAGAAAAATTAACTATATATCCCAAACAGCTACTATATGAAAAATCATTGCCCCATGCTTTTGGACCTATTGCTATTCTGTTATCGCTAGATTATACGATAGATTCTAAAGAAATACATTTTACTCTATCTTTTTTCAAAAACTACTTAGCAGCTAGACAACTACATGATGACGCTCATGATTGGCAAGAAGATTTAGATAAAGGTTTCTTAAATAGTGTGAGTATTCCCCTTATGTATCTTTATTTTAAGCATAATCCTAATCATATATCCCTAAATTTCGATACAGAAAAACCAAATCTCCAAAAACTATTTTGGGAAGAGCATATTATGATAGTAGCTAAAGAAATTAATAAATACATAGAAAATGCCCAAACAGATTTGAACAAAATCAAACAATTAAATCTTATAAAAGATCTTACTTATTTCCAAAAACTATTATCTCCCTTAATAAAATCTGTTGATCAAATAACTTCTACTAAAAAAGATATTCGAGACTTTTTAACCTCGTTTCACTCTTGACTTTTACTTTCTTTTTTTCTACTATTTCTGTATATATTCTAGTAAAATCACCCTGTTATCTCAGTATTGCCAACCACCCTCCTGGTTGTCGATACTGGGACTGCGGGGTGATTTTTAAATATTACTTCTTGCTATTTAGCTAATTCTAAAGTATACTTCAAATGTGCTTGTGGGGCGTCAGCCCTATTCGGCTTAATAAGCTGAAGGCAGGCACTATAAAAATACCGTCAAATGACGGTTTTTTTATTTAACTAATCTTCGTCAGGCTTACCCTTCATAGTAGTATAAAATTTAATATCTCTATATTTATTTGTTACCCAGTCAGGAACAATACTCCAAAAGTGTAACATACCATTATCACCAACTTGTCTAATAATGACCTTTATTTTACGACCCTCAATGATAGCAATAACTCACCAATAACGCACTGGTTTATTTTTCAAGAATCGCTTCTTATAGCTCATTACTTGAAATTCTTTAATTGTTTCTTCAAATTCTTGAAATGTGGTAGAGATTTTCAAGAGCTTAACTGCTAAAAATAGAAGCTTAAAACGTAATATTTGAGAAGAGCGATCACGCTCTAAACGCTGACGTTTAAAAACTATATGATTAAATCCTTCTGCTGTGAATTGGATTTTCTGATTAAAAGCAGGGCAAAATACATAGTGCACATTACTGTAAAAGTACTGTGCGTCATTTTTAATTTTTTCGTAATTTAATACGCCCTCCATACAAGTTAGTATATCAAAATTTATTTCTTAATAAAGTAATATTATTTATTCACTCTCAACAAAACTAATTGTTTTCCTAAACCCAATCCGATCATGAGCTAGTCCTTCAGTTCCCAGCATTGCTCCTTTAATCACTGTATATTCACCGTATTTATCATTAATAATATCTAAGGCCTCAGTCACTGATCGTCCTTTAGTATTCTTTACAAACAATGATAACTGGCCACTCACTGGTGATAATCTACTAACCGACACTGCCATCATCCGTATTGAAACACTCAATTCCATTTTCTGAAAATGCTTCATTGCCAAACTAAAAATCTCTTCGGTAGTGAAAAGAGGCTCTAGTATAGTTTCACTTTCTTGTAGCGATTCTCCTGACCGTAATGAAAGATGTAATGATAACCGTCCGGCCTGTAAATCTTTTTCTCGCAGACGTCGTCCAGTTTTCTCACATAATTTATATAAAATCTTATCTAAATATTCATGATCTGTTGTTTGTTTAGGTAAGCAATATGAATGACCAATTGATTTTGGTGGAGCCGCGCCTTTAGTTACAAATGATATCTCTTGCCCATTTACATTAGCCCAACAATAATAGCCATACATTCCTAAATTTTTCTTTAAACGAATTGAATCAGCTAATCGAAGTTCATTTAGAGTTGTAATACCGAGTAGTCGTAATCGTCGCTCCATACCCTTGGCAATCCCCCAAGCTTCAGTTACTGGACAATCCAAGCTCTCTGCAAGATTCTCTGGCGTAATAACTTTAGTACCACCTTTTGGTGCGGTATCACCGGCAAACTTGGCTAAAAATTTTGTCCAAGAAATACCAATTGAACATTTCAACCACTCACCTACTTCAGAAAAAATTCGTTGTCGAATTTCTTCACCAATTATTACTGTTGCTTCATAGGTATTCACTGCATTAGTAACATCAATAAAGGCTTCATCAATACTATACGGTTCAAAATTATCTGTATATTCTTTTAAAATTGAAAAAATTTTAGTAGTTACTGTTCGATATTTAGCTGGTTCATTCTCAACTAGTACTATATCAGGATCAAGTAGTTTAGCATCTGTTACTCGAAAGGCTGTACGAATACCTTTGGCTTTAGCCTCAACTGATGAAGCAATGATTGTTCCGGTTGGTGATAGATAGGCACAAACTCCAACTGACTTCCCACGTAAAAAAGGATTGGCTTGCTGCTCCACTGAGGCAAAATATGAATTCATGTCGATGTGCAGGATAAATCGGTGCATACATATATGTTTTTTAGATTAACCTTCAAAGTATAATTCTTCTAATCTCCAACCTAAATCTTTAGTGGAAAAAGCTAATCGAAAAAAATTAGCATTATCAGACACACTGAAATAGTATATTTTATCATCACCATGACCTTCATGATGTACTAAATTTACTTTTTCTACCTTGTAGGTTTTTTGACGCCAACGAAAAAAAGTTGGAAAAACATTACGACGATAGAATTTAACCATTACTTCTACTGGTTCATTTATTTTTTCAAACATATAATTAGAAAAATAGTAGTTAAGTCTGCCTGAAAACGCTGATAGTTACTACTCCAAACTGACTTATCCACAGCTGATGTTTTCACTTTAGAAATACGCATATATTTGTTTTTACCTAATATTAAATAAATTTAAGGTCTTGTCTTTATATTTTTACTTTTGTATACTTAATGTATTATGAAATATACCAAAAATTTAACATTAAAGCAAAAGCGAGTCTTGGATTATATTAATATGTACTTACAAGACTACTCTGTCGCTCCTACTATTGAGGAGATTCAAGACAGCTTGGGCTTTCGTTCTACTCGTTCAGTTAGTCAGTATCTCGAAGCCTTACGTGAAAAAGGTTATATTACAAAAAACCGTAATGCTCGTAGTATTGAATTATTAGACCCATCTGAATCTATTAGTGCTACTACAGCTTTAATTCCTCTGCTTGGTATGGCTTCCTGTGGTACACCTGAATTTTTTGCTGATAACAATATTGAAGAATATCTACCAGTTGATAACTCACTTATCAAAAATACTCCAAGCGAGTATTACTTATTAAAAACCTCCGGTACCTCAATGAACAAAGCTGGCATTAACGACAACTCTTTAGTCTTGATTCGGAAACAAGATGGCTATGAACAAGGCGACCGCGTAGTAGCAGTCATTGATGACAAAGCCACCATTAAAAAACTATTTAAAGGTGATGGTGCAATTATGTTGGCTCCCGAATCAAGTGATGATAGTCATAAACCAATTATTGCTACAGAAGGAGCAATTTGTGGTCGAGTAGTATGTGTAGTTCCTATGTAAAATAAAAAGATCTCACCAATTATTTATTGATAAGATCTTTATAAATATTCACCTCCACGGTCAATAAACGGATGTACATACCGTCGATGTGACTTACTCCTCTGGAGTAGTGGAGGTGAAAAAAACAAATGTTCTCTATTCATTTTACTGTTAATTTGATTTAAATATTTTTTAAAATTAAATCTAAAACTTGAGAATAGTTAAGATGATTAACTTCTATATCAGAACTTATAAAAACATTTTGTTTTTTTAAAGATGCTGTACCGTCTTTATAAAAAATACAGAATATTTTTTCATTTATAATTTTAGCTGCTGACGGAAATTCCGAATTAGAATTAATAGAAATCTTACTAACAATTAAAATCTTACCTGACCCGAAGTCTTTAATAGGACATATTGTCCAACCAAGGTTTTTAAATAAAGATTTTAACAAAGTACGGGTTGTGCTATATAAAAGATGATTATTAGTATATTGTTTTAAAATCTTCTTTATTTGACTAATAAATCTTTTAACCTGAGAGTATGATAAAGACTGACTTTCCTTATTATTCATTAAGTTACCTCTTTTCTTAATTTGTTATGTTTAAGGACAAAATAATTATTGAAATTACTCTAAAACCTCATTTCTGTCAAGTTAGTCATACATTGCCTTTATAGACTACTACGCCTATACTAAATAAGTAACTTTAGCCCAATAATCCTTACGTATGAATCAACCCTCCACAGACTTCCAGGGTTTAGGAATTGCTCCTAAATTGCTTGATGTCCTAATAAAAAACCGCTTTAACGCCCCAACGCCTATTCAACAACAATCCATCCCCTTTGGTATTGAAGGAAAGGACATTATTGGCATTGCCCAAACCGGTACTGGTAAAACTCTAGCTTTTGGTATTCCTATGCTACAACGCCTGGCTCGTGATGGTGGCCAGGGTCTAGTAATTGTGCCGACTCGAGAATTAGCTGTTCAAGTTGATGAATCACTACAAAAGATTGGTCGTTCCTTTGGCCTAAAAACAGCTGTCTTAATTGGTGGAGAAAATTTTGATCGTCAATTACGCCGCTTAAAAGCCAAAGCTCATATTATTATTGCTACTCCTGGTCGTTTAATTGATCATATGGAACGACGTACTGTAAAACTAGATACTACTTCTATTCTCGTTCTAGATGAAGCTGATCGTATGCTGGATATGGGTTTTATGCCTCAAATTAAAATCATTCTAGAAAAACTACCAAAGAAACGTCAGACTATGTTATTCTCAGCCACTATGCCAACACGTATTGTTGCCTTAGCCGCCGCCCATATGCAATTACCTATTCGGGTTGAAGTAGCTCCGGCTGGTAGCGCTAGTAAAAATGTCACTCAAGAAATATTTTTTGTTGAAAAGGCAAATAAAATGAGTGTTCTAGAAACAGTCTTAGCAGAGTATCGTGGTAGCGTCTTAGTTTTCACTCGTACCAAACATGAAGCTAAAAAAATTGCCAAAGCTTTAAAAATTGCTAATCACAAATCAGCTGAAATTCATTCGAATCGTTCTTTAGCTCAACGACGGGAGGCCTTAGAAGGTTTTAAAGTTGGACGTTACCGAGTTTTAGTAGCAACTGATATTGCTGCTCGTGGTATTGATGTCAAAGGTATTGAATTAGTTATTAACTATGACTTACCAGAAAATGCTGAAGACTATGTACATCGTATTGGTCGAACAGGCCGAGCTGAATTAGCTGGCCATGCCATTTCCTTTGCCATGCCTCATCAACAAAATGATGTTAAAAATATTGAACGATTGATTAAGAAAACACTTCCGGTTCGAAAAGGTACCAAAGGCACCCTTGATGCTCCCCTGTCTCGTCCCTCAAATCCTACTCGCAACAGATCACCTTACTCGAAACCATCTTTTTCCAAAAATCGTCGAACAACTCCTCAAAACTCAGAACGTGGACCACGTAATAACTTCCGTCGATCAGCTAAACCTAGTCACTCTTTTGGTCCAAAGAAATTTCATTCTCGTGCTAAGTTTCACTCCGTACGTAAACCATCATAACAACTATGCCAACCTCTTTTGCCACTTCCGCTTCAATAGTTTTAGCCGGGGGTTGTTTTTGGTGTTTAGAAGCTGTTTTTAAACGGTTGAACGGAGTAACTTCAGTTACCTCAGGTTATACAGGCGGCAATACAGAAAATCCTTCCTATGAAGCAGTTTGTACAGGGACAACTGGTCATGCTGAGGCTGTGCAGATAATATTTAACCCAAGTATTATTTCTTTAGAAAAGATTCTGGATATATTTTGGGAATTACATGACCCAACTACCTTAAACCGCCAAGGCAATGACAGTGGTACTCAATATCGCTCAGCTATTTTCTATACTAACGACACACAAAAAGAAATTGCTGAGAAATCTCTGCAACACATAACAGCTATAGAGCGATATGATAATCCCATTGTCACTGAAATTACTAAACTAACAACTTTCTATCCAGCTGAACAAAAACACGTTGACTTCTATAATCAAAACCGTGCCAATAGCTATTGCCGTTTAGTGATTGATCCAAAAATCGAAAAACTTTACAAAAAATTTCCTAGTAATGTGATTGAATAAGAAAAATTCTAAGAAATAGTGCATTATTGTGTTATTATATAGAGTAATATATCGGTTACCTACTCTATGAAATTTTTTTCTAAAAAAAATAAAGGCTTTAGTCTCATTGAATTACTAGTAATTCTAACTGTTGTCACTATTCTTGCTACTATTAGTGCTTATAACCTTAGCAGTTCTCGAGTTAAAGGACGTGATACCAAGCGAATTTCTGACATGGGTACTATTAACTTAGCCTTACATGCTTATTTTAATGATCACGGATCATATCCAACTGTAATTAATTTTGGGCAACCCCTTACTAATGCGGCTGGGACTAAAACGTACTTGCAACAAATTCCAACTAACCCAACTCCTCGTACTGACCACAACTGCCCTGACCGTGAGTATGTCTATAGAATCTCTCCAACTGATAATACATCATATTCGTTACTTGTCTGTGCTGGTTTAGAAAATGACGCCAGTAAACCAAGACTTATCTATAGTAATGAAGAAGGACTTTTCCATTGTGGTGATTTGATAACTGATCTTGATAATTTCACGTATCGAACAATCTCTATTGGTACTCAATGTTGGATGGCTCAGAATTTAAGATCCAAAACTAAACCTGATGGTACTTGTCTTATGGGCGGAGGGCTACCTCCTTGTCCTGATGCTTCACCCACTGATCTAAATACCGGTAGAACATGTTACCAATTTAGCGAAGATAACTGTATAGTTCGTAATAAACCCTTCCCTAGCATTGATGGAGCTTTCTATACCTGGAATGCTGCCATGAATGGTTCAACAGTTGAGGGTGCTCAGGGTATTTGTCCAACTGGCTGGCATGTTCCGTCTGATAATGAATGGTATATATTAGAATCATTTTTAACAAACTCTGGACAACCATGTAGTCCATCCAGAATGGGTCCAAGTAGCACAGAATGTAATGGTTCAGCAAAGAGATTAAGATACCCCATCGCCAGCGACCCTACTGTAGGTACTTCTGGTTTTAACGGCATATTAAATGGGGTCCAAGCAATAATAGGTGGAACATTAAATTTCTATTATACTAACGTGGAATCTCGCTGGATAACGTCTACAGAACAGGGCTCTAACAAAATAATTCGAATGATATGGCCAACTGATTATATTAGATTATGGCGAACATATGACCCTAAAGAATTTGGAGAATCTCTACGCTGTGTAAAAGATTAACATTTTACGATTAAAATACTCTGATAGTATGTTATACTAAAACAATATAGCTTATATTTTCTATGAAATTTTTTTCTAAAAAAAATAAAGGCTTTAGCCTCATTGAGCTACTGGTAGTTGTGACTGTGATTACCCTATTAGCTACTATCAGTGCGTATAGCCTAAAAAGTGCGCGAATTAAAGGACGAGATACTAAACGTATTGCTGACATGAGCACTATTAACTTAGCCTTACATGCTTATTTCAATGATCATGGATCATTTCCAACTTCAATTAATTTTGGTCAACCATTTACCAATGTGGCTGGTACCAAAACATATATAGAACAAATTCCAACTAACCCAACTCCTCGTACTGACCACAACTGCCCTGACCGTGAGTATGTCTATAGAATCTCACCAACTGATGATAAATCATATTCATTAATTGTTTGTACTGGTGTAGATACAAATGCTAGTAAACCAAAGCTTACATATAGTACTGAAGAAGGAATTTACGAGTGCGGCGATGTCATATTTGATCTTGAAAATAACAGCTATAAAACAGTCAGTATTGGAAACCAATGTTGGATGGCACAAAACCTAAAAACAAAAATTAAACCTGATGGCACATGTATTATGAATGGAGGTCAACCTCCATGCCCTGATGCCGAACCAAACACAACTCTTGCCGGTAGAACCTGTTGGAATTATGTGGAAAGTAACTGCACTTGGAATCCAGCTCAAAAACTTGACGGGGCTTTATATTTTTGGGATGCTGCCATGAATGGTTCAACCACTGAGGGTGCTCAGGGTATTTGTCCAATCGGATGGCATGTTCCGTCTGATAATGATTGGTATATCTTAGAATCATTTTTAACAAATGCTGGGCAAACTTGTGATGCAAATAGAATAGACCCTCCCCCTTCTACTCCTTATCCACCTCCACCTGATTATATTAATCCGGGTCGCTATTGCACAACAACAAGCTGCGGAAAATGCACTGGTTCAGGAACAAACTTATTATATCCGAACGGTTCTTCTGGCTTTAATGCAATCATGAATGGTTACTACGGTATATCAGGGAGTATTTTACGATTCTTACCAAATAATCCCCGCTATATTACATCTACAGAAAATGGTAGTTCACAATATAGAATGCGAATGTTTTGGCCAAATTCTCTTACTGCAATCTGGCGCGTGAATTATACTAAATTAATGGGAGCGTCTTTACGCTGTGTTAAAGACTAAATAATTTTAAAATAAAGAACCGTAACCTTTATATATCAAAGGTTACGGTCAAAAAATTATTTATTTAGGCAGCTTTTTTCCTACCATTTTTTCCTTCTTTCTTCTTTTTTTCTTTATTGATTAGCAAATCAATTTCGCTGGCCCTTTTATGACCATTACAAGTTTTTCTTGGAAAAGCTTTTTTAGAAATGTTAATTAGATGAAGCTTTCCTTTAAACATGTTTCCTCCTAGATTTTGAGTTTTAAAAAAGTTTATTTGAATTTCTACTATAACAAATAGTTAATAAATATGCAAGATCTATGAAAATAGTTGCACAAAGGGTGTCCTCAGCCTCAGTTACTGCTGATAATTCTGTTACTGGCTCCATAAAACAAGGACTGGTAGTTTTCCTAGCCATTCATAAAGATGATACCGAAGAGAAGATTCAAAAAATGGTCGATAAGATTGTTAAACTACGGATCTTTGAAGATCGTGACGGTAAAATGAACCAATCAATTATAGATATTAAGGGGGAAATACTACTTGTATCGCAGTTTACTCTATATGGTGATACAAGTCGCGGTAATCGTCCGAGTTTTATTGAAGCAGCTGATCCAGAAAAAGCTGAAATATATTATGAAAAATGTATTACCGCTCTAAAAACTAAAAACCTCCCAGTGGCTACTGGAAGGTTTAGGACATCTATGTCTGTGGAGTTAGTTAATGATGGTCCAACTACTTTAATTATTGATCTCTAAATTATCTATTCTTTCTTACCATCAAAATCAACATCGTATAATATATGTTCTTGGGCTATTTTGTAATTTAGTAATTCTTCTTCTTTAAACCACATACCAATTTCTTGATTAGCTTCTTCTACACTACCAGAAGCATGTAATAAATTTCGAATACTTCGACTATCAGTATCGGCCGCTTCATATGAGTCAAGGGTAAAATCTCCACGAATTGTTCCAACATCAGAGGATAATGGCTCAGTACCACCTGTCATCTTTCGTACCAAAGGTACAGCATGACTTCCCTGCCACACCATGGCAACTACTGGACCAGCTGACAAATAGCGGGCATTTGCTTTCATAACTGCTTCACCATTTTCTCGATTAGTGGCGAAGGGAGATTGCTCACCTTTTTTTTCATAAGCGGCTCGAGCTTTAGCACCCACTGCCTCTAACCAAGCTTCTCCACCCACTTTGTAATAATGATCAGTAGCCATTTCTTCACTGGGTTTAATAAATTTCAAAGCTACCAATTTTAAACCAACTCGTTCAAATCGAGAAATAATTTCACCAATCAAAGACCTCTGAACACCGTCTGGCTTAATAATAACAAGCGTTCGTTCATCAATAGAATAGGGCATAATAATAAAAATTAAGAATAATAAATTAATAACCTGTAATAGGTATGTGTCAACTTTCTAACCTTATAACGTTATAGAAATTTAGGCAAGTCTAATCATGCAAACTATATCCATCAGTCATGAGATGAATTGTTCCTTCTATATCAGTTCGTCTAACTGGGATATGCAGACGCTCCAACCTTTTGAGGGTTCGAGGTGAAGGATGTCCATAACTATTTCCTTGTCCACTACTGATCACAACTACTTTTGGTTTAATTGCCTTAACAAAATCTTCACTAGAGCTTGTTTCTGAACCATGGTGTCCAGCTTTTAAGACATCAGCTTGTATATTGCTACCAGAAGCTAAAATTACCTGTTCCTCTATTTCCTCAGCATCGCCAGTTAACAACATTTCAAAATCTTTATATACAGCCCTTATAACAATTGAACTATTATTGAGATTAGGAATTCTTTTACCTTTAAAACTATACTGAGGATAAATGGTTTCTAATCTAATATCTCCAAACACTAAATTCTGAGGTTGTTCTACCACTAATAATGGTATATGTTTCTCAGAAATTATTTCTAAAAAATGCTGATAGGATTGACTCTTGGCCTCTACACCGCTAATCATAACTCCTCCGATCGTGTAGCGATTAACAATTGAATTAAAGCCCGCTAAATGATCTTCATGAGGATGTGTTAAAACCAATAAATCGATTCTTCTCTCCCAAAATGGTAGTTCTTCACCTAACCGTCGTAATACAGTTTTATCTGGTCCACCATCTACTAGAATAACTTGGCCATTAGGAGCTTCAAGTAATATGGCATCACCCTGACCAATATCTAAAATACTTATCTGTAATTCTGTCTTAGGTATATAAAAATAATGGACTAACAGTAGTCCACTGCCGATAGAAACTAATAATAAAACAAAAACGGCGGCTAGAGCAGCCGCACGTCGTCCCCTCCTGGTTTGTTCCATATTAACTATTAAGCATGTTTATGTAAGCCTTCCATTAAGGTAGCTTTTTCCTGAACTCCAGTAAAACGCTCAGCTGGCTGTCCATTACGAAACACAATTACTGTTGGAATACTCATAATACCAAACTGTCTGGCAACATCCATGGCACTTTCAGTATTTAATTTACCAATAATAGCAGTTTCACCTACTTCTTCAGAAATCTCATCAACAATTGGTCCCTGAATCTGACATGGTCCACACCAACTAGCCCAAAAATCAACTAACACTGGCTTATTCTTTGAAGCTTCTAATACTTCAGAAGTAAAATTATCTTGAGTAAATTCTTGGGTCATATATGTAGTCATTTACAAATTAAAGGTTTCTAGATTATATCACGATACTATTTCTCTGCCAACCCTAAAAAATGCTTACTTCTACGCTCTTGATGAAAGGTAATAGCAAAACGATGAGCTTCATCACGAACACGTTTTATTATATGTAAAGCTGGTGAAGCTAAGGGTAGTTCGAGCGGCTTAACTTGACCCGGGAAATATAATTTATCAGGTGCTTTAGCAGAACGCAGTCCTTCACCTTTAGTGATACCAATTATATTGATATCAAGTTTATGTCGTTTCAACACCCGGCTAGCTATATTTAACTGGGCTTTTCCACCGTCAATAATAATCATATCTGGCAATGGCCAATCATTATTAAGGCGTCGGTCAAGCATTTCTTCTAACATCCAGACATCACCTTTTTTACGATTAGTTATTTCCTTCTCTAACTTAATCTTAAATTTACGATATTGATTTGTATCAGGCTCACCGTTACGAAATACCACCATTGAACCAACAGCCTGCTGACCAAAGGTATTAGAAATATCATAGCCTTCAATACGATCTGGTGCTTTAGATAACCCCATTACCTTGGCTAGCTCTACTGTATCATTGGCATATTTTTCAGCCACACTTAATACTTTTGTATTTTCCAAAACCTGCTCCATCTGCATAAGAAAATATTCTATTCGAGCAGCTTCGTCTACTTTCCCAGCTTTTTCTAAGGCAATCTTTTCTTTCTTCCATTGTCTAAGTACAATTTGTTTTTTGCCTTCAAAGAATAGAATTAAGGGCTTAATTACTTTATCCATATACTCTTTACGTGTTACTCGCTCACCGCATGGTCCTAAACAACGATTAATCTGATAATAAAAACAAGGTTTTTTTTGAATAAAACGCATTGTGCAATATGGCCATATTCGTCGTACTGCTTTTAATGTTTCTTTAACTGCTAATGAATTCACAAAGGGACCAAAATATCTTCCCGCTTTCCCAATTGTTCGAGTTAAAAACACCCCTGGGATTTCATCTTCTAAAGAAATATAAATATAATAAAATCGTTTGTCATCTCGCAAATCAATATTGTAATGAGGTTGATACTTTTTAACTAAATTAGCCTCAAGCAGCAATGCTTCAATTTCTGTGTCCGTGGTTATCCATTCAATACGGGCAATTTCTTTCACCATCTGAGCTTTGGCTGGTGTATGATTAGTGCCTACTCGCCAATATGAAGACACTCGACTGCGTAAATCAACCGCCTTGCCAATATAAATAAGTTTTCCTTGGGTATTATAATACTGATAGGAACCACTTTGTTTGGGAATATTCAATTTTTTGACATCTTCGAGGGTCATATAAAGAGAAATTTATCATATCATAGAAGTAAGTATAGCTAAAACTCTACACTTGCCCAAAATCTAATCTTTCGATACACTGTTTTCATACTAATATTATATAAAAACATGCCTACTATCTACGAAGCACCTCATTTACAGCGTCATCATTATACTACCTCACTTGATGAGCAAAATGACTTGATTAGCAAACTAAAACAACGAAACGACAAGAAAAGCGAGCGTCTTCTGCGTTACCTAGAATTACCTGATTTAACTCGCTTAGAAGGTAGTCCTGTCAAAACTATTACAGAACGTGTCTTGAATTTACCTAGCTTAAAGAATCTAGATATTATTGAGACTCCAGAAATTATTACGTCAGAATTAGTTTTTGATTTATTTAACTTTCCTAAAGATCACCCAGCTCGAAGTCGCAGCGATACCTATTATGTTGATGAAACTCATATCTTGCGACCTCACACCAGCTTGATGTGGAAATATTACTTAGAAATTCCACAAGTTTTACAACAACTGGAAGAACATGGTTCAATTGGTACACTCTGCTATGGTAAGGTCTATCGCAAAGATGAAATTGATTGGCAGCATACTAATGTCTTACATCATATAGACGGTCTCTTTATTATTCGCCGTGATATCAAAAATTTAAATCAGCCTGACTTAGAAGCTATTTTAACTGAAGTAGCTCAATCTTTATTTGGAAAAGAAGTAGTCGGTCGTTTTAACGTTGAACATTATCCCTACACAGATCCTAGTTTAGAAATGGAAATTGCCTGGAATGAAAAATGGGTAGAAATTCTAGGGGCTGGTATTGTTCACAACCAAGTTATGATTAACTTGGGACTTGATCCTGAAAAATATGTTGGCTGGGCCTTTGGTTTTGGTGCTGATAGACTAGCCATGATTAAAATGAAGATTCCCGATATCCGCCTACTTCGGTCCACTGATGAACGTATTGTTACACAGTTATCTAACTTAGATCATGAATATCAAGCTGTTAGCAAATACCCACCAATTATTCGTGATATCTCTTTTATCGTTAACAAAAATGACTTTAACCTTAACCGGTATTATGAAGTAGTGCGAGAAATTGCCGGTGAAGATTTTGTTGAAGAAGTAAAACTCTTAGATGAATTTGAAAATGAAGAAAAATTTGGTAAAGACAAGAAAAGTTATACGTTTAGAACTACGTATCGTCACTTAGACCGAACATTAACCAACGAAGAAGTTGACGCCAAGCACAAAAAATTGGAGGAAGTGACAATGGAGACGTTTGGAGGGACGGTTCGGTAATTAAAACTTCTTAATCACTCTTCTCTGCTTTCTTGCTTTAAGCTCATCCAGCTTTTCTGCGATAGTTTTATTCTTATATTGAATAAATTCTTCTACTCCCTGGAGCCAACCCCCTGTAAAATATTCTTTAGGATTAAATGTTTTTATATCGACCCATTTGCTCTCAAGATGATTTTTTCCTAACTTAATTTCCCCTTTTCGATACAGGGCCTCATAGCCAATAGCAAAAATTCTTTTTTTAGTTTTTTTACCATTACTTAAAATTTCATTCCGTTCATGTCTCATTAACACCTTATAACCAGAATCTTCTAATTCTCCTTTAACAGCCGATCCCAGCTCTTCTTTAATTTTACGAACTACAACTTTAGATAAGGGCGTTTTAAATTCAGACGATAATAACCTACCCCCAGGCAAATCCCAATCCCCAAACCGGTCTTTGAAAATAAAAAGTTGACCATTAATATTTCTTAAAAAAACTTTAACAGCCACAAAATATATATCTTTGGAAGGTTTATTTTTCATTATGATACAGGGATTAAAAAATGATCAGCCTCATGCCTATTAATAACATTCCCGGCCTTTAAAATAGTAGTCAATGTCTTAAAATCTTTTTTATCAACTTTTTCAGAAAGATTTTTTTCTAAATAATTAAATCTTGTAGTATGGTAATCTAATCGTTGCTCAACTTTATCAAATCTTTCACTCATTCTCTCTTCTAATTTATCAAATCGTTTATCCATTCTATCAAAACGTTCATCCATTTGCTGGAAACATTCTTCTATTCGTTGAAAATTCAGCTCTATTTTCGTAAAACTATTATTGAGATTTTGGAGGAGAAGTTCCATATCTTTTTCTGTGAAGTCCATAGCTCGCCTCTTAAATTAATAAGCGG
This sequence comes from uncultured Gammaproteobacteria bacterium, assembly GCA_964540895.1. GTDB lineage: Bacteria > Patescibacteriota > Patescibacteriia > Patescibacteriales > Patescibacteriaceae > Patescibacterium. The sequence continues at coordinate 159,793 of CAZIOP010000001.1, read as the reverse complement.
AGAGTGTTGATATTTTATCAAAAATAAAACCCCTGATCAAGGGGTTATTTTGTTCATATTTTTTAAAGTTTTACATCTTCTCCACAGTTTCTATCCCTAACAAATCTAATCCTCTTTTAATTACCAAGGAAGTCACTTCAGCTAACTCTAACCGTGCTTTAGCAAGTGGCGGTGCTAAAGAAGTATCATTTAATATTGGTACACTATGGTAAAAATCATTAAATAGTTGCCCAAGCTCATGCAAGTAACGGGCTACTTCTGAAGGCTGATATGTTTCTCCGGCTACCGCTACTATTTCTGGAAAATGAGCCAACAACAGGGATAATTTTTTCTCACGCTCCTCAATTAATAAAGAATAGTCAGCTTTAACTTTCTTCACGACCGGTGTAATTTTTCTCACCATGCTCTTAATACGAGCATATGTATATTGTAGGTAGGCGGCAGTATAACCATCAAAACGCAAAGCTGTTTCCATGTCAAAGGTAATTACTTTCTCACCACTGACTTTAACCATTTCAAACTTCAAGGCTCCGAAAGCTAGAACTCGAGATACTTCGGTAATTTTCTTTTCACTCCAATCAAGGTGGCGTTTTTTAGTTTCTTCGAATGTCTTTTCCAAAGCTTCAGCTTTCAAATCTTCATACGAAATAATATTACCAGTACGTGAAGACATCATACCTGAAGGTAACTTTACAAATTCATAGGGCAAGTGTGCCAAATGAGCTTTCAACCCAGCTAATTCCAATACCTTAAACATTTGGTGTAAATATTGACCTTGTCGAATATCAACCACCCACAACGATGTATCTAACTTGTACTTTTTTACTTTGTAGGTTGTTAAAGCAAAATCAGCTACTGGATATAAGGCGGTACCATCTGATCTAATCACCACTAAAATACCTAAATTATAATTTTCCAAATCAGCAATAATAGCTCCTTGACTAGCTATTAAAATACCTTTCTTCTTTAGGGCCTCTACCATTTTTAAACCATCTTCAATATACTCACTTTCGTAAAAAGTAGTAGTGAATTTCACACCTAATTCTTTATTTATATCATTCATCTGATCAAGACTCCATTGTCTTGTTTTCTTCCATAATTTATAAGTCTCACCTTTTCGACTCTCAATAGCTTTCATTACTACTCCTACCTCTGCCTTAACTTTTGGATCATCTCCTATAGCTTTAGTGGCTTCACTATATAACTGACCCAAAAAATAGCCTTTATTACCCTTTGGTTCTTTGGGCTTAGTATCTAAGTAATGCCATAATGTTTTCGCTACATGAATTCCAAAATCATTAATATAGGAAACTGGAATTGAAGTATAACCATTAGCAGTTAATAATCTATTAACTGCATCGCCAAAAGCAATATTTCGCAAGTGTCCAACATGATACTCCTTATGAGTATTACCATTAGCATATTCCTGCATAACTCTTTTCTTTTTACCTACTGTATTATTGCCATATGTACTTTTAGCTTTGCTAATTTCTTTAATAATGTTCCCAACTATTCCCCATGCCAAAGAAATATTAACGTAAGGACCAGCTACTGAAACTTTTTCTATTAATTTTTCCTTTTTTAAAGCATCAGTGATTTTTTGTGCTACTTCAACTGGACTTTGTTTTACTTCTTTAGCAATGGCAAAACAAGGCAAAGAAAGATCACCCAAAGATTGGTCAGGTGGTACAACAAAAGAAGAAGACACAATAATCTTCTTACCTAGACTTTTATTAACTTTCTCAGCTAAATCTTTTTTTATGACTTCAAGAGTATACATGTTCCATCATTAGCTCTTAAAAACCCTCCTAAATTCTCTTTTTCCTTTTTGAATAACGGTTCCTTCTTTAGAAAAAACTATTTTCTGATTAATATCTTTAATAACCTCTCCTCCGAATTTAATACCGCCTTGTTCAATGAGTCGTCTAGCATCTCCCTTAGAAGAAGCGAGTTTTGTTTCAATTAATACTTCCATAAGAGTACTACCCTTTACATTGACTGACAGCATTTCCTCAGGAGTCTCCCCTTTTTGAAAGGTTTTAACAAAATGTATTTCAGCTGCGGCAGCTTTTTTCTCTCCATGGTAAATTTTAGTAATTTCTCTAGCTAATCGCATCTTAAAATCACGGGGATTTAAACTGGTATTTTCTAATCGTTTTTGAATTTCCTTAACTTCCTCCCAAGAAAGTTTGGTACATATTTCAAAAGCAATGCTTAAAATACTATCTGGCCAAGTCATCACCTTACCGTACATATCTTCTGGACTAGCATCTAAACTAACAACATTTCCCTCTGTCTTACCCATTTTTTTGCCAGCAGTATCAACCAAGAGCTTGTTAGTAACAACAAATTTTTCCTTGCCTTCAATCGCTTTCATTAGATCTCTACCAGCTAGCATGTTGAACGTCTGGTCATTACCCCCAATTTCGCCATCAACTTCCAGCGCCACACTGTCATAACCCTGAACCAAAGGGTATAAAAACTCATGTAAATAAATTGGTTTTTCTTCTTTTAATCGTTCCTGAAACATGTCTCGCACAATCATTTGCTGAACGGTAAAATTGGCTGCTAAACGAATAAAAGCTTCCACTGACATCTTGTCATAGATACGACTGTTAGTCGTTACCACGGCAGCATTACGACCGCTAAACGATAGCCAGGCACTGGCCTGCTTCTTATACACCTTGGCATTATTTTTAACCGCCGCTCTATCTAATTGTTGACGGGCAGCTTGTTTGCCAGAAGGGTCACCAATCATCCCGGTAAAATCACCAATTAAAAAAATAATAGTGTGCCCCAGTGTCTGTAATTGTGCGGCTTTGGCCAACTGGACAGCATTACCAATATGCAAAGAAGGAGCAGAAGCATCACAGCCTACATAAAAAGTTAATTTTTTATCTCCGCTCAACGCTTTTTCTAGGGCTTCTTTACTAGGATATACCCGCTCTACTCCCCTAGTTAAGAATTCCTCAATTAATGTTTGGCGTTCGGTCATATATGTCATTTCTCTGTTAGCAATTTATTAACTATTTCTGTCAAGACTTGTCTAAACAGATGATTTTTCAGTCAAATTAAGTATAAACTTTGAGCTTTAAATTGTCTACTCAGATCCTTCTGAAACTACCTTGTGCATAACTTGATTTTTTTTCTAAACTCAGCCTAAATTTACCTGACTTGTTCCCCTATACCATATATAGTATACTAGAAAACACTGCAACACAACATATTGTTGTTGCCTAATCCCCATTTTATGAACCTTACTATCACCAAGCGCGATGGCAGTCAAGAGCCGTTTGACGCTGACCGGATTAACCGTGCTATTGAACGAGCCTGCTATGGATTAACTAATCCAATTGCCAAAATTACCCAAATTGCCTCAGAAACCCAGCTCACGCTGTATGATGGCATTACTTCCACTGAACTTGACCAGGCAATCATCAATACTACGGTACAAAACATTCAAGAAGATATTGAATTTGACCGAGTAGCTGTTCGCTTACGTTTAAAAACTATTTATAAGAAAATTCTTGGGGATTACGAAACCAGTGATGAAGTTAGAGAAATTCATCGCCACCGTTTTACTAATTATATTCAAAATGGTGTTGAACAGGGGCTATTAGATCCAAAACTGAAAGAACTTTTTGATTTGGATTTGCTTGCCCAAGCTCTTGATATTGATCGAGATGAATTATTGACCTATACCGGCTTAGGCACCATGTCTAAACGTTATTTAATCCGAGATCGTAATCATGATTTAATAGAAACTCCTCAGTATTTTTGGATGCGAGTGGCTATGGGTTTAGCTTTAACAGAAAAAAACCCAACTGAAATTGCTCTACGTTTTTACGCTAAAATGTCCTCTTTGGAATATATTCCAGGTGGATCAACAAATATTGCAGCTGGCACTAACTCTCCTCGTTTATCTAACTGCTATTTATTAGATATGGAAGACGATATTACCAATATTGGTAAAACTGTCTCTGATATCATGCGTTTATCAAAAGCGACGGGTGGAATTGGCTTGGCTGTGACTAAACTTCGTGCTAATGGTTCACCAATTGCTACTAATAATACGTTTTCGTCTGGCCCTATCCCCTTCTTACATATTATTGACTCTACTATCCGGGCTATTTCTCGAGCTGGTAAAAAAATGGGTGCTTTGTGTTTTTACATGGAAAACTGGCATATTGATTTTGGAGAATTCCTTGATTTAAAACAAAACGCTGGTGATGAATATCGTCGAACCCGAACTGCTAACACTGCCGTCTATATCTCTGATGAGTTCATGAAACGAGTTAAAACCAGAGATTGGTGGTATTTATTTGATCCTAAAGATACACCTCTACTAATTGAGAGCTACGGTGCTGAATTTAGCAACAATTATGCCAACTATATCGCTATGGCTGAACGAGGTGAAATTAAACACTTTAAAAAGATGCGAGCTGAAGAACAATTCCGAGCTATTATTGTTTCTTTGCAAACTACCTCTCACCCTTGGTTAACCTGGAAAGATACTATTAATGTCCGAGCTCTTAATAATAATACTGGTATTATTCATTGCTCTAACCTGTGCACAGAAATTACCTTACCAGAAGATCGTGATAACGTAGCTGTTTGTAACTTACTTTCAATTAACCTAGCTCGTCATGTTCGTGAAGGTCGAATTGATTGGAAAAAACTAGCTGAAAGTGCTCGTCTAGGTATTCGCCAACTTGATAACTTAGTAGATATTAATGAACCACCAATTCCTGAAGCGGCTAACTTTGATAGCCATAACCGTGCCTTAGGTATGGGCTATATGGGCTTTGCTGACACAATTGAACAACTAGGTTTGCCATATGGCAGTCAGGAAGCCTTTGAATTAGCTGACCGTATTTCTGAATTCATTAGCTACCATGCCATTGATGAAAGTGCTAATTTGGCAGCTGAAAAAGGTAGTTATGCTAATTTTGCCGGTTCTGGCTGGTCAAAAGGTTATGTACCAGTTGATACTATTAAACACTTAGCTGAGAACCGCCAAGAAGCTATTACAGTTGAACAAGATGTCTATTCTTTGGAACTTGATTGGAATAAATTACGAGAAAAAGTTAAGAATGGTATGCGTAATGCTACTCTCTTAGCTATTGCTCCAACCGCTAACATTGGTTTGGTAGCTGGCACTTCTCCGGGTATTGACCCTCGGTTTGCTCAAATGTTTTCTCGTAATACACTGTCAGGTAAATACTTAGAAATTAACTTCAATTTAGTTAGAGATTTAAAACGCCTGGGACTTTGGGAACGTTGTAAGTCAGAAATCCTCTCTAACTATGGTGACTTAACTAATATTGATGGTATTCCTGAGCATCTTAAAGAAGTCTATAAAACATCTTTTTCTATTTCACCTCATGCTTTTATTGAAGTAGCAGCTCGAGCTCAAAAATGGGTAGACCAAGCTCTGAGCCGTAATATGTATTTAGAAACCCGTGATACTGAAGAAATTATGAAAGTTTATATTGCTGCCTGGGAAAAAGGTTTAAAGACCACCTATTACTTACATATGAAACCTCGTCATAGTGCTGAACAAAGTACTGTTAAGGTTAACAAAGCTAGTTCAATTGGTAAGCGTGGTTTTGGTGTCTTATTTAATCAACTCAGTACTAATGAAGCTGTTTCTTTGGAAATTCCTATGAAAGTTGAAAATCCAATCCCAGCTACTTTTTCTATCCCTACTCCTGAACCTGTTCATGTAACACCAACTTCAGATTCAAATTCAAGTATTGGTTTTGCTGCTGTAGCAGAGAGTAATGAGCCCATTAGTCCACTAACAAGGCCTATCTCTTCCCTATCTGATATACCTAGTCCTATTTCTTCTGTAAAGACAAACATTACTATGGAAGCAGGCAAAGCTTGCCCAATTGATCCAATGGAACGATTAATGTGCGATAGTTGCCAATAATTTAAATTATTAACTAACCTTTATGTTACTTGGAAAACCAATGAATGAGGACATGGTCCTCCACCCTATTAAGTATCGCTGGGCCTATGATCTCTATAACCAAGCTGTGGCCAATACCTGGTTTCCTCATGAAATTGCCTTAGGTGAAGACCTAGAAGATTGGAAAAAAATGACTGATGATGAACGTCATGCTGTAACATTTTTGATGAGTTTTTTTAACCCAGCTGAATTAATTGTTAATCGTTCCTTAGCACTTGGTGTTTACCCTTACTTAAAAGCCCCAGAAGCTCACTTATACTTAGCTAAACAGATGTGGGAAGAAGCTAATCACTGTTTAGCTTTTGAGTACGTTCTAGAAACTTTTCCAGTTGACCGTGAGAAAATTTTTAACTACCACCTGGAAGTCCCATCCATGCGTAATAAAGAAGCATATATCACCAAATATTTGACTCGCATGACAGATGAACATCTTAATATTGATGGAGCTGAAGGTAAAAAAGATTTTATTCGTAACTTAGTAGCCTTTAACATTGTAATGGAAGGTATTTGGTTTTATAGTGGCTTTATGGTAGCTCTTAGCTTCCGTCAACGTAATCAATTACGTAATTTTGGTTCAATGATTGATTGGGTTATCCGTGATGAAAGTTTACACTTAAAATTCGGCATCAACCTCATTCTTAATATCTTGGAAGAAAACTCTGATTTAATTACTGCTGAGTTCAGTCAAGAAATACAAAACATAATTATTGAAGGAGTAAACCTCGAAACTGCCTATAATCGAGACCTATTCCCTAAAGGCATTCTTGGTTTAAATGCCGATTATGTAAATCAATATGTTCAATATGTAGCTGACCGTCGTTTAGAAGAGCTTGGCTTTCAACCTTACTTTAAGGCTGATAATCCTGCCAAATGGATGACTTCAGCCACTGATGTCTATGAATTAGTTAATTTCTTTGAAACTCAAAATACCAGCTACGAAGTTGATGCTCGTTCGCATAGTCAAAAATCACCAAACACACCATTGCCAACTGAATAAGTAACGAAATTATAACTAACGCAAAAAACCCTCCAGTAGAGGGTTTTTTGTTTCCAAATTAAAAACTATTTGCGCTTAGCGGCTTTACGCTTTGCAGGCTTACGCTTTGCAGCAGCCTTTTTCTTTGGAGCAGCTTTACGCTTCTTAGGTGCAGCCTTTCGGGCTGGACGCTTAGCGGCTTTCTTTCTTTTAGTTGCCATAGTGTCACCCCCTTTCGTAGAAATGTGGGTGCGAGTAACCTCGCCTCTTTTTTTCATTTCTTTTTTAATTATACCACGAATTTACACTCCAAACAATAAATTGCAATACTTTTTTCGAATAAACATCCATCAATAAATTATTTTAAAAAAATTTCTACAAAATAAAAATAAAATAATTATTTTTGATAAAATATTTTTTAATATCTTAATAATATGTACAAAGTAACAAAACAAAATATATCTGAGCTATTTTTTGCCTAATATTAAAATAAATTTTATTGTTTTACACTAATCAAAAAAATATTTTCCAGGTAAAATAATATTTTTATTTTCCATATACACTGGTACGCAGTATTTTTAATGAAAATAAAACAAAAAAATAATTTCTAAATGAGAAATTATTTTTTATACGTAATCTATTTTTAGAAATATTCAAAAAGTTATCAACAGGTTAACAAAAACTAAAGACAACTTTAGTAATTAGATATTTTTTAATTGTTCTTGAAATTTTTTTAAATTAATTCGATAATCTTGTAATTTTTTTTCTTCTTGAGCAATAATATTAGCCGGTGCTTTGTCAGTAAATTCTGGATTAGATAACTTTTGCTCACTAACTGTAATACCTTTTTGTACATGTTCAATTTCTTTGGTTAAACGTATTCGCTCTGTCTCACTATTAACTATAGTTTCTAAATATATTTCTATACCGTGTGTTGATGTCAACAACGTATTAGCAAGAGGAGCACCTGTTTTCATAATTTCCAGATCTCCAACGCCAGTACGCAAAGAAGAAATGATATTTTTCGACTCTGTTAATAGTCCAGTAGATTTTCCTGCGTATATAACAGTCTTTAACTTTTGACTAGGCTCAATTTTATGTTCACTTCGTAGATTTCTAATTGCAGAAATTACATCTTTAATTACGTTAAACTGCTCTTCTGCCTCCTTGTTTAGTTTGTCTTCTTGTATTTCTGGCCATGCTGATACTAACAACAATGTTTCTTTTGATTTTAGTTCTTGCCAAATAACTTCAGTGACAAACGGCATAAAGGGATGCCATAGTTTTAAAATTGTTTCTAATATGTCTTTTAGAATCTGAAAGGAGGCAGAAGAATTCTCAAACTTACTAGCCTCTATATACCAATCAGCTAAATCATCCAACGTAAAGGAGCGTAGACTTTCACCAGCCCCGGCAAAATCAAGGTCAGTAATTTTGGTAGTAACATCTTTAATAGTGGTCTGTAAACGAGACATAATAAACCGATCTGATAAGGTTAATGTATTATCAGAAGTATTATCATTCTCAGTTTGACTCATTATATAACGGCTGATATTCCACAGCTTGTTTGTGAAATTTCTAAAACTAGCGATCTTTTCTTCACTTAAACGAACATCAATACCCGGGGTATTACCTAATAGCAAAGCTAAACGAACAGCATCTGTACCATATTCTTTACTAACCACCATTGGATCAATACCATTCCCCTTACTCTTACTCATTTTTTTCCCTTCTGCATCAAGTACCATGCCATGTAAATATACCTGCTTGAACGGAATCTCATCCAAAGCAAACAAGGACATCATAATCATACGTGACACCCAAAGAGTGATAATTTCATAACCTGTTTCCAACACATCAGTCGGATGAAACTTGGCTATATCGGCTGCTTTTTTATTACCTACAAAGTTACTAGGCCAACCAAGAGTTGAAAAAGTCCACATACCAGATGAAAACCAAGTATCTAAGGTGTCAGTATCTTGCTTCCAATCTTTTCCTTCTGGAGCTTCTACGCCAACATATATTTCTTCACCTCGATACCAGACAGGAATGGAATGACCAAACCAAATCTGACGACTAATACACCAATCGCGTAAATTCTTCATCCAATCTTCATAGCGTTTTTTAAAACGATCAGGGGTAAAGGAAATATCACCATTTTCTGAAACCTCTAAAGCTTTTTCCTTTAAAGATTTACCGCCTAATCTTTCCAGTGGCTTACCAACAGCTATAAACCATTGTTTTGATGGTAATGGTTCAATAGCCGTGCCACAACGATAACAAACAGAAAGATTATGAGTAATCTCTTCTTCCTTGGTAATTAAATTATTAGCTTGTAATTCTGCTACTATTGCCTCTCTAGCTTTCTTAACTGATAAACCAGAATATGAACCAAAACCAGAAGTAATATTACCTGTTTCATCAATAACTTTGATAATTGGTAAATTATGTTCTTCAGCCATTCGCCAATCACTATGTGAGTGAGCTGGAGTTACACCCAAAGCACCTGTTCCAAAATTCATATCAACTTCCCTGTCAGCAATAATTTTTATAGTCAAAACCTGCCCACAAAATTCACCAGAGAACTCTTGTCCAATATATTGCTTATACCGTTCATCGCTTGGATTAACTGCTACTGCTGTATCCCCTAACTTAGTTTCTGGTCTAGTTGAAGAAATAGCTATAGGAAAACCAGGCCAATATGTGAATGTATATAATATTGTTTTTTCTTCACGATATTCCACTTCATCATCAGCTAAAGTGGACTGGCAATGAGGACACCAATTAACAATACGTTCACCTCGGTATATAGCTCCAGCTTCATACATATCAACAAACATCTGCCTAACGGCCTGTTGCCTGGTTTCATCAAGTGTAAAAGCCAGACGTGACCAATCAAGCGAAGAACCAAAACTTTTTATCTGTTCAAGAATAGTGGTTTGATTTTCTTTGGCAAAACTAGTTACACGGTTCAAGAACTCTTCCCGGCCAAGATCATGACGAGTCTTTCCTTCTTCTTTATAAATCCTTTTTTCAACTACTGCTGACGTAGCAATAGCGGCATGATCTGTACCGGGCAACCATAAGGTGCGGTAGCCATTCATACGATGAAAACGAACCAATAAGTCCTGAATAGCTAGCATTGAAGCATGACCTAAATGAAGGCGGTCTGTGACGTTTGGTGGAGGTAAAATAATCGTATACGAAGGAGCTGTAGCTGGTAAATCCAAATTATCAGGATTAAAAAAACCGGACTTCAGCCAGCGACTGTTTACTCCGTCTTCATGCTCTCCTGGATTATAGTTCTTAGGTAATAGAGACATAGTATTCCTCCTAACTGTACACTGATTTTTAGGCTTTTGGCAAGCCTGAAAAATTGCGAAATTGTCTTATTTCAGATAAAATTAAGCCATTATGATTACTCCCAAAACTCCCCCAGGCTTTAATGAATTATTGCCTAAAGATCAGATTGCCTTTAATGCCATGGTCTCCCGTATCAGAACTGCCTACGAATTATCAGGCTTTACTCCCCTGGAAACCTCTGCCTTAGAATTAGCTGATGTTCTCTTAGCAAAAGAAGATGGCGAAACAGCCAAACAAGTCTATCGCTTTACTAAAGGTGATACTGACTATGCCTTGCGTTTTGATTTAACTGTACCGCTGGCTCGATATGCAGCTGAACACTATCATGAACTAGCGTTCCCTTTTCGTCGCTATCAAATTCAGGAAGTCTGGCGTGCTGAAAAACCACAAGCTGGTAGATTTCGTCAATTCTATCAATGTGATGTCGATATAATAGGCACAGACAGTGTTATAGCAGAAGCAGAGGTAATTTTAGCAGCTCGCAATGCTTACCAATCCTTGGGTCTAAAAAATATTACCTTTAGAATCAGTCATCGAGGTATAATTGGCGGTTTTCTAGCTGATCGAAAACTAGACCGTCTATCTACGGATGTATTACGAGCTATAGACAAGATGGATAAACTTTCTGGATCAGAAATAAGTAATGAATTAAAAAAAGCTGGTCTATCAAATAAAGATAGTAAAGACATCTTGTCACTAGTTTCCATTCAAGGAACTACCAAGGAAGTTACTAAACAGCTTTCAGATCTTGGAATCAATCAATCAGAGTTTAATAATGCCATACAAAATCTTGAAGAACTAGGAAAACTTTTGAAGGCTAGCGGCATGAAGCCTTCAGAATATATATTTGATTTAAGAATTGCTCGTGGTTTTGATTACTATACCGGAGTAGTTTTCGAAATGTTTCTTTTAGGTAACAGAAGTAGTGTTGGATCAGGTGGACGATATGATAATTTAGTCAGTCACTACAGTAAAGAAAAATTATCAGGAGTTGGTGCCTCAATTGGTCTTTCTCGACTATTTAGCGTTATCAAAGAAAAAAATACTGGACCTTCTAGTCCAGCTCAAGCCTTAATTATAGTTTTCAGTGAAAACCTACTACCATACTGTTTTGAAGTAGCTTCATTACTGCGAGACAATAATATTAACGTTGAAATATATCCTGGAGCTGCTAAACCAGCTAAGCAACTAAGTTATGCGAATAAACTTGGTATTCCATTTGTCTTACTCTGTGGTGAAAATGAAGAAAAAAAGAGACAAGTGACGATCAAGAATATGAAATCTGGCAAGCAAATAACTGCCTCACTCTCCAGTGCAGTTAAAAAGATTAAAAGTCTTGTTGCTTAATATTACTCAATTTCTACACTCGCCCACCCTACTCCACTCAAGATTTGTACCACAAAAAAGATATATTTCACCATTACAAAACAAGGAAAAAAGAAGAATAATCCAAGAGATGGAAGTAATGCTGTTAATGTTAACGAAGCCATCATTGTAATTGTGAGTATTGGAACAACCCACACCACTAACAAATTAGCTAAAGGTGCAATCACTGAGAATTGACCAAAGTTATATAAAATCACGGGAGCAGTGGCAATTTGTGCTGCTATGGTGGCAGCTAAGGCTTCAATCACAAACTTTCCTCTACCCTTACTTATCTTCATTCCACCTTTTTGAATCAAAGGATGAAGATAGATAAGTCCAAGAATTGCCAAGAATGATAGTTGCCAACCAATATCATCACGCAGTAATCGTGGATTTACTACCAGGGTCATGACAGCTACCAATAGAACTGATCTAGGTAAACTAACCAACCGCTGTACAGTTACAGCAAATAATAAAAACAAACTCATCACTCCAGCTCGTACAGCTGAGGCAGGTGCTCCAACCATAATAATATAAGCAATAATAATCAAACTAGTAATATAAAAACTAGTTCTTCTTCGTAAACCAAGTGTATTTAATCCAAGTCCAATCAAAACTGTAATAAGACTAACATTAAAGCCTGAGACAGCCATGATGTGGGTTAAGCCCGTTCGTCGAAAATCATCAGTAATATCTTCAGGTATTGTTTGTCCTCCACCAAACACTACTGGCAATGCTAACGAAGCAGTTGGCTCAGGTAAGTTTCTCTGAGCTGTCCTGTAAGCTTCTCTTTTCACTGCAAGAATCCATTGATACCATATCTTCCCTTGCCCATGATCTATCAAAGCAATATTAGGTCTATAACAAACACTATAGATTCCATAACGAGCAAGATATCGATCATACGAAAACTCCTTACTTTCTGGAGCTTCTAGTTTACACGTAATTTTCAATCGATCGCCATAAGTATATACAGGTAACAAAGGAGCATTTACTAACACCTTGCCTTTAACCAACTTATTATCAACAACTTTTTCAATTTCTGAAATTGTTAACTGCCACCCTTTAGCTTTTTCAATCGACTCTTTGCTAATAATTCCACTAAACAAAATAGTTTGTCCATTATAAAAACTAATGCGATCTTGATTAATTACTGGATAACTTAATCCATATCGCCAACCAGCTAGAAAAAACCCCATCAAGCTAACCGAAATCAATGAAATTATTAACTTCTTTTTTCTATTAGAAATTAATAATACAAAATAAAATAATATCACTAAGCTTAAACACCACAATTGAGGCAATATCTGTCCAAACGAAAAAACGCTAATCCCAAGAGTAAATCCCAGACAAGTAAACGTAATTGCCTGACCTTTAAGCAAAAACTCCTCCTTCATAAACACAAATTTTATGACAGAGGGATATATTATTATTTTTTACTACTCCAAATATTTATTTGGCTTTACTCCTTAAATACGCTTCCATAAAGCCTTCAATCTCACCATTTAAAACTGCACCCACATCAGTTTCTTCATACCCAGTACGGTGATCTTTCACCAACTGATATGGTTGAAGTACATATGACCTAATCTGTTTGCCCCAGGCCGCTTGTTCATGTTTGCCCCGGATAGCAGCATTTTCATCAGCTCGATTGTTTATTTGTAATTGGTGTAATTTAGCTCGTAAAATCTTCATAGCTAACTCACGATTTTGGTGCTGAGAGCGTTCTGTTTGAGTAGACACCACAATCCCTGTTGGGATATGTAATAACCGTACCGCACTGGATGTTTTATTAACGTTCTGTCCGCCTGGGCCTGATGAGCGAAAAAATTCTACTTTAACGTCTTCTGGTTTTACCTCAACACCAGCATTATCTGGCAACTCCGGCAGAACTTCTACTAACGCAAATGAGGTATGACGCATACCTTCAGAATCAAAAGGAGAAATACGGACTAAGCGATGAACGCCTGCTTCAGCTTTTAAGTAGCCATAAGCCTGACGACCCTTAACATTAAACGTCACACTCTTCACGCCAGCTTCATTACCCATAGTTCGATCAATGATCTCAGTTTTCCACTTGTGATTTTCAGCCAAACGTAAATACATTCGCTCTAACATCTGGGTCCAATCTTGAGCATCTACTCCTCCTGTACCAGCATGCAAGGAGACAATAGCATTACTGCTGTCATATTCACCTGAGAATAAAATAGTAAATTCTAACTCCTCAAACTTCTTCTGTAGAAGCTTGAACTGTGTTTGTGATTCTTCTTCTAAACTGGTATCACCTTGTTCTGATGACAAGGCAATTAATTCTTCTAACTGACGAACATCGTTCAATAAATTCTTCCAACTATCAATTTCCTGCTCAATACTCTCGGCGGTTTGACTAACTTCCACAGCCCTTTCTCGATCATCCCAAAACGTTGGTTGATTCATTTCTAATCGTAGTGAACCGGCTTGAGTAGCTTTACGATCCAGGTCAAAGTAACCTCCATGTTTCCAGGATTCGCTCACGCAAATCTTCAGTCTGTTTTAGAATATTTTCCATCGTGTAATTATAGCTTCATTTCTTCTAAAGTGACAGTAATCTTTCGTTCTTTACCACTACGCCAGACCTTTAAATCTAGCTTGTCACCAGGCTTGGCTAAACTAATTACTGTTGCTAAGGGATTATCTTCAGTAATTTTCTTGTCATTTACTTCTAAGATAATATCATTTTCTTGTAGCCCAGCTTTAGCAGCTGGCGAATCAGCTACCACCGCTACTTCACCTAGTAAGTCACCTTTTACAATCCAAGCACCATAATCTTTACTCAACTTCTGGGCTTTGGCTACTTCTTCGTTAATAATTACATATCTCACTCCTAAATACGGTCTAATTAATTTACCATTTTGGCGAACACTATCAATCGTAGCTTTGGCTTGATTAATTGGAATAGCAAAGCCAATATTTTGAGCACCTTGGGCAATAGCCACATTAATACCTATAACCTCGCCCTGTAAGTTTAATAATGGTCCACCGGAATTTCCTGGGTTAATGGAGGCATCGGTTTGAATAAGTCCAATTAACCGCTCACTAGCTCCTCCACCGCTAGAAGCATTGATAGAGCGAGCTAAACCTGAGATAACTCCCGTTGAAACCGTATTGCTGAATTCACCTAAGGCATTACCAATCGCTACGACACTTTGACCTGGCTTTAACTGATCACTCGTGCCTAAATTAAGAAACGGGAAATCATCACCTTCAATTTTCAAAATAGCTAAATCATTGACTGGATCTCGTCCCAGTACTTTGGCAGTATGACGATCACCTTTGCTCGTTACAATTGTATATTCAGCGGCTTCATCAGCTACCACATGTCTATTTGTCACAACAAAACCATCTTTAGAAACAATAAAGCCACTACCACTACCTATTTGTTGTTTTTCAGTCGGACCATTTGATGGGTTATTATTACCTGGTGTTGGTCCAAAAAAAGAATCAAAATCAGGGCCAAAAAATTGACGGAAAAAATCGTTTGAACCAATTCGTTGATCAATTTTTGGTAAGTCTTTAGAAATAATAATACTTACTACAGCTGGTGATACTCGATCTACCATGGCGACAATTGGTTCATTACTAGCTGGAGTTATTGATGTTAAGGGTAGCTGGCCAGCGATAAGCTTACCTAAACGATCAACAAAATGACCACTTTTAGCAACGCTATCAGCCGCCATAAAACCAGATAAGCCTCCTACCACACCACTAATAATAATTGAAATCAACAATAATAGAAAAAAATTACGTTTTTCTTGATTATACATATTAGTTCTTATAGATTAATAGAGTTTCTTTCTACCTATATACAGACATAAATCGGCTAAGCGGTTGCTATAGCCCCATTCATTGTCATACCAGGAAATAACTTTCAGAAGATTGCCATCAATCACGGTTGTTAACGCTAGATCAATAATTGAGCTAGCGGGATTGCCAACAATATCAGCTGACACTAATGGTTCATCAGTTACAGTAATGATACCGCGGTACTTACTACTCTGACTAGCTTTCTGAAATAGTTTATTAACATCTTTAGCTGTAACTTTCTTTTTTAAGACATACACTGCGTCACAGAGCGAGCCCACTGGCGTTGGCACACGCACTGACAAACCATCAAAACGACCAGCCAGGGTTGGAATAGTTTTAGTAACAGCAATGGCTGCTCCTGTTGTTGTTGGAATCATACTAAGATTTGCAGCCCGAGCACGGCGTAAATCTTTGTGAGGGCCATCCACTAAATTTTGATCAGCTGTATACGAATGAATCGTTGTCATAATGGCTTTTTCAATACCATATGAACGACGTAACAAATCAGTGACTGGACCTAAACAGTTAGTGGTACAAGATGCCATGGAGATAATCTGATCAGCTTTCTTAATCTTATCTTCATTAATACCAATAACGTAGGTTTTGATATCATCGCCTTTACCAGGAGCTGATAATAAAACTTTCTTGGCACCAGCAGTAATATGAGCCTTAGCTTGATCACGGTCTGTAAAACGACCAGTTGATTCAATTACTACATCAACTTTCAATTTTGCCCAGGGTAAGGCAGTTGGTTCTTTCTCAGCTAAAATTGGATAGATTTTTCCACCAACAATTAACGAGTTTTTAGTAAACGAAATCTTAGTGTCATAGATTCCATAACAACTATCATATTTTAAAAGATGAGCCAGGGTTTTAGTGTCAGTTAAGTCGTTAATGGCAACAATGCTAACGCCTGGCTTATCAAGCAAAGCCTTAAAAACTGCCCGTCCAATCCGACCAAACCCATTAATTGCAATATTCATAAGATTAATATTAACCCAATGTAAGGAAAATTAAAGGTAAGTCATCTGACCGCTCTATAGTACTACAACCAAATGACACAAAACTTTCAATTTTATTTTATAGTCTTATTATATCACACCGACCCCTCTCCCGCACTGTTTATTTGCTCTTGAACAAAATTACGTACCTGTTGATAGGCTTCTTCTTCGGTTATAGTGTTGGTATCTAAATACCAATCGTAGTTAGATTGATCATAGACATCAATAGAAAAATATTTTTGATAACGAAAACTATCACTTTCAGTACGTCGTCGTAAAACAGTAATTAAATCAGCTACATTTTTAATATTTCTAGCTTCATTTCGGTTTGCCATATTATTAAAAATTCGTTCAGCGCCAATTTCAAGTGATGTCCACAAAAAAATCTTTAATGAATGAGGGATAAAATGCCAGGAAGTTCGACCAACAATAATAAAATTATCTTGATCTTGACCTAACTGTGTCTGATAATTATCAACTTCTAAATCAGTGCTTGGATCCGTCTCTCCTAGTTGGTTATACTCTTCCAAAGTCAGGCCTTTCTTAGTTGCCATATCACGACGAATGCCACCAATATCATAGTATGGCCAACCTAATTCCGTTGCTAGTCGTTTAGCAATTCCTGACTTGCCTGATCCTTCCGAACCTGAAAAAGAAACAATCATATCAAGTATAGATTAAGTTAGAGTTGATAATACCTGTTGTAATTCAGCTGGTAATGGTAGTGAAAATTCTTTTAGCTCTCCTTGATTATCAGTGAAGGAAAGATTCGTAGCCGTTAAGAATATTCTACCAAGATTTAACTTTTTGTTTAATGTCTTAATCTTTGGAGTAGCATATAAATCATCCCCAGCAACTGGATGACCATAAGCGGCAAAGTGGGCTCGAATCTGGTGAGTTCGTCCTGTTTTGATTTGTACTTTTACTAACGTGAAATTATGAAAACGCTGTATAACAGTAAATAAGGTCTTAGCTGTTTTTCCTGGTTGGTTAATTGGTTTAGCGGCCATTTTATAACCCTGACTAGAACGCTCAATCTTGAAATTAATGTCCCCTACTTCTGGTAAATCACTGCCATGTACTAAGGCTTCATAAAACTTTTTCACAGTTCGTTTTTTAAACTGTTCTTTGATGCTATCAAAAAAAGTCTGATTCTTGGCAATCACTACAAGTCCACTCACATCTCGATCCAAACGATGAACAATACCGGGACGAGCTGGATCTTCTCCTATAGAAGCGATAGCTGGGTATTTTTTCATCAACCAATCAACTAAGGTTGGACCTTCAGCACCTTCAGCCGGATGCATCATTAGCCCAGCTGGCTTGTTAATCACAATATAATCAGAAGTCTCAGCAATAACTTTCACCGGATCAATCTTTTTTATGACCGTAGTGTCTTCTTGTTTACTTACCTGAATTTTTTTTGCAGTAAGTGTCACTGTCTCACCACCTTTTAACATATAATGAGATGTTGCCATACGACCATCAACTGCAATGTCTTGTTTCTCTAACATTTTTTGTACCTGACTTCGAGTTTGCTCTAATTCAATTGCTAACCAACTATCAATTCGTTTTCCTTGGGCGTTACTTCCAGCATTATATTCTTTCATACGTATATATTATTCTTTTGATAAAATTTCGGAAAATCTCACAACAAATTGTTCAAAGGTTAACCGTTCAGCCTGAGCTTTAGCTTCTCGACCAATACTAGCACGAGTCTCACCTGCCTGCTCAAGACGCAAAAATTGACGAGCTAATATCTCACTATCTCTAATATCAATCAAGGCACCGAATTTAGGAGTAACAACTTCTTCTAAACCAGCATCAGCTGGTCCAACTATAGGTATTCCTTGGGTCATGCTTAAGATAGTCGTAGCAATTTCTTCTAAACTTGGTTTTTCATGCGGCAAGACAAACATATCAACATGACCAAGCCAACTTAAAAAATTCTTGGCACCACCCACTAACCAGACATGATTACCTAGCCCCATTTTCCTAATCAGCCACAATAATTGCTTACGTCGCTCACCATCACCAATCACCATCAATTCCAGGGTTGAACAAACAGTAAGTCCAATGGCTAAAGCTGATAATAAACGCTCAATTAACTCTTTTTCCAAATCTTCAATCACAGCGGCAATAACAAAACGATGACGAGGCCTAGTGGCCAAAGCTTGAAACAAATCATGTTGATGTGTAAGAGCCGCTGGGTAGGCTAAGGGAGTAGTAACATGGACAATACCTGATTGTGCTTGTTGCTTAGTCCAGAATTCTCCTCGTCGACGACTAAACACAATTATTTCTGTCTGACGTGAGTAACGTGCTAAGAGTCTGTTAATAATAAAATTCTTGGGTACGGCACTATCAGGTAAATCTAACCATAATACTCGCCATTTCAATACCTTAGCTATTGGAGTCAAAACTACTTTTTCTGGCCAATTAAAACAAAGAAGTGTTCGACTACGTCCGCTCATTGCACGAACAAGAAAAACAAATAAATAAAAGATACACCACAACGGTAATAATATTAGTATGACTGATACAGAGTTTGGTAGTAATGGTTGACCATCTTTACGATCGTGCGGTGCTTTAGAAAAAATAGTAAACTTAAAGCCTTGTCGTCGTAACTGATCAAATACTAATGATAGTAAAACTGTTTCTTTGTCATCAGTGTTGTATATAGTAATGGGTCGCATATGTCTTACAGTTTCTTAGGTAATAACTCTAAAAAATCTTGTTTGGAAATACCCCGCATGGTAAATAAGACTAAAAAATAGATTAAGCTTCCACTAATAACAGCAATAAGTAATCCAAAAATTGAGTTTGTGGGCATTGGTAACACATACAGAACAAAACCCATGATAAAAGCAGAAGCTAAGGCTTTTAAAAAACGATTAAAAGATACATGTAAGCTACTATGTCGTCGTACTACCCACCAAGCTAGGACGCTAATCAATACTTCACTAAAAACCGTAATCCAAGCAGCAGCATAATATGAGAAATAAGGGATGAAAATCAAATAAAGAATTAACGAAATAACTGCGGTAATCAAATAAGAAAAAATTAGTTTTCTTTGATGATCAAAACTAACCATGGTATAGCTAAAAAATGAACTGAAAAAGATAAAGCCCACCGCCACAATTAATATTTTCAAAATAGTCCCAGCCACTTCAAAACCTGGCCCAGAAATTAAAAGCATAATTGGATCTGCTAGAAAAAAACCACCAACTACAAGAGGCCAGGCTAAGATAGCTGAAACATCAAAGACTCTCTGCCAAATTCTTTTGAAGTTTTCTCGATCATTACTAAGCCAACGGGCGGCAAAGATTGGTAAAACAGTACCACCAATCATAAATGGAATAGTCACCAGTACATCAACGACACGATACGCTGCCCCATATAAGCCAACATCAGTTTGACTTTTCATTAATGACAAAATTAAAATATCGGCTTTTAAATATACTAAATTCAAAACAATAGTAATAACTAATGGCCATGAGCGTTGCATGATATCTTTCCACACTGCTCTATCAAAACGAAATTTAATATCAACATACTTTCTGGCATACCAGAAATGTAAACCAAAACTCAATGCACTACCAGCTGTTAAAACCCATAATAAGCCAGTCACACCTGTATTAGCAGTAATAGCCCAGACTGTGAGTCCTAAAATAACAAGACGACTAACAATTTCTGCTATAGCAATCCTGTCCGTTCGTAATTCTTTTTGAAACAGACTAACAAAGATCTGACATAATAAAACAAAATACATGGCCAAGGCCGTGATATGTATGCCCTCTTTAATAGATGCTTCATAGGGTAAAAACATGGCTACCACCGGGGCTAAGCCCACTATTACCAAACCAGACACAACCCGAAACGTAAAAAGATTACTCATGACCTCAGAAATATTTATTCCAGGTCGGCTAATTAATTGTGTGGTAATCAAGGTTAAGCCTAAATCAGCCGCAATACTAAAAAAAACCACAAACGTTACCGCGGTGGTATATTGACCAAAGCCATAGGTACCCAAATAACGGGTTATTAAGGCAATAATCACTAAATTAATCCCAGTAGTAACAATCTTGTTGCCTACCTGAATAACTGTATTCGCTGCGACTTTACCGGCTAGAGCCATATCATGGACTTTTCAACATCCTTTTAATATAATGAGAATACCGATCATATTGAAAAGATCGGTAAACTGATTAAAGTATACCATATCTTACATATGACCTTAACTATTGTAAAGCACCTCCTTGTTAGTCTTTTTTTCCTTATGTTGGCGGCTATTTCTCCTCTCCAAGCTCAAGCTGGCAGCTGGTTGGACAAGGTTGACCAAGGTGGCTTAAATGCTATTGGCACTTCTGCCTATGACCAAACTGGAGCTCCTGAACCACTACAGCAAGTCGTAGCTCGAATTATTAAAATCTTCCTAGGGGTAATTGGAGTAATTTTTGTAATAATTATTATTGCTGCCGGCTTTAAGTATATGACAGCAGCTGGTAACGAAGAGCAAGTCAAACAAGCAGTTGCTCAAATTAGACATGGGGTAATTGGTCTAATTATCATTGTTGCGGCCTATGCTATAACTGCTTTTGTCACAGCAGAAGTATTTGATGCCGTATCTCATTAATTAAAACTCCGACATGCACGTTGTGAGAACATATAAAAACATTGCCCTCGTAATAATTATTATTTTTTGGCTACTCTTTATCTTGAGCTGGGCAAAAGTCTATCCACCTGAAGAATTAGAATACGGAGTAACATTTTCTCAAAAACAAAGCCAAGGACTTGGACTTGATTGGAAGAAAAACTATATAGCCATGTTAGATGAACTTGGTGTAAAAAAAGTTCGTCTACCAGTCTATTGGGACATTGTTCAACCAGATGCTAGTCGTTACGACTGGTCTGACCTTGACTGGCAAATTCACGAAGCTGAAAAACGAAATGTTGAACTAATTTTAGTAATGGGTAACCGAGTACCTCGTTGGCCGGAATGTCATTTACCAAACTGGGTTGATAGTCTAGAAACAACTGACCGTCAATCTGCTACTTTAGAATATATTACCAATACTATTGCTCGATACCGTCGTCATCCCTCAATTACTCACTGGCAAATTGAAAATGAGCCATTTCTAAAATATTTTGGTGTTTGTCCAGACTTTGATTTAAATTTCTTAGATACAGAAATCGCCCTAGCTCGTTCACTTGATTCCAGGCCGATTATTGTAACTGATTCCGGTGAATTATCGGCTTGGATTCCAGCCGCTAAACGAGGTGATGTCTTTGGCAGTACACTCTATTTAAATACCTATTCGAAAACTTTGGGTCGCTATCTTCGCTATCCAATCTCACCTTTCTTTTTTAGAATCAAAAAAAATATTGCTAACTTGTTTGCTCATCCACAAGATTGGATAATGATTGAACTCCAAGGTGAGCCGTGGGGTAAATCTGCTTTTCAAGATTTACCTCAAGCTGAACGTGATTTAACTATGAATCCAGAAAAATTTAAAGAAATAATAGAATTCTCTAGACAAACTGGTTTCAGAACTTTTTACCTTTGGGGTGTTGAATGGTGGTATTGGGAGAAAGAAACTCGTCATAATGATTTCTATTGGCAAGAAACTAGAAAACTTTTTAATCATCAACAGTAACTATGGCACGTAATAAAGAATACCAAATAGGCGTTGATATTGGCGGAACAAAAATAGCTGCCGTATTGCTTCATAACCAAAAAGTTATCGAGAGTTCAATTCTGGCTACGCCTAAAGATAGTTTTGAACATTTCCTTATCATGATTAAAGCAGCTCTTGATCCCCTCTTAGCTCGCCTAGATGTTGCAAAAGGAGTCTTAGCTGGTGTTGGTCTTGGTATACCTGGAGTAATTGATTTTGAAAAAGAAGAGGTTGTAACAGCTGCTAATTTAGCTATTTTAAAACAAACAAAGATAGTCCCTGCTCTACGTGAATTATTAAATAAACCCGATCTAATAATTAAATTAGATAACGATGCCAATTGCTTCACACGAGCTGAAGCCATGATAGGGGCCGGTCGTAAAGCAACAAATATTTATGGTATGACACTTGGCACAGGTATTGGTAGTGGTTGGTGGTATAAAGGAGAAATATATAACGGCCATCATGGCGGTGCAAATGAAGTCGGTCATATTATCGTTGATTTTGATGAATCAATCACCTTAGAAGAAGCCTACCATAAATTAACACAACATAACCCAGCTCTCCTAGCCGAAGAAGCCTATCGTGGTGATCTATTAGCTGAAAAAACATATCAAGAATTAGGTTCTTACTTAGGAATTGCTATGAGTACAGTTGTTAATCTATTAGATCCTGAAGTAATAATTTTAGGTGGCAGTGTAGTAAATTCAGGTAGTCTATTTTTAGATGCCGCTAAAACAAATCTAAAAAAGTTTACCTTCTCACCAAATTCTCAAAGTGTAAGATTAGTAAAGGGTAAATTAGGACCACTAGCTGGCGCAATTGGGGCGGGATTAATGATAGATTCTGGTAAATAATATGAAATTAAACATGGAGTCTCCGGGTGTTGAAAAATTTGAAGATAAAAAGAGCATGAATAAACAAGAAACCATTGCTTTCTTGAAAAAGCATGGAGTAAAAGCTTTAGAAAACTGGAAACCACATCAATCTGTTCTATATGTTTTTGAAGAAATGTTACGAGGTGATGATGGTCCATTTAAATTTTTACCATCAGAAAAAAGACCTAGTATTGCTCGCATCTATGATCCCATACACTTAGACTTTAACAGTCCACAAGTTGAAACAACTTCTGAACGGGTTGTCTATAATTTAATAAATGTGGGAGGTCAAGTAGATCTATATGCTGTTAATCCTGTTACTGAAAAACCGCTTTTAGTATTAACAGAGAAAAAAGAGAAAGCCTATCATGTAACTAAAGAAGGATTATATATGTCAAATGATGAATTATTTCCTCCAAGTAAGTAAAATTTCTATTTTCAATCTAAAAACGCTGGAATTACTTCCAGCGTTTTCGTTATTCTCTTTTCTTCATCTTTTCTAGTACTTTGTTAATAAACTTCTCTTTCTCCCATTCCTCTGCTTCTTTCTCACCTCTTCTACGAACAAATAAATTATCAGAGTTCATTTCCTTGTCACCTATTACCAACATATAGGGAACTTTCTCTAAAGAAGCTTTTCGAATCTTGTTACCCACTGTTTCACTTGAAGTATCAACTTCTACTCGGATGGAGCTATCTCTCATTTCACGAGCCAGATTTTCACAAAACTCAATATGACTTTCTCCAACTGACATTAATTTCACTTGGACTGGTGACAACCAGACAGGAAAAGCACCAGCGTAATGCTCTATTAGTATAGCCATGTAACGTTCAATGGAACCCATAATAGCCGCATGTATCATTACCACCTGCTCGTCTTTGCCTTCTTGAGATACATAGGTCAAATCAAAACGCTCGGGAAGATTCATATCTAACTGAATAGTGGCTACCTGCCATTCTCTGCCTAATGAGTCGTTGGCCATGAAATCTACCTTAGGTCCGTAGAAAGCCGCCTCTCCTATGCCAATTTCAGGTTCCTGACCTTGTTCTTTAATCATATCAGCTAACTCTTTCTCAGCTCGTTTCCATAAGTCTGGATCACCTAAGTAGGCATTCATATTTTTTGGATCATGGCACGACAAACGAATACGTAAACTAAAACCAACCACACTGTAAAAAGCCGTGATAATATGCCAAATCTTTAACATCTCTTCTTTGACTTGATCAGAGCGGCAAAACACATGGGCATCATCTTGAGTAATACTTCGTACTCGTGAAAGACCAGACAACTCTCCGGTTTGTTCATCGCGATATACCATAGTGGTGTTGGCATAGCGTTGTGGTAATTCACGGTAACTCCACTTTCTTCGTTTGTAAATCTGAGTGTGGTGAGGACAATTCATTGGCTTCATGGCAAAGAAATGACCTTCACGAGTTTGAATGGTGAATAATCCATCCTGAAACTTTTCCCAATGACCACTGGTTTCATATAGTTCTTTTCGAGTAATATGAGGAATCTCAACTTTCTCGTAACCGGCAGCTTGTCGTAATTCCCAGACATACATATCGAGTAACTCTCGCATGACCATTCCCTTAGGTGTCCATAATGGCAACCCTGCACCAACTAAATCAGAGAAAGTAAATAAATCTAATTCACGACCTAATTTTCTATGGTCACGTTTATCAGCTTCTGATAACATCAATAAATGTTTTTCCAAGGCTTCCTTATCATCAAACGCCAAGCCATAGATTCTAGTTAACATTTTATTCTTTTCATCACCACGCCAATAGGCTCCAGCCAAGGTATGTAACTTGAAACTTCCTTTAGAAATTTGACCAGTAGTTTCAACATGCGGACCTTTACATAAATCTTCAAAATCCCCTACTGTATAAAAACTAACATTGGTTTCACCTTGTTTAGCTAAATCTTCAATAATTTCTACTTTGTAATGTTGTTTATTCTTCTTGGCCCACTCCAAAGCCTCAGCAATAGTTTTTTCTGTTCGTGTAAAAAGAATATTCTTTTTTATTAACTCACCCATTCTTTTTTCAATTTTCTGAAAATCAGCTTCAGTTGGTTTAGTTTCCAAAAAATCAATATCATAATACCAACCAGTATCAATAGCTGGTCCAATAGCAAACTGAGCGTCCGGATATAACTCCATAATGGCATGGGCCATTAAATGTGAGAGTGAATGACGTTTAGTTGAAAGCGGCATGTCCATATAGCATATTAAATGAATAAAAAACGCCCTGATAAAAATACGACAAAAGTCATAATCTTATCAGGACGGGGTCAAGCCTCGCGGTTCCACCTGATTTTCTCTTGAAAACAAGAGACACTCATTCTCAGCTTAGACCGTTGTATGTAACAATGGATCCTTTCGGACCATAGGTGGTAGCTATGGCAATCGCTGAATATACTGCTAAATATACTATTACAACACAACAAAGTCAATCTTATTTAACAGATACAAAGATTCTGTCAGCTAACATTGGTGACCAGGGCCAAAAAGAGGGTCTAAATTTTAGCTCATAGCTACTTATATTAGGAGATTCATTTAAATAGGCTTCTAACTGATTACGACGTAGATTATGAATCTTTTTCAAATCAATAATGGCATCAACTGTTTTAGGTGTAGACAGACCTGATGTGATGGCTGAAATTTCAGCTACATTATCCTTTGGATCAGCACTAACTATTTCAAAAGCTGGTTTTTTTTCTTGATTTTCAATTGCTTCAGCTGAGCCAGCGGCTGTTAAGGCTGTATCAACAATACCCGTAACTGTTGAACTATTAAAAGCAACCACAGTGACCAAGCCAGTGACAGTCACACTCACTGAATCTTTCACTTCACCGGCTTCACCAGTAATTTCGGTTTTTAGTAATGTGTCTTTAAGAGTAAATAATTTCTGATCATACGCTGAATACACATTATTAATATCTTGTTTGGCTTTTTCCAAAATTGATACTTTAGCTACTTGTACAGCTTGATCAATATCGGCTTGGGTAATAAAAAGGTCAGCTTTTTCTTTATACTTAACAGATCCAATTTTAGCTTCCGCATAAATCTTATCCTGTAAACCACTCCAGAGTCCTGGGATAGTTAACTTTGTGTCAGCTAAGGTAAATGAGGGATCAGCTGTCTCGGCATAGACTGAAGCTTGTACTTCTCCCCCAGCAGGCACTGTAACCGACTCAGTTAATCGTAATAATTGATTGTTTGGTGTTAACAACCGTGTTGTCGCTACTAGAGGTTGATTTTTGGTGTAGTTATTAATGATTCGTACTGTACCACTAACTTCTGCTCCGGTAACTTTTTTGCCAGTTGAAGATACTGTTTCAGTTGATTCAACTTCCATTTCACGTACTAAGCCCAAGGTAGTGCCAGCTGGTAATTCATAATCCTCTGGTCGGTCATATACTTTAAAAGTAGTTTTGGCATTAACTACCGAAACCATTGGCTCAACGATAATATCTAGGCGTATATAGGTTAAATAAGCCACTAAGGCAAGACTGGCTATACTTAAAACTACAAAGGTCACAGCAATATTGCGATATAAACGAGATGACCAACGTTTAGGTGGTTCAGAAATCTTTTCTGATGCAACTTCCTCTGGTGAAAATATTGATTCATCAAAAATATCCTCAACCACAGGTTGTTCATATTCTGGTTCAGAAAAATTATTACGTAAATCAATAATACTCTCTGGTTTAGCTATCACTCTTTTTCTGATTCTGGTTACTTTCACTGTACTGGGAGTAGATTTTTTTCGTGGTTTGGTAACTCGAGTTGTTTTTGTAGTTTTCTTTTTTTCAACCATAGAAAATATTAGTTATATTATGTAATTATAGGTCACGACCACAAAAAAAACAACTACGTTAACGATATGTTAACTAACAACTTAAAGAATTTGCACGATACCAGCGAATTGTTCACGCAATCGCTCAAGTAATGAAGGTTGTTTATCAACTTTGTAATCAGTTTTGATAATAGTGTCACCAGTATTAGTAGTAACTTTGACATAGACATGATGAGAACCAGGAAATTCTTGCAGTACTGTTTTTAAACGAGCAAATATTTCAGGAATACCTTCTGTGTGTTGAATAATTAACTTTAATCCTTCGGGTGATGAAGTCGAGGGCACTGGTTTTGATGCTGGTCTAGGACGACGAGCCGGTGCATTCTTAGAAAATTCCCGGACAGCAATACTAGCATTTTCAGTTGTTAACTCAACTGCCCGGTTAGCTAATAATTTAAGCTGTCCATCTTTATCAGATAGTGTCCCCTGACATAAAATTATTTTTCCTTCCTGCCATATGGCTAAAGTTTCTTGAAGTAGTTTAGGGAAAATAATAACTTCAAGTGAAGCTCCATCCTCTAATTTTACAAAGAGCATTGATTCATTCTTTCTAGTTAATATTTTCTTGATGGTGGTGATAATACCTCCAATCACAACCTCTTGATTAGCCATGGTAATTTGTAATGATCTAATAGGTGTAACAGTAGCAGCAACCAGTGTACGAAATTCAGCAAAGGGATGTTCAGTAATATATAACCCCAGTAGTTCTTTCTCCCAGATTAATTTATCTTTTTGATTAGCTGCAGGAGCTGGGCTTAAGGTTATTGATTGTTGCTCGCTACTACCAAGACCAGCGAATAAACTTACTTGTCGGTTAATTTTTCTGATACTGGCTTCCTTATGGAAATTCAACATACTATCAACGTTGGCAAGTAACTGTCCTCGCTCGCCTAAACTATCGAAGGCTCCACTTCTAATCAGACTCTCTAATGATTTTTTGTTTAAATCCTTGTCTTCAATTCGTTCTAAAACATTAGTTAGACTAGTGAACGGACCATTAGTTTTTCGTTCCTTGATAATTGTTTCAGCAATATGTCCACCAACATTTTTAATAGCTTTTAAGCCAAAACGAATCGTTTTGCTATTTTTATCACTAGCTACAACGGTAAAATTCTCAAATGATTCATTAATATCAGGCTGCTGGATAACTAGCCCCATATTACGGCACTCTTCAATTTCTATGGCAATACGATCTGTATCTTGTTGATCAGAGGTAAGCAAAGCGGCCATAAATTCCACTGGGTAATTGGCTTTAAGATAGGCGGTTTGATAACCAACCATTGCATAACAAGCCGCGTGTGAACGATTAAAACCATAGCCCGCAAATGGTTCAATAAAAGAAAAAATTTCTTCCCCTAATTTAACTGTTAAACCATTCTTGACACAGCCTTCCACAAACATTTCTTTTTGCTCAGCCAATAACTTAGGAATTTTCTTACCAACAGCTTTTCGCAGTACGTCAGCCTCTGCCATAGTAAAGCCAGCCACATCTCGTGCAATTTGCATAACTTGTTCCTGGTAAATTGCTACCCCATACGTAATATTCAAAATTGGTTCTAGTTTAGGATGAAGATATTTTAATTTCTTGATCCCCTGCTTACCTGTAATATAATTTGGAATCCATTCCATTGGACCAGGTCGATACAACGCCACCATAGCAATAATATCTTCAAATTGAGTTGGTTTTAATTCCTTTAAATATCGTTTCATGCCGCTAGACTCAAACTGAAAAACACCAGTGGTTTCTCCAGTTTGAAACAATTGGTAACTTTTCTGATCATCAAGTGGAATTGTATCAATATTAATTTTAACGCCTCGGGTATTTTCAATGATATTAATCGCTGCTTCAATAATAGTTAAGTTACTTAACCCAAGAAAATCCATTTTTAATAATCCTAAATCTTCAATTGGATGCAAAGAATATTGGGAAACTAAACTTTTATCAGAAGTTGAGGCAAATTGAATTGGTACGTGATCACTTAAGGGGTTTTTAGTAATCAAGACACCACAGGCATGGACTGATGAGTGACGAGCTACGCCTTCAAGTTTTAAAGCATAATTAATTATACGTTTAGCTTCTGGCTCAGTGTACAAAGCTTTTAATTCAGGTGAACGATTCAAGGCATCTTTTAACTTCATTAACGGTGGTACGGCTTTAGATAATTTGTCGCAGTATTCATAGGGGTAATTTAATACTCGACCAACATCCCGGATAGCAGCCCTGGCGGCCATAGTTCCAAAGGTAATAATTTGAGCGACGTGATCTGAACCATATTTGTTCTGAACATATTCCAAAACTTCATTACGACGAGAATCAGCAAAATCCAAATCAATATCAGGCATTGAGATACGGTCAGGGTTCAAAAAACGTTCAAACACTAAATTATATTCAATCGGACAAAGATTAGTAATACCCAAAACATAACAAACTAAGGAGCCGGCGGCTGAACCACGCCCTGGTCCAACAATAATACCTTCATCTTTGGCCCAGTTTACAAAATCAGCCACAATTAAAAAATATGATGGCCAACCCATTTTGGCAATCACTTCTAGTTCATAGTCGACACGGTCACGATATACTTGATCAATAGTTTCATATGTTTTGTTGTACCGTTTTATTAAACCTTCTAAGGTTAATTTTCGTAAAAAAGAATTTCCATCAAAACCAGTTGGTACATCAAAGTGAGGTAACTGAATTTTGCCTAACTCTAATTCAAGTTCACACATCTCGGCAATCTTAACTGTATTCTCTAAGGCTTCAGGTACATGAGCAAAAGCAGCTGCAATATCCGCTGTTGGTTTAAGCGAATAATTAACTCCCAGCATCGACATACGATTAGTATCTTCTTTCTTACTCTTGTTTTGCAAGCACAATAAAATATCCTGAGCCTCATCATCTTCAGATTTTAAGTAGTGAACATCGTTGGTAACAATCAAAGGAATATCTAATTCTTTTGATAACTCTACTAAAATATCATTTAACTTCATCTGCTCTGGAATTTCTGGATGATCTTGTAATTCTAAAAAGAAATTCTCTTTGCCAAAAAGTGTAACGTAATCATTAATCTTCTCAATCGCCTTGTCTCTTTTACCTGCTAACAACAAACGAGGAATTTCCCCAGCAAGGCAAGAACTAGTGGCAATTACACCTTCCGCATATTGTGATAATATTTCCCAGTCAATTCTTGGTTTGTAATAAAAACCTTCAACATGAGCTAGTGAAGTTAGTTTTATTAAATTGTGATAACCGACATTGTTTTTGGCGAGTAAGACTAAGTGATAATAGTTTTTTTCATTTGGACGTATGGTGCGATCATGACGAGAGCCTGGGGTTAGATAGGCTTCAACACCAATAATTGGTTTAATCCCCTCTTTTTTACATTTTTCATAAAATTCAATCGCTCCATACATAACTCCGTGGTCAGTTAACGCCACGGCCGGTGAGCCGTCAGCTTTGGCAGCTTCAATCAAATCATCAATCTTAGTTAGGCCGTCTAACAAGGAATAATGACTATGAACATGGAGGTGAACGAAGGGCATAGGTGGGGAGAAAAATGGTTATACGATACTCTATTTTATCATGATCAGGCGGACCCGGCAAACTTAAAAATATAGTGGAAATAATAAAAAAATCCGAGATTTTTTAAGTCTCGGATTATTAATTTATTTATTTTTTACATTCTTTGATAAGTAAGTATAGATAGGTAAAGAAGAAAGCAAATGCTCCTATCTGACATAGTAAGGATCCCAAGTGATATTGTAGGTATCCTACGATTCCTATCAATACTAGAACTCCTAAAGTCAATATGAGCAAACGCATTCCTTCTCCTTCCTATTTTATTAATGTCATTCTTTTTGTTACCCGGAAGTTACCTGTCTCAAGTTTATAAAAATAAACTCCGCTTGATAGTTCGCTGCCGTTAAAATCTACTGTATAGTTACCTGCTGATTTTGATTCATTAACCAATGCTTTTACTTCTCTGCCAGTTATGTCATAAATAGATAGCTTGACCATACCTGATACAGCCAAAGAAAAAGAAATCTGGGTTACCGGGTTGAACGGATTTGGATAATTTTGTTCAAGTTTTTGTTGCGGAGTGTCTTCTTTTGAGTCAACTTCAACTGCATCGTTATTATGGTTTCTTAAAACCAGAAGTTTTGATCCAAAAGAAAAAATTGCTTTATTATTAATTATTTCAATACTCCTCATTCCATATTCAATGGAATCAGTTTCGAATACTTTTCTCCAACGCTTTCCGCCGTTATTGGTTTCATACACCACGCCAGTAGATATTATCTCACCTCCAACAGTATCAATTTCTGTTCCAGTTGAATATCCAACGTTAGAATTAGCAAAACCAACCTGAGTCATATAACCATTTCCCGGAAGAAACACTTTTGTCCAATCTTTACCCAAATTTTTTGAGTAACAAATTGTTGGAACAGGTAAATCAAAGGTAGATCTTAAATTAATAAAATCAATTGCCTTCATATATCCATACCCAGGAACATAAACTCTTGCTCCATCTGTTGATTTTTTGAAGTGCTCATTCATTGATAAAATATCTGTGGGCACAGCAGTTTTATATCCAGCGCCAAAAACTACCTCACCATTCTGCGTCAATCCTTCAACTGCTACACCATTGTGAGATTGATCTAGCAAACCAACATCTTGCCAGTCTAACAAATTACGGCTTCGGTATAACCTGCCCAAACTTACAAATAAGACATTACCGAGTCTTACTGCATCAGAAGGTACAAAATTCCAAGCCGGATTTCCAATATGCTCCTGCCATGATTGTCCGCTGTTAGTACTGCGTACCACCGAATTTGAGTTACATACAATATCAACTGTATTGCTATATGAAGTAACGGCATAAGGGATATTATTCCCGGGAATAGTGACTGTGCTCCATGTAGCTCCAGCATTAGTTGTTGTTAGCACGTAAATATGAAGTAGATCTTCGGTAGAACCAACTACAAAGGCCGTAGAAGAATTTTGCAGTTTCACTGCATCATACATTCTTATATTTGAGTCTCCAAACACTCTGTTCCAGGTCTGCCCACCGTTACTAGTCGTAAAAACACCATTTTCACCAGACACAAATCCTTTGTACTGATTAAAAAAAATCACATTATTAATCCAGTCAATACCCGGTACATTAATAATCTGATAGTTATTGTCGTTCTGTTTCTGTGCATTTCCTAATGATACTGACATTAAGAATAAAAAAATGATGATTAGTTTCTTCATTTTGATCCTCTCCTTCGGGAGGCGGTTTAATTAATTTAATTATTAAAGAATAGCTTTTAAGCTACCACATAATAGCATATTATCTATATTCTGTCAATAATACTTAAATATTAGCCTATTTTATCCAAATATTGACACTATCACCTTCTTTCGCTATAGTTTAGAAGCCTTATTCTCTTTATCGCTTGCGGAGCGACAAAGAGCTCCTAAATTAGCCGCTAGAGCCTTAAAAAGGCTTTGGGAAGCGGATTTACTATTAAATTCTATGGCACATAAAAAAGCCGGCGGGTCCACCGCCCTGGGCCGTGATAGTCAAAGCAAACGACTAGGAGTTAAACTCCAAGACGGCCAAATCGCTAAACCAGGCTCTATTCTAATTCGACAACGCGGTACTAAATACCAACCAGGCATTAATGTCTTGCGCGGTAAAGATGATACCCTTTATTCCAAAGTTAATGGTTTAGTAAAGTTCTCCACAAAGAAGTTACTAAAGTTTAATGGTCAACTAAAAGCTTCAACAGTAGTGAGCGTGGTAGCTCAGAAATAAATTAATTGTTAAATGAATATAAAAACACCGACTTTAAGAGTCGGTGTTTTTTTAAAAACTAAATAAGAGAATTAATCTTTTCCTTAACCATATTAACAGTAATCGCATTAATGCAAGGAGATGGTTGTCCGACTGGAATATTACGGGCACAATTCCAGTTATCATTCATACATTTCATTTCTGGATCAAATACAATTTGTTGGAGTGGTGAATCAAAATAAGGATAAAACCTGTTAAAGTGACCACCTCCCATAAGACATATAGCTGGAGTATTTACTGCTGCTGCTAAATGTAAAACCGCTGATTCACTGCCAATGAATAGTAAAGATTTTTTTAATAAAGCTGCAAGAACAAAAATTGGTGTCTTCCCTGTTATATTAATTACAGAAGATTTCGCACAAGAAATAATACCACGAGCAAGTTGTTCATCGTTTCCTGAACCACAAATAACTACTTGATAACCAAGCGAATTAATAAAATCAGCAACTTCAGTATATCTTTCTTGAGGCCATATACGGAAAGACGCAGCTGCCCCAGGACCAAATAGTATGAATCTCTTTTCTTCTAATTTTAATTCTTTAATAAGAATTTCAGCCGAAACTTCATCTTTACCAGAAACTACAATCTCAGGATATATAATTTGTTCCGAAGCAGTTTTATTTATTTTACTGAAAAAGTAAGCATTCTTTTCGACCTCTTTACTATTCTCCGAAATACCTGAGATTAAGTAAGTGTAGGCATAATTATATAACCCCCCCATAACTCTATCTGAAGAATTATTAATAGAGCTAAAACCTATCTTTTCTTTAGCTCGACTAACATTAATAATAGTATCTCCAATTGATTCCCTTGAAAAAACTGAGGAAAGAGCTACAAGATATGATTGTTGATGTATTTTAAATAAAAATTTTAATTTATAAAAAAAATTTTTGTTAAACTCTTTTCTATCTACAACTATAATTCTAGCTATCGGATATCCTCTTTCCTGTAATCCACTGACAAATTCTTCTACTGTTTCACTAACAACAAGAGTTAAGGGGCTATTATAATATTCAGAAATTTTTTTTAGGTATGGTAAAAAAATAATAAAATCGCCAATATTATCCGTCCGTACTATTAAAACTCCATTTGTAACCATGGATCGTTTACAAAAAAAACTAAAAAAATGAACTACTGCGACCGCTACTCCATTAATTATATATTTAAGAAATTCTTTCATACAAACTAATATCTACTTTGCTTTCATTTTTATTTCAAAACTATATACTTCGGGACTAGGCTTGTGAAAAGAACTGGCTGTTACTTTATTCCAAAAAGTATTTTTTAATCGATACGTACTTAAAAGAAATTTCCTAACATAGCTTCGAAACTTAGAGAGACCAGCTAAACATTGAGGATCAACTAAAGTAACTTCTTCGAAACCTGCAGCTTTTAAAACATACAGTAAACTACCGGCTGTAAATAGAGTTGAATGAGTAAAATCTTCATACGCCCAATAACAACCAGTTGATGATTGCGCATTCGGGACAATAATGTAAATACTACCCCCTGGTTTCAATAAATTCTTTTTGATGTCTCTTAAAGTTGAAATAATAGAATCTTTTGGCAAATGTTCAAGAACATGACTCATAATAACTAAATCAAAACGACTAGTAACTTCCTTCAATACAAAATCTTTAATTGTGATACAGTCAACTGATAACTCCTTTTTTTTACACCAATCGATTGCTTCGGCTTCTTGATCAATACCATACACATTATTATATCCAATATTTTTTAAACCAGTCATCAATCGACCATATCCACACCCCAAATCACAAATACTAATATCTTTATCAGTTGGTAAAGAGCCTGCAAAGAAAGGCGGGAGAACATAATTTTCTGTTGAAAAATCTGTAACTCCTCGTAAAGCAAAATAATTAGCTTGATTTTCAGGTAATTCATTCATAAGCAAGTTTAGACGTAATTGTTTATATAGTATACTATAGTAAAAATGGGTATTAAAGCAAATAACTAAGAAAAGTAATTAATGCTATGAATTCAAATTCTCCCTTAATAACAGTCATCACATGTACCAAAAATAGCGGGCATTTTCTAGCAGAATGTTTGAAATCAGTTAATAACCAAACCTATCGCCATTTTGAGCATATCTTTATTGATACTAACTCAACTGATCAAACTCATGAAATTATTAAAAACTATCAACATCCAAATTCTCAACTGATTAACTTTTCTACTTCTGGAATCTACCAAGCTTTTAATGAAGGTCTTCGTCAAGCAAAAGGCGATATAATAGGCTTCTTACATTCTGATGATATCTTTTCCGATAATCAATGCTTAGAAAGAGTTGCCTCTGCTTTTATTAAAAATCCTGAAATTAACTTCTACTGCTCACAAATGAATATATATAATCAAGATTTCAATATTCGTTTTGCAGTTCTAGGAGCACCGCCTCATATAACAAGTTGGCGAGAAGATTTATATAGTCTCTTTTACTTTGCTCATCCAACATATTTCTGTAAATCCTCAACTATACAACAAGTGGGCTCTTATAATGAAAAATACCGTTATGCTGGTGATAGTGATTGGTTAAAACGTCTAGAACTATTAAACTTACCATATTACTTCGATCCTAAACCTTTAATCAATTTTAGGACAGATGGTACTAGTGCAAAACACTACTTGGCATCTTTTAAAGAAGAATGTGAAATAAAAATAAAATACGAAGGTTTTTCTTTACGATTTATTTTTATTTTTGTATGGCACTTATTTAGAAGAATAACAAAATCATTTCTAAATATATTTGGATTAAAAAAAATTATTTTCTTTCTGCGTAAACTAATTTTGAAAATTTTCAAAATTTAGTTCTTTTTACTTCTTCCAGAACAAACCTTCACAAACTCCACAAACAACGGATGTGGATCAAGCGGTCTTGAAATATATTCTGGATGAAATTGAGTGCCAATAAAAAATGGATGATTTTTTAATTCAATCGCTTCAACAATTTTGTTGTCAGGTGAAGTACCAGCAATAATCAAGCCTTTCTTTTCTAATAATTCTCGGTATTCAGGATTAAATTCATAGCGATGACGATGACGTTCTGAAACAATACCTTTTTTATCAAATTTTTTGGCATATATCTTAGCTAGATGTGTGCCTGGTACCATTTTGCAAGGCCAGCCACCTAATCGAATGGTGCCGCCATATTTTCCAGCGGCTAGATTATCTTTTTGTGCTTCCATAATATCAATTACTGGATACTTAGCTTTGGGATCAGCTTCTCGGCTATTTGCTCGCTTTAGTCCAGCAACATTACGAGCAAACTCAATCACTGCCATTTGCATACCATAACATAGCCCAAAGTATGGTACCTTATGTTCTCGGCAATATTGAATAGTTTTAATCTTACCTTCTGAACCACGACTCCCCCACCCTTGGGGAACAATAATACCAGCAAACTTCTTTAAAACGCCAGTACCATTTTTTTCAATTTCTTCTGCTGATAACCAATGAATATTTACTTTGACACGGTTAGCCGCTGCTGCATGTTTCACTGCTTCCAATACAGAAATATATGAATCAGTTAAATGAAAATCACCTGACATAAAATACTTTCCAACAATACCAATATCAACTGATTTTTTGGCATTTTTTAAGCGACTAATCACTGCCTTCCATTCCACTAAATCTTTTCGGCGAGGCTTAAGATGAAATTTTCGTAAAATACGTTCACCTAAATGATCTTTTTCAAAATTAACTGGTACATCATAAATCGATTCACTATCAGGAGCGGAAATAACATCCTCGGGACTAATATTACAATTGATAGCAATCTTTTCTCGGCGTGGACGATCTAAGTCAGTGATAGAACGAGCGATAATAAAATCAGGTTGAATACCGGCAGTATTTAATGTTCGAATGGCATACTGGGTTGGTTTGGTTTTCATTTCACTGGAATTTGATGGTACTGGCAAATAACTAACCATTACAAAAACAACATCATGACCGTAGGTAAACTTCATCATACGAGCTGCCTCCAAAAATAACATGTTTTGATATTCACCAACCGTACCACCAATTTCAACAATCATAATTTCTGCTCCAGCTTTTTCCAAAGCAGTTTCAATTCGAGCTTTTACTTCTAATGGAATATGCGGTACTACTTCAACGCATTTACCACCGTAACCAAGGTTTCGTTCTCGTTCAATCACTGACTGATAGACACGACCGGTCGTCATGTAATTCTCACGATAAATATTCTTATTTAAAAATCGCTCATAGTTACCAATATCCTGATCTGTTTCATCACCGTCTTCTGTTACAAAGACTTCTCCATGTTCAATTGGATTCATGGTACCAGCATCAACGTTAATGTAGGGATCAATCTTCAAAGCCGTAACATTAAAACCCTTGCTAGTTAAGATTCTACCAATACTTGCTACTGCTACACCCTTACCTACTCCCGACATAACTCCGCCCACTACGAAAATAAATTTGGGTGATATTTTTTTTGATGATTTTTTATCCATAGATATTAGTTAAAACGAATCAAATCAAGATACATGGTTAATAGTTGATGACCATAGAAAAGGGTGATAATAGCTCCAATAGCCAAGAAAGTTCCTAAAGGTAACATAGCTCCTAGCTTCTTTTGGCCGCCAATTAACAAACCTATTCCTACCACTGCTCCTAAAATATAAGCAATAAAAATCGCTGGGATAATAAGGGGCCAACCCAAGGCTGCTCCCAATAATAATCCCAGACGAATGTCACCGCCGCCAATCCAGCGACCGCGAGATAGAATGAATTGACTTAAGAAAAAACCGCTTCCTATTATAACAGAAACTATCAGACCCTGCCATGACATTCCCAAGGCTAAATTAATAAAGGCAATAACAATCGTGATAGGTAAAACTACTTCATCAAAAATCAAATACCATAATATGTCAGTAACAAAAACTACTACTAAGGTTGCAACAAATAACCAATCACGTATTAGTGTTAACCAGGCTTGTATTTGCCATGTTTCGACAACACCATAAAACGCGGTAATGCGATAAAAAGTTACTACAAATAAAAAAGCGGTAATAATCTCTACAACAGGATACTGCCAACTTATCGTTGTTTTACATTCTCGACATTTCCCTTTGAGTAATAGAAAACTAATCACAGGAATATTATCATACCAGGCAATCATCTTTTTACAATTGCGACAATGTGAGCGACCACCTAAACTTTCTCGAGTATGAAGTCGCCAAATTAAACAGTTAAGGAAGCTGCCGATAATTAAACCTAAAATTGTTATAAAGATAATTAGAGAAATTTCCATATATTAAATTATACTACTTCTTAACGTTTAATATATCCATTAATTTCTGAGCTTTTTCATTGCCAGGATCAATATCAAGTGCCTTACGAGTATATTCTCTAGCAGCTTCTAGGTCGCCTTTTTCATTATAAAGTAAACCTAGGTAATATGGCCAATCAGCTTTGGTTGGCTCTAGAGCAAAAGCTTTTTCAGTAATATATATTGCCTTAGTAAGGTCATGTTGCTGATAATACATATCAGATAGATCTTTATAATTAGATGCAATATTTGGTTTAATTCTAATAGCTGTATAAAAAGCATCAATTGCTTTATCATACTTCTTCTCAGCCTTATACGCTCCTCCTAATAGATTATAAAAATAAGAAACTTGATAATATATATCATCTGGGTAACCAGGTGGTGGTGGATCAACTGGTGGTGAAACTCGTATTCCTTCCAAAAATAATTCTTCAGCTTCTGAATACTTACCCTCCCACATTTTCGTTCTTCCATAATCCTGATAGTTAACGGTAATGTTAGGACTATTTGCAATTAACTTTTTATAATATATGTCAGCGTCTTGATAATATTTTCTATCTATATAAAAACCTAACATACCATACATTCGTGCTAGATCCAGCATACTTGAATATTGCATGTGCTCTTTTGGTAAAAACGTAGATTGTTCAAGCAAATTAGCACCTAACTGCTCCTGACTAGCTTTCTCAGTAACCGCCATAAAACAATTAGTTCCTTGATGAATATAGGATCGAGTATAATACTGACTAGAAGAATACCATTCCAAAACTTTTTCCATATTATCAAGGATCATACGGCAATCACTTCTGGCTTCCCCCTTTTTAGCTTCATAAAAATAATAATCAGCAATAAGTGGTTTTATATTATAAAAATAAAATATAATAAACAAAAAGAAGCTAAAAGCAACTCCTAAAACTGCAAGAGATGCAGGCTGAAAAAAAGTTATTTTTTTCTCAGTTTGTTTAAACTTATTAGCTATTATCCAACCTCCAGCTAATAAAATATATAAAATAACATTCATCGCGACTAAAGAGAAGCTAAATAGATTATTAACTCCGTACGCAATCAGAGCAAAAAGAAAACTAATAGCCAACCAATAATCTTTAGGAGAATGTTCTCTCCAGGCATATTTACCTAAGTTCCATATTATATAACTAGAGAAAAAACCAAAAGCGAGTAATCCCATAATTCCAAATTGTAATACGATATCAAAAATAAAATTATGAGCTCGATCAGGAAAAGAGTTTATTTTTTCATAGTACGCCCAGTTTGGCTGATAATATTTAGCAAATACTAGTCCATGAACATCAGGCCCATAACCAAATAACTTTCTTTGTATTGAACCATCTCTAAAGCCTTGGTATGAAGCTTTCCAATATAGTAGACGAGCAGTACTTGAACCAACTATATCAACATTCAATACGCTCACTAATCGATCAATAACATTAGTATTATAATTAGGAAATTTTTTAGTTACAGTACTGCTTACATTAGTCTTTAATACTAGAAATAAACTCAATATAATAAAACTAATTAATAAGATTGCCCATAACTTCTTCTTTTTTCGAAGTAAGGTCCAAATAATAAACAAAAAAATACTGATGATAATAGCCAACCAAGCACTTCGACTATACGTAAAAACAATGCAGGAAATATTAATTGACGCTAAAACAATTAAAGCTACTCTATAATAAATATTCTTACTCAGAAAGAATATTGCATATATTGTAAAAGGTAAAACTACAATTAAATAATGGCCTAGAAAATTAGGTTGTCCAAAAGAAGAGAAAATTCGTATTGTTACTTCTCCCCACTTAAGAAAATCTAACCCAAATGCCTGGATTAATCCATATGCACAAGTAAATAATGATCCGATCAATAAAAAAGAAATTAGAGTTAATAGTTGATTACGGTCTTTAATAGTTACTAAAATAAAAAAACAAACTCCAAGATAAGCTAATAAATTATAAAGACCCTGTAATCTTTCATAACTACCAAACAAACTCATTATTAGATCTATTGAAAAAATAGTGGAAACTAAAAAAGTCACCACAACAGTGGTGCCCAATAAACCCAGCACCCTATTTCCTCCCCAACTAA
The DNA here is from genome assembly GCA_964540895.1 of uncultured Gammaproteobacteria bacterium. Lineage (GTDB taxonomy): Bacteria > Patescibacteriota > Patescibacteriia > Patescibacteriales > Patescibacteriaceae > Patescibacterium. Next base: position 119,603 of record CAZIOP010000001.1, on the reverse strand, counting down.
CTCTTCGAGTAACAACGGTGGAAATTAACCACAAAACAATAATAATATTTAAGAGAATATGTAATACAGCTGATTTATTTAAATCAAATACACTATAATTTTCCTGAAACCAAGCGAAATAAATTGGGATAAAAAAAACTAAGCCATATATACTATAGCGTTGTAATTTAATACAAAATTCAATTATTGTTTCTCGAGAAATCATATTTACAAAAATACAGACCACTAAAATCAGTGATCTGTACTTTCTAAAAATTAATCATTAATTTACTTATTTAAGACCAGCTGGTGTTGCAAGATGAGTTCCTGCTGCAATATCTCCAGTCGCTGCTCCAAGACAGTAAGCAATGGTATAACTACTAGCACTTATCTGAGAATAAAAATAATCTACGTTACTACATCCGTTATCAGTACGTGGGCTAGGATTACTAGGTACCTGTGCCATATAAGTTGTACCACCTGATATAAGAGCTGATCCTGGTACAACACCTAAAGTTGTAGGGTAAGTAAGTTGATCATTATAGTATAACTCCAAAGCCTGAGCCATCTGTCTTACGTCAGCAATACGCTTTGCATCTCGAGACTTAGCACGGGCGTTACCTAAGGCAACAACCGCAATTGTCGACAAGATACCAATAATGGCGATTACGACGAGTAATTCAATCAATGTAAAACCTTTTCTGTTGTTTAGTTGTTTCATGGTTTCACCCCCTTTCTAATTAAATCACGAAATTTCGTGAAAGATTATATCCACAGTATACCGCATTGTGCTAAAAGGCACAAGGATTTTCCTAGATCTGCGTAACTACATTATACATCGGCAACAAAATAGCTGCAACCATAACACCCACGCCTATACCCATAATAACCATCAAGAGTGGTTCAATCAAAGACATTAATCCAGCAAGCAAGGTGACAATCTCTCGATTGTAAAATCCGGTTATTTTCTCCAAAACTACATCTAGTTTACCAGTTCGCTCACCTACTAACATCATCTGTGAAACCATAGAAGGGATTTCTTTAGTTTTCATAAAAACAGTACAAAGAGAATTTCCTCCTTCAACTTCAGCAATTGTTTCTTGGATCAATCGTTGATAAAAGCGATTGTTAATAACATCTCCTGCCACTTTTAGAGCTGCTACGATATTAACTCCTCCCACAATCAAAGTGTTCATAGATCGAGTAAACCGTACTAAATAAATCATCCGCAGTAACTTACCGAAAATCGGCATGTGTAAAATTAGAAAATCAAACTTACTGCGGGTAAACGAATTCTTTAGCATCATCCTAACAGCAAACACAAAACCAATAAATCCAAGTAATACTACCCACCAATACCCAATCAAAAAATCAGAAATAGCGACTAAAATACGGGTGGCAATTGGGAGTTCGCCCCCAGCTTCAATAATAATGGCGGTTAATTTCGGTACAATGAACATCATCATTAAGATACCAATAGCCACCATCATAACAATAACAAAAGCTGGATAAATCATAGCTCCTTTAATTTTGCTATTCATGTCATAATCCTTTTCCATTTCATCAGCAATATAGTTAAGAGCATCATCCAGCTTACCTGATTGTTCTCCGGATTTAATAACGCTGATATAGAAATTAGAAAAGTGCTTTGGATATTTGGCAAAAGCATCTGATAACTTATCACCACTATTAACCGCATCAGCTACCTCAGCAATAATACGGCGATACCGTTCTTTATCAGATTGAGTAGCAATAACTTTCAATGCTTCCACAACTGGTACTGAAGCACTAATCATGACTGAAAACTGACGAGAAAAAATAACAATATCCTTAATACCAACATGACTTAGCATGTCATTTAAGGAACGGTGATGTTTCTTAGTAACTTCTTGTAAACTAAGAATCTGATAACCTCGAGAAATCAAGGTATCAGTGGCCTGGGCTTCATTGTCAGCTTCTACTGTACCAGCCTCTTCCCGGTTAGTAGACTTATCAAAAATACGAAAATTAAAAGCCTGCATAATAATTAAATATCAAGTAACCGTTTAACTTTATCCACAATCTCGGATGGCTCCATACATGCTTTGATGTAATAAGCGGCAGCACCATAAATCCGTGCTTGTTCACGATGAGGCTCTTCACTAATATTGCTCAATACGATAACAGGTGTAGCCGCCGTTTCTTTTTGCTGACGAAGTTTCTTCAGAAGTAGTAATCCATCTTCATCCGGCAACATCACATCCATTAATATAATATCAGGTTTTATTTTTTTGGCTTCATCTAAACCAGCGACCGCTGTTTGAACGCCATGAACAATAAAACCCTCCGCTAGAAACTTCTTGCTATACATGATAAGCAAAAACGGATCATCGTCAATTATAAGAATCTTATATTTACGGCTATTCATATTAATTTTGGATAATTCGCATGACTTCTTCAATCGTGGTTAAACCTTGCATAGCTTTAATTAAACCGTCTTGCTCCATGGTCAAAAACGGTTGATTAGCACGCACATCATCAACAGTAATAGCGCCTTTCTTGGCAACAATTAATTCGCGCATCGCTTGATTAAAATCAACTGCTTCAGCAATAGACACACGTGAACGATATCCCGTATTACCACAGTGCGAGCAACCTTTTCCTTTTAAGAAACTAATCTTAGCAGGATCATAATCAGGTATTACTTTTTTAATTAACTCTACTGGAATTGCATTAATCTTCTTCATTATCTCAGTAGAAAAAGCTCCTTCTAATTTGTTCTCCACTTTGCAAAACGAACACACTCGACGAGCTAGGCGCTGGGCTAATGAAATATTCAATACGGAACTCAATAAAAACGGCTCAACTTTCATATCAAGTAAACGAGCAATTGTTCCAACAGCATCGTTAGTGTGCAGGGTTGATAATACCAAGTGACCAGTTAAAGCTGAGTGAATAGCTAGTTCAGCTGTCTCATTATCTCGAATTTCTCCAACCATGATAATATCAGGGTCTTGTCGTAGAATAGAGCGTAATCCACTGGCAAAGGTAAACCCAATTTCAGCATGAATTTGTGATTGATTAATACCTTTAAGCTGGTATTCAATCGGATCTTCCAAGGTAATAATGTTTGTTTCTTCGTTATTCAAGATAGATAATAAGGAATATAAGGTAGTACTCTTACCTGAACCAGTTGGACCTGTAACTAACATAATACCGCCACTCTTTTTGAAACTTTCTTGAAGCACTTCGGCAGTTTGTCCAACAAAACCAAGTTTATCCAAACTAACAATACCCTTTGAACTATCGAGCACACGCATAACAATCTTCTCTTGGTTTAAGAGAGGCATAGAAGAAACACGAAAATCTACTTCACGATTACTAATCGTTAGACGAATACGACCATCTTGTGGGGCTCGGCTTTCATCAAGTTTTAGATTAGCTAATACTTTAACACGGGCAATAACAGCACTATGAACAGTAATTGGTAGTGTCAGAGAATTATGAAGTACACCATCAATACGATAACGTACCCGACTTTCAGTCGCCATTGGTTCAATGTGAATATCACTAGCTCCACCTTCAATGGCATGACGGATAATAACTGAAACAATTTTAGAAATTGGAGCATCTTTAATAACACCTTCAAATCCCCCACCATCATCCAATTTAATACTCTCCTGTTTTTTAGTTGAATCTTCCAGCGCCCGAGAAGCTAAAGCTCCAGCAATTTCTTTATTAAAATTCTTATATTGATTAAAGGCCGCAGCAAAACTCAAACTAGAAATCAAAAAATAATCTGCTTTTAATTTATTCTTTTGAGCCAAGAAATCCATAGCTTCCATGGCTTTGAAATTAGTCACATCAACTAAACCAACTTTAATACGACCATCTTTTTTTTCAAAAGCAATTAATTTATAATGTTCAGAAATACTCATCGGTACCAAATTAAGTACTTGCTCATCAATCTGTTTATCACTTAAATCCATGTACGTGAAGTGATAGAACTCGGCTTTAACACGACAAAAATCCTCAATGTTAATTAAGTTTTTTTCAGTAATAATATCATCCACTGATTTTCGTGTACTTTCAGCTTCAGTTAATATTTCTGTGGCTGTTTCTAATGATAATAGCGTTCGGGAGACTAAAAAATCCAACAATGATTTTTGTTTCTCCGCTAACGTCGGATTTTGATTCATACGTATTAGAAAGGAGTAAAAGGATTACCATGTCGAACTTCTCGAGGAGCTGATCCTGAACCACCAGGTGTTATTGTACCTGTTATTTGTTGATTCTTTAAATCATCTAAACGCTTTAACTCCTCCACTGAGAGTAACGGACCTAAAGAACGAAATTTTTCATTTTTAAATAAATCAGTATTAATATCTTTAGTGCCCACTGTATCCCGCCCAGCCGGTGTGAATTCAGTCGGAGAAATGTTGTCGTCTGTAAAAAACCACCCGTTAAAATTCATAATAACCATAATCAAAACGCCAGCCACAGCAACTACAATCAAATAGGTAACAATAATATTTCTATCTTGAGAATTTATCATACTTAAGGTTTAAGATAGTAGGTATATAATTCAATTTCTGCTTCACGGCTAGTTGGATCAAAATCTACTTTAGTTACATCCATTAAATGAAGATTTCGTTCAAAGCGAGCTAAAATCCGTTTTAAGGGTTCGTAATCAACCCCTTTAAGTGAAAATGAAACTGTTAGAATCTGTAATTTTTCATTCTTAAAAGTACGTTGTTTACTCTTTACTAACTCAATAAACTTACCTTCTGAATCGTCCAAAGGCGTAATAACTATTTTTTCAACTAAGGCACCGTTGATTTCTCCTAAATAACTAATCTCTTTAATCAGGTTAATCTTAACGGTATCAAGATCTTTCCCTGCTGACAAAATAATGTCGATTTTATTCTTGTCATCTGGGCTAATCTTATTAAAGAGTTCTTTGACTTCATTAAGTTGCTGTAAGTAAGCAACCTTATCATCATAAATCTTTTCTTCCTTTTTTAGTAGTTCATTACGAGCAATAACATTATACTTTGGTCTAATTAACCACCAATAACCGCTAAACAAAATAACAATACTAACTAAGGCAATAAACCAATTAAAATAATTAACTAGAAAAGTTAGAGAAATCTTAGGAGTAATGGCCTTTTTAGGACCATCTTCACCTTTCTTAGTTTTAAAAACAATATTTACCATACAGCTATTTGGTAAAGATAAGTGGATCAATCGACATGCCAAGACTAAACGGTATTGTCTTATCAACCTCATTAGGACTACCAGTTTCCGGGGTAATACTTTTTACCTTAGAATAACTCTTCATTACTTCAAGTTGTGAAGAAACCGCATCAAGATTACGAGCCAAAGCTGGGATAGTATATTCACCAGAAATATCACCAACAAAACTCTTTAAATATACATCTTTCAGAGTTGCGTCTTCTAAGAACGAAAAGTAGTTAGTCCAATAAATATGATTATCAAGTAATGTACTTAATGAAATTAATTTGCCATTAAAATCTTTAATCTCACGTACTTCTTTTTCAGTTTTGATAATTTGTTCATCAATTGCTTTAACATTGAGTAGCGTAACTTTATTATTATCCATTCTCTCTTTCTGCCAGATAAGTAAGCTGACGTAGACTAAACTAATAACTAAACAACACATTACAACAGAGAGACCAAAAACTAGAGCGTGTTCATGCCAGTTAAAAAAAAGTATTTCCTGGTTTTTAATCAGGTTTGGTTTAACAGCTCGTGATGGTTCAAACGATCGTTTTTCTACAGCATTGCGAGCATCTAACTTTATTTGTTCATCACTGTTCAGTGGTGACTTGGCCTTACGACGAAATAATGAACCTGAAAACATTGGAGAGGCTGGCGGTAATGTTGCCGAACTCATGTCAGGTGGATCAACTGGGGTATTTAATATCTCTTCCTTGGTTTGACTATGTAATGAGGGTGGAGGAGGAGTTAATGGCTTTGCACTAGGCGTAACTGGATGAGTTGGATGTGGAGAAAAAATATCACTACTAGTATTTTTAGGAGCTGGAGGAGGAGTCACAGTAGTTACTGGCTCCTTAGAATCTACTTTAGAAAAGATTTGATTATATACATGTCGTTGATCATCTAAACCTTTCTTCTCATCATGACGAAGGCTATCTTTAGCAGGAGCAACAGGTTTGTTTTCAAGTGGTTTAGTTTTTTTATCGGATTTAAAAAGCTTCTGACTTAATTTCTTAAGCCAAGATTCTCGGGCTATGGGAGGAGTCGGCTTGGTTCCCGGATCAACTTTTGATTGGGAAGATGATTCCTTTGAAAACATAGACAAGCTTATTTCATATCAAATTCACGCATAGCTAAACCAATAGCAACGGCTAGACGTGGGCCAATTTTTTCAAGAATTGGTTTTAATTCAAACGGATAGGAGATTCTAAACCAAGGGTCACCAACAATTGTATTAATGTTGAATTGATCTGATAAATAATTAGTCAGCCCTGGTAATAATGAACCACCACCAGTTAAAATTATTTTTTCAATGTGACGACTTTCTTTGTTACCAAATACTTCAAAAATATATTTTATTTCGTTAACAATTGGCGAAAGAGCATCAACAATCATGGTTGGTAATACTGCTTCTTTGCCAGGCTCAACAGCAGTATGCATAAGGTCATACTTAAATTGTTCAGCTTGTTCCAAACTTAAATTAAGATGAGAGGCAATGGCTTCGGTAATATTAATACCACCAACTCCGATACTGCGATTAATAACTGGTGTGCTTTTATCAACTACAAAAATATTAGTAGTAGTTGAGCCAATCTGAACAATCATCACTGGTGATCGATCGTTACCAAGTAAGGAACGAATCAAAGCAAAAATTTCTGTTTCCAAACTAAGTAAATTAAATTCAGCTGCCTTAAATACAGAAATATAATTTTGAATCAAAGCTTTTGGAGCACCGGTTAACAAAATCATGTTGCTGTTGGCCTGACCTGTATCAATCTTCTGCCAATCTAAAACAATGTCAGCTAAAGGCAAAGGAATAACTTTCTTAGCTTCCCAGTTAATAGCTGCTTCTAAATCTTTTTTATTAACGGTTTGATTGATATTAATAATGGAAGAAAAGACTGAAGCAGTTGGTAGCGAAGCTAAACTATGAGTTGATGAAATATGAGCTTTAGCGGCAATATGCTTAATCAATAATGATGTTTTAGCAACATCTAGGGTTGAGACATCTTTAAGTGGACTATTGATTGTTTGCTCACTAAAACCATACGTCAATAAAGCAACCTGAGTTCCATTGCGTATTAACTCCACCATTTTTATACTAGGTGCACTGATATCAATTCCCAAAAAACTGTGATTCGACGATGAGAATAAAGACATAGAAAATGCAAGAAAGCTTTCTGCTTTGACACTACAAAACAGGACGTATATAATTAAGGAGATTGCTTTTATTATACCATATAAAACCGTAGGGTAACAATCATTCTTAGCAAACTACGTAGTCAACTAGCTCTATGGATATTAGATATAAAAAAATTCTTTTGGTGGCTCTTTTTTGCCTGGTGATTATTGGTGTTGGTTTCCTTTTATACACGTTTTTCTTTAAATCAGACTCTGTTCAAAATCCTGTCACCCAAACACCTCCTGTTAATCAGGGCGGTAACGGTCTACCATCTGCTAATCCAGGTACAAATATCCCATCTACATCAAATGGAGGTCAGTTACCAAGTGAAAATGGCTCTCAAACTCCTAATACTACTGGCACTCCTAATAGCGATACTAATGCTGAGTCCAATATTATTTCTGATGATGCAGCTTTTTCAGCTGTTAATCAATCTGGTCAAGCTCAATTTTATAATCAAACCGATAATCGCTTCTACACAGTTGATAGTGAAGGTAAACTAGTTACTCTTTCTAATAAACAGTTTTTTGGAGTAAAGAATGTTACCTGGTCACCAAATGCCACTAAAGCCATTCTGGAATATCCGGATGGTAATAAAATTCGCTATGATTTCAACTCTGAGGAACAAATTACCCTACCAAAACACTGGGAAGATTTTGCTTTTTCCCCAGCTGGAGAACAAATCGTTGCTAAAAGTATTGGGTTAGATCCAAATAATCGCTGGCTAGTAGTTGCTAACGATGACGGCTCTAAAGCTAAAAATATTGAACCATTAGGTGAAAATGGCGATAAAGTTATTTCTTCCTGGTCGCCCAATAATCAATCAGTTGCCTTTTATGTTGAAGGAGTTGATTTTAACCGCAAAGAAGTGTTCTTTGTTGGTCAAAATGGTGAAAATTTTAAATCAATGGTTACTGAAGGTCGAGGTTTTCAACCTCTCTGGGCACCTAAGGGTGATGAATTACTGTATAGCACATATTCATCTGATAATGATTATAAACCAACCTTATGGATAGCAGGAGCTCAAGGTGATTCAATTGGTGCCAATCGTCGCCCACTTGGGTTAAACACCTGGGCTAATAAATGTTCATATAGTGGTGCAAGCCTTTTCTGTGCCGTTCCTGTGACCTTAGAACGTGGGGCTGGAATGTTTCCTGCTTCAGGCCAAAATACTCAAGATTTGTTATATCGTATCAACACTCAAACTGGACAAAAAGAAATTATAACGAATTCTGCTACCTCATCAATTAATCATCTTTCCTTCTCACCTGATGGAACCTACCTCTACTACATAGAAGGTGGCACCAACAGACTCCGTAAAATCAAAATAAGATAGTGTATTAAGCCTCTTGTCTTTCTTATTCTTTATTACTGTAATTACAGTCTCTATGGCCGTAAAAACGTTGTATTCGTGTACTCGCTGTGATGCTCAATCTCCCAAGTGGCAGGGTCGCTGTAGTGAATGCGGTGCTTGGGGAACTCTCACTCTAGGCGTTGCTGAAGAAAAATCTAATAACCCTAAATCAAACATAGCTCCAGCTGAAGTAGTACGTTTATCTGATGTTAACACTGATGAAAATTTTCGTCGTCTACCTTCAGGCACGGAAGAAATTGATCGTGTCTTTGGTGGCGGTATTGTGACCGGCTCGTTAACATTACTATCCGGCGAGCCAGGGATTGGTAAATCAACCTTAGTGGCTCAAATTGCTGATGCTCTCGCTAAAAAAAATACTATTATCTACACCTCAGGTGAAGAATCTTTGGGTCAAGTTAAATTAAGACTGGAACGACTTAATTGCAAATTAGAAAACTTTAACTTTATTAATTCCACTGACATAGAAAAAATTCTCTCAGCTGTGGAAGCAAAATCACCTGATTTAGTTATTATTGATTCTATTCAAACCGTACAGACCTCACTAGTCCCTCAAGAAGCTGGTAGTCTTAATCAAATACGAGCTATTGCCGTTCGTTGTTTAGAAGTGGCTAAACGACGAAATATTGCTTTTATCTTAATTGGGCATGTTACTAAAGATGGAAATATTGCTGGACCAAAATCATTGGAACACTTAGTTGATACTGTACTATACCTAGAACAAGAAACCGCTCGTGGCTATCAATTATTACGAGCTAGCAAAAATCGGTTTGGTTCAACTAATGAGTTAGGGGTCTTTGAAATGACTAATACTGGTTTTAAACCAATTGCCAATCCGTCAGCTATTTTTCTTGATGAAACAATTAGTGCCGCTGGTGGTTCAGCCACTAGTTGTATCATGGAAGGTACTAGACCATTTTTAGTGGAAGTACAAGCTCTCGTTACTAAAACTGTTTTTGGTTATCCCCAACGAAAAAGTTCAGGCTTTGATTTGAACAGATTACAGGTATTAGCCGCAGTTATTAACAAACGTACAAAATTTAATTTAACCACCCAGGATATAATCCTTAATCTGGTTGGTGGATTACGTATCACTGATCCCGGTTTAGACTTAGCTGTGTCAGCTGCTATTATCTCATCTTTTCTTGATAAACCACTACCTCGTAATGTATTAATACTAGGTGAAGTTGGCTTAGGTGGAGAAATTCGTCCTGTATCCCACATGAATCTTCGTATTAAAGAAGCTTCTAAACTTGGTTTTAAAAAAATAATAACTCCACGCTTGGAGCAAGGAGTTAAAGGCTTAGCCGTAATAACTGTTAAGAATCTCGACGAGGCAATTTCCGCTTTGTGGACTTAGTTTCTTTGATTTTTGTAGATTCAACTTGAATACCTGATTTCTGCTGTCGCCACTCTGCAATTGCTTTATGATTGCCTGATAATAATACTGTTGGTACGCGGTATTTTTTTGTTCCAAACCGCACTACTTCAGGTTTTGTGTAATGAGGATATTCCAACATACCAGGCACTGAATGTGATTCCTGACTCAAACTGTCTTCGTTACCTAAAACACCAGATACTAAACGAGCAATGGAATCAATAATTGTGGTAGCTGCTACTTCCCCACCAGTTAAGACAAAATCACCAATGGAAATTTCTTCATCAACTAATTCTGTTACTCGTTCATCAACACCTTCATAGCGTCCACAAACAAAAATCAATGACTTCATATTCTTGGTATAATCCTGAGCTAGTGATTGATTCCATCGTTTGCCACGAGCTGATAACAAGATAATCTTTTGCTGATTCTTTTTGAAACGAGGTGAACGTTGTAACTTTTTCAGAGCCTGATAAATAGGTTCTGCTTTCATCACCATACCAGCTCCCCCACCATAGGGAGTATCATCAAGTGTTCCATATCGATTTGTAGCCCATTGTCGTAAATCATGAGCCTCAACTTTTATAATCTTTTTTTTCTGCGCTTTGCCTAAAACACCAGTAGCAAAATACTGATTAATTAATTCTGGAAAAATAGTTAAAACTCGAAACAACATACAGTAAACAATAAAGCCCCAGGAAAACCTGGGGCTTTAGAAGAAAAGTTAGATAGTCAGGTTATCAATGTCATCAATGGCTGAAGTATCAACATCAGCTAAGGCTTGGGCATGTGACTGAGCCTGATTGTGACCATGATTGTTGTCGCGTTCACGTTCACGACGAGGTGGTTTAACTGAACCCTCTGGTTCGTAAATTTTTAAGTTAACACGGGCATTATTTTTTGCACCAACAATTTTCAATAATGTTCGGATAGCTTGGGCTGTTTGACCACGTCGGCCAATTACATAGCCCATATCTTCTGGATCGGTCTTCAGCGTCAAGAGGACACCCATTTCATCAACGGTTCTGTCGACTGACACTTTATCAGGATGACCGACAATTGCTTTAACAATCATTTCTAGAAAATCTTTGTCTTGCATATCTGACATACAATTCTGTGTTTACCTGCAACTGACCTTACATACAAAGGTATATAGTGACAATTAGCAAAGTACATTAATAATTAATATATCTTCATTATATCGCAAAAGAGGTGGTTTGTCAATAGGATTTTTTAATAAAATAAAACTTTAATTCTCTGGTTTTGTATTAATTAGACTTAAAACTTGATTAGTAACTCCAAGAGCAAATTTTTTTGCCACTGAAACAATATTAGAATGAGTCAGTTGATTACGGTAACTTTGCGAATCAACATACCAAATTTCTCCACGATTCTCAACTTGCAATAATAATTTACCTTTTAATCGTTCAGCTAAACTTGTTTTTTTAGTACTCGATCCAGACACGGCAATATCACCTAAATCTTCATTAGTAATTCCTAACGAAAGACATCTAAATAACTCTAACGCCTTTTCAGAATTTACTTGATAGCGATACCCACTATCAGGACTGACATACCATAACTTACCTCTATCTTCAACCGCCAATAAGAATAAACCTTTTAGTCGGCTAACTAAAGTTGTCTCAGATCTGCGATTAATAACTGCATCACATTGTTTACCAAAAGATACTGATTCTGTTGGCACAATTATTTCTGAATCTTGTGTAGAGTTACCTTGAGTTGGTTCAACTTCTTCTGGTAATATCTCAATCGGTAAAGGACCAGGAGTAATAATTCCTATGCCTCCAGAAGATTGTGTTGTAAAAGTATAGTCAGAAGAGGTAGCTGTATTCCCCCACTGGTCTACTGAGATAACACGATAATGATATGTTTTCCCAGGATCAAGTCCTACAAGAGCACGTGAATGCGCTGTAGAATATGAAGTTAAATGATTTGAGAAATCACCATAATCTACAGTTAAACCATATTCAACTAAAGAATCTGCTACCTCATCGGTAGTCCAAGAAACAGTTGTTGTTGAAAAATTATTATGTGCATATGAAACTGAAGAAATAATTGGAGCTATGGTGTCAGCTCGTAATAAACCAGTAGATGTGTTAAGCACTGACACAGTATCATCTTGAAAACGTGTTACATAAATATCAGTTCCATCAACACTCATACCAGCCGGAGAATGACCAACTACAACAGTTAAAGTAACTGCATTAGTACCAGTATCAATTATCGAAATGGTCCCATCATCAAAATTTTCTACATATATATTAGTTCCAAGACCAATAATACCACGAGGACCAGCGCCAACAGTAATAGTATTAGTAACAGTATTTGTAGCGGTATTAATCACCGAAATATTATTAGATCGATAATTAGCCACATATACTTTTGTACCTAACACCGCTACACCACGTGGACCTGATGATCCAGCTGGTAACATAATCGTGGCCGTAACAGTATTAGTAGCTGAATTAATAACTGAAATACTATTACCACCACCAAAATTAGCATCACCGTAATTAGCAACATACAAAAATGTCGTATATGGTTTAATACCACGGGGATATGAACCAACTGGAATAGTGGCGGAAACAGTATTTGTAGCAGCATTTATAACTGAAACAGTATTAGACAAAGAATTAGTAGCATACACAGTAGTACCAATGGTGGCTACATAATATGGCTTAACACCAACAGAAATAGTGGCTACAACAGCATTAGTAGCGGTATTAATAACAGATACAGTATTGGAACCAGTATTAGCGACATACACATAGACAACACTAGAAACAGTAGCAGTTGAGAGACCATATGGTTCTGAACCAACTGGAATGGTTGATATAACCGTCATATCTGATTTTCGTATAACAGATACTGAATCTGATCCTTGATTAGCTACATATAAATAATCAATACTATTAACGGTAACTGGTGCTGATATTTGATATGGTTTAGACCCAACTAAGAGTCCAGAATATGACCCAATAACAATATTTTTAGTATCACCAAGGTTTCTAGTAATATAGGAATTTTCAGCTACCAAACTTCCTTGAGATAAAGGTAGGCTATAGCTGGTACGAGTATGCCCTAAGAGATCAGAAACTGAGGCGGACGTTACTGAGGAAACAGAAAGATCAGGCGTAGATTGTCCAGAGCCAATAGTATATGTGCCATACAGAGAATTACCACCCACACTATCTAAAAGAACCGAAGCTCCATTATTTAAAAGGACTGTCATAGTTGAACCTGAGTGCAAATTTTTACCAAAAGTAGCCGTAATTGGAATTTGTTGACCAACTGAATAGACACCATCAGAAGCAGTTGTAGAAAAAGAAACCAGATTAGGAAGTTCACTAGTAATTGTATTGATATTGAAAACTGAAAGAGTATTACCTTGTTGAGCATTGTTAACATATAATTTATTACCTGCAACAGTTTGTAGGTATGGCGATAAACCACTCATACCTGTTAAAGTTGTTGAGACTGTATCTGTAACCGAATTAATAACAGAAACATTATAGCTAAATAAATTTCCAACAAAAATTTTTGTGCCAAAAACTGTTGGATAATATGGACCATCACCAACAGAAATTGTGGCTGAAACTGTATTAGTCGCTGTATTTATAACGGAAACATTATCACTAAAGGAGTTTGTAACATATAATTTTGTTCCGATATTTGAAAAGAATAATGGTCTATCCCCAACCGCTATAGTAGCCGTGACAGCGTCAGTAACAGAATTAATTACTGAAACAGTATCGCTATTACTATTTGAAACATAGAGATTAGTACCAACTGGGATAATTGAAAATGGTTGACTACCAACGGTTATTGTTGAAGTAACTGTATTAGTAGCGGTACTAATTACTGAAACTGTACCGCTATTTCTGTTGGCAATATAAACTTTATTACCAACCGAAGTAGCATAATATGGCATATCACCCACTGGAATCGTTGTAATAACCGTATCAGTATTAGTATTAATTACAGAAACAGAATCACCAACCCGATTAGGAACATATAAAGTAGTGCCCACAACTAGTGGATAGAGTGGTTCACTGCCAACGGTTATAGTTGAGCTTACAGTATCTGTCAGCGTATTAATAACAGTAACAATATTGTTTGAAGTAGTATGAGTTACATATAACTTATTATTTATTGCTGAGTAATAAACATATTCAGGATAATTTCCAACTGGTATAGTCGAGATAATTGTGTCAGTAGCAGTATTAATTACTGAAATAGTGTGCTCAAGAGCATTCATGACATATAATTTTGTACCAATCAAAACTGAAGTAAACGGATATTTACCAACTGTAATTCCCGCACCGGCTGTCCGACCACTCATACTTGGGACATTGATGCCGTTACTATTAACCGGGGTTGTACCAGGTGTATATGTTACTGTCACTGCATCTTCCAAACTAACAGAATTATCTAAGGTTATTATTAGGGATTTACCACTAACACTAATACCTGAAATACTAGCCAAACTACCATTTACTCGAACAATAAAATCACTAGAATCTGGAATTCCACTAGGATTAAGATCTTTAGTGTAATTTAGGTAAACCGTTCGATTTATTGCCGATGATGAAGCAAAAAACACGTGAATAAAAGTACCGCCATTAAGAAGCGTTATCGTAGTATTTATATCAGTAGTGGCTGAACTTATATCTATTTCAATTCCATCCGCCACAAGAAACCAAGGACCAGTAGTAACAAAGTCACGATTATCAATCGTTAAAGTAGTTGAACTATTATAATATCTTGTTTTGATTCCACTCACTGTTCCAAGATTTTCTGTTTCAGCATTATAAAAAGTACCATTTCCATTAACAGTCCCATTATTAATAGCATAAAGATCAAATGATGCATTACCATTAATTATACCTTCATTTGTGGCATATTCATTAAATGTTGCATTACCTGTAACTGTTCCTTGGTTTACTGCTCCGCCAATAAAAAGAGCATTACCTACATAGTTTGCACCAGCCAGTACTGTTACTTCATCTAAACTATCTGGCAATGAGAGGGCGGGACTAGTGGCGGCAGGATCGTTCCAATAATTGCCTAAGGTTAAAGGACTTGTATTAACAGCATTATTAAAATAATATATGTTACCACTTGCTTGAGCCTTATAGAATCGGAAAAAAACAAAAGTCGCAATAATTAACAAAACAATACAGAGGAGAATTTTCTTCATTTCTGTTATATAGACATGGGTTAAATATTACTTAATTGTAGCACGTACGAATAAATGGTCAAACAAAATATATACGTCTATTCTATTATATATAATAGAAAAAATAACATATTTTACATTATTTTATTAATCTAACGGTAACTGACAGCTTACATGTAGTCCTCGCGGCTTTCTACTTTGGGCTGATAATTTTCCCTTATGAGCTTTAATAACCAATCCAGCAATATACAAACCAAATCCCCCTTTGCCTGAACTAAAATACGGTCTTTCAAATGTATTAAAAAGCATCTGTAATTTTCTGGTTGTTAAACCAACTCCTGAATCAACAATACTAATAATTATTATTTTCTTTATTCGCTTTAAGTTAACAATAATCTCTCCTTTCTTTGTATAATCAATAGCATTATTGATTAAGTTAAAAAAAGCTTGTCGGAGTAATATAGTGTCACCTTTCATAGTGGGAACATTCTTGGGAAGGATTATTTGTATTTTTAAACCCTTGTCTCTAGCTTTAGGTTCTAGTTCAAAAATTATTGAGGAAACTAATTTTTGTATATTAACCGTTCGATTGGTAAGCTGTAGATTTGTTACATCAAGTCTGGATTTACTTAATAAATTTTCCACTAAGTTAATAAGTCTCTCATTTGAGAGATACACAGTTTGTAAAGCTTTTCTTAAATCAGGTTCAGTAATTTTTCCGAAATCATTTTTCAGAATCATTGAAAGATACCCTTTCATGATCGTTAAAGGTGTGCGTAATTGATGAGAAGCTAAGGCAATAAAATCTATATTATTGTGCGGAGTTTTTTTCATACTCATAGTATAGACTCTTTCTTAAAAAAATAAAGCTACCTCAAAAGGTAGCTTTATTTATATACGCCTTATAGCTTAAAGAGAATAACGGACAAAACCTTCAATTTCTGCACCGTTTAAGATGTCTTGTATTTTCTTACTATCATCTTTAATATACTCTTGCTTGATTAAACAAACTTCTTCAAAGTATTTATTTAACTTACCAGTTAAAATCTTTTCAATCATTTCTTCAGGTTTTCTTTCTTGGCGAAGTTGTTCACGGTATATTTCTTTTTCTCTTTCTAATTCAGCTGGATCAACTTCTTCTGGTTTGAGATAGCGAGGATTAGCAGCGGCAATATGCATAGCTAAGTTTTGAACTAATTCAGTTTGATTTGAAGTGTTAACTGCTATCAATACACCGATATTACCCTGAGGATGAGCATAACTACCTACAGTTCCAGTTGAGGTCATACGAGTATAACGACTAATACCAATTTTTTCACCAATAACACCACTCATATGCTCAAGACTTTCGGTCACTGTACCAGAATCAATTACTAAAGCACCAACCTCTTCTAACGTAGCAGGTTGTTTGTCCTTCACAGCTGTCATAATTTTTTCAGCCATTTCTTTAAACTGATCATTGCGTACTACAAAATCTGTTTCAGCATTCATCTCAAACATATAGCCTTCAGAGTTATCTGATTTAACAGCAACTTTTACTAAGCCTTCTGTAGCTTCACGGTCACCTCGTTTAGCAGCCTTGGCAATACCTTTTTTTCGTAAGATATCAACGGCTACATCAAGATCACCATTTGCTTCTGTGAGTGCAGTCTTGCAATCAACAATACCGGCACCTGTTCGTTCACGTAATATTTTAATTTGTTCCATATATTTAATTATCAAGTTGAAATAATATCTTTATTATACAAAGTAATTATGTATAATTCTATATGCTTCTTTTTAGAAACAATCTACTATTCTGTTTTGGCAGCTGCTTCTTTAGTTTCTTTAGCTACAGCTTTGGCAGCAAGTACGTTTTCTTCAATTAATTTCATGATCATGATGATTGCCTTAGAAGCATCATCGTTAGCAGGAATGATGTAATCAATTCCTTCAGGGTTAACGTTAGTATCACATACTGCCACAATTGGAATACGCTTTTTCTTAGCCTCAGCTAAGGCAGTTTCTTCATGTTTAATATCCCAAATAAAAACTGCGTCTGGTGTACGGTTCATACCAACTAAACCTCCAACAGTTTGCGACAATTTGGCAATACGACGGTCAAAGTTTAAACGTTCTTTCTTGGTATATTTTTCTAACTTACCCTGATCTTTCTTTTCTGTTAAATCTTGAAAAACTCGAATAGAATTTCTAATAATTGCAAAGTTAGTTAAGGTCCCACCTAACCAATGTTGACTAACATATGGCATACCCATAGCTTTTGCTGCTTCTTCTAATGGTCCTTTAACTTGATTCTTAGTACCAACAAACAAAACAATCTTACCTTCAGCAGCAATACGACTGATAAAAGCCAAAGCTTCATCAAGCTTAGTCTTAGTCTGCTCTAAATCAATAATATGAATTCCCTTACGAGCTTCAAAAATGTAAGGCTTCATTTTTGGGTGCCACTTAAATGTCCGGTGACCAAAGTGCATCCCAGCTTCTAACATCTCAACCACTGAAGGTGACTTCAGGGTAATATTTTTTTCTGACATAATGTGTTTCCTTTAAACCTCTCCCCCGTGGCCCTGTCTGGATCAAATTCCATAAGGGAAGGAAAAATATACGGGAGATGAGAAATGAATAAAATAATTATGGGCTAGCCATAATTTAATGGTTTTATTGTAAGTGAAATTAAGAATAATGTCAAGATATAACAACCCCACAAAACCTTTGACAAATAGTAAAATATGTGTTTAAGTACAGGTAACCTTAAAAAAATAAAAACATGAAAACACACATCACGGGAAGTCGTACCTTGTCGTTCTCAACAAAAATCGGGATATTGTTTGAGAACATGCAATCTCTGGAGGAAAATCAATTACCCGAAAATTCAAAATTAACAAAAAAAGTTAAGGGAGAAATAAGGGTTGAATACAAATCAAGCAAGATGCCAAAAAACTTTAAACAAATTAAAGAAAGCATTAAAGAGTTTGAAAGTGAGTTTGGAAATCTGGACGAAGAATCAAATACTTATTTTTTATGTTCAATTGATCTCTCTACTACTAATGAAACACTAGATGCAAAAATTGACATGTACTTTTTTTCATTTAAAGTAAAGCCTGCCTCTACATTCGATCTTGTTGATATCCAGGCATTAGATAATGATTTATCAGATCCAAACATGGAGGTGATTAAAAATCATTATGATTCTTTAGAAGAAAACATGAAAAAAATTATCTGTTCTTTGTTGTAAGTACTTTCAGTGGTATAAACAACTAATAAGTCATAGACAAAATCTATGGCTTATTTTTTTTCAGTACTCCAGTAAACAAATCGAGATATTGTTTTGCCGTATACTCCCATCGAAATGACTCTGCTCTAGCTTGTCCCCTCGCTATTAAATGATTTCGCAGACTTTCATCCTCTATCACTTCCTGGAGAGCTATTGCAATACTTGTTGGATTATATGGATCAACCATAATAGCTCCATTCTCTACCACTTCTGGTAATGAAGAAACTGCACTCACAATTGTAGGCGTACCAGAGGCCATGGCTTCTAAGGGAGGAAAACCAAAACCTTCATAGAAAGAAGTGTACACAAAGACACTTGCTAGATTATATAAATACACTTTTTCATTAGCGGGTACATAATCTAAAAAGATTATGTCGTTGGTATACAGTGATTGTTTCGCTGCTGTATAAACTGGATTTGCTTTCCAACCTCTGCCTCCGGCAATCACTAATTTCAAATCTGAGTCTTTATTTTTCTTTACGATTTCAAAGGCTCTAATCAAGCCAATAATATTTTTCCGAGGCTCAACTGTTCCCAGAAACAATATAAAATTATCAGGTAATTGATATTTCTGTTTCACTGTTTGTAATGCCGTATCACCCTGCGGTATTTTTTTATAGACTGAAGAAAGACCAGAATAAATAGTAGTTATCTTTTCACTTGAAATGTTAGTATTGATAATATCTGCTTTAGTATTTTCAGATAACACTACAATATATGAAAAACGACGTAGTAAACTTTTGACTCCTAATAAACGATGCCAAACATTTTTTCGCCAACTGAAAAATTCAGGGTAATGTAAAAACGATACATCATGTACTGCTAATACTGATTGTACTGTAGGTGACCAAGCCGCAAAATTAAAATGCGGCATGAAAAAAATATCAACCTTCTCCCCTATTAAACGATCAAAATATGGCCGTCGAAATAATTTTAAAAAAGCGTAATTAAATATTTTATTAGGCCACCGTGTCCTAATAATCTTCACATTAGGATAATCAAAGGCCGGTAACCGATAGCTAATGTCTTTAGCTGAATTATAAAACAGCCAATAATTATTAGTTGAATCTAAAGTAAATAAAGCTTGCAATAATTCAAATGTATATTCAGCCACACCACTATACCGTTCATCCATTAACGGCCGTATATCAATCAAGATATTCATGACCGTTTTTAAATCGTTCATATTCTCGAGTCACAACGGCAGAAATTTCTTCCTTAAAACGACTGACTGAAAATTGTTCAGCATGTTGACGAAGCACAGCAGGATCAAAATTTTCTGCTTTAAAATTTCGTACGCAATCAATCAGTGCGGCGGTTGTTTGATGATCAAAAAAAGCACCTGTTTTATTTTCAATTACAGTCTCAGTGGCACCGCCTTTACGATAAGCAATAATAGGTCGACCTGAAGCCATAGCTTCAACCACTGTAATACCAAAATCTTCTTCTTGAGGATTAATAAATGCTTGGCAGTCACGATAAAGAATAGCTTTTTCTTCTTCACTTACTCTACCTAAAAATTCAATATTAGAAGCACCAGCGGCGATTGATTGTAATCGATCAAAATCAACTCCATCACCAAAAATTTTTAACGGCAAATTCAATTCTTTAAAAGCTTCAACTACGATATCAAATCGTTTGTAGGAAGCTAATCGTCCACCAACTAAGAAATATGTACCTGGTTGACCTGAACTGTTAAAACGATCAAGTTCCACGGGCGGATAAATCACTGTGGAAGTTCGACGATAATATTTAGCAATCCGATTTTTAATAGTCTTAGAGTTAGCAATAAAATAATCAACTCGATTAGCTGCAGCCGCATCCCACAAACGAATATAATTGAGAATCAGGGAAATTACTTTTTTAAAATATTTATTATAACGAAGTTCTTGAATATATTGATGTGTATAATCCCAGAGATATCTAGTGGGTGTATGACAATAACAAATATGTAAAGTATGAGGACCAGTGATAACACCTTTGGCAAAGGCACTCGCATCAGAAATAACTACGTCAAAATCACTGAGGTTAAAAAACTCAACAGCCATTGGCATGAAAGGCATATACCACTGGTAATGTGTGACACCTCCCGGCAGACGCTGAATTATTGAGGTATAGATTTTTTTGTTTTTAAAATGTCGATCAACATTCTGTGGTTCGTACAACAACGTATAGATTGGAGCATCAGGAAACATTTCACATAAAACCTGTAAAACTTTTTCAGCTCCACCCGCTTGAGCTAAATGATCATGAATTAAAGCTACTTTCATATCAATAATAATTATTCAGCCACTCGTGGACGTAATACTGCCAACGGGGTTTTTAATAAAATAATAATATCAGAAGCAATTGACCAATTTTCAATATAGTAAATATCTAATCTAACTTCTTCTTCAAACGATAAGTCACTTCGGCCTGAGACTTGGGCATAGCCGGTAATACCCGGTTTAATAGTTAAGACTTTTTTGTGACGACTTTCATATTTGTCTACCTCTTCTGGCAAATGTGGACGAGGACCAACTAAACTCATTGAGCCAGCTAAAACTAAAAATAATTCTGGCAACTCATCTATACTAAAGCGACGAATAAATTTACCAACTCTCGTTACCCGAGGATCATCTTTGATTTTCACCATTGGTCCATCAGCACGAACATTACGATCAGCTAATTCATTGTAACGCATACTATCAGTCCGCACGAGCATAGATCGAAACTTTAAATAACGGAATTTCTTGCCTGCTTGTCCAATACGATATAATGGCGAATCATCATCTAAGCGAGAAAAGAAAATTGGACCACGAGAATCAAGCTTGATGGCGATAATAACCAAAAGCATAATTGGGCTAGTCAAAGTTATTAAAAACAAAGCTCCTACAATATCACCA
This sequence comes from uncultured Gammaproteobacteria bacterium, assembly GCA_964540895.1. Lineage (GTDB taxonomy): Bacteria > Patescibacteriota > Patescibacteriia > Patescibacteriales > Patescibacteriaceae > Patescibacterium. The sequence continues at coordinate 98,113 of CAZIOP010000001.1, read as the reverse complement.
ATACGTTTAGCTACTCTACCCCAACCTTCCAATGGCGTCTTTTTTACTTCAACAATTGGAATTCCGGCGAGTTCATCAACTTCAACTCGCAGTACCTTTGTTTCCAAAAGGTCAGCGGCATACTTGTACACTAAATGATGCTCATCAGCAAAATCAAATAAACGTAAACGATCACTCTTAGAGAGATTAGGATCAGCTTGAATAATTTCATCTACTTCTCGTACAGCCAGTAATCCTTCTAACTCTTTAGCAGACTCCATACTGAAATCAACCAAACGTTTTACAATCACAAAACCTAAGCCAGGACGACGGGCAAATTCTCGTACCAAGTGATCAGCTGTTTGACTTTCACCCACCATCACAACTGAATGAACTCCCTGCCCATGACGAAACAGAAAACGACGTATCAACGTCATAATAATTCTCCCAATACCCACATATAGCATCGTTAACAACCAACCAGCTAAAACAATAAACCGTGAAGAAAATAATTCACGGTAAAAGAAAATAAAGATTACGACGGCGACTAATCCCAGTGAGCAACCAATCACAACTTTTTTCAATTCAATTTTCAAACTCCCTAATTCACGTAAATTATATAAACCCGTAAAACTAAAAATAACTAACCACACTAAGGCTAGTATACAAACGATGGCAATATAATCACTAACTGGTAAACTAAAAATAACTGGACGAATTTCCGTTGAGACTTCAGAAAAACGTAAAAAATAAGCAGACAATCCCGCTGCCACAATCATTATATAATCGAGCGGAACTAATATTACTGAAAAACGTAAATCAGATTTTCTCATAAATTCCTTATCATGAAATAAGCACCCGGCACGCGATAAGCCGGATTCTGTATCCGGTCTTAGTGTATTATATAACACACCAATTAATAACCGAACGATGATTATCTATCTAGATCCCTAATCGCTTAAGGATTCAAGCGAGCTACTTTTCGTCTTTCTTCGTAATATACGAAAAAAGGTTTGCTCTTGCTCCAGGCAGGGTTTACCGCGTCAGCTTGTCGCCAAGCGACGAGAGTTCTGGCTGACTTTACGCAACCTAAACTCACTTTTCACCTTTCCCTAATCATTTGACTAGGTAGTATTGTCTCTGTGGCACTTTCCCTGGAATTACTTCCGGTGGGCGTTACCCACTGCCCTTTTTCTGGAGTCCGGACTTTCCTCTTTAATCTTTTTTTGAATAAAGCAATCACCTACGTACCGGGCGTTTATCTCAAGACAAGGTTGTTCTATAGTAGCGGATTTTGCCCAGAAAGTCAAGTACTTTTGTATCTGAATCTAATATTTTTTTGCTTAAAATAAGCCAAAAATCAAGATTTAGTCAATTGAATTAAAACTTCCCTATTATCTTCTACTACTACTTTATTTTTTCGTTCAAAGCCACAACGTTCGCAACGATGAAGAATAATCCAGTCTTTACCTTTTATTTCAACCGCTCCCGGTTTCATTAAACCGCCACAAATAGCCCCACGATCACCCGGATTAATATCAACATGTTTACTGTATAAACACTCTGGACAGTGATTAGTATATCCATTACCAATTACTTTTTGCCCACAATGTTCACAAATAAAATTTTCTATAGTTCTCTTAAAGGTTTGTGACATAGATGATGAAACAATACTATATTCCTCGTGCTTCACTCTGATCATCAGCTTTGAAATTCTTGTCAGGCTTAAAGAAGCGTCGCTTGGCAACTTTCCATAGCTCTAAAAATTCTTCACTCTTAAGTAGTGAGCACATACCAAGATAGACTAGTAAACCAAAAAATCCAGCAGCGACCGCTTGTAATAACACTCCAGAAAAACGAGTCATATCTGCATATGGCCACACTAATAATTTCATAGCTTGAATTGAAAAAGCAGCTAACAAGGCAGCCACGGAATACTTAAGTGTAGAGATAACAATCCGTTTTTCATCAAGTCCTTCTAAACGACGGTGCAAGAAAACAAACAACAAAATAAAATTAACAATTGTACTGATTGAAAAACCAAGAGCTAGACCAGGAGCACCAAATTTTCTAGCCAACCACACCGAAAGAATAATATTAATAGCTTCTGCAACTAAGCCAGCGTATAAAGGTGTACGAGAATCTCGTTGAGCAAAAAAAGCACGATTCAATAGCGGCAACGTGGCTTGAGCAAAAAAAGATAAAGCAAAAAATCCAAGTGTATCAATAGTCAACAACGTAGCTGTCCAATCGAACTTTCCTGAACCTAAAACTAAACGAACAATCTGAGCTCGCAACGCAATAGCTATTACTGTAGCTGGGATGATAAAAAATAAAATATGACGAAAGGTACGTGAGAATAAAACAATAATACTTTTCTTGTCGTTGGTAGCAGACATCAAGGGAAAAACTGCTAAGGCAAATGGGATACCAAATAAACTCACGGGAAAAAATTGTAAATTATTAGCTAAATTGAAAACGGTTAATGAACCAGTGGCAAGCGTTGAGGCAATAATGGTAATAATCAACAAGTTAATCTGAGTCACTGCTAAACTAAAGGTTCTGGCTGACATCATTTTAAAGACTGACAAAACATTACGATCTTTCCATTCAAACAGAGATTGATATCGAAAACCAAGATTAACAAAGGTCGGGATTTGAATAAGTAAGTGCATAAACGAACCAATCACCACTCCCCACGCTAAACCAATAATGCCAAACCGAGGTGCTAATAATAAAGCACCACCAATAATACCAAGATTATAAAAAATCGGTGATAACGAATAAACAAGAAAACGTCGCTTAGACTGTAGCACACTGCCAATAATACTAGACAAACCAAGCAACAATGGAGAAATAAACATAATCCGCGTTAACGGAATTAACGTAAATTTAGCAGAAGAAGCAAAACCAGGGGCAATAAAATCAGTTAACCAGGGTGCTAAAATAATACCTAAACTACATAAAATAATGAGACCAACACATAAAATATTAATTATATTATTAGTCAATCGCCAAGCTGTATTATCCTCACCTCGACTCATCAAGCTAGAAAAAATTGGAATGAACCCGGCTGATAGAGCACCTAATACAAGTAAATTAAAAATCAAATCGGGAAAACGAAAAGCAGCGTAATACAAGTCTAAAGTTTCGCCAGCACCAAAAGTTCCTGCTAAAATTCGATCACGTAGTACTCCTAAAACTCGACTAGCTACAGAAAAAGTAGCAATTATCAAAGCAGCACCGGCAATTGAATCAGCCGAACGAAATATATTTGAAAAAAATCTTTTTTGTATACTCATCATACTAAGCGAAGTTCATCAAAAAAACTCTTCCCGGTCATGTCCGAGGGCACAGATAATCGTAACAGTTTTAAAATAGTTGGAGCAATATCAAGTAAACTACCAGCTGGTGATAGAATACTCAAATCACCGCCAATTGCTTCTGGTAACCCCAGACTATATCCAGCAAATTGTTTACCGGCCAAAATAAGTGGTACAGGATTGGTAGAATGCTGTAAAAATATCTCTTCACTTTGTTCACTCATTTTCTCAGCTAAACCATGTGTACCAGTAATAACTACAACTCCAGAAGTTTCTAAAACGGCTGACACAATTTTATGTAGGGCATTATCAACTGACACTATAGCTGCTTTAGTTGCTACAATATCGCCACTATGTGCTACGCGATCAATACTTGAAAAATTAACAGCAATAAAATCATATTTATTTTCTTCAATAGCTTTGACAACCTCTTTAGCAACAGCTTCATTACTTCCCAGCGGATTAATAGTCTTGTCTTCGCTCCACGGTATAGAAATGAGTCGTCGTTCTTCACCACTAAGTGGCTGCTCTTTGCCACCATTTAAACCAACGGTAATATCGGCAAAGCCCTCACTATCAGAAATCCGTAATTGTCTAAACTCTGCTTCTGCAATTATTTCACCTAACGAGTTTGAATACACTGGGGTCTTGAATAAAGTTTGAATATTCTCAGAAACATTATATTCCCCCAAACTAAAGGCAATGGGTGATTTTGAAAATTTAGCCATCAAAGCAGTGGCTAACTCACGCATGGAAACTGAATCAAAGTTTAAAAAAATAAGAACATCATCACTAGTAATTGAAGCTAAAGGAATATCGTTACTATCAGTAACAACCGTGGGTGGAAATTCTTCATCATAAATCTTTTTTCCATAACTTTCTTTTAAGGTAGAGGAAATAGAACGAACATGATTGCCTTGACCCGACGTTAAAGCTGCTACCGTTTTTTGAATTCGACTGTCATGATGATGAACATCAAGAGCGTGCAGTCGACCAGTTATTGTTGCAATAGTAATTGGCACATTAGCTATTTTCTTTTCTATCTCAACTAATAATTTCTCTCCACCTTTAGGTGACATATCACGACCATCAAGAATGGCATGCAAAAAAACCTCTTGATGAGGAGTTTTCTTAAGATAGGCAGTAACAGCTTCTAAATGCTGTAATGATACTTCGTTATCTGCACTGGAAATTAAACCAATAAGATGAAGACGTTGGTTTTGAATATGGGGTGAAAGTTTTTCTAGTGCTGATAAAAAATTACCATTAGAAATTTCTTCATCAATATACAATTTACTATTAGTCAAAGGACGACCTAAACCAATCCGTAAATGACTAATTTCACTACTCGGCTGATACGTTGCTCCACTCTCACTCTCAGTTAAAGCTAAGGCGGGATAGTGACTTACTAAATGATTAAAATAAGTTGGATTAGCAGCTGTAATAGCATTGCCCGGATGAGCTGGGGCAATACCCCAACCTTCCACTGTTATAAGTACTACCGGTTTTGGCCGAGTGATTTTTTTAATAGCTGACATAGAACTTATTTTCGTAACCCTTGGAGGCCAGGTAGTGATTGACCACTTAAGAAGTGCAAAGTTGCTCCACCACCGGTTGACACCCAGCTAACAGTTTGAGAAAACTTCATTATTCTAATTGCTTCAACTGTTTCTCCGCCACCAACAACAGAAAAAGCTCCCTTCTTAGTAGCTTGGGCAATTGCTTTGGCAATTGTATTAGTTCCTTTACGAAATTCTGTTTTCTCAAATAAACCAACTGGTCCATTCCAAATAATTGTTTTCGCGGTTTCTAGATACTTACTGTATCTTTTGGCAGTCTCTGGCCCTATGTCATATATGATTTCCTTCTTACCTACTGAATCAATATTAGAAATACGAATTTTTTTACCTGATTGGACTACTACATCAGATGGCACCATAATTTTAGCTGAATGGAGCTTTCGAGCAGCAGATAAACTAGGAGCTTCATAATATGATTGTCCAATTCCTGCACCACGAACTTTTAAAAACGCATTAGCAATGCCTCCCCCAACTAAAATTGCTTTAGCTCGTGGTAAAAACTTTTTTATTAATGGTAATTTATCTGATACTTTAGCTCCACCAAAAACTAGCACGACTAAACGTCGGTTACTAACTTTAACTAAGTTAGAAATTTCTTTTTCTAATAATGGTCCAGCATACGAAGGTACGTATTTAGTAATACCAGCTACTGAAGCATGCTTACGATGACACACAGCAAAAGCATCATTAACATATATTGTTCCAAGTAATGCCAGCTGTTTAGCAAAATCTAGGTTGTTAGTAATCTCACCTAACCAAAAACGCACATTTTCTAACACCATTATCTCACCGGGTTTAAGATTAGCTGCTTGCTTCTGTATATCAGCCCAAGAGCCAGAAGCTAAAAAAACCCGGCCAGAACAATATTTTTGTAAACGTTTTACTACCGGAGATAAAGAAAAACGTTTATCAAAAAAAAAGTTTCTGCTTTTAGCAACTGGTTCACCTAAGTGAGAAATAATAATAATTGGCAATGATTGTAAGTGACGTAAGGTTGGTAAAGCTGACATTATTTTGTAATCCTCTACAATACTAGAGCCTTTCATGGGTACATTAAGATCTAAACGTAACACTACTCGCTCTCCACGTAAGGTTTTAATTCCTGGTAATGTTCGTAATTTCATATCTATTGACTAATCTTACTATCAAGTACAACTGATACCCGCTTCATTTCTTTATTTCTAACCACTGTTAACACAACTGTATCACCAGATTTACGTTCAGTTAAAAGAACAGCTAAATCATTAATACTATTAAGCGTTTGATCATCAATAGAAGTAATAATATCACCACTTTGTAGTCCAATTTTTTGGGCAGGGCTTCCAGGTATAATAGCTGGAATTAAACTATTAGTTGTTAATAAAGCTCCCTCTCCTTCTTCAGCTGGCAATGTATCTAAGTTTATATAATTCACTCCTAATCGTGCATAGCGAAGATTTCCCTCAACTAAAAATTTATTAAAAATATTTTCTACTGACTCCATAGAAAAGAATTTTCCATCTCGGCTAAAACCTGCTACTCGACCACTTTCATCAAACAAAAAAATATCAGCAGTTGTAGTCAATTCATCTATCCGTATTTCATGTAACGGGGTTTCACTAGAACGTGATGCTTCAGAAATATAAGCTACTACTCCGGCTTGAATACTGCCCTTCCATTCTAAGGCCAAAAGAGACTGACCAACCGCTAAGTCATAACTTGAAACAAAATCTTTGACTGGCAAATTATTGGCTTTAGCTAAATGAATAAAAGTGACTTGTGTTACAGGATCAAAAATAACCTGATCAATGTCATATACTTTTTTATCATTTGCTACCACCGTATAGTTAGACCAATTTTCTTTCTTAGGTACTTCTTTCCAAGTCGTGCTGACTATCCAACCATCCCCTGTTAATACTAAACCCTGACTTAATTTATTATCTGATATATATCGGTCCGATCGTTTAAAAATACCAACTACATTATTTTCAGCCATTGATACAGCTTCTAATACTTTATTACCAAAAGCAATATTTTCTGGATTACGAACAATAATACCATTACCTGTTGATGAATTATAATTACCTTGCGGAATATTATAATAGGTATCAAGCACATAGAGATAGACCCAGTTGCCGAGCACTCCGCCTATCAATCCGGAGATTAAAATCAAACCTACCATTAACCAATTTTTAGAACGAGAAGAAAGTTGCATAGAATTAATTTAATACCACCGGGCAGTTACAAAAACTGCTAGGCAGGCCAGGGTTAAGAGAATAATAAGCACAAGCATGTTACGACGATCAATTGTCTGGTCTGTAATTTCTGTGCCTAAAGAAACAAAGCCATAATACGTTGCAGCTACCAGAAAACCTAATAGTCGAAAATCAAGTGGTAAAAAAGAAGCGATAATAAATATCTGCAACGTACCAATAAACAAACTTCCAGCTAGTCTCCAGGTCACGCCCCTATCCGCCTTACTAATCCACAGCCGTTGAGAAATAAGGAGAGCTAAACAAACACCAAAAACAGGTACTAAAATCCAGGTAGAAATGTTTAAAAAGGTCTTGAAACCATACATAGCTGAAGCCAAGAAGAAAACTGCCAAGAAATTGAGGTTAAATGACAATCGTTCCAGACTAAAAGGAGTATACACTGCGTCGGCATCTGTGTAAATCAAGACATGACGCCAATAGATAGCTTGTAAAAAAACTAATAAAGCCATCAAACTATAGATTAACCACTGGCCAGAAATTAATAAACAGAATAATAGAATGGCTAATGAGACTAACCAAGGTGTAACAGCAAATCTCCACCAATCAACTCTCTCCGGTTCAAGCCACCAAGCTGCCCATAAAAATCCAATTAACAAAATAGACATAATCCACATTCCATTGGTAGGCACCAAATACCACCAGACAGATGAAACTGTTGTGAGTAGTACTACAAACGGTAAAATAAAAAGACGAAAACGCATAATTACTTTTTTAACAAAGAATTCTTAGCTAACACTTCTGAAATCATTAACCTTGCTTTATTGTTAGCAGCGCTATCACCCGTACTATTAATTAATGTATCGGCAATTCTAACCAATGCCAAATGAAGATCCTGATATTCTTTAGTAATTTTTAATGCTAGCAATACACTACGACGATTCTCAATATCAGTCTTGTTTTTATCACCTTCTAAAAACATTTCATAATCATCTAAAGCTAATTGTGCTTCCTTATTATAATCTTTGGTCACTTCAACGGGTGTTTCAGAGTTAGTTGGAGTTTCATTTGGTTGTGCTGGTTTTTTAGATGTTGCAAATAATACTAAACCAATAATAATTACTGCAGCCATTAAAGCAGAAATTTTCAATAATGAATTATTTGCGAATTGGTGGGACACTTGGTGTTTCATACGGTAGACTTGGTGGAACAGGATTATCCATTCTAATACTACTTGGAATAGAGAGTGATTTAATAAGTGCTGTGCTAGTCATTTGACTAGCTTTAAGAGTAGCTGGTGATACTGAATAAATAACATCACTAATAAAAAGGTTACGTCGTACAGTATCATCAATATATGAAGTTTGAGAACTCATTTCATTAGGTAGTTTGAAAGCAATACGACCTCGTTCAGTGATTGACTGATTAGTAACAGTAAATACAATACTACCCTGAAACTCTGTCTGATAGTTATCAACTGTCTTTGAAGTTAGAGAAGCTGGAATCACTAATAAATTCTTGTCTTTATTAAATAAGAAAGCTTTATAATCAAACAGGGCTAATGAATCACTACCCCGACCTCCTAAAATAATCGACGATAATTCTTTTGGCTCGGTTGGTGAACTCACATCAAATAAACTAACTTTAAGACCCAAGACATCAACCCCTTGTTCACCTTTATCAATTGCTTCTTTACCTAAACCAATCAAGGTATGATCGTCATAGGGATGTAAATAATTAGAAAAACCTGGAATTTTTATTTGTCCCAGCACAGCGGGCTTTTCAGGTGTAGACAAATCAATCACAAATAATGGGTCAGTTTGTCTAAAGGTTACAAGATAAGCTCGATCACCCATAAATCGTACTGAATATATACGTTCACCGGGTGCTAAATTTTCCAGTTGACCAATTGCCTTTAATGATTGATCTAGCACATAGACATTATTAATAGAATTACTGACTTCGGGAGTTGGTATAGGCATAATGCTGGTGGCCATCATACGTTCATCCATCATTGGCATAAACGGAGTAAACCATGATTGACTACGTGTGGTAGCTAATCGCAAATTTCCTGCCTGCTCATCTAACGAATACTGATTGAGTAAACGACCAGTGACTTCGCCTGAACCAACATAGTTGAGTGAGCCGTTGCTAAAGGCAATTTTATGAACAACCGTTTTTTCTAATTCATTTGCTAAATCAGGATGACGTTTTAAAAATTCAGTTTCAATTTCCTGACTAATACTTTTTTGTTGTTCAGGTGATAGTCGACTGATAAATGCTTCGATAATCTGATTAACTTTAGCAAGTTTCTCATCTTCCGACATGATAAAAGGATCAAGATTACTAATTACTTCAATTCGTTGTCGTTCACGATCATTTAAACGAGGACTTAAAATTTCTTTAGCCACTGTCATGCGTAATACATACTCACTGACATATTTAGTGTAGGCTAGGTATAAAGCATTAGTTGAGGCATAGACAGTTTCTCCAGCCGGCATCAAAAAGACTTGAGAATTAACAGGAGCTTGAATATCATTGAAATCAAAAATAGTAACAGTTGTAGCATTTAATTGTGATGGTGTTTCAATATAATATACGGTTGGGTATATATATTTGTCAGTTGTCTTAGAGTCAGAAATAACTGCATTATTTTCTCGTACTCGAGGCAGAGGTGTATCTTCAAATGGATAATAATTATAATTAGCCGTAATAAAATAAAGTCGATTATCAATTAATCGTGAAGAGGTGTAACTACCTTCAAGGTCTAAACGACGAAGTAGGGTTGGCTTAGAGCGGTCAGTAATATCATACAGAGCGAAAAAAGTTTCTGAAGCAAACGGGCGAATATTAGCTGCCATCTTATTATATGTTCCATAGCTATAACCAAACACTGCTAAGGTATTATCCTTTATATATAATTCTTGCGGATTACCCTCTAAAGAAATAGTGGCCGTAACATTCATGTCACTAGCTGGTACTGCTTTAATAATATTCAATGACTGATCTTTAACAATGTACATATATGATCCATCAGTCTTAACAATATCTCCCTCATCAACTCCACTGACCTGAACATTAGTTCCAGAAAATGGCTGGTTTGCACTGTCACCACCAAAACCTAAAGGAATAGGTGCACCGGTAGCAGCTTGAGGAGCAGCTTCTTTAACAGCCATATCACGCATTGTTCCTGAGGAACCATAACCACTACCTGAACCTGAAACAGGTGGGCGTGAAGCAAAATATTTTTGTAACTCTTCGGCACTAGAAAACTTTTTTATCTGAGATTGAGCTGCTAGTATTTCTGTAAAATTATCAGATGGATTATTATTTACTGAAACTTTTGGTTTCTTAAAACAACCTGTTGCAACAATGACAATGACTAACAAAGTTATGATTAAAAGATGATGTGATTTTATTTTCATATATTTTTTATTTAATTAAACATTGGTGCATTAAAGACTTGCCAATCATCCGTTACTTCATCCCACTTCCACACTGAAAATTGGGAAACTTTTTCATTAGGATCATAGGTTTCTTCAACTGTAATATCCGCGCCTATTCGTTTTTTATATAATGTCTTCATGCTAGTACGTACTCCGTGTGTGGTAAACTCTAATCGCAGACGACCCATTGGTCCAGAAAAAATAATATACTCTGTTTCAGTGCCGCCTCTCTCTTCACTTGTTTCTCTACCTGAATCTTCAACTTCAAAAGTTGATCGAACTGTTTCTAATATTTGCTGCCAGCGATCACTGTTCATACCAAATAATAATTAATAATAACTAGCTTGAGTTTCTAAATTACGTTTTCTGTTTTCTGCCACTGAAGGTTCAACTAAATCACGTTCCACTAATTGATCAATTGATTTATTCATTGGCACCATACCATCATTGGCACTCGTTTGAATAATAGACATGATTTGTCCAACCTGACTACGTCGAATCAAGTTAGCAGTAGCTTGATTATTTAACATGATTTCAAAAGCCGCTACCAACCCTCCACCATTTCGAGGTAACAACTGTTGTCCAATAACAGCTCGCAATGAGGCAGCTAATTGGTTTAAGACTTGTTGTTGTTGATACGGTGGAAATGAGTCAACAATACGGAAAATGGTGTCAGGAGCTGAGGCGGTGTGAAGTGTCGACAAGACTAAGTGACCTGTTTCAGCAGCGGTTAAGGCCGCGGCCATAGTTTCTGGATCACGCATTTCACCAACCATGATAATATTTGGGTCCTGACGCAGTGAATATTTCAAAGCTTCAGCAAAACTTAAAGTATCACTACCTAACTCACGTTGTTCAATTAAAGCTTTGTCATTTTCAAACACATATTCAATTGGATCTTCAATAGTGACAATATGTGAGTCACGTTCTTTATTAATAATATTTATCATGGCAGCTAAGGTAGTTGATTTTCCGCTACCTGAAGGTCCAGTAACTAAAATTAGACCATCACGCAAACGAGTAATGTCATACATGACATCAGTAAAGCCAAGCGCTGAAGGATTAGGTGAAAGATTAGAAATCAAACGAGCAGAAATAGCTACTTGACCACGTTGAAAATGTAAGTTAACACGAAAACGTTTACCAAAATATTCATATGAAAAATCAAACTCTCTAGTTTCAACAAACTTCTTCCATTGATCTGGAGAAATTATTTTTTGTACTTCTTCAGTTAAGAACTCATTGGTCAGTTCTTCCTCATTAATAATTTCTAAATGAGTATTTATTCTAATCATTGGTAAAGCCCGGGCCACTAGATGAAGGTCTGAAGCATTATGATCAATGGTTGCTTTAAAAAAATCCCGTAGAGTCATAAAACAGTAGATAATAAATAGATACAGTATCTAGATAACTGTATAGAGATGTAGATATTATATCATTCTTCGTAAGGAATTGCACCCTTATATAATATACTAAAAAGGTATACAAAAATGTATACCTTTTAATAATATGCTGAAAAAAATCTAGTTAACTGCTAGTGACTTATAGATAGCATCGGCTGCCACAGACCCTTCACCGCAAGCCGTTACAATCTGATGAAAATTATTAGAGGCATTAGTGGAATCTCCGGCTGCATAGACATTTTTTACACTAGTCGACATATCAGGCTGAACTTTAATGTAACCAAGTTCATCTGTCTCACCACCTAGTTTTTTGAACAATTCAGTTTGTGGTAATAATCCAATTTCAACAAACATACCATCAACTTTTACTTCTGGACTTCCTTCATGTTCTTTATCTAGCGTCACCGCTTCTAATTTTTCTTGTCCAACTAAACCAACAACATTAGTTTCATACAAGACAGTGACATTTGATCGCTTGATTAACTCATCGCGCCAGACTGGTTCACCTTTCAAAACTTCACCACGACAAATTACATACACACGAGCAGCTACATCAGCTAAATACAAGGCAGCTGAGATAACACTGTTTCCTCCTCCTACCATAGCCACGGTTCTATCTTTGAAAAAAGGTCCGTCGCAGGTTGCACAGTAGGCTACTCCTTTGCCCAGTAATTCTTCTTCACGAGGTACATTTAGTTTTCGGTGTTTAGTGCCAGATGTAAACAAAAGACGTTTAGTTGTTAAACTCTTGCCACCTTTAGTTTTAACAATAAATGTGGCATCAGCTTGTTGCTCAATCTCAGTCACCAAATCTGAAAGAATCTCTCCATTAGACTGACGAACATGGTCAGCCATTTTGTTAGTTAACTCAAAACCAGAAATACCTGGATCTCCTGGCCAATTAAAAATCTTGTGAGCTTCAGTAGTGAGACCACCTACTAAGTCACCAATAATAACGTTTTTGACTTGGTAGCGCGAAGCATAAATACCAGCTGTCATACCAGCTGCTCCAGCACCAATAATAATTAAATCGTAATCCATAGAAATTATAGTATAAAGTAAATCAGAAAATAATACAAAAAACTGCCCCCAAGGATCTGAAGGCAGTAAATATTATAACAATAAGTTAGCAATTAGCCAGTAGTGAAGATTTATGTTCATATATCATGAACATATTTTGTACAACTTCTGACACATGCCAGGTAGTGATGTCGGTCGGGTTTACATATTCGTAATTTCCGGCTAACGGAAAATGTGATCCTTTGACAAGTACTTCGTACAAGTCAAACTCAGAAATATGATTACTCATGGTACTCAACTTACCCTGGCCCGAACCAACTAATACTGGTTCTTCTTTGTTAAGCGGCACTAACCCGATCCATTGCATTTTTTTTGTAATATCCTGTTTTATTTTTTCTAAATTATCACTTAGCTCATCCAAATAAGGTGGTCTCCATTCTGTTCCGGTGTTGAAAAGTAAGATATTACCTATTTCATTTACAAAGAAAATAAAATTTCTTTTTTTCATTTTTAATCTCCTTAAGTTTTTAATTATTTTTATTATTTATTGTAAAAAATCTATATTTTATGCCATATATATTATATCATAAAATATATATATTTGTCAATATACAGAAAAACCCCCTATTTAAGGAGGTATTTCTTCTATATGTAGTCCCAAGGGGAATCGAACCCCTATTACCAGGATGAAAACCTGGCGTCCTAACCGTTAGACGATGGGACCAAACTGTACATTATCTGATTATACAGATTAATTTACTGCCTGTAGTATAATAATGAACAGGCTCTCTGTCAAGTAATTTTCTCTATTGTTGGCTGAATCTCAAGCTTAACAACTAAATTTCTTGACAGTTTCAGAACTTTCCTTTAGATTAGAATATTGGTTAAGTTTATCTCACCATCTTAATATCTGTCAGAGTCGCTCCCCAGCGACTCTTTCTCTAAATCATCTATGCTCTCCATAGATCAACAAATCATCGAACAAGTTGATAAAGCTACTCGCATCCTTATTACCTTTGGTAAGGACTGGTTTGGTGATTCCGTTTCCTCAAGTTTAGCCTTGAAAACATGGTTAGAGGGTCGCGGTAAAACAGTTGATATCGTCGCTGAAAAACCTAGCACTAATTCTCCCTACACTTTCTTGCCAGGCTATGCTTTGATTTCTCACCAACTTGATAATATCCGTCGTTTTATTATTTCGCTTAATGTTGGCAATGCTTCTGTCGACCAAGTTGAATACAGATTAGAGAACCAGAAACTTAATTTCATTGTTTCTCCAAAATCTGGCTCTTTCACTGCCGCTGATATTTCTTCACACTCCAGTGGTTTTCGTTACAATCTTATCTTTGTACTTGGCACACCTGATTTAGAATCACTCGGTACAATCTACAATCAAGATACTGACTTCTTTTTCAAGACTCCAATAGTTAATATTGATCATAACCCAGCTAATGAGAACTTCGGTCAAATCAATGTTGTTAATGTCAAAGCGGTTTCAGTAACTGAAATTCTATATGATTTATTTACCATTTCTGATAATGAAAAAATTACTGAAGATATCGCTACCTGCCTTTTGGCTGGCTTAATTACCGAAACCAAGAGTTTCAAAACACCTCATATCACTCCCCACGCTCTGACAGTCGCCTCAAAATTAGTTACCATGGGTGGACGACGAGAAGAAATCATTAATGCTCTGTATCGATCCAGACAATTAAACGTTCTTAAACTCTGGGGTCGTGTCTTAACTGGTCTGAAAGAATCATTAGGTGGTCGATTAGTCTGGTCAATTGTCAAAGCCGCAGATTTTTCTGAAACCATGACAAATCCAAATAATTTAACTGATATTATTGATGAATTAATCATCAATATGCCTAATGCTCAAATTATTGTCTTAATATATGAAGAAGGCAGTACCACCAAAGCCATTGTACACAGTGTTCGTAATCTAAACGCCTTAGAATTAACTGAAGTATTTTCAAGTACTGGTACTCGTAATTTAGCTAATACAACCTTTAACAAACCTCTCGCTGAAGCTTCATCATTATTAATCGCAGAATTAGAGAACAAGATTGCTAACCTTAAAGCCTAACCTCTCTTGAAGAAAGAGTGGTTAAATGTTACCGTAAAAAAAGATTATGACTGCTTAGCTCAGTTGGTTAGAGCGCCACATTGACATTGTGGAGGTCAGTGGTTCGAGTCCACTAGTGGTCACAGACTTTTGCGCCTGTAGCTCAGTTGGTTAGAGCATCGAGCTTATACCTCGAGGGTCCTTGGTTCGAGTCCAAGCAGGCGTACTAACTTCATTGACTTTTTAATAAAACAGTGGTACATCAACTATAATAAACGCACATTTTTTAATTTAATATAAAGGAAGGTAACATGAATGGTATAGATTTAGTTCAAGACTTCTTTGTTGAAGTTGATTCACTAAACTTACTTAAGAAATATTTAAGAATTGCAATGAAAACGATTCTTAGTTCGACAGAAGAGATAGCAATACGAGCAGTAAATTATACTCAAGATAATAAACCACCAAAAGGAGCCCCTCCTATTTTAGATAACAAAGAGAATTTTCCAATTATTCTTATCGGTGGATCAGAAAAATATGAGGGATTTGAAACGGGTAATAGTTACTTTGATGGTTATGGGCCTTGGGAATTATTTACATCAAGCGAAAAGAAAAAATCAACCAACAAAGCAATTGGTCATATTAAATCTCTCCTAGAACAATATTCTGATATATGGATGGAGAAATATTCAATGACTAAATACTTTAAACAGGGTTCGTCAGAAAAATTTGATGGTCATTATAAGACTGGTTATCAACTCCGATCTTGCGGATGTTTCCCGGAAGTTCTGGCTATTTGTTTAACGAATATCTACTATTCAAAATGACTGAAAAAGATTTCCTGCTGGCACTCTGTCAGTGTTCAAAATTAGGTCCCTCTCGTCTCAAGCGATTGCGGACCTTTTTTAATACCTGGGAAAATATCTGGAGAGCGTCACCTAGAGAGTTACAACTAGCTAAATTAGAACCTTCTATCATTTCTGAACTAATCTTATTACGAAAAAATTTTGATATTGAGAACTTTAAGAAATCTCTAATTGAGAAAAATATTAAAACAGTATCCTTAGACGAAAGTGATTATCCACCCTTGTTACAACAAATATATCTACCTCCTCTGCTATTGTATTATCAAGGGTCATTAGATTTCTTTAATCAACCAAGTATTGCAATTGTGGGAACAAGGCAACCAAGTTACTATGGAAAACAAGTTACTAAATATTTAGTACAAGAACTTTCTAGATTCGGTTTTATTATTGTAAGTGGTTTAGCAACAGGAGTTGATGAGATAGCTCATACAGTAACGCTACAAAAACAAGGAAAGACTGTGGCGGTTCTTGGTTCAGGATTAAATAACATTTACCCGTCTCAAAATAAACTTCTTGCCGAGAGAATAATAAAACATGGATGCCTGATCTCGGAATTTTCTCCTAATACACTGCCTCTCAGATCTAACTTCCCGAAACGAAATAGACTAATTGCCGGTCTGGCTCAAGCAACCTTAGTTATTGAAGCTTCTGAAAAGTCAGGTGGACTTGTTACCGCTCATTATGCCTTGCAAGAAAATCGTGAAGTAATGGCAGTACCTGGCAGTATTTTTTCACCTCAATCTATTGGTACAAATAATCTGCTGAAGAAAGGTGCTACCTTAATTACCAACCTATCTGATATTCTTTCAACACTGAAGTACTAAACTTGACACAAAGCCGATAAACCGTAGACTGACTATTATAGAATTATCAGAACTACTGAAGATAAAGAGAAACATCACTTATATTAGTCTTTTTTATCAAAAAATAATTTTTCATTTTTAAATTTCATGAAATTAGTTATTGTCGAATCACCTACTAAAGCCAAAACCATTGCCAAATTTTTAGGCAAAGAGTTCAACGTGGAATCATCGTTTGGGCATATTCGTGATTTACCAAAATCAAAATTAGGTATTGATGTTGAGCATGATTTTACACCTCAGTATATTATCCCAACTAAAGCTAAAAAGACTGTTACTAAATTAAAGAAACTAGCTGACAAAGCTACTGAAGTAATTCTGGCGTCTGACGAAGACCGCGAAGGAGAAGCCATTGCGTGGCATTTGGCTGAAGCTTTGAAATTACCAACTGACAAAACTCAACGAATTGTCTTTCATGAAATTACTAAAGAAGCTATTCACGAAGCCTTAGCTCATCCTCGAACGATTGATAGTAAGTTAGTTAATGCTCAACAAGCTCGTCGTATTCTTGATCGTTTAGTCGGGTATGAACTCTCACCATTTCTTTGGAAAAAAGTAGCTCGTGGTTTATCAGCAGGACGTGTCCAATCTGTAGCTGTTCGTTTAATCGTGGAACGTGAACGAGAGATTGATGCTTTTAAAACTGATGAGTACTGGAGTTTAACTGCTAATCTAATTACACCAGATAAACAAGAATTTGCTGCTGAGCTTAACAAGCTTGATGGCAAGGCTTTGGATAAGTTAGAAATAAAAGATGAAACAACTGCTTCAGCCTTAGTAACAGAATTGAGCAAAGAAAAATATACTATTGCTTCAGTTGAAAAAAAGCGCGCCAAGAAATCTTCTCCTTCTCCTTTTACCACTTCTAGTTTACAGCAAACTGCTAACCGCATGCTTGGTTTCTCTGCTAAGCAAACTATGATGTTAGCTCAACAATTATATGAAGGTGCTGAACTTGGGGCTGAAGGTAGTGTTGGTTTGATTACCTACATGCGTACTGACTCATTAAATCTTTCTCAAAAATTTCTTGATGAAGCTCGTGAACATCTAACTTCTACATTAGGTAAGGAATATGCTCTAACTGCACCACGACGTTTTAAAACAAAATCTAAAGGTGCTCAAGAAGCTCACGAAGCTATTCGTCCCACTGAAGTCATTCGTACACCAGAAAGTGTTAAAGATTATTTGGCACCTAACCAACTAAAACTATATCGTTTAATTTGGCAACGAGCTGTAGCTAGTCAAATGCCAGATGCTGAATTAGACCAAGTCGCTATTGATGTTAGCGCTGGCCGAGGTGAATTTAGAGCTACTGGCCAAACTATTTTCTTTCCTGGTTACTTAAAAATATACCCAGAAAAAAGCCAGGAAATGTTATTGCCTGAAGTAGCTGAAAAAACAGTGGTAGATCTCAAGGAATTAACTCCAGAGCAACATTTCACCAAACCACCAGCCCGCTACAGTGATGCTACGTTAGTGAAAGAACTTGAAAAGCATGGTATTGGTCGACCTTCAACTTATGCTCCAACTATTAGCACCATTGAAGCCAGAAACTATGTTAACCGTGATGAAAATAAGCGCCTTAAACCAACTGACATTGCTGGTATTGTGATTGATTTACTCGTCGCTCACTTCCCTAACATTGTTGATCTAGAATTCACTGCTAAATTAGAAAATGATTTAGATGAAATAGCCGAAGGTGAAAAAGATTGGCAACCAGTTCTTAGTGAATTCTATGGTCCATTTCACTCTAACCTAACCGCCAAGTATGATGAGGTAAATAAAGATGACATCATGCCTGAAAAAATGTCAGATGAAAAATGTGAGAAGTGTGGTAGTCCAATGGTCATTAAAACGGGGCGTTTTGGATCATTCTTGGGTTGCAGTAATTTCCCAGAATGTAAAAATATTAAATCCATGGACAAAAATTCACCAGAAATGGATGAAAAAATGAAAGCCTTAACAGAAGAGCATAAGGATGATGTCTGTGAGAAGTGTGGTAGTCCAATGGTGATCAAAACAGGTCGCTTTGGTCCTTTCTTAGGCTGCAGTAATTATCCAAAATGTAAGAATATAAAGAATCTTAACGTCAGTGAAGGACCAACGATTAAATGTCCAGTCTGTAAAGAAGGAAATATTGTTCAAAAACGTAGTCGTCGTGGAATTTTCTATGCTTGTGATCAATATCCAGATTGCAAAACTGCTTTTAATAGCAAACCAACTGGTGACATGTGCCCTGACTGTGGTCAGCCACTCGTTGAAGGTAAAGATGGTCCGAGATGTAGTAGTAAAGAATGTACGTACGGGAAATAAAGAATCTAAGTACCAAATCCTTCATTGTTTAGAATCTTAATCTTAATTTCTATTTCTAATCTCATTTTTCCAGTCAGAGATTAGACTACTTTCGTTTCCAAGTAATTCAATCAACTTACTCTCAAGTTGACCTTCTATGCTTCTATACCATGCCGACTCTTCTCCATTAAGTTTATTAATCTCTTTTTGTTCATTATTTACGTTTTCCATAATACTATAATACTTTTCAGATAACTGTTTTCTACTCTCTTCTCTAGTATCTTTTAAATTCTTTATTTCTTTTTTAGATAAATCATACTCTTCAAACACCTTTTCCTTTGAGAGTACATGATCTATGGCACTCTTACTTTTTCGATCAAGGAAACCAAGCTGAGCTCTTAGTTCAGAAAGATGTTTTATTAATTCATTTGGAGAAAATTCTTCTAATTTATTTTCAATATCGTCTAGACTATGTCTTAAGTCGTTTTTATCAATACTACTTCTTGCTTCGTCAAAGGAAGTTCTAATAGACCTCTTTGTCTCTGAAGATTCATTAGAAATTTTCCATAGCTTTGATTTTAATTCACCGTATTTTCTAAGTTCACTAACAAATTCTTCAATTTGTGAATTATATTTTTCTAGTGCAACCTTTTCCATTTTTTTACCCTCAATTTTATTATCTTCCCCGGTCGCCTGTTCATGTAACTTACCCAAAATGTCTGGATTAGTTTCCATGGAATTAATAGTGTTTGTTATTTCATCACTTTGCTTAGTGAGAGAGGATAAAATACCCCTAAAATCATCTAACTCTTTTTTCGTGGAATCATCCAATAAACTTAATTCTTCCTCACTGAGTTTATTAAAATATTCTAAACCTTTATTAGTTTCACTAACTAAATCTTCATTTCGCTGTAACTCAGCTAGTAAAGCCTCACGTTGATTTAATTGTTTATTAAGACTTTCTTCTTTTTTTCTTTTAGCTTCTTCAATTTTAGCTATTAAATCTTTTTTAGTTTGCATAATACTCTCTACTGACGTTACTGATTTAACATCATTTTGAGTATTTACTTCCGATTCCAAATTTAACTTCTCATTCATATATAGATATTATTGAATAATATATCTTAAGTTTACTCTCTAAATATAGTAACTACAACTTCAATATATTAATTAGTCCAAAATTAGCATAAAAATGGCTTTATTTTTTTGCCAGTCTGATTTATTGTGTTACTATGCTTACTACTCACCGGTTTATTCTTAAAAAAACTTGGTGTCCTATAACCCGGGTTTCCTCGGCTACTACCCACTTTTGTTCGACCACGACTCTTCATATTAAGAAGCAAATACTAGTGAGAAAACATATTGAAAGGTATCAGCTGACATGAGCCAAGCTACTAAGAATCCCAAGACAAAACTAACCATTGATATAATGAATGTTCGTCGAGCCTGCCATGAAAAAAAGGGATGAGCCATATAATTTACCTATCAGTCTATTTTAGCTTATAATAAAACCACCTAGAGAGCAATATGGAAAATACTATGACATTTACTATTATTCTGATATTTGGGGTTATTCTAACCGTTGGCATTATCATTGCTATTATTTTGTTATTACGTCGTTCTGGAGGTGAAAATGGTACTGAGCTTGGAGCTTTAATGGAACGACTGGCTAACCTAGCTGATCAGAACAAAGACCTGCGTCAGACACTTGATGAAAAACTAACTGAAACTCATAACGCTCACAGCCAACAGTTTAGTCAATCAGCAAAGTTAATTAGTGATGTCACTGAAAAACTAACTAAGCTTGATGAGACTAATCGTCAAGTTATGAATTTTTCCGGTCAATTGCAAAGCCTGCAAGATATCTTGAAGAACCCAAAACAACGTGGCGTGCTTGGTGAATACTATTTAGAAACATTATTAAAAAATGTCCTACCTCCTGGAAGTTATCAAATGCAATTTGGTTTTCCTGATGGAACGATTGTTGATGCAGCAGTATTTGTGAAAGATAAAATTATTCCAATTGATTCAAAATTTTCATTGGAAAATTATAACCGTATTATTGAGGCTAGTGAACAATCGGAGAAAGAACGTTTAGAAAAAATATTCTTGAATGATTTAAAAAATCGTATTGTCGAAACTTCAAAATATATTCAACCAGACAAAGGTACTATGGATTTTGCGGTTATGTTTATTCCTCATGAAGCCATCTACTATGATTTATTAATAAATAAAATTGGAGCAATTACTGAAGAAACGGAAAACCTTCTTCAACGAGCGGCCAGTAAGTACAAAGTGATTATTGTTTCACCAACTTCCTTCTTAGCTTATTTACAAACTATTTTACAAGGTTTACGAGGAATGCACATTGAAGAAGCCGCCTTAGCTATTCGTGCTAATGTTGAAAAACTGGGTCAACACTTAGGATCATATGAGTCTTTCTTACAAAAATTAGGAACTAGCATGAATACCACCGTGAATCATTTTAATAATGCTTATAAAGAATTTAAAAAAGTGGATAAGGATATAGTAAAAATTACAGGTCAAACATCTTCTGTTGAAATCATGGAAATTGATAAGCCTTTGCTTGAAAATGATTAATTAATCTTCATGCTTTCTCTGTCAACCGCTATTCTCAAAACCGTTGCCTACTTTGATATTTTTGACTATCCCTTAACAGCTTTTGAAATCTGGCAATACCTGCCTGAGGCCACTTCCCTATCAGATGTTATCTTATCATTAGAAAATGATTCACTACCTCTAGGAAAAAAATCTGGCTTTTATTTTCTTCCAGGTCGTTCAGAAACTTTTGATATTCGCCGAGAACGATACTTAATCGCTAATCAGAAAATACAAAAAACTCGTCGTCGACTCCGCTGGATACAATGGTTACCAAGTATCCGCCTAATTTGTTTAGCTAACAGTATTGGTACTCATAATCTTCGTGCCACTAGCGATAGTGATCTCTTTGTTATTACTAAACCACATCGTCTCTGGCTAACCAAATCGTTTGCTACCTCTATTCTATCTCTTCTACGAATCAGACCAACTCCAGGCCATAGTATAGATCGGCTTTGTTTAAGCTTTCTAGTTAGTGAAAATAATCTCAACTTAGAAAATTGCCGTTTACCACAAGATCCCTATTTTACGTATTGGTTAACAGGATTAATCCCTCTCTATGGTGATATAACTGTCTACCAAAAATTAATTACTGCTAATCCTTGGTTATCTACTAGTCTACCAAATTGGTCTCTGGCTACTACTGGACCCTTACACCGTTTTCAGAGCCGCACAAAAAATCATTTTTGGGCAAAAAATATTTTTAACCAACTGGAAGAGTACGCTCATAAGCTACATCTCGTCTTTATGTCAGATACCATCAAAAATATGGCTAACAAAAATCAGCAAGTATTAGTCACAGATGATATTTTGAAATTACACACCATTGATCGTCGAGAATATTTTAATACCGAATATAATCGTCGACTACAAAGTCTTGGTCTTAGTCTTTAATATGATGGAAAAAATAATTACCTGGTTAACCTACCTAATTCTATTTATTCTGCCTTGGCAAACTCATCTAATTATTCGCCAAGGTCAACTTAATAATGGACCCTGGGAATATGGAACTATTAATGTGTATGGTACTGCGATCTTAATAGTTATTACCTTTATTTTTTTAGTTATTTCCAAAAGAAAACAAATATTTAATTTCAAACCAAAAACCCACCATACTCTCTTTAGCATCTTCTTACTATATTGTTTGGTCACTCTACCCTTTAGTCTTTCCCCGCCTCTATCTCTCTATCGATTATTAATTATAATTGTTGGAATATTTTTTGTAGCGATACTATCAAAAACAAAAATTCCTTTTCGTAAACTCTGTCTAACTATTATACTTGGAGCTTGTCTGAGTGGATTACTTGGTATCTGGCAATTCTTTAGTCAATCAACTATTGCTTCTTCTTGGTTAGGACTAGCTTTACATAATCAAACTGAACTTGGTGTCTCAGTAATTGAAGCAGTGGCTAAAGACGGCATTACTGAACGTTGGTTACGAGCCTATGGTAGTCTTGATCATCCCAATATGTTCGGTGGTTTGATGGCTTTAACCTTTATTGTTGCTTCTTGGCTTTGGTTATTCCGTGAAAACGCAAACAATAGGATTGAGGGAATACTCTTAATTCTTTCCATTGTAATTCTTAGCGCTGCTACACTGGTTTCTTTTTCACGCTCAGCCTGGTTAGTGGCTAGTGTGGGAATGGTTATGTTAGTTTTAATATTTATCAAAGAGAAACGAAATAACTGGACTGATTTTTCAAGCTGGCTAAGTACCATTGTTATTATCACTCTGTTAATTTTCAGTCAGTACTCCTATCTTTTCTCTCCTCGACTCTCTGGTGATACTAGACTAGAACAAATTTCTACAACTGAACGACTTGATGGGCTAAGTACAAGCAAAACTCTGTTAGAAAGAAAATCATTGTTTGGTTATGGTTTAGGTATCTACACCTTAGCTCTCAAAGAATTAACACCTGATAAACAAAGTTGGTTCTATCAACCCGTTCATAACACCTTTTTGTTCATCGCAGCTGAAACAGGCTTGTTAGGGTTTGTATTGTTACTAGCCAGTATATTATTTTTTCTACTTCATATATATAAAAGAAGCTCACATACCAATCGTGGACTATTAATCACACTATCACTCGGTGTAATTATTATTGCCCTCTTTGACCATTGGCTTTTCAGTCTTTATTTTGGAATCATCTTCTCTGCTACCATACTTGGATTATTAGTAGTGTCATCCAAATCGTCTTTTTTGACAGAATGAAAGCAGGTAGTATATTGTTAAACTCATATAGACATATTATGAAAGAACAAACACCAGATCTAATGGAAAAAATTATTTCGCTCTGTAAGCGCCGGGGTTTTGTTTTTCCTGGTTCAGAAATATATGGCGGACTAGCTAATAGCTGGGATTATGGTCCTTTAGGCGTGACATTAAAAAACAACATTAAACAGTTGTGGTGGAAGTGTTTTGTTGAGAATCGTGATGATATGGTTGGACTTGATAGTTCATTATTATTAAATACTACCGTTTGGGAAAAAAGTGGTCACTTAGGCCATTTCACTGATCCACTAGTTGAAGACAAAAAAACTCATGAACGTTTTAGACTTGATCATTTACTAGAAGAGCATGGTGTCAAAACCAGTGGCCTTGATTTTAAAGCCATGACTGAAAAAATGCAGGAACTAAAACTAAAAAGTCCGGCTGGCAATGAGCTAACTGACCCAAAACAATTTAACATGATGATGAAAACTCATCTGGGACCAGTTGAAGATGAGAGTAACGCCGTTTACTTCCGACCTGAAACTGCTCAAGGTATTTTTATTAACTTCAAAAATATTCTTGATACTGCTCGCAAGAAACTACCCTTTGGTGTAGCGCAAATTGGTAAAGCCTTTCGTAATGAAATCACTCCTGGTAACTTTATTTTCCGTACTCGGGAATTTGAACAAATGGAAATTGAGTATTTTATCCCAGCTCCGCAAACTGATAGCGAATGGCAAGGTTATTTTGAAGCCTGGAAAATGCAGATTGTAAATTGGATCAAAGATTTAGGTATTGATTATGAAACTTCTATTAATGAAGTTGATATTCCAGATGGCGAACGAGCTCATTATTCCAAGAAAACAATTGATTTTGAATATACCTATCCATTTGGTACTAAGGAATTATATGGTCTAGCCTACCGGACTGACTTTGATTTAAAAAATCATGGACTAGAATATAGTGATGAGAATAATAATAAATCTATCCCTCATGTCATTGAACCTTCCATGGGAGTAGAGCGAACAATGCTAGCGGTATTACTCTCTGCCTATGATGAAGAAGTAAATGGTGAAGATACTCGAGTTGTTTTGCGACTCCCCTCTAAGCTAGCGCCAGTTAAGGTGGCGGTTTTCCCATTACTAAAAAACAAACCTGAGTTAGTTACTAAAGCTCGGGAAGTCTACGCCATGTTAAAGAAGTCTTGTCCATGTGAATTTGATGATAATGGTAATGTTGGAAAACGGTATCGTCGTCAAGATGAAATTGGTACTCCGTTCTGTATCACAGTTGATTTTGATAGTTTGGAACAAAATGATGTTACGGTACGAGAACGAGACTCCATGGAGCAAAAACGAATTAAGATCGATGAATTAGAACATTATTTAACAGAAAAGTTATAACCTAAAATACTATGCCCCAACTAAAAAAACTCCCTAATGGTTTAAACCTATTAACTATTCCAATGACCGGTGCCAAAACAACGGCCATTTTAATCATGATCGCTACAGGATCAAAGTATGAAAATAAAAAAAATAGTGGTCTCTCTCATTTTCTGGAGCACATGTTTTTCAAAGGTACTACTAAGCGACCTGATACATTAACTATTTCCTCAACCCTTGATCGTGTTGGTGGTGAATATAATGCTTTTACCTCTAAAGAATATACTGGGTACTGGATAAAGGTTGCGAAACAAGAAACTAAACTAGCGTTAGATGTGTTGTCTGATATGCTGTTGCACTCCAAGTTTGAAAGTGAAGAAATTGATCGTGAAAAAGGAGTAATCATTGAAGAAGTAAACATGTATCTTGATAATCCAATGAGACGGATTGAAGATGTCTTTGAACAATGTTTGTATGGTGATACACCAGCTGGTTGGGACACTATTGGTACCAAAGAAAATATTAATAGATTTAAACGAGAAGACTTTGTTACCTATTTCAAGAGTCAATATAAAACCTCTAATTCTTTTGTTTGTATCGCTGGTGATATTCCAACTGGAGTTAACAAACTTGTCAGTGACTTCTTTAGTACCTGGACTAGGGGTCAACCTAAAACAAAATTAGCTGTCAAAGAAAAACAAAGCACTCCAGCTATTAAAATTGAATACAAAAAAACTGATCAAGCTCATCTCTCACTAGGTATTCGTACTAATGCCTATGGTCACAAAGATGAATTTATTCACAAAATGATTGCCACTATTTTAGGTGGCTCTATGAGCTCCCGGCTCTTTCTAAATCTACGAGAAAGAAATGGTCTCTGTTATTACGTTCGTACTGGAGCTGAAACCTATACAGACTCAGGCTACCTTGCCACCCAAGCTGGTGTACCAGTTGATAAGATTGAAAAAGCAATCACAATTATTATTCAAGAATACAAAAGGTTAACTTCTGAATTAATATCAGACGAGGAATTACATAAAATTAAACAATTCATCACAGGACGAATCATGTTAAGTCTGGAAGGACCTGATGATATTGCAAACTGGTATGGACAACAATTAGTTATACGAGCTCAACAACCAGGTGGTAACAAAAAATCATTATTAACACCTACTGAATTTCTCACTATTGTAAAAAAAATCTCGGCTGAAGATATTCGCCGAGTTGCTAAGAAAATATTTGACTCTAAAGGATTAAACCTCGCAGTGATTGGACCATATAAGAATGAGGGGCAGTTTAGGAAGTTATTGAAATAAAAAGGCAATCATTTCTGATTGCCTGCTACATATCCTAGATTAATTTTTTTATTTATCTAATTTACATTTACTCTTTTATATCTCTCAATAAATCCTTTTCTGAAAGTAAGAACTCCTAAAGCAAGGCTTACAATAATTGAAACAAAAGAATTTATGAGCCTCTCATTTGCATATGCTATACGATCTTCATCAACATCAGTAAACCATTCTTTTGGAATTAAACTGTTAAGAACAGCGAAACAAATAACTACAAAGATTACTGTTAAAAATATACAACTGAACAGCTCCCCTTTTTCCATATCTTCATGAATAAAATCACCAGGACCACCAGAAATAAGATATATAGAAAAGCTCGCAAGAGTGAGAACTATCAAAAATTCGGAAATTAATGAGAATGAACTTATAACTAATGATAAGATCAAGAGGCCGAGAAGAACTAAGGTTATTTTTTTCATTTTTATTACTCCTTATGATTTATTTTTATAATTATTGAATTTTCCCAACCCTCCTTATCCAGGAGGACTCAAAAAATTCAATAAAGATAACCTAAATCATTAAATTGTCAGAGAACTAACTATTATTATATAATAACATATTTAGTTTAATTTGTCAATAATATATCTTAAATATATCTATTATTAGCCATTTTATTAACTTGCTATCATATACCCCTCATGTTAAAATAACCTTTATTATGAAGCCTCAAGTAGATCTTCTCTCCATCCTAAACCCTGCTCAAAAACAGGCTGTTGAACATACTGACGGCCCTCTTTTGATTGTGGCTGGTGCTGGAACAGGAAAAACTACTGTACTTATTAATCGCCTGGCCTACCTGATTCAAGAGAAAAATGTAAAACCGGATCAGATATTAATCACTACATTTACCGAAAAAGGTGCAGGTGAACTTGAGGAGCGTGCCGACAAAATTCTTCCGTATGGTTATATAAACTTATGGATAAATACATTTCATAGTTTTGGTGAACGTATCTTACGAGATCATGCTCTTGATATTGGTCTCTCCCCTGCTTTCAAAATATTAACTCAAACTGAGCAATGGATTTTGATTAAAAAAAATCTTTCTTTATTTAACTTAGATTATTATCGACCGTTAGGAGATCCCACAAAATTTATTCATGAAATTATCAAACATTTTTCACGACTGAAAGATGAGGATATTTCACCTGAGCGTTATTTAGAATTTACCGAGTCACTCACTGCCAATACTGATAGTATATTAAGTTCAACAGACAAACCAAAAAAATCCACTTCTAAATCTAAAAAGAAATCTGCAGAAAAAGATAATGCTGAAGATCTAAATCTTTCTCGTTTAACCGAATTAGCTGATGCCTATCATACCTACAACAAATTATTACTTGATAATGGATTACTAGATTTTGGAGATTTGATTCGTTACACAATTAAACTATTCAAAGAGCGGCCAAATATTCTTGAACAATACCGAACACAATTTAAGTACATCATGGTGGATGAATTTCAAGACACCAATACTGCACAATACGA
The DNA here is from genome assembly GCA_964540895.1 of uncultured Gammaproteobacteria bacterium. Taxonomy (GTDB): domain Bacteria; phylum Patescibacteriota; class Patescibacteriia; order Patescibacteriales; family Patescibacteriaceae; genus Patescibacterium. The sequence continues at coordinate 70,034 of CAZIOP010000001.1, read as the reverse complement.
GTTAATAAAAATGTTAGCTGCGCCACATAATAACCTGGTAGCAGTTGGTGATGATGATCAAAGTATTTATCGTTTTCGTGGTGCTTCATTATCTAACATCATGCAGTTTAAAGATGACTATCCTAAAGCTAAAGAAATAGTTTTAACAGAAAACTATCGCTCTACTCAAGATATTCTAGACACTGCTTATAACTTTATCAAACATAATGACCCCAATCGACTAGAAACAAAACTAAAGATTAGTAAAAAATTAACTGCCAATGTAAAGAAAACTGGCACGCTTCATTACCTTCAATTTCCCACTGAATTTTCTGAAACAATTACTATTGCTGATACCATTGCAGCTTTGCATTCTAGCGGCCAAGCTGAGAGCTGGGCTGACATTGCTATCTTAGTACGAGCTAATGATACAGCTGATAAATTTACGAGAGAATTAAGTCGCAGAAATATTCCCAATCACTTTGTATCTTTGAAAGGCTTATATTACAAACCAATTATTTTAGACACTCTGTCTTACCTTCAGCTACTTGATAATTATCATGAGCCAGCTGCCCTGTACCGAGTGCTTAATTTACCCATGTTTAAAATATCTCATAGTGATCTCTTATTCCTTAATATGTGGGCCAGAAAGAAGCTCTGGTCACTCTATGAGATATTAGAAAAGATTGATGTCGTAACTGAAGTTAGTTCAGAAGGTAAAACTCAAGCTAAAAAACTAGTTAACCATATACGGACTCATGCTTTATTAACTAAAGACCAGAAAGCTTCAAAGATATTTATTGCCATTGTCCGTGAATTATTTGAACCAGGTCTTGATCATGACCAAGATCGTGAGTCCTTTAACTATCTCAACCAGTTTTATGGCAAGATAAAATCATTTGAAGAAGCGGATGGTGCTGGTACGCTAAAAGATTTCCTTGAGTTAATTAACCTTGAAATGGAAGCTGGAGAAACTGGTGGTCTACGCTTTAACTTTGATGATGCTGATACGGTAAAAATTATGACCATACATGCTGCCAAAGGTTTGGAGTTTGGTCATGTCTTTATTCCTAATTTAGTCGACAAAAAATTCCCAACTATAAGTCGCTCTGACAAAATTATTATTCCAGAAGCTTTAGGTGGACCTCGCTCCAGTGGAGCTGACGCACACTTAGAAGAAGAGCGACGATTAATGTATGTTGCCTTAACTCGTGCCAAGCGAGGATTATATGCTAGTGGTGCGAAAGACTATGGTGGAGCTCGTGAAAAAAAACCATCACGGTTTGTTGAAGAAGCAGGTTTACCAATCGAAACAAGTGATGCTCAGGCTCCAACTGAACTAGAACGTGACTTAGCTTATCTTAATCCAGTTTTACCAACTGCGCCATATGCCTTACCACAAAAATTTTCTTTCTCACAGTTAACTACCTTTGAACGTTGTCCGCTCGACTACAAATTTATTTATATATTAAAAATTCCATTAGAGGATAATGCTCAAGCCGTCTTTGGTCGTTGTCTTCATGCTTGTCTACGACAATATTTACTACCACTTCTCGATAATGGTTTTCAACCTAGTCTGTTTGGAGAAAAAAAGATTAACCCAGAAGTATTCTCACTAAAACAACTCTTGAATCTCTATGCTAGCTACTGGCAGGATAATGGTTATGAAGACCGCAAACAAGCAGATGATTACAAAGCCTTAGGTAAGAAAATGTTAGCGGACTTTCAAACTGATTTTGGTGACTCACGACCTCAAATTGTCTTTCTTGAAAAAAAGTTTAACCTACAGTTAGGATCATACTCATTAACCGGGACAGTTGATAGAGTTGATAAGCTACCTGATGGCACGTATGAAATCATTGACTATAAATCAGGTAATGTACCAAAACCGTTTGGTTATCAGAACAAACGACAATTACTGTTGTATCAAGCAGCACTTGAAGCTAACTTTGGATTATCAATTAGTAAACTGACATTTCATTATTTAAAAGATAACGAACGACTATCCTTTATCGCCAAACCTGGTGAAATTGAAAAAGTTACAGCTGATATGATTGCCTTAATTGAAGAAATAAAAACCAGTGATTTTAAACCACTACCACACAGTGATTGTAAATATTGTCAGCATGGACCAGTAGCCGATATATAAAAATAACGATATACTATAAGAATACACATTTTTTTATGACCCTCCGCTCCTACCTCATGGTTATGACCATTGCGACGCTAATCTTCTGGTTAGCACTTGGTTTAATCATTGTTAACATTGATCCCACCGCTACTGATATCTGGGGCATTGCCTTCTTCTATCTCTTACTTTTATTTGCAATGAGTGGTACTGGAGCCATTATTGGTTTCATTGTGAGGTTCTATGCCTTAAAACAAGAATTGGTTTCACAATCAGTTTTAATTGCGTTTCGCCAAGCCCTGCTCGCAGCTGTACTTGTGACCAGTGTCCTATTTCTTTTCTCTCAAAAACTCTTTAGCTGGCTTAATGTCTGTTTATTAATTCTAGCTCTGTCAGCCTTAGAGTTTTTTCTCTTAAGCTATCAAGGTGACAAAACTCATCCTGATGAATAAACTATATGTCATTTTTTTCAAAACTTTTTTCTAAAAAACAACCAGCTACTAAATTTCCTGGAGTTGTAGTGGCAAAAATTACGAGTGTTGAACCTCATCCCAACGCAGATCGTTTACGCTTAGCTATGGTAAATGGTGGCGGTGAGGCTTTGAAAATTGTGTGTGGTGCTCCTAACATTGCTACTGGCCAGTTAGTACCATTAGCAACTATTGGTACTATTCTTCCAACTGGTGTCACAATTACTAAAGCAACAATTCGAGGTATTGAATCAAATGGCATGCTCTGTGCAGGTGATGAACTTGGGATTGACAGTGATCATAGTGGCATTAAGTTACTACATGGCGGCACACCAGGTGAACCAATTGATGCCTATCTTTAAATTTTTACTAATAACACAACCTACTCATATGAATTTTATTTCATCTAGTCAAGATATTTTCTTTCTCGTTCTAGCTTTTTGCATTTTATGGTTAACAATTTTCTTTGCCTGGCTTATGTACTATGCCATTGGTGCTGTTAGGCAAGTCTACCAAACTATTAGTCACTTAAAGAAGAAACTAGATTTAATTGATGAAGTAGTTCATACCATAAAAGAAAAATTCAACTCTGGAGCATCATACCTTAATTTTATTGTCTCAGGCATTGGGAAATTAATTACATTATTGTCCAATAATTCTGACGGAGAAAAGATCAACCGTAAGAAAAAACAGTAGAGATTGTACATTGACTCAACTCTCTTAATATGGCATTATTAAATACTAGAAAGAGAAGCTAAGTTAACGCGTATTAGCACTGCTATCAAGCGAATTGCCGCTTCATTGTTGCTCTTCGCGCTCAAAATAATAATTCATGCAAAGAGGTTTTTGACCGCTTTTTTTGTTAAAGCAGTCTTGACCCCTATGGCTTTTATTGGCCGCGTTTTATTACATATTTTTATTATTCCCTTCTATCGTTTATACGCTGTAATTAATCGAAAAATTTCTGCTTCGCCAGTTGGTGGTCGTAAGTTAACTCACTTTCTGAATAGCCGCTATGTACTGCCAGCTATTCTTTTAATTTTAGCAGGGGTACTAACATACAATAATCTACACAGTCAGACGGCTCCTCTCTCTTCCAGTGAATTAGTTGGAAAAACATTACTGTCGCAACTCGTGGCTGGTGACACATTAGACTCTGAACAATTTATTGAAGATTTCCCAAATCATGAAGTGGCGTTATGGCGTAAACCATTATCAAAGCCACTAGCTCTTTTACGTGTTCCAATAAACTTATTCACCAACGAAGCTCCTAAAGACGAAGCTGGTCCTGGTCAACCGGTAGTTGTACCAACTCGTACTAGTTCAATTACCTATACCGTGCAAAACGGAGATACTATTAGTGGTATTGCTCGTCGCTTTAATCTGACAGCTAACACCATTCTCTGGGAAAATAATTTATCAGTCACCAGTCTTATTCAGCCCGGTGACAGATTAACTATCCTGCCAACGAGCGGTGTGTCTCATAGTGTGACTAGCGGTCAAACACTGGGACAAATTGCAAGTCTCTATGGTGTCACATCTGAACAAATCATGGCCAGCAACGGTATCACTAATCCAAATCAACTACGCATTGGATCAAGATTAGTAATCCCTGGTGGTAAACAAATTGCTCAAGGTCCATCAGGTAGACAAATATCAAGCAACACCTCAAAGAGTTTGACAGCTATTAGAAACTTGATTCCTGGTCCTTCATCGTCAGTTATTCCAGTTGGAAACCGTATGGCCTGGCCAACTACTGGTCACCACATTACTCAATACTTCTCATGGCGACATACTGGCGTTGATATTGCCAATCACATTGGGACACCAATCTATGCAGCTGATAGCGGTACTATTACCACCGCTGGTTGGAATAGTGGTGGTTATGGTAATCAAATTATTGTTAACCATGGTGGTGGCAAAACTACTCGATATGCTCACCTTTCTGCCTTTGGAGTTAACATTGGTCAAAAGGTGTCCAAGGGTCAATATATTGGTGCCATGGGCTCAACAGGACGCTCCACAGGGCCTCATTTGCACTTTGAAGTCATTCTCAACGGCCGGGTAGTTAACCCATTGAATTATGTTCGATAATAGGCTATATTAAAATAAATTTAATCTATGACGTTTTTCATTGGTTTAATAATGTTAGTGGTGGGTGCCCTGATAACCATTAAATCTAATAAGGTTTTAGAGATGATGGGCACAAGTGAATTCTTTGAATCAAAGCTTGGTAGTATGGGTGGCTCTCGCCTAGGCTACAAACTCCTCGGCATGTTGATTGCCTTCTTAGGCATCTTGGCCATGACCGGTCTGATTCAAGGCTTCATGGGTGTGATATTGTCCCCACTACTTAAATATAACGTACCTCAATAACGGTACATCCCGGGCCTGTAGTTCAGCTGGTTAGAATGCCTGCTTTGCAAGCAGGAGGTCAAGGGTTCGAATCCCTTCAGGTCCACAAAAGTAAAAAGCCGAACTTTGCAAGGTTCGGCTTTTTAAATATTAAATAAAATTTAAAATTTTTTTCTTTATTTGTCTCTAAAACACAATTTTAAGTATACATTTCTATAAGACATATACTTTTTTGATAAAACATTAGATTACTCACCTTGGTACTAAAGCTCAAAAAACTATAAGAATCAATCTTCTTTCCTTCAATAAACTCTATTCTGATTAAGCTCCTTTCAAGAAGTTTCTCATCCTTCTCCTTTTTAAACAAATAAACTCCGAGTGCGGTTTTATTCAGATCTCGAGACTTATATCTTTCATTCTTTTTATTTCCTGATTGCTTATGTTGTTTTCCCATAAAGAGTCCTCCAACTTTTGATTAATTTTTTGGGAAATATATAATTTTTTTTAAAAAACTATTTGTTAATAAATTATACATAAAATACCCTTTCTTAGACCTACTTGTCAAGTAAAATCATTGGATGTCTTATGGTATACTGATAGATATATTATGCCTCCAAAAAAGCTTCCCAAACTCCTTATTTTTGACGGAAACGCCTTGATTCATCGCAGTTTTCATGCCCTCCCTGTTACCATGAAAACTACCAAAGGTGAAGTAGTAAATGCCGTATATGGCTTTACCTCTTTTTTGCTACGTGCCATCAAAGAACTTAAACCAGACATGGTGGCCGTAGCTTTTGATATGAAGGGTGGGACCTTTCGTCATGACACCTACAAGGAATACAAAGCGACTCGTGTTAAAGCTGCTCCTGAATTATATGCGCAAATCCCTCGTGCTCGGGAGGTCGCTGAAGCTTTAGAAATTCCAGTTTTTCAAATTGCAGGTTGTGAAGCTGATGATGTTATTGGAACCATTACAAAAAAAATGAACGGTGAAGCAGAACAAATTATTGTGACTGGAGACATGGATACATTGCAATTAATTAATGACCATACCAAAGTCTATACCATGAGCCGAGGTTTAACTGACAGTTTAACGTATGATCGAGAACAAGTACGTCAACGCTATGGTCTTGAAGTGGAGCAAATTATTGAATACAAAGCTTTGCGTGGTGATCCAAGTGACAACATCCCTGGTGTCAAAGGTATTGGCGAAAAAACTGCTGTTGAATTATTACAAGAATTTAAAACAGTAAAAAACTTATACAAGAATATAAAATCAGAAAAAATAAAACCACGTATCAAAGAATTATTGGAAATTCATAAAGAAGATGCTTTTATGAGTCATGACTTAGCCACGATTAGATGTGACATTGATTTTCCATTTAATCCCGACAAACTACACTTTGGAGGCTTTAATCGTGAAACAGCAACTAAACTATTTAATGAATTAGAATTTAAATCCCTTTTACCTCGCTTAGTGCAAACTGGAGTAGCTGACAAAAAGGCTGCAGTTTTACTCTCTACAGCTAGAGCAGAAGATAAATTTACTCGTAATGATAATGAATTTAAATATGAGGTAATTACTGAAGAAAAAGCTTTTCAAACTTTTTTTAAGAAATTAGAAAAACAAAAAATCTTTGCTTTTGATACCGAAACTAATGGTCTTGATGCTATTACTTCTACCCTACTTGGTTTAAGTTTTAGCTGGCAAGAAGGTGAAGCCTATTATATTTCTGTTAACCAACCTTCTTTAGCTACTGATTCCAGAAAAAAAGGTGACCTCTTTAACTGGCAAAACAAGGAAACAAAGATATCAATTCATCCCTGGTTACTAAAATTAAAGCCAATTTTAGAGAAGAAAACTGTTAAAAAAGTTGCCCATAATGGAAAATTTGATATAAAAATCTTACGTCAATTTGGTATTACAGTGGCATCATTTGATTTTGATACAATGATTGCAGCTTATGTCCTTAACCCTGGCAATCGTCAGTATAGCCTTGATAACTTGGCGTTACGTTGGCTTAACTTTGAAAAAATTTCTGGTGAAGATTTACTAGGAACTGGCAAAACTAAATTATGGTATGACACTGTTCCAGTTGAACGTCTTGGTTGCTATGCGTGTGAGGATGCTGATATTACCTTTAGACTTTACAAAAAATTAGCGCCGGCCTTAGTCAAAGAAAATCTAAAAAAATTATTTGAAACAATTGAAATACCCCTAACTGATTGTTTGATTGATATGGAATTAACTGGAATTAGTCTTGATACTGTCTACTTAAAAAAATTTGAAAAAGAATTAGATGCTCAAATTGTAGCTATTGAAAAAAAAGTCTGGAAATTATGTGGCAAGACATTTAATATTTCTTCACCAAAACAATTACAAGAGATTTTATTTACTAATCTTAAAATTTCCACCGCTGGGTTATCAAAAACCAAAACAGGTATTTCTACTGGCGCTGATGAATTAACTAAACTAAAAGGTAAACATGAAGTTATTGATTTGATTCTTGAATACCGCGAAGTTACTAAATTAGCTTCGACCTATGTCCGAACCTTACCTGAATTGATTAACCCAGTTACGGGTCGTATTCACACTTCATTTAATCAAACTATTGCAGCGACTGGTAGGCTCTCATCAATTGATCCTAATTTACAAAATATTCCAATTCGCACTGAACTTGGAAGAAAAATTCGTGCTGCCTTTATTGCCAAGCCAGGTTGTGAATTATTAAGCCTCGATTACTCTCAACTTGAATTAAGAATTGCTGCTCATATTGCCAATGATCCGCAGTTAAAAAAAGCTTTTAAAGAAGGTCAAGATGTTCATACTGCTACCGCCGCGCTAATTAATCATGTACCAGCTTCTAAAGTAACGGCTGATATGCGCCGCCAAGCTAAAACAATTAACTTTGGTATTCTCTATGGCCAGGGTCCACATGGACTTTCACAAACCGCTGATATCTCATACGATGAAGCACGGAACTTTATTGATGAATATTTTGCAGCTTACAAAAATATCAAAAAGTACGTTGAGGAAACGATTACCGAAGCTAAAAAGAAAGGCTATGTAGAAACACTGTTTGGCCGCAAACGTTATCTTGAAGAAATTAACGCCACTAATATTATGATTCGCAAAGGGGCTGAGCGTATGGCCATCAATACTCCTATTCAAGGCACAGAAGCAGACATGATAAAAACTGCTATGATTAAGGTTAAAGACTTAATTGATACAGAATATCAAGGTCGAGTAGCCTTACTACTTCAAGTTCATGATGAATTAGTTTTTGAAGTAGACCCCAAAGTTATTAAAGAAGTTACACCAAAAATCCAAAAGATAATGGAAGGGGTTATTAAATTATCTATTCCAGTTATTGTTGATGCCAAACATGGCAAAAACTGGATTGATATGAAACCAGTATGAAAATAACAGATATATCAAAAGAGCAACTTGCTTTAGTAGGACTTGGTTCAGAAAACTATGCTCTATTAAAATTTTTGATTACTAAAAAAATATACTCTCCAGTAACTATTTTCTCTTTTCATAGTCGTAAATCAATAGAAATAACTTATCCTAAATTAAAACAATGGTCACATATTACCTGGAAAACTAGTAAACCAAATATACAACAACTAAAAAAGTTTACTGTCATCATTCGTTCACCAGGAGCGTTTTTTTCACCAACTCTTAGAAAACAATTGAAGCAACAACACATACAGGTTATATCACCGATGCAAGTATTTATGGACCTATGCCCCACAAAAAATATTATTGGTGTTACTGGTACTAAAGGCAAAGGCACAACTTCAAGCTTAATCTGCTCCATATTAAAACAAGGGGGAAAAAAAGTGTGGCTTGGTGGTAATATTGGTGTAGCGCCCTTTGAATTTATTTCTAAAATTAAAAAAACTGATTGGGTTATCTTAGAGTTATCAAGTTTTCAATTGGAAGATATGACTTCTTCACCTGGAATAGGAGTTATTACGAATCTCTCACCTGAGCATTTAGCACCAGCTGACAAACAGAACCCCAATCACCATGTTTCATTCAACTTATATTGGCAAGCAAAATTAAACCTTCTCAAGTTCCAAAAGAAAGGTGATATAGCCATTATTAATACAACACTTAAACAACGTCCAGGTATTAAAAATAGTAACTCTAAAAAAATATTCTTTACCACTTCTTCCCTTCCTTCCCGTTTAGTGGGTGAGCACAATAAAGAAAACATTGCTGCTGCCATAGCTGTAGCTAAAGTAATTAACGTTTCGAAAAAAAATATTGCGACTGCAGTCAAAAACTTTAAAGGGCTACCCTACCGTTTAGAAAAAGTTGTCATCAAACATACCATTACATATTATAATGATAGTTTTGCCACGACACCTTCTGCTACTATTACTGCCCTAACATCTTTTCATCAACCAGTAATATTAATTGCTGGTGGAGCTGACAAAGGATCTGATTTTACTAAACTAGCTAAAGAAATAAAAAACAGAACTAAATATCTTATTCTGTTTAAAGGAGCAGCTTTACCAAAAATTCAAATTGCATTGAAAAAAGTTGATTATGACTCTAAAAAAATTAAAATAGCTAACAGTATGACTCAAGCTATTAAGCTTGCTCAATCGGCAGCAGTAAAGAATGATATTATTCTTATGTCGCCAGCTTGTGCGAGCTTTGGTCTATTTAAAAACTACAAGGATAGAGGGGAACAATTTACAAAACTTGCTCAAAAATAAAATTATAATAAAAACAACCCTTTTGCAGGGTCGTTTTTATTTTTTTCTATTCTACAACTGGTTCAACTTCCTCTTCGGGATTATCCTCCTCAATAGCTTTCAACTCCAAAGGTGTCAACGAAGTAATTTCGAGGTCATGTTCACAATTAACACACGTTACTAAATCATTTTGATACGCGTCGTCATCAACGATAACGTCGCTATGGCACAACGGACACGGGACAGTGGTCATAACCTAAATCTTGCCTATAACTTAATAATACCTCTAGTATAGCAAGTAATATTCCTGTATACAACTAATAGCTATATTTCAATATAACAAAAAAGAGGCTTGTATTAGACAAACCTCCTTCATAATTATATACATTTACAAATTACAACTTCTGATAACCACCCGTCCATCATACATGGGAACAGTATTACTAATCAACGAAGCTAATCTCTCTGCTTCAGAAGCATCTCTGGCAATCACGATAATATAGAAAGGCTCTTCCTTGGTAAAAAAATTACCAAAACCATGATCACTAAAAGCAATACTGGTAAGGATTGCGGTTTCATTGCTGATGTATTTATCAGATGCAAACATACTTGAATTTGATACAAACATGTTAGGCATTCCTTTAAATAAAGATGTATAAAACTCGAGAGTAGTGTCAATAATAATTCCTCTCTCATGATGAACAGGAGCACAAAACTCCGAAGCATCAATATGGCGATATTCTAAACCATATTGTTCAGCTTTTTTCTTTGTCCAAAATTTTGCATATGCTTCAGCACTGGCATACATAGCTTGTTTCTCAAAACTTAATCCTTTATAGGCTTTTTCAACAGCTCCACAATTTTCATGAGAAATAAGTTTAGTTACACCTGTCTCTTGCAAAAACTTTTCAAAAACTTCATCCTCTATAAAAATTCCTACTCCAGCAATTGAAACTTTAAATCTAGGACAACGTCCATCACAACAACCAATACTATTTTCTATAGAAACTTCTTCTGAAATTTTTGTTGTTTGAATAATGTCGGCTAAAGGAATACCCCTGTTCAAACTTTTAATCCAGTCTGTTTCACAGGATGTATTCCATAACTCTTCTAGACTCATATGCTATTATATTTAATTTTAAAATAACTATTTAATATTTATTTGTTTCCATTTTCTAACCGCCATCCCTCGTGCTACTTCTTTTTCAATCATAGCGCTTAAACGGGCAAACTCAACATCATCTTGATGTCTAGCTTGCTCCTTAAGCCCTAGGGCTCGTTCCTGAGCTTGTTTAATACGTTCTTCATCTAACTCAGCAGCTCGTTCGGCTGTATCAGCTAGGATAACCACTTTGCCGGCCATTACTTCTATCAGGCCGCCAGAGACTGCCATAACCTCACGATGGCCGTCTACAGTTACTGCTTCAATCACACCTGGTTTAAGAAGAGCTACGAGTGGGATATGAGTTGGTAGTACGGTAATTTCTCCCATGGCTGTAGGAGCTGAAACCTGACTAACTTCCGCCTTTAACACCACTCGTTCAGGCGAGGCAATTTCAAAAGTAAATTGTGTGGTGGGGTTAGCCATATATTACGTAACTTCTTATTTAACTTCATCAATAGTTCCCTTCATGTAGAACTCATTTTCTGACTTGTCATCATGCTTACCTTCTAAAATTTCTTTGAAGCCTTTAATCGTATCTTTAAGTGAAACATATTTTCCAACTTGTCCGGTAAATACTTCTGCAACAAAGAATGGCTGAGACAAGAAACGTTGAATCTTACGAGCTCGCAATACTGTTTGTTTGTCTTCTGGTGATAATTCTTCCATACCTAAAATAGCGATAATATCTTGTAAGTCTTTCAAGCGTTGAAGAATCTTTTGCACACCACGAGCCACTTGATAATGTTCTTCACCAACAATGGAAGGATCAAGAATAGTTGATGATGAATCCAATGGATCAACAGCTGGATAAATACCTAATTCAGTTAAAGCACGCGACAGCGTAACGGTTGAATCTAAGTGAGCGAAAGTTGTAGCAGGAGCAGGATCAGTTAAGTCATCTGCTGGTACATAGACCGCTTGAATTGACGTAATAGATCCATCTTTAGTGGAAGTAATACGTTCTTGCAATTGTCCCATTTCAGTAGCTAATGTTGGTTGATAACCTACAGCTGATGGCAAACGACCAAGCAAGGCTGACACTTCAGCTCCAGCTTGAGTGAAACGAAAAATATTATCAATAAAGAACAAAACGTCTTGCTTTTGTTCATCACGGAAATATTCGGCCATACAAAGTCCGGTTAAAGCAACACGAGCACGGGCTCCAGGTGGTTCATTCATTTGACCAAAAACCATGGCTAGCTTATCAATAACTTTGGCTTCTTTCATTTCATGATATAAGTCATTACCTTCACGAGTACGTTCACCAACTCCAGCAAACACAGACACCCCGCCGTGAGCTTTAGCAATGTTGTTAATCAACTCTTGAATGATAACTGTTTTACCAACACCAGCTCCACCGAATAATCCTACCTTTCCACCTTTTAAAATTGGGCAAATTAAATCGATAACTTTAATACCTGTTTCTAAAATAGTTGTTTCAGTTGATTGATCAACTAACTTTGGTGCCGGTCGATGAATGCTATAACTTTTTTCTGATACAACAGGTTTTTCACCATCAATAGTTTCTCCCAAAACATTAAAAATACGTCCCAACGTTACTTGACCCACCGGAACCGTAATTGGGGCACCGGTATCAGTTACTTTGTCCCCTCTCTTTAATCCATCAGTGGTACCCATGGCTACAGCTCGCACTAAACTACTACCTAAATGCTGAGCAACTTCTAGTGTTAATAATCCACCAGGCATTTCCACTGTTAAGGCATTATTAATTTGCGGCATAGGATCAGTAAACTCAACGTCTACTACTACACCAATAATTTGTTTAACTTGTCCGATATTTTTTTCAGTCATATAAATTTATTCAAGTGCTGCTACGCCAGCCGTAATTTCGGCGATTTCAGCAGTAATAGCGGCCTGTCGGGCCTTGTTATAAAATAAAGTTAATTCCACAACTAAATCAGAGGCAGCTTTGGTAGCTTGATGCATGGCCCCCATTCGAGCACTGTGCTCTGAAGCATTTGATTCCAACAACGCCTGATATAATTGCACTGTAACTAATCGTGGGATAATTTCATCTAGCACAACTTGTGGGTGAGGTTCAAACGTATACTCATGAGTAAAACCACCAGCACTTAAATGAGCTTTGGTTTTTTCAGCAATGTATTCCTGTGTTAACCCAGCCTTGTCATCGCTTGATAAAATTCCCAAAGAGCCATCTACAGCTTCTATCACTAACGGCAGAATTTGTTTGACACGTGGAACTTGTTTGGCAGCATTAATAAAATCAGTGTAGGCAATCAAAACACGGTCATATTTTTTTTCACGAAAACCATTAATGACTAATGTAGCTATGGGGGCAATCGAAGCTACTGTAATACCAGTTTCCTCTTTGGTAAACTGAGCTTCAACATGTAAATTACTAGCAACTGATTCACCTTTTTTTCCAAGTAAGATAATATCAGTGGTATCTTCAAAACCTTTACTAATTTTTCTAGCTTCAGAAATAACAGCGCTGTTAAAGCCACCGCATAATCCCCGATTACCAGTAATTAAAATTAGAGCCTGACGATTAATTGTTTGACGTGCTTCTAATAAGGGATGAGACAATTGTTGTCCATTGGCTGCTAAATTCATCAATGTTTCCCAACTTAAATTAGCATAGGTACGAGAAGCTAATACTGCCTCAACTGCTTTGCGCATTTTGGCAGCTTCCACCATTTCCATTGCCCGAGTAATTCTCTTAGTACTGGAAATTGATTTTATTCGTCGTTGTATATCTTTACCTTTTGCCATGCTAGTTAATCAAGTAATCTAATGTTCCTTTATAATCACCAACTGCTTTAGTTAAGCCATCAACAATTTTGTCAGATAGCTCTCCTCCACTTTCAATTTCTGATAATAGCTTGGCGTGTGAGACAGACAAATAATGTCTCAAACCAAGTTCAAATTCAGTAACCTTTTCCACTGGCACATTATCAAGATGACCATTAATTAAGGTCCAAAAAACTGCCACTTGTTCTGAGACTGACAACGGTGCATATTGACCTTGTTTAAAAACTTCATATAACCGACGACCACGTTCTAACTTCTGTTTAGTTTCATCATCAAGGTCAGAACCAAACTGAGCAAAGGCTGCCAGTTCTCGGTACTGAGCTGCTTCCAAACGAATTTTGCCAGCCACTTTTTTCATGGCTTTTATCTGAGCTGAAGAACCAACACGAGACACTGAGAGTCCAGCGTTAATAGCAGGACGATTACCTTGGTAGAATAAATCTGGTTCCAAATAGATCTGTCCATCAGTAATTGAAATAACGTTGGTTGGAATATAAGCACTGTTGTCACCAGCTTGGGTTTCAATAATTGGTAAAGCGGTAATTGAACCTCCACCATGTTCATCATTTAACTTACAAGCTCGCTCTAACAAACGAGAGTGTAGATAAAAAACATCTCCAGGATAGGCTTCACGACCTGGTGGACGACGGAGAATTAAAGCAATTTCACGATAGGCTACCGCGTGCTTAGATAAATCATCATACACAATCAACACATCTTTACCTTTATCTAAGAAATATTCTGCCATGGCACAACCGGCATAGGGAGCAAAATATAGTAATGGTGCAGGCGCTGAAGCACCAGCTAGTACCACTGTAGTGTAGTCCATAGCCCCGGCTGCTTCTAACTTAGTTAAAATCGAAGCAACTTTAGATTCCTTTTGACCAATAGCTACATACACACACAAAACATCTTTACCTTTTTGATTAATAATCGTATCAATGGCTAAGGCGGTTTTCCCTAATTGACGATCACCAATAATTAATTCTCGTTGTCCTCGGCCAATTGGAATCATGGCATCAATGGCTTTAACACCAGTTTGTAGTGGTTGATGTACTGATTGACGAGTAATAACACCTGGAGCAATTTTTTCTACCGGATAAAATTCAGTCGAAGCAATAACACCTTTTCCATCCAATGGTTCTCCGAGCGGATTAACCACCCGACCAACTACAGCTTCTCCTACTGGTACTTCCAAAATACGGCCAGTAGCTTGAACTTCAGCGCCTTCCATAATACCTTGAAAATTTCCAAGAATCGCAATACCCACCATATCAGCTTCCAAGTTTAGAGCTACACCAGGTACCACACCTTCAGCTGTAGTAAACTCCACCATTTCTGACATGCGAATACTATGTAAGCCCGCTACAGAGGCAATACCATCACTAACTTTAATTACCCGGCCAACTGTTTTTTCTTTAGGTGAAGATTGAAAAGCACCAATGCTTTCCTTAATCTGTTCAACAATAAAATCTTTAGTTTTGGACATAGAATAAATAATTACTTTTTAATTTCGGCGGCCAGGGCATTAATTCTCGCGGCCAAACTAAGGTCAAGAATAGTATCTTGAAATTTTAAAATCACACCACCAAGTACCTGCTTATCAATTTTTTTCTCCCAGATAATTTCCTTGGCTCCGGTTCGCTTCTGTAAAACCTTTTCTAATTTTTTCATAACTGCTTCATCAAGTTTGGTTGCACTAATTACCTCAACTGGTAAACGGTGATTTTCTAAATCATCAATTTTCTCAAGCTCTGAAATAATTTCATTAACCTTTGATAGCTGATTTTTTTCTTTAAGCACTTGTAAAAAATTAGTAACCAGATTTTTTACTTCTGACTTTTTCTGTCCGTCAACTGCTTCATATAAGGCCCGAGCATAGGCACGTAGTGCAGTGGCCATATTATTCCAGTTGTTTAATAACCTTACTAATAATTTTTTCATCACTAGCTTTGTCTGATTTTTCCTGTAACACTTTTTCAAGCCCCAAACTAATTAATTCTGCCATCTCAGCTCGAATTGATCGTAAAGTTTCTGCTTTATCAGCTTGCATTTTAGCTTTCTCTCGATTAATCACTTCACCAATCTCTTCTTTGGCTTTAGCTAGTAATCCATTCTTACGTTCATCAGCCTGACGAGCGGCTTCTTCTAGAATAACAGCAGCTTCACTCTTAGCTTGTTTAATCATTTCTTTTTGTTCAGCCTTAGTTTTTTCTAAGCGTGCTTCAATTTCTTTGGCTTCTTGTAAGCTCTTATCAATCGTTATAGAGCGATCGGACATAACTTTAAACAAAGGACGAAAGACAAGAAAATATAAAATCAAGAAGACAATGGCAAAGTTGATAATTTGAGCAATCAACAATTTGGCATCAAGATGAAAGGTAGAGATAAGTGAATCCATGGTTCTGAAATAATTTCTTAATACCTGTCCCGATGATATCGAGACAGAACATCATTAAACTATTTGATACTGAAAGCAATAACCAAAGCGTAAATAGCAACAGCTTCGGCAAAGGCGCAAGCCAACAACATTGGCACTAAAATCTTGCCAGCTGCTTCAGGATTACGTCCAATCCCTTCCATAGCTTTTGCACCAATAAAACCAATACCCAAGGCTGGTCCAATTGAACCAAGCCCAATAGCTAAAGCTTTAGCTAACATAACATTATCCATATGCGTATATGATAAAAATTAGTAATTAATGTATTAATGCTCCTCAGCCGTTGTGCTGATAGAAACATATATCAAAACCAATATAGCAAAGATCAGCGCTTGAATCAATCCAACAATAATTTCCAAAAACATAAATGGAATCGGTACAGCAAAAGCGATGATCGCTGCCATTGAAGCTAATAAAACTTCGCCGGCAAAAATATTTCCAAATAAACGAAATGACAAACTTGCAATCTTGGCCACTTCACCAATAATTTCAATTAAACCAACAAAAGCTTTAATTGGATTAATAATAATAATGGTTGGATCTTTTAAAAACTTTTTTGGAATTTCTGCAATGGCTTTGATGTTAATGAATTTATTTAGATACGTCCAGGCACCAACTGCAATCACTCCAAAAATATGGCTAGCCACAACTGCAATGGAAGCTAAGGCTAAGGTGGTATTTAGATCAGCAGTACCACCACGTAAGTATGGAATAAAGGTACGATGACCTTCATGCATAACAATTTGACCAATTGATCCAACACCAGGAATTAACCCGAGCCAATTGTTTATCAAAATCAAAACAAAAAAACTCATCACAAATGGCGCTAGCTTAACTGATCGTTCGCGTGATCCAGTTACCGCATCAAAAATTTCCAAAAACTTTTCCATTACCATCTCAACTACGTTCTGTAATTTTTTAGGAACAGCTCCGAGTTGAGATCTAAAAGCTAAACCAATAACTAGTAAAATAAATAAGGCAATCCAGGAAGTAAATAATGAATTAGTCACAGTCAAGTGGCCAAGTTCAAACAATGGTTCAGCAAACAAAGTGTGCTCATGAACTAATTCACCGTGATCATCAGCTGATGAGACTGTTTCATGAGAATTTTCGGTTGTAGGTTCAGTAACTTCAGTACTTTCAGAAGTAGTGTGTAATTCTGCCATATTATTTTTTCGGTGGGATTATTTTTTTATACTCACTCTGAGCTTGATAGACAATACCAATAGTTGAAAAGATAAAAGCAATACCAACTGAGATAAAAAACCACTTGGGTTCGCTATTATACTTTCTATCAAGGAATCGGCCCAAGGTATAGCCAACGATTAATGGTACTAATACCCAGCCAGATAATTTTGTAAACATCTGTAAGGCATCAAAATACCAGGCTTTTTTAATTGGCTTTTCCTCTCTTACTTCTTGATTCTCCGCCATATACTTGAAAATAAAAACAAGGCCGGATTGTCCTTGGTTTATATAGAGTCCAATGGGCTCCCTTAGTAAATATAGGCTATTTTAAGGGGTAAGTCAATAAATCAAAATACTACTCATTTTATCTTTATTCTATTCATTAGATACGTTATTATTGTTTAATATTAGCATAAATAATATATTATCTATTGACAAATTATATATTATATGCTATAGTATAATAATCAAAGTTCATTAACAATATGTTAGATAGTCTCCTTTCCCAAGGTTTATGGTTAAGAAACGGCTTTATTCTTAGATATTTGATCTAGGAAAGCGGTTTATTAACCATAAACTAAACCAATACTCCGTCATAGGGGTAGAAAGGAAAATCAATGAAAACATTAATCGCAATTATCTTCAGTATTCTATTTGTTTCCTCAGCAAAAGCTCAAACTATCCAGTATACAGTTACTTTTGACTCTACATTGATCAATAATCCGGATGTAACAATATACGAGGGCGGACAAGCTCGAAGCATGCGGGATTACATTTATCCGGAATTGTCACAAGGACAAATACAAACAGAAGATTACGTTTTAATAAACGGAGTTTCAGAAATGTATGAATTTCTCTTCTGTGAAGAAGATGAAGAGATTAGTTTTGTAAATGTCAAAAAAATGTTAAATATTCTTGATTCAACAGAATGTAAACCTGTCGCTGATAATTATGATTTCACAAAAATTGATAACAATTCAAAGTTCCTAATATATAAAGGAACAAATTTATACTTTTGTGAAAACAAAAAAATCAGGAAAATGAAAAATGATGAAATCTTGGATCCCTATGGGAAACAATATGATATGAGAATTATTGTGAAAAAATAAGGAGCAAATTTGCTCTACTCAAAGTCGTCTAGATCCTTCTACAGACGGCTTTTTTATTTTAATTTAAATATCAACTTAGAATTTGCCGTAGTTACTTCGCCAACTCTTTCGATAGTTATACCTCGTATCTCAGCAATTCTTTGAGCAACATATTTTACTAGCACTGGTTCATTTCGTTTGCCACGATGAGGCTCTGGTGTCATATATGGTGAATCTGTTTCAATCATAATTTTCTCTAACGGTACTTTACGTATTAATTCATCCCAGCGCTGACTAAAGGTAATCAAACCGGTAAAAGAAATAATCAAACCAAGATTAAAATATTGCCAAGCTAGATTTTCATCTCCAGAAAAACAATGTATCACGCCCCACGGTCGATCTTTGGGCAGGCTATCTTTATATTCTTGACGGAAAGCCTGAAGTAGCGGAACTAAATCATCATGAGCTTGACGACAATGAATCACAACTGGCAAATCAAAACGTCTTGCTAATTTCAACTGCTCTATCAGAGTAGTTTTTTGTTCTTTTTTTAAATCCTCAAGATCAGTATCAGTGTCTCGCCAAGCATAGTCCAAACCAATTTCACCAATAGCTACAGTTTTCGGAAACTTAGCCAGTGTGGCATACATATCTACATTAAATTTCTCAGCTGGAATAGTTTTTACTTCATCACCTATTTTTTCAGTATAGGGTTGCAGTGACAAAGGATGTAAGCCAATAGTAGCCCAGACGCTATTTTGATATTTATTAGCCTGCTCAAGGGCTTTCTTTGATGACTTGTAATCAGTACCAATAATAATTACGCCAGTATTTTCTTCTAGAGCACGCTTAATAACGGTATCGGCATCATGTAAAAAAGCCTCGCTGTTAACATGGCTATGTGTATCAAAAAACATATATTAAATAATAGACTGTATCTTCTTATACAACTCGGGTAGCATAGGAGCTAAAATTTTTGAAAAACTTACCAAGAAAGAAACAATAGCTGAACTATCTAACCATTTTGCTAAAGCTAAACCACTTGGTACATATCGTCCCGCTACATATAATACTAACCCTAAAGCCAATGCGCCTTCTACAAAACCAAATAAGGCACCCAGTAAACGATTAATAGTTTTGAGAAAAGGAATGATGGTCGCCAACTTAAACGCCTGTTCAAATAAAATAAACAACCAACTAACCAAGTGACTAATAATTGAAAAACAAATAATAAAGCAGACTAACTTTCCAATATTAGGATTACCTGGCCACCACTTACTAATCCAACTAAAGACTGGGAGATATAATTGCGAAGCTAACCAAGCACCAACTAAAATTCCAGCTAACATCCCAACCGTTCGAATCAGGCCGAAAAAAAAGCCGTAAAAAACAAAACCGGCTAAGATAACGATAACAATGACATCAAATATAACCATAGAGCAGTCCTACAACTCTTCTTTTCTTTCTTTGACGTATCTGGTCCACTGCTCAGCAATTTCCACAAAGACCTTAAACGGAGCTTCAACAATGAAGTCTAAAATAAAGGCGAAGACATTTAAGCGATCAAACTTACTTGATAACCATTTACCAGTCGCCACAATTGGTACTGAGAAAAAGTCGATCATGAAACCAACAATATTTTCACGCTTCTCCACCACGATCCATTCTTTAGCGGTGCGACGAATTTTAATAATAAAATAACTGGCAAACGCCAAAAAGAACAAGAAAATAATTACACTAACCCAACTAAAATGAATAACCTCGAGGAACCAAACCGTTAAACCAAATGATACAAAGAATGTGACAGTGTAAATTAACGTAAATATAACGTTCATAACTGGATGACGACCTCGTGGTTTACGAAGTTTGATAGCTGAACGTTTTTTTTCATTAAAGACAATTTCTCCTATGCCAGCAATAATCCGTTCGGTATTATCTTCACCTGGCAACCTAATAAATAACGCTGACAAAAAGATTAATATAGCCGGAAAAGAAATATTAATAGCTAATGAAAGAAAATTAATTACTTCTCCAAAAAATTGAGTGGCTGGTACTTCAAGAATCACCACTAAAACTGATTTAGTTAACAAAATATAAATAATACTACGCATGGCTGATCGCCAGAGTGTATTACGGGCCTGATTATATCTCTTCTTACATGCTAACTTAATCTTGCGATCAAATAATTTCGGATCTTCATTAAAGCTCTCATAAATACCAACTGGGTCTTCTCGTACTACATCTTCTAAAATTTTAAAATATACTGTATAGGTTTTCGAAATTCTATTAAGTTGAGATGATAAGGGATGTGTCAGTTGAGCATCAATAATCCGCTTTAGTACAGGTAATTGAGCGGCAATCTTTTTTAATGAAGGCTCAGAAACTGTTTGCCAATCAGCGTTATAATATCTAAACATTATGAGTGACAACATGTCATCATCAAACTTCAGTAGATTACGATATATGGCCACGTAAATTTGTATTGGTAAATCATTTTTATAGGGTAACACCGGCGGTAGCTCAACTCGTTTCTCCAGCATTCGATACATTGCTAATACTATAGTACGAGTAGCTTGATTAAAACCAATATGCTCTTCAATCTCAGCTGAGGCAAGTCCTACTAACCAGTTTGTTAACTCAGCTCGATTTTCAAAACGCTCATCTGCCTTATTGCTGTTAGAAAAAAAGTTAAACTGACTGACTGAGTCAGATAACGCTAAGGTTCGTAATGATACATACTTGTTAATTAATGAGGCAACTTCATCAACTTTGGTTTCCGGTAGTTTATTATTAGGTAAATACCCAGCTCGAATTAATTCAATTAATAAATGATGGGCCAAGGTTCGACTATCTTCAGCTCGTACTCCTCGCATTGAACCTTCAATTACTAACTGGCGTTTAAGAATTCTAAAAATTGCTTCTTTACGTAACAAATGTTCTTCAGAGTAGTGTACTGAATTACGAATTTTTTCATAATAAAAAGCCATCTTGGAAATCAAATCCGAAACTTGTAAGCGAGGCGTGCTTTCATCATCGCTATGAGTTGGATGTTGTTCCAAATATAAGGCTTGGAAAATTTTCTTGGCTCCCGGGGTAACGGTTAAGACTTCATTGTCTTCACTTTTTTCAGTAATCATGGACATAGATATCTATAACTGTAGCCTTTCTGAGGCTAAGTTTCAACCCTCCAGCTATTATTTCTCTGTACTAATCTACCAGTTAAACTAAAGCCGGCGGCTTTACGATGACCACCGCCACCTAATTTTCTGGCTAAAGCACCAACATCAATATCATGTCGTGTCGTTCGCAAATTACCATGAATCATACCTTTCTCATCATCAAATAAAACCATAATAGCTAAGGTATCGGGCAAAGCTGAGATAAATTCAGGCAAACCCTCTAAGGCTTCATGATCACTCTCACTGTTTATCAAATCAGTAGCTGATAATCTAGTGTAGGTAACACCATAATGAGGTAAACGCTCTAATCGAGACAGAGCTAAACCCCATAATTTTAAATCAGGTAACCGCTTGGTTCGCCAGGTTCGATCAATAATCTTAGCTAAACTAGCTCCACCCAATAACATACGTGCAGCTGCTGCAATCGTATGTTCGCTAGTCACTGAAAAAGAAAAATTACCTGTATCAGTCAAAATACCTGTTAACAAACAATGAGCCATATTTGGTGTTAACCGTACACCAGCCATATGAGATATATTATATAAAATTTCAGCCGTGGCAGCCGCACTAGTTTCACGTATTTCTAAATCAGATACTTTTTCAACTGAAGGATGGTGATCAATTTCTATAAAAAATTGGTTGGCATTTCGCTGGCTAATTTCTTCCACTAAATTGGTTCGTGCCAAACTTCCGCAATCTAAACTAATGATTAAATCAAAGGTAGTTATATCAATCTTTGTTTTGTCAGTTATGATGTCATGATAATTAGGTAAAAAAGACAAAGTTGATGGCAGTGGTCCAGCAGTATAGGCAACATATTCTTTGCTAAGTGACGAAACCCATTCACACATAAAACCAAGTGACCCCAAAGCATCACCATCAGGCGAGATGTGTGTAATTAATAAAATCTTCTGAGCGTTAGTAATGTGCTCAATAACTTGTTGATATAAGGGATTGTTCACAAAGTCTTAAAAATATCTTCAAGAACAGCTGCATTACTTTCAGTAGTATCAAGTGACCAATTAAATGAAGGGAGTCGTTTCATCTTAATACGTTTTCGTAAATGTGAAGCAAAAATACCTGACTTTTGACGCAGTTGTCCAAGCACTGTACCGGCAAACTTTTCTGGTAAGACTGAAACACCAACCGTGGCTTCTCGTAAATCTCTCGTACAGTCAACCCAAACAATGGTTACTAATCCACCTTTAATATGAATATATTCAGCCACTAAAAAAGCCAACTCCTGCTGAAGGGTGGCATTAACTTGGTCCATTCGTGACATATAATTAACCTACTTTTTTGATAATTTGCTTTTCTTCGTAAAAAGCTAAAATATCACCTTCTTCAATGATTGCTTTACCTTCAAAACGCATACCACATTCTTGATTAGTTTCTACTCGTTGTACTTCAACCTTAGCACTCTGCAAGCTGGTGATTTTACCTTCACCAATCAATTCTTTTTCACGCATTACTTCCACAAAAGCATTAGCTTTAATTTCACCATCTAGAACTCGACCACCAATAATCTGCATTTTTGGTTCTGTACGGAAGATAGCTATTACTTTCAAACGACCTAAATCAACTCGCTCTACTTCTGGTTTAACTAATTCTTGAATCGTGGTTTTAACATCGTTAATCAAATCGTAAATAACTTTATATAACTTAACAGAAACATTCTTATCGCGAGCTAACATATCTGCTTGCGGTGATGTTTTAACATTAAAACCAAAAATCTTAGCTCCATTAGTTTCGGCTCGCAAGATATCACCTTCAGTAATATTACCAAGACCTTTGCTAATAATTTTTACTCGTACTCCTTGTGTATCAATTTTTGATAAAGAGTTTTCAATTGCTTCACCTGAACCCAACATGTCGCTTTTAATAATCAATGCAATAGTTTCCACTGGTTCAGTTTCGTCATTTGTATCTGTTTCAATAGTTGGAGTCACCACTGATTGACGAGTGGCACTGTAACTTTTCGTCTTATTCTTTTCACCTTCACCAACTTCTAAAATATCTCCTACTTCTGGTACAGTTTTCAAACCAATTAATTTAACTGGTGTACCTGGTATAGCTTCATCAACAGTTGAACCTGTAAAATCTTTCAGAGAACGAACTTTACCAGCAGCAAAACCATTGAAAATAATTGGATCACCAACATGTAATGTTCCATTTTGTACTAGTACTGTAGCAATTGCTCCTTCACCTTTATCAAGTCGTGATTCAATAATTGTTCCAACAGCCGGAGTGCTTGGATCAGCCTTTAATGTGTCTGCCTGCATCTCAGTCATTAACAACAACATATCAAGTAACGCTGGAACACCTTCCCCAGTTTTAGCAGACAATGGTACAGCAATTGTTTTGCCACCCCAATCTTCAACTAGAATATTTAACATGGAAGATAATTCCTGTTTTACCTTTTCAGCATTAGCGTCGTTTTTATCAATCTTGTTAATGGCTACCACAAATGGAATTTTAGCAGCTTCAATAATACGATAGGCTTCTACTGTTTGTGGTTTAACACCATCGTCAGCAGCAACAACTAATACTGCTAAGTCCGCGACTTTGGCACCGCGGTTACGCATGGCAGTAAAAGCTTCATGACCAGGGGTGTCAATAAAGGTAATAGCTTTGTCATTATGAGTAATTTGATAAGCACCAATATGTTGAGTAATACCGCCAGCTTCTGAAGCAACTACATCAGTATGACGAATAGTATCAAGCAATTTTGTTTTTCCATGGTCAACGTGACCCATAATAACTACCACTGGTGGACGTGTCATTAAGGTAGTGGATTCATTTCCAATTAACGATGTCTTAATTTTATCTTGAGCTGATTGTGTTTCTGATCCAGTAGTCTCATCACTAGCTGGTGTAACTTCAACGCCTAAGTCAGCACCAATAACAGCAGCTGTTTCAAAATCAATTTTCTCATTCATGGAAGCAAAAATATTGTTCTTCATGAGCTCACCAAGAATTTTATTAATTGGAAGTTTTACTAAAGCTGAAAAATCTTTAACTGTGATAAAGGGTGGGACGGCAATAGCAGTCACATCTGCCGGGGCTACCAACTTAACCTTTGGTTCAGCAGCTCGACGTGAAGCTAACCGACGAGAGAGCATCCCCCAAGAACGGATAATCTTATTAGCGGTATGATTATCGATCTTAATAGCCTTTTGACCAATATCAAAACCAAGCTTCGGGAGGTTATCCCGAAGATCTTGAGGTGGAATTTTTAGAATACGTGCTAGTTCACTGATGTTCATGGCTTAAAACGAGATTAGATATACTTAATTATTGTTTAAAATTACAAGAAAATATGAAAAATGTCAAGATTTATTAATATTTTAACCTATATAATAAGCATCGCATCCCCAAAACTAAAAAATCGATATTTTTCTTTAATTGCTTCTTCATAGACTTGTAGTATTTTCTTACGACCAACTAAAGCTGAAACCAACATTAATAAAGTTGATTTTGGTAAATGAAAGTTAGTTATTAAACCATCAATTGCTTTAAACTTATAAGGAGGGTAAATAAATATATCAACAAAACTATTAAAATCTGTTTGATAAAAATTCTTTTTATTGGAGTCTTTGAAAGCCGCTTCTAATGATCTCGCTGAGGTAGTCCCAACTGCTATGACTTTATTCTTTCTTTTTCGTGCTGCTTGTATTTCTTTCTTGGTTTCTTTTGATACTGTCACCCACTCAGCATGCATCTGATGTTTTTTTGGATCACTAACTCTAATAGGCAAAAAAGTTCCAAGGCCAACATGAAGAGTTATCGTTTTAATAATTACTCCTTTCTTTTTTAATTGCCGTAGAAGACGCGGAGTAAAATGCAGTCCTGCAGTTGGAGCAGCTACTGAACCTTTTTTACTATCATCGGCATACACCGTTTGATATTGATTCTTGGTATTACTACTTCTAGCTTGAATATAGGGCGGTAAAGGTGTTTGCCCATATTGATCTAACGCTTTTTTAAACTTCTCCCCAGCAATATTAAAACTAACTAACCACACATCATTAATTTTCTCCTCTACTATCGCTTTGAAATTAGAACTAAATATTATTTCAGTTCCCTTGCCAATCCGTTTTCCCTTTATCAAACATTCCCAGATCTCTTTCTTCTTATCTTGAGATTTAGTCATCACTTGTTTAGAAAGAAAAACTTCCACACTGCCTCCACTTCTTTTCTTTCCCTGTAATCGTGCAGGAATAACTTTGGAGTCATTGATTATTAAAACATCACCTTTATTAAGATAGTCTACAATATTAAAAAAGCGTCGATGTTCCAGACGATTAGTCTTGTGATGCACAACAAGCAAACGAGAATGATCACGAGGTGAAACTGGTGACTGAGCAATTAATTCTTCCGGTAAATTATAATTAAAATCAGACACCATCATGCGTGTGGTCTTTTGAAGCTACAGGGGGCTCTGTATGATACGGTGAAATTATTGGAGTAGTGGCTGCTAATTTCATTAACATGTCTCTCACTGCTTCGGGATCAGGAATTTCTTCAAAAAATAATTTGTTTTTCTCTCCAGCAGTTTGCACTGACAAATTACCATAGCCCCACATAGTTCCCCAAAAACCATTTGTATCGCTTGTAATATCCTGAATCTTAGACAACATTTGTTCAGATATAGTTCTTGAGAAAAAACCATTCTGACGAACATCAATAATACGTCGATCAGTAATAATCCAAACATCAAGAATGTAATCAATAATGGAAAAGAAAAATAGTAGCCAGATAAATAACAAGTAGACGCTGGTAACCATATAAACAAGTACTAACACCCAACTATAATTTTCAGTAACCACTAACGATTCATTAACTACTAAAAAAACAAGCAAGGGTAGCAATAACAATATCGCAAACAAAGCCACTCGCTTCATAGCAATAAACACATCACGATGAAGTACACGAACAACTTTTTCACCTTCCATTGGTTGTGGTAATCGATATAGAGATAACATATTAATAATTACCTAAATTTGTACTAGCTGATATTTCAGGCAGTATTGTTATGGTACTGTTCCAATCGACATGGCCTAAATATGAATATGATAGTTGCAGTAATACTAAACAACCAGCCATATATAATAATCCAACAATATATGTACCCAAGTGACGACCGCCATAGCGAGCTAGATGATAAAAACCAACTAGACTTAAAAATCCCCAGATACACAAGAAAATAATGTAAGGAATTAACAGTACCAGTAATGAAATCGTCATATAGTTATTTAGTCTTACCTAAATGTCGATAGCCAAGTTCAGTTACTTCTCGGCCACGCATAGTGCGATTTAAAAAACCAAGCTGTAATAAGTATGGTTCATACACTTCTTCAATGGTAGCTAAATCTTCACCTGTTGCCGCAGCAATTGTACTAATACCAACAGGTCCACCAGCGAACTTATCAATAATAACTTCTAAAATTTTCCTATCGATGCGATCAAGGCCCAATGGATCAATTTCTAATAGCTCCAAGGCTTGGTGTGATAATTCAGCATCAATAATACCAGCAGCTTTTACTTCGCAATAATCTCGTACGCGACGTAACAAGCGATTAGCTAAACGAGGTGTACGTCGGGCTCGGGCAGCAATGGCCGCAGCTGATGTTTGGTCTAAATCTATACCTAGCAAACGTGCACTGCGATCAATAATTTTTTCTAAATCTTCTAATTGATAAAAATCTAAATGATACGTCATACCAAAACGATCACGTAATGGAGATGATAATAAACTAACCCGAGTAGTAGCCCCAATAATTGAAAAACGTGGTAAATCAAGTCGTAAAATTTTCGCTGATGGTCCTTTGCCAATAACAATATCTAAACCATAGTCTTCCATAGCTGGGTATAACACTTCTTCAACAATCCGCGGCAAACGATGAATTTCATCAATAAACAAAATATCACCTGGATTTAAATTAGTGAGAATAGCAGCTAAGTCACCTGGTTTTTCTAAAGCTGGGCCTGACGTCACTCGGATATTAGCTCCTAACTCACGAGCAATTATATGAGCTAACGTTGTCTTACCTAACCCTGGTGCACCGTATAACAAAACATGATCAATTGCTTCACTGCGTTTTTTAGCAGCTTCAATTAAAATCAACAGGTTTTCCTTAACCCGTTCTTGGCCAATATATTCAGTAAGCTGCCGCGGACGCAGTCCGATCTCAGCTGCATCTTCCTCTTTCATTTTGGGTGATAGTGTGGAATCCATAGTCAGAGTTATCGTAACTTAAAAGTAAAAAAAGATATATAAGAACAGAATCATTAGGTAGTTAAAGAGAATAAACCATTTATTAGACCAACTGATACCAGAGAAATGGAATTTAGAAACTGGCCATAATATTGGTGTTGGAAAAGCTCGATTAGAATGAGTAAAAATATCTATCAAAATATGAAAACCCCACCCACAGACTGCGATGGCTAACCATTTAAAGTCAAAAATTAATAACAAGAAAAAAACTGCTAACCAAATGATTAAACTATGAAACACATTATAGAGTTTCATGACATAGGGCGGAAATAATGACTGTGGTGGTTTTTTAAAAAATAATACTTTACGTAAAAACAAAGTATTAAACATCGGACCAAAGCTAACTAAATCTGGTAATACACCAAAGGCTGTGGCCACTAACCGTTGCGTGGTTGGAGCATCTTTAAATACTAAATTGGTTAACAAGGCATGGGAAATAATATCCATAAAACAATTCTATGATATTACCGAACAGGAAACTTACCCTTCAAAGCATTTTTAATTAATGTTTTAACTTCTTGAGAAAAATCTTGAGCTAACATCCAATCTAAAAATGTTGGTTCTTTTTCAACTACTTCAGCTAAGGTACGATGCTTATGTTTTGAAAAAGAAAAACACACTTGTTCATCCTTCCAATAAAATCTGCCATCTTTATCAAAATAATCCTGTGTACTTTTATTTTGAACTTGTTTAACTTCTTCGGCACCATAGCGTTTAATCTGAGCGGCTAATACTTCAGCCGCGGCAACAGTATCTGCCATAGCGTCATGAGCTTCACCATGATCCTTGTCACAATAAAATTTATAAGCGGCAGTTAAATTACGTTGCTCAAAGGTATGAAAAATAGTTTTGGAATCTATAATGTCACTATTCTGATAGATAAAGGACTCACCTATTCGTGCAAATTCTTGACGCAATACTAATAAATCAAAACCTGCAATATTAAAACCACTTAGATAGCAATTAGAAAATATATCAAGGAGCTTACTAGCTTCATCTTTAAACAAGGGAGCACCAGCTACCTGATCATCCGTAATACCATGTACTAAGGTAGCAGACGGTGGAATTGGCATCTCTGGATTAAAAAAAAGCGTGGTCTGCTCTGTTTCTTTGATCCCCGGGGTGTACTTTATATAGGCCAACTGAATAATCCGATCATTCATAACATTTAAACCAGTGGTTTCCGTGTCAAAAAAGACTAAGGGACGATCTAATCCGAGTTTTTCAATAACGTTAGAGGGCATACAGTAATTTTATGATGATTCTGACCTTTTAAACACTAAAATTATAGCTTACCGTGCTAAAAAAAGCCATTCAAAAGGTACTTGCCAAGACAGTCTAAGCGTGGTAGGGTAAAGAAGTATTTTTATAAATTAAATGTTCCTGCCGACCGACTGTTTCCCGAACTACCAGTTGTAGTTTATATCTAATGTTAGTCAGATTATAACTTTTATCCCTTCTTTTGTTGCTTGAAATACTACAATTCCCCTTTCTGACTGTTTTTTAAAACAGAGCTAACATTAGCTCTTGCAGTAAACATTGGCGGCATGGACCTACAATTCTATGCCTTATCTTTGGTACATTATTACAGCTGTTGTTTCCCTTTCACTTGGTTACTGGTTACGCAAACAACGTGCTTTGACGCAAATTAATAGTGCTGAATTACGTGCTGAGACTATCCTGGCTGAAACCAAGAATAAAGAAAAGAAACTTATTTTAGAAGCGCAAGACAAAGCGCTTAAAATTATTGAGCAAGCTAAAGTTGAAACATCTGAACGTCACAAAGAAGCCACTCAATTACAAGCTCGATTAGAAGAACGTGAAAACTTATTTTCTCAAAAACTTCTTGAGCTTCAAGACAAACAACAGGCCTTATATGACAAGGTCTCTCAAGTAGAAGAAGCTAAAGAGAAAATTAGCCGTATTCGCGAAGAGCAAGTAGCTGCTTTGGAAAAAGTAGCTGGTTTAAGTCGTGCTGAAGCCGAAACTAAACTACTAGAGCGAGTTGAAGTTGATTGCCACGAAGCTTTAACTTCTCGTATGAAAAAACTAGAGGGAGAAACTTCTGAAACAATTGATGAAAAAGCTCGTGAACTAGTTTCAGCTGCCATGCAACGTCTGTCTTCAAATTTTATTACTGAATTAACTACAACAACAGTTGATTTACCTAATGATGATCTCAAAGGTAGAATTATTGGTCGTGAAGGTCGCAACATTAAATCAATTGAACAGTTAACTGGTGTTGAAATCATTGTTGATGATACCCCAAATGCTATTACCATCTCTGGTTTTTCAGCCATTCGTCGTCATATTGCCAAGCAAGCTTTAGAAATATTAATCAAAGATGGACGTATTCACCCAACTAAAATTGAAGAAGCCATTGATCAAGCCAAACGTGAATTAGCGTTAGATATTAAAAAAGCTGGTGAAGAAGCTTTGTATGAATTAGGCATTACTGGCTTTGATCCTAAGTTAGTACAAATTATTGGACGTCTTAAGTATCGTACCAGTTACGGACAAAATGCCTTGAAGCACGCCGTTGAAGTTTCTCATCTCTGTGGTCTCTTGGCAGAAAGTCTAGGTGCTGATGTTAGTACTGCGAAGAAAGGTGGACTATTGCATGACATTGGAAAAGCCGTTGACCATGAAGTTAAAGGTAGTCACCCAGAAATTGGCGGTCAGATTGCTCGTAAGTTTGGCTTAAGCGAAGCTGTGATTGCGCCAATTGAAAAACACCATGAAGATCACCCTTCAGATATTATTACTATCATTGTTAAGGTAGCTGATGCTATTTCTTCGTCTCGTCCTGGAGCTCGTCATGATAGCTTTGAACAATATGTTCAACGCCTCGAGGAGTTGGAAAAACTAACCCAATCCTTCTCGGGAGTTGAGAAAGTCTATGCTATCCAGGCTGGCCGAGAAGTCCGAGTCTTTGTAAAAGCTGAAGAAATTTCTGATATTAAAGCCCATGAAATGGCTAAGGATATTGCTAAAAAGATTGAAGAAGAACTTAAATATCCAGGTGAAATCAAAGTTAACCTACTCCGAGAAACTAGAGTTATTGAATACGCCAGATAACCTTTAAATAGCTGCCTCTTTACAGATAAAAATTTTTCTGCTATAATAAGATTTATACCTGTCAAAACTGTTAATATAGACGTCTAACCTACTAGTAGAACATAGGAGAAAATCAAGTAAAAGCTCGCTTTTGACACTTCCTCACTCACGTCTACGCTATGTATTCTCACCCATCCGCTATTCGAGGCGGTCTCTTACGTATGTTGTAGGTTTATATATCAAAACCTAGTATTTTTATTTTATAACTTCACTGTATGCCCCTTTTCGGTCGTCGCACACCTGCGACGAAAAATCTTGATCAACAATTAGTTTTCCAACTTTCTAAATCTCGTATCCCTTCTCCACGTCAACTGAAATACATTGGCCACTTTGTTAAAGGACGAGAACGACTTACCTTATATATCTCATTAGGAATAATGATAGGTAGCTTAGTATTTCTCTCTATCTTGTGGTACCGAAAGCATGTTGAATTAATTCCAGCCAGTGGTGGCCGTTACATTGAAGGTATAGTCGGCAACCCTCAGTATATTAATCCACTCTACTCATCACTTAATAATGTTGATGCTGATCTAGATCGATTAATTTTTTCCCGTTTGTTTAAGACAAATAGTAGCGGTCAAATTGAGAATGATTTGGTTTCAAATTTTGAAATCTCAGATGATCAAAAAACCTATACTGTTCATCTTAAAGAAGCAACTTGGAATGATGCTAATCCGCTTACTGCTGATGATGTGGTATTTACATTCAAACTAATTCAAAACCCAGATTATAAATCACCACTACGTGCGCGATTTGTTGATGTGACTATTGAAAAAGTTGATGATCATACCATTACCTTTAATTTACCTGAAGCGTATGGTCGTTTCACTAGCCTACTTAACTTTGGTATTTTGCCTTCTGCTCTTTGGGAAGGTGTTAGCTCTGAAATGATTCCACTCGCTGAACTTAATCTCAAACCAATGGGCTCAGGTCCCTATCAATTAAAATCACTGGTTAAAAATTCTACTGGAACAATCCGTTCATATACAATAGAACGTAATCCTTTGTACTACGATACAGCTCCATGGCTTGATGAAATTGTCTTTAAATTCTATCCAAGCTCTGAAGAAATGATTGCAGCTTTAAATAACGGACAAATTAATGGTCTAGCTGAATTGCCAATTGAAGTGGCTGATACTATCGTAGCAAAAAATGCCTTGAACTATCATACTATTCCTGGATCACATTTAACTGCTTTGTTCTTCAATATGAAATCAAAAAGTTTAATAGCTGAAGCACCAATTCGTCGAGCCTTGGCTGCCCTTGATAGATCAACGATTATTAATACTTTACCAGAGAGAACAGCTGCACCAGCTCTGAGCTTGTTACCAATTAACCAACCTGGCTACCAATCTAGTAATGTCATCAGTCTTGAAGAAGCCGGTCAATTACTTGATACCAGTGGCTGGAAAATACGTACCTTAACTGAATCAGATTTAACCTGGGCAAAAACTGCTAAAGCAGCTGATGCTGGTAATATGACGAAGTTAGGTCTAGGATCATGGCGTATGAAAGGCAATCAAGGAATTGCCATTACCTTAACTACTCCAACTTCCATGAAGTTAGTGGCTGAGAAAGTAGCTGAACATTGGAAACAACTTGGTATCTTAGTTGATATCAAAATAGTGGAAGATAGTGCTGTTCAAACACAAGCTTTAGCCAATCGAGATTTTGAAGTATTACTCTATGCGGAAGATTTAGATATTGGTGACCCGTTTCCATTCTGGGGTACTGACGGACCAGGTAATATTCCTGGTTATACCAAGACTGATGTTGATACTTGGTTAAAAGAAGCTCGTATCAGTGCTGATCAAAGTGTTATATCAGATCGTTACAAAAAATTTCAACAAGCTATGGATATTGATGTACCAGCTATTCCATTATATTGGCACACCTTTATCTATCCCCAGCCAAAAAAATTAAAAGGGTTTTCAACAACCTATCTTAATGAACCTAGTGATCGCTTCCTGGGCGTACGTTCTTGGTATTTCAACGTTGAAAGAAAAATAAAATAACCTAGTAGCCAGCCGAAGTGGCGAAATTGGTAGACGCGCAGCGTTCAGGTCGCTGTGAAGGCAACTTTATGAGGGTTCGAGTCCCTCCTTCGGCACAAGATAAGTTTAACTTCTCTTCTAATAAAAGCATTTAATTTACATAGCATGGTTTTTCCATCGCTTATCACTCTCTATGATTATAAAGTATAAACAGAATCCTCGGACACCGTTTAACCGTCCGAAACCTAGTGGTCGACCACAATCCGATCGTCCTACTAATTTTAATAACACGTCAGCTCAATCTTCCGTTGTGCCTACTTCACGCCCACCACTACGTCGTACAGATGCTAGTATGCGTCCTGCAACTCAAGGACCACGCCGACGTTCTAATTCACTGCCACCTCGTTTTCCAAATCGACGACCTAGTGGCCCTCGGATAACTCCAGTCAGTCGACCAGTTATTGTCGCACCTGTAGCCAAAGATCGTTTGCGTGTTATCCCCGTTGGCGGTTGCGAAGAAGTTGGTCGTAACATGACAATTTTTGAATATGGTAATGACATTGTCATTCTTGATATGGGTATTCAATTCCCAGAAGATGACATGTTAGGTATTGACTATGTTATCCCTAACATTGAATATCTTAAAGGCAAAGAAAAGAATATCCGTGGTGTTATTTTTTCTCATGGTCACTTAGACCACATTGGTGCTGCTCCTATTCTGTTAGAAAAACTTGGCAACCCAACTATTATTGGTCGTAACATGACCTTAGCCATGGTTAAGCACCGTGTTGAAGATTACAAACCAAATAGCTCTAAGACATTAAAAACTATTTTAATTAAAGGTCTTGAAGACAAATTATCACTTGGAATGTTTAACGTTAGTTTTTTTCAAGTTGAACACTCAATTATGGATGCTGTTGGTGTTATTCTCTCAACTCCAGCCGGAACAGTTATTCACCCCGGCGACTGGACAATGGAACGAGATCCAAAAACTGGCTTACCAGTTCTTGATTACTCTCACTTAGCTAAACTACCTCGACCAAGTATCTTAATGCTAGAAAGTCTTGGTATGGTGAGTAGTCATGCCAGCCCAACTGCCGCTGTTTTGAAAAAAAACCTAGAAGAAATTCTTTCTAAAGCTCCAGGACGAACTATTATCGGAACATTTTCTTCTCAAGTTGAACGTGTTGGTTGGATTATTGAGATCGCTGAAAAGCTTGGCAAGAAAATTGCCCTTGATGGCTACAGCATGAAATTTAATATTGAAATTGCCCGTGAATTAGGCTACATCAAAAGTCACAAAGAAACCTTTATCAAAATTGATCAAATCTCACAGTACCCTGATGAAAAAATTGTGGTTATTTGTACTGGGGCTCAAGGTGAAGAGAATGCTGTATTATCACGCGTCATTGAAGGTAGCCACCGTTTCTTGAAAATCAAACGTAACGACACTATCGTACTATCCTCTTCTATTATTCCTGGTAATGAACGAGTTATCCAACGTTTGATTGATAACTTGTATCGTCAATGTGATAATGTTATTCACCGTAACTTAATGGATGTACATATTTCTGGTCATGGTACCAAAGATGATATTGCCTACATGTTAAAAACAGTCAAACCAGATTACTTTATCCCAGTCTATGCTAACTACTTCATGTTGAAAGAAGCTGAAAAACTAGCTCAAGGCATTGGCTTTAATCCAAAGCGTATCTTTGTTCCTAACAATGGCATGGTCATTGAGTTTGATAAAAATGGTTTCCGCAGTAACAAAGAAAAAATCCCAGCTAACTATGTCTTCGTTGACGGTATGGGTGTCACTGATTCTAGTAACAACGTGGTATTACGTGATCGTAAAATGATGTCAGAAGATGGGATGGTAGTAGTTATTACTACTATTGATTCCAAGACTGGTGAACTCTTAAGTAGCCCAGATATTATTTCTCGTGGCTTTGTTCACATGAAAGAAAACCAAGAACTGATTCAAAAAACTCGTCAAAAAATTCGCCTCCTTGTGAAGAACCGACCTCAACCACAACCAGGTGTAACTGAAGATGATTATTTGAAAAATAAAATCAGAGCAGATATTGGTCAATTCTTATTCCAACAAACTAAACGCCGTCCATTATTAATGCCAGTGGTGATTAGAGTATAATATGTCTAATAAAGCCTTGCTCCTACAGGCTATACATAGCGATATTGTTAAACTTACAAAATCTCCCCTCTACTCCTTTCGAGTCAAGAATAACTATCAAGTAGTGAGTGGTGAGGGCAGTCCTAATGCCAAAATTGTTTTTATCGGAGAAGCACCAGGCAAGAATGAAGCCCTAACCGGAAAACCCTTTTGTGGTGCTTCTGGTCGGGTTCTTAATGAACTCTTAGCTTCTATAGCTATAGACAGAGAAAAGGTATTTATCACAAGTATTGTCAAAGATCGACCACCTGAAAATCGTGATCCATCTCCAAAAGAAATTGCTCTCTACACTCCTTTTTTAATTCGTCAGTTAGAAGTTATTAAACCAAAAGTAATTGTTACTCTTGGTAGACATGCCATGAATTTTATAATGAAAGACTTTGGTTTAGAAAGAGAATTGCAACCCATCAGTGAGGCTCATGGTCAACCAGTTACAGCTAAAGCTTCATGGGGCAAGGTATCAATTCTGCCTCTGTATCACCCAGCTGTAGCTCTCTACAACGGTTCAACCAAAATTACTCTTTTAAAAGATTTTCAAAAGCTTAAAAACCTAATTTAAAAAGACAGTCAATGTGACTGTCTTTTTTATTCTAGAAAATAGTAAAATTCTACTCGGCAAACACCCGTTCAATCTTACTCTGTACTCCTTTACGGTTACTTAGTTGATTATAAAAAGTCACCCAGGCAGTAGTTTGTATTACTGTCACAATTGAACCACCAATAATGACAATACCTAAAGAAATAATAACACCAACAGCTAAGGCAGCAATATATAGAATATAAGAACCAATTGCTAATGTTATTAAATAAAGGAAAACCAAAGGAATTGCAATAATCATAACGACGATAATAATGGCAAAGGTTGCTAGTAGACTAATAGCAAATAAAATAAAGGCCATTTCTAAACTCACTAACCAATTATTCCAAAACAAACGCCAGGAAGAGATAACTGCTTCTTTAAAGGTTTGATCTTTTAATGTAATGGCCGCAATAGCATATTTGGCAATTAGAGCGAGTGCTAAAGCTACTCCCAGAAATACAATAAAGACTACTAAATAAACAATGCTAAAAATAATCCCCTGACCACTAGACCAAATCATCACTGGTACAATTGAAGCAGCGGCTAAACCATAGACAATCACTCTCACTAAAACATTTAACCAGAGTACTGGCCAAAAATAACGACGGCCTTCTTGAAAACCAACTGTAGTATCATGACGAGTTTGTCGCTTGTTGGCTGAGAGAGCTGCTTTATTAATATTGCTAACCAAAGCTGCCTGAGAAACAACTGAAAGCCATACAAGAAGCAATGCAAGAATAAGTAAAACAACAATTAGGATAAGGATTGAAATAAACGAGCCAGTATTAGTTCTAGCAAGTTCCATCAGGTTGCCCCAAGTTTGAGGATTTAAAATCCCACTTTGTGACCATCTCTGCCAATCATATGGCGTAGAGCCTTGGCTAGTAAAACGGTTTAATAATTCAATTTCAAAATTACTAGCTAATAAAGTAGCAAATAATCCAAAAAACCATAGATACTTATGTTGCCAGGCAGTAATAAATGACTGACGAATAATAGTACGATAAAATGACATACGTTATATAAACTCGGATATTTTAAATATATTAATATTATAGCAAACTTTAAATAAAACTCACAATATTCCCTTATATTGACATAGTCACTTTTCTAAGCTTTAATGAACAAAAAAATGAAAGGAGTTATATCATGCAAGTTCTTTTTAATTGGTTGTGCCTTGGTATTACATCATCGTTTTATCTAGGATTAATACCTGGAAAAAAAGGTGCCGGTGGTGGGTTAATTGGTAGTATTGTCGGTTTAGCCCTACTTTTCTATTTCTTCTTTATTTCATCTAATCCTCTGGGGCTAGTCCTTTGGGGTATAGCAATAACATTTATTCTAGGTTTACTCTGTATCAATCCTGCAGAAATATATATTTATCAAAAATACGGAAAGAGACAGAATCATGAAAAGGAGTATGTTAAATCTGACTATAACCATACTAACATTGACGAAGTTCATGGACAATTTCTGGCAGGACTTCCTGTTTTCATTATCCCTTTTGAAAGTACTTTCCTAAATTGTTTATTCCTTTTACTCTCTTGTGTAATATTCAGAATTTTCGACACAAAAAAATATGGAGTAATTAAGAAAGCTGAAAGAAGATGGGGAGAAAAAGAAGGAGAAAAAACAGGTGAAGAACTAAGAAAAGAAAAAAGATGGCTTCCTTTTGGGATCATGATAGATGATACCTTAGGTGGCCTATTCACAGCTATACTAATTTTGGTGGCTATGTTAATTACTTCTATATTTATATGAAGTAATTCAAAAGACTCTCCAGACAAATGTCAGGAGAGTCTTTTTCTACCTATATGAGTTTTGAACTTAAGCTTTGACTGCCATCAATTCTTCAAATTCTTCCTTTTCAATCGTTTCTTTTTCCAGCAATCTCAAAGCTACCTTCTCAAGTTCAGATCGATGATCTTTAATAATCTTTTCAGCCATAGTAATCCCCTGGCTCATAAAGCCGCTGATTTCACCATCAATAGCTTCAGCAATTTTTTCGCTATAATCTCGTTGTTCATGAATTTCTCGTCCCAAGAAAATCATTTCTTCTTTGTCACCAAAAGTTCGAGGTCCAAGGTTATCTGACATGCCATAGTCAGTGACTAAGCGACGAGCTAAAGCTGTAGCCCGACGTAAATCTGAAGTAGCTCCCGTTGTCACATCTTTGAACCATTCTCGTTCAGTTAAATAACCTCCAAGCAAGACTGCAATTTCTTCCAAAAATTCTGTCTTAGTATGAAGATGTTTATCTTCCAGTGGTAATTTTAAGGTATACCCACCAGCACGCCCTCTAGAAATAATAGAAATTTTATGAACTGGATCAGTGTTCATTAAAAAATGAGCGACAATAGCATGTCCAGCTTCATGATAGGCAGTAATCTTTTTCTCATTGTCTGATAGAATACGAGATTTACGTTCTGGACCAAGCATTACTTTTTCAATGGCTTCAAATAATTCACTTTGAGTAATTATCTTGTTGTTATGACGAGCTGTCAGTAATGCAGCTTCATTTAAAACATTAGCTAAATCAGCTCCGCTAAAGCCAGGGGTTCGCTCGGCTACACGACGCAATGAAACATCTTTAGCTAATGGCTTTTGACGAGCATGAATACTTAAAATTGCTTCACGGTCAGCAATATCTGGATCATCTAAAACAACCTGGCGATCAAAACGACCTGGTCGCATTAAGGCAGCGTCTAAGACATCTGGTCGGTTTGTAGCAGCCATAACAATCACACCGGCATTAACTTCAAAGCCATCCATCTCAACTAATATCTGGTTTAAGGTTTGTTCACGTTCATCATGAGAGCCACCCATGCCTGATCCACGCTTGCGACCTACAGCATCAATTTCATCAATGAAGATAATACACGGGGCACCACGTTTAGCTTTGCGGAATAAATCTCGGACACGAGAAGCACCAACACCAACAAACATTTCGACAAACTCTGACCCAGAGATACTAAAGAAAGGCACATTAGCTTCACCAGCTACTGCCCGTGCTAACAATGTCTTACCTGTTCCAGGACTACCGAGTAGCAACACACCACGAGGAATTCTAGCTCCCAGTGCTGTGAACTTAGCTGGCTCTTTCAAAAACTCAACAATCTCAGCCAGTTCTTCTTTAGCTTCTTTGACACCAGCTACATCTTTAAAGGTAATTTTATCTTTCACCGATTGTATACTTTCTCTAGCTTGTGATTGACCAAACATCATGGCTCGGTTATTAGCACCCTGTACTGACCGCATCATGAAATATATAAACAAACCAAGAATCAAAAAAGGAATGACAAAAGGCAATAAAGCACCAACCCAGGCTTGAACACCAGTGGTTGATTTGACTTGAATATTAATTGAAGCAATTTTTTCACCTGGCACACCTAAGTTAGATAGTAATTCTGAAAGTGGTTGACCGTTTTCTTTAGTAACAAGTTGTTTACCACCATCTTGCAAGGTTATATTCAAAATATCACCATCAATTTCAATATTTTTTACCTTGTCCGAATTAATTTCTGAGACTAATTCTTGAAAACCAATGGTAGTAGCTTTTGAACCTTCGTTACCCCACAAAGAAAACAAAGCACCCAAGAAAACAAATGCTAATAAAAGAATACCAACATTCTTAAAAATATTTTTCATACTAATAAATTACGAACGCACGAGATGAATAAACAATGATCTTATTCTAGATGTTTGCGAATCGAGTGAATTTTATGAGCAACAGAGAAAAGGCTAAAGGACATAAGTAATATCATCAAACCAACCAACAAACGGAGAATAAGATCAGTCCAGACACTTAAGACCGCCAGAATTAACAAAATAACTCCAACGAAAATAAAGGTCCACATTAAACTAGTTAACTTTGTCTTAACAACACTTAGAAAATTTTGCATATAGATAGGTTATAAATTAAATTTATACCGTAAATATAGCATAATCAGAGGTTAAACTCAAAAGCAACCTCTTATTTTTTAGTACTAGTTTTTTTAGCTTTTTTGTCTTTAGAAGCAGCTACTGTTTTAGTTTTTTTGTTAGCAGTATCTTCTGAAGCTTCTTCACTAACTACCTCTGTTTTCTCAGAACTAGATTCTGTTTCTTTCTTCTCGCCTTTAGTTACAGTTTTATCTTTATCGCCATTCTTAGTCTTACCTTTACGTTCTTTTGATTTACCTGGCATGGCTAAGCCTAGACGGTGTTCATTAATATCAAGAGAAATAATTTCGAAATCTTGTTTGTCACCAGACTTAAAGATATCTTCAATCTTTTGGCCAGTTACTAAGCCAAGTTGTGACACGTGAGCCAAACCATGAATATCAGCATCTAACTCAACAAATAAACCAAATGGATTAACTTTAAGGATTGAACCTGTAACTGTTTGGCCAACTTCATATCGTTTAGCAACTTCTGCCCATGGGTCAGATAGTAATTTCTTAGCAGACAAGAAGATCTTGGCACCTTCAATATTAATTACCTGAGCTTTAATCATGTCACCTACTTTGTAAATTTCTGATGGGTCTTCAATTCTCTGCCAAGCTAATTCACTAATGTGAATCAAACCTTCTAAATTACCACCGAAGTTTACAAAGACACCAAAACCAGTGACGGCAATAATTCGGCCTTCAACAGTATCACCAACTTTATACTGAGAGATAAAGTCTTTCTGTTTTTCCTGCCAGGCATCCTTTTCACTCACTACTAATTTTTCATCTTTGCGATCAAGGGTAATAATTTTCACTTCTGTTTCCTGACCAACCAATGATTTTAATTTTTCCAAAATCTTTGTCTTGTCACCACCAGCCACACGAGGATAATTTTCTGGAGATAATTGAGATACTGGCAAGAAGGCAGGAACCTGCGCATGCATGACTAATAATCCACCACGGTTAGCGGCACTAATCTTAACTTTAATAGGTTGTTTCTTTTCATAAGCTTCAACCAACGCTTGCCAAGTCTTTTCTTGGCCAGCATGACGGAAGGATAATTCTAATTCACCAAATTCATTTTCAGCATCAATTACTGTAGCCTCAATCTCTGTGCCAGGCTTTAAATGAGAAAACTCACTAGCTTCAAAATATAATTCACGACCACGAACAATACCGGTCATGACTCCGCCAATATCTAAACGTACTTCAGCTTTAGAAGCTGTTAAGATTTTTCCCACGACGGTATCACCTACCTGAGGAATTTTGAAATCTGCCTCTTTAATTAAAGCGGCAAAATCGCTTGTACTTTCATTAACTTTAGAATTTTTCATAATAAAAAAACACATACTAACTTTGCCAGCCAATGGGCTGAACGAAAGTCTCCTGGCCACCTTATTCCAAGAGGTTATTAGAGGTGGTATGATACGAGCTACAGGGCTCGAAATGTATAGGTACTGCTCTAATATATCATGTATATCTCATAAAAGTCAACCATACTCAAGAAAAATGGCCTAATATCGACCTTTTTCCTCTAATTATTGACATTTATAGGTAAATATGATATAGT
Source organism: uncultured Gammaproteobacteria bacterium (assembly GCA_964540895.1). Lineage (GTDB taxonomy): Bacteria > Patescibacteriota > Patescibacteriia > Patescibacteriales > Patescibacteriaceae > Patescibacterium. The sequence continues at coordinate 28,875 of CAZIOP010000001.1, read as the reverse complement.
TCTAAATTACCCGAACTTTGACAAACTATGATTTTATTAAGTTATTTGCTGATTTTCTGAGGCTTCTCGGGTGATTAGAAAATAACTTAATTAAATTAAAATATTAAAGAAGGAGAACAAAAAATGAAAAGGTTAATAATTTTTCTTATTTTACCTTTTATTATAATATCTTGTACTAAAGATAAAAATGAGAAAAAAATGGTTAAAGTTGGATTAACGAAACCTTTAACTTCCAAATTCAGTCCTTTAAAAGAAGCCGATATAGTGATATCAAAAAATGGTGAACTGTTACCGACAGGTGAAATTGTTGATACCATAGGCAACCCAATAACTTTTAATATCGAAGGATACTTTCATTTTTATGTAATATTAGAAGATCGTGGTGGAGTTGCTTCGAGGGACATTTACGAAATTATTCGTAATCAGCCAATTTATTTTTCTTTTAAAGGAAATTTATTTTTAAATGAAAAAGATAGTGTCAATTTCCCGGGACAACCACTTAAGATTATTGATTGGGCTCTCCTTGCTCTGACCGACTCAAATCTTGTGGATAGTAAAATAATTACATCACAAAACGTTCTTGTTCTGGATTCAGGTATATTAATTAATCCAGAAGGTACTCCAATTTATTTTTCTAATAATGGTAAATATTTTATTTCTCTCATAACAAAATCTTATACTATTACTACAACCGAAAAAATTCCACTTACAAGTGGTTATCAACTTAACAATTTTTTTCAGTAATACAAAGTCAAAATGAGTACTTTAAATAAAAAATTTCACTAATCCTATAATCAGGAGGAAAAATGAAAAAGATTTATAAAAAAATTTGCTCCATATTACTCGGAAATGAGAATCAGGATCACAATTTTCAAACAACTATAGGAATATTTGTAATAAAATATTTTGTTGATCCTGTTACAAATTTCTGCAAAGAAATAATAATAATCTACGGACATGGGAAACGAATCCTATTTCAAAAGAGAACCCTTGGGGATTTAGGTTTAATTGAAGGGGTCTGGGTTTTAATTATAACCATGGTTGTTCTAGTTGCCTTACCTATTTCAAACGGATGGACATGGTTAAAAAATAAATGGTTGGATTTAAAAAACCGTTTTAAAAACTATCAGGCAAACAAAGTAAAAAAAATCGCCGCATAAATTCTAGCTCACATATTATTACATCTATATGTGAGCTTTTTTTATTATTTTCTACTACATCTAAATCAAAAACGACCTCTCAAAGAAAGGTCGTTTTTAGTAACTAATCTTTATATCTTAGCTAGGAGCACATGCAGCGTTAGCACCGCCAGTAGCGGCAGCAGCTGTAGTACCAAAGCCAGCACCTGGAGTAGCTGTATCTAACTTAGCATCACATTCTGCAGGCTTCTTATCAAAAGCTGCACAGATAGTGGCTAATAGGCCTGCAGGAGAACGTTCTGATTCAACCTGTTTGCCATTGATAACTAATGTAGGTGAACCCTGAACACCATACTTTGTGTTTTCAGCGTCATGAATAGCATATGGAGGGAAGCTACCGTTAGTCCACTTTGTCTTGTCATTGAAAACTTCAGTTAACTTATATTTCTTGTCAGTTTCAGAAATACAGCTATCAACTTTCTTTTTGTTAACCCCAGTTGATGTTACACAACCATCAGCATTGCCGTCTTTCAAGAAACAAGTTAAGAAAGCTTGATATTTAGAAGGATCTTCTCGATCAATACAGTATTGCAAGGTATTGTGATTTAATTCATCAGCTCCGTGCATTACATAGTTAACAAACTTAATTTTGATATCAGCCTTGTCTTTCAACGTTGCCATTACTGGTAGTAATCCTTTCTCAACCTGAGTACCGTATGGACAATGACTCATCACAAAAACTTCAACAGCTGGTTTTCCACTCTTAGGAATATCAGCTGCAACCACTGGAGTCTGGGCAGCTGGTGCATCACCGTTAGCAGCAACAGCAGTACCATCAATATCCATACCCTGTGGGAAGAAGGTCAAACCATCTTTAGTAATATAAGAATCAATTTCCTGTTCACCAACTTTTACTTTTAATTTATACAAACTAGAATTATAATCTTCCACAGAAGTAACTGAAGCAGTTGTTCCAGTAACTAAATTCTTATTAATATAATCTTCAGCTTTTGCTTTGGCTTCATCAGCAGAGATTTTTGCACCTCCTGTTTTGCTAAACAAGCCACCATTGAAATTAGCAGCAGCTAAAACAATTAGGATAACAGCTACTGCACCAAGAGCCATCATCAAATTCTTTTTGCCTTCCACCTTTGGGGCATGCGGGGCATGTCCTTCAGGATGAACATGGGGAACATGGTTTTCCATATATGATTTTAGTTATTTAAGTCCTTACATTATACGCTGCAAGCTAAATCCAGTCAAACTAGACCCAACTGACGCAAGCTACCACATCATTGTCTTCTTTAAACCGCATTAAACGCACTCCCTGAGTATCTCGACCCAATTCATTCACTGATTTAAATGGTAAACGAATAACCTGGCCCTTAGAAGAAATAATCAATATATCTCGATCAGTCATTGATTCCGTATTAAGGACATAGGCATTTGTTAATGACCCTGTTTTGGAGGTAACTTTAGCTGTTTTAATACCGCTACCACCGCGAGCTTGAACCTTATACAGGTTAAGCGGCGTACGTTTACCATAACCATTAGCCATAACTGAAATAACCTGATATTTTTTCAATTTATCTTTATCAACTGTAGAGATTACTCCCATGCCCACGACTGTATCCCCTTTTTTCAAACGAATACCCATAACACCAGAGGCGTTACGACCCATAGCTCGAACATCGCTTTCTTTAAAGCGAATAGCTTGACCGTTAGCAGTAATTAACTGGATTTCATCTTTGCCTGAAGTTGGTTTGGCCCAAATTAAGGCATCATCATCTCTCATTTTTAAGGCAATCAAACCACTACGACGAACTTTAGAGAACTCTTCCAATGGAACTTTTTTAACCACTCCTTTTTCAGTGGCAAAAAATAAATAGGCACTCTTAGTAATCTTATCTAAAGGCAAAACTGAGGTAACTTTTTCATCACCAGATAACTGCAAAAAGTTTACAATGGCTTGACCCTTAGCTGTTCGTTGCGTTACTGGAATTTCATAAGCTTTGAGTTGAAAAGCCCGACCTCGCGTAGTAAAGAATAAAATGTCATTGTGAGTCATGGTTGTCATCATAAACTCCACCATGTCTTCTTCTTTAGTTGTTAAACCAATCACGCCTTTGCCACCCCGAGCTTGTACCTTAAAAGTGTCAGGTGCCAACCTTTTGATATATCCATCACGAGTCATCAATACCATAGCTTCTTCATTTGGTACTAAATCTTCTGTATTAAATTCTTTAATACCTTGCGGCACTAATTTACTACGTCGATCATCACCAAATTTTTCTGCCAGTTCAGTAATATCTGTTTTAATCATACTAAGCACCTTGGTACGTGATTTCAAAATACTTTCTAACTCTTTAATCAGAGCTAATTTCTCTTTTAATTCTTTTTCAATGTGTAATCGCTCTAGGTTAGCCAGTGATCCAAGTTTCATTTCAACAATGGCAAAGGCTTGTCTGTCTGACAACTTAAACTTTTTCATTAAGTTCAGTTTGGCAGCTTCACGATCAGCTGAGGCTTTAATAATCTTAATCACCGCATCAATATTTTCTAAGGCAATCATCAACCCTTCTAAAATATGAGCACGATCACGAGCTTTTTCTAATTCAAATTCGGTACGACGACGAATAACATTTTCACGATGTTTAATATATTCTTCCAATACCAGTTTCAAGTTAAGAACACGAGGTTGAATACCATCAATCAAAGCTAGTAAGTTAACATGGAAGGTTTCTTGCAACTGTGTTTGCTTATACAAACTATTAAGAATCTTCTTTGGAAAGGCATCTTTCTTTAATTCTACTACCACACGAACTCCATCTTTATCAGATTCATCACGTAAATCTTTAATACCTTCAATTTTTTTCTCTTTAACTAAATCTGCAATCTTTTCTACTAATGTTGCCTTATTAACTTGGTATGGAATTTCAGTAATAATAATTTGAAAACCACCTTGCTTGGTTTCTTCAACTTCAGCTACACCACGCATGATAATGCCACCTTTCCCAGTAGTATAAGCTCTGGCAATTTCCGATTGGTCATAAATAATACCACCGGTTGGAAAATCTGGTCCTTTAACAAACTTCATTAAGTCTTCTACTGTGGCATCACTGTTATCAATTAAATGAGAGATGGCACCAGCTAATTCTCGTAAGTTGTGTGGCGGAATGTTAGTGGCCATACCAACGGCAATACCCATACTGCCGTTAAGCAGTAAGTTAGGTAACCGCGCTGGCATAACGGTTGGTTCTTGTTGAGAACCATCATAGTTAGGAATAAAGTCGACAGTCTTCTTATCAATATCAGCCATTAACTCTTCAGCAATTGAAGCTAGTTTAGCTTCAGTGTATCGCATAGCCGCAGCATTATCACCGTCCATTGAGCCAAAGTTTCCTTGACCACGAACTAATGGGTAACGCATAGCAAAGTCCTGTACTAAACGCACCATAGCGTCGTATACGGAACTATCACCATGTGGATGGTATTTACCAAGCACTTCACCAACTACAGTGGCTGATTTACGGAATTTAGCGTTAGGACGAAGTCCTAGATTCCACATAGCATATAGAATACGACGATGAACTGGCTTTAGACCATCACGAACATCAGGTAAGGCACGAGCGACAATTACGCTCATGGCATAGTCTAAGTAAGAACGTTTCATTTCCTCAACAATTGGTTGAGCTTGTAACGTACCAATATTATTAACCATTACACCCATGTCTTTAACCGGTATTTCTGCAACACTATCACTAGTCTTTGCTTCTTCGGTTTTATTAGACTTTTGTGGCTTCTTAGAATCTTTAGTCTTTTTAGTTGATGATGGCATATATTAAGGTAAGGTTGATGGAGGAGTAGTTAATGTTGGTGTTACTTCAGGAGTTATTGTAGAAGTCGGAGTAGTGGTTTGTAAACTCTTAATAAAAGACTCACGAATCTCTTCACTAATTTCTGGTGGAACAATTGAAGTTGGAACTTGTTGAGTATCAGTATTTAGTTCATTTATTTTACCTTTAACTTCTTCTAAGGTACTAGTTAATTCTTTTTTCAAATCTGCGAACTCTTGAGCTGAATTAACTGGCTCAGGTGAAGCTACCACGTCAGGACTAACTATTTTTCTAATATTTAGAATCCAAGCAATAAAAATTATTGTCATGATAGTTGAAACACCCAAAACAACAGTTAAGTGTTTACGACGATCAAGTTTGGGTGCCAAAACTGTATCAGCTTGCAGTATAGTATGCCCATGAGCAGTTGATGAAAGAAATGGTGAGTCTGGAACAGTACTAGTAACTGCAATCTTAGTTGCTCGTTTACGAGTAACTTTTTTTTCTTTAGCTACCTTTGGAATTTTAGTAGCTTTAGTTGTTTTGATTTTCTTTACTGACATATCTTCACATTCATTAAAAACTGAGAACAACTACTTCCATGTTTTCTTGTGGTAAATCACGCTTAGTAATTTTTAACTTTTCTTCTTCACGAGGTTTGATAGCAATGGCTTTCAAAAACTTATCAAGTGAATCAAGTTGATTACTAAGTTTTAATCCAGGTACATGGTAATGCATTGGAATAACAATACGAGGTTCAATCTGGTTAATAACAGCCACAGCCTTTTGTGCATCAATTGTATATACTCCGCCGACTGGTACTAATAAAATATCAGTGCCTTCCAAACTTTCTAGCTGTTTATTATCAAGCTCTGTGCCTAAGTCACCTAAGTGCGTAATTGATAAATCTTCAATTTCAAATCGATAAATAATATTACCACCTCGCTCAGCACCTTTTTTGTCATCATGGTATGAAGGCACACCTTCAATAAAAACTCCCTTAATTTCATACTCGCCAGCTCCAGTAATAATCCGCGGCTCACCTTTCACTGCTTCAGTATTATTATGATCATCATGATCATGACTAATTGTGACAATATCAGCTTCCAAACGAGGTAATTTCAAACCAACTTTTTCAGGAAAAAAAGGATCAGTAACCACGGTTACCATGTCAGAATGAGCTTTGCCTTGTAGCTTAAAAGTCGAGTGGCCTAACCAGGAAATAATCATACTATTGTACTTTAAATATAGAGTAACCTGAGTAAATAAATGTACTATAAGTATAGCGTTTTAGGGTTCTACTGTCAACGAATTTTTTGGTCATTTTTAGCTTGTTTAGGCGATAATTTGTCAAATCGTCTAAATACGCTATAATAGGTAACTATGGCTCGACACGAACAATACTATGGATAATAATCAAGAAATTTATCACAATCTAGCTGCCTACGATCAGGCTAATTTTCAAAAACCTATAAAACGCCGTCGCTGGCCTAAAATACTTGGTTTAATGGTCAGTACCTTGGCAGTTTTTTTTGTATTTTTCTTTGTTAAAAATAAAATAGCTCCAAATAATACAGAGTCATGGATTGATAACATTCCAATTATTGGTACTGTTAAACATTTGGCTGAAAGTGCTGATCGCGATCTCAAAGGTGAAGAAGATGATCGCATTAATATTCTACTATTGGGTATTGGTGGAAAAAATCATGACGGCGGGCAACTAACTGACACTATCATGGTGGCCAGTTACAAACCTTCAACCAAACAGATTTCTCTGTTTTCTATTCCTCGGGACCTAGCTATTCCGTTAGAGAATATGGGTTGGAATAGAATTAATAGTGTAAATGCCTACGCTGAACAAAAAGAACCAGGTTCTGGTGGAATTGCTACTAGCCAAGCTATTGGTCATCTATTAAATGCTCCAATTGATTATTATGTTCGCGTTGACTTTGATGGTTTTGAAAAAATTATTGATGAAGTAGGTGGAATTGATGTTATGGTTGAACGCACACTTGATGATTACAGTTATCCAATTCGAGGTCAAGAAGATAACCCGAATTACAATAATCGTTTTGAACATTTGCATGTTGATGCTGGTTGGCAACATATGAATGGTGAACAAGCTTTGAAATTTGCTAGATCACGTCATGGAGCTGGTGGTGAAGGTACTGACTTTGCTCGAGCTAAACGCCAACAAAAAGTTATGGAAGCCGTTCGCGCCAAAGTCTTGTCAGCTAATATATTGTTTAATCCTAAAAAAACTTCAGCTATCTTTAATCAACTACAAAACAATATTTCTACCAATTTAAAAATTTGGGAAATTGTGAAACTAGTTGGTTTAGTAAAAAATGTTAAGAGTGATGCTATTATCAATCGTGTACTCGATAATAGCCCCAGTGGGCTTTTAGTTGACACTGTTGGTGAGAATGGCGCTTACATGCTTGCCCCTCGATCTGGAGATTTCTCAGAAGTAGTATATTTATTCGCTAACTTATTTGGCACACCTCCTTCCCCTGATAACAAAGAACCTGAGAAACCACGCGAAGAATTTAAAGTTACTATTTTAAACGGTACCTGGGTTAATGGTTTAGGTAATCGATATGCCCTTGATTTAGAACAAGAAAATATACAAGTGGTAGAAGTTGGTAATTCTAGTCGTCATAACTTTGAAAAATCAGTTATTTACGACCTGGGTTATGGCTCCAAACGATCAAGTCTTGAATACTTAAAAGAAAAAACTGGTGCTAACATTGCCCCAACTCTACCAGACTGGCTTAAAGAAGATCTATTATCAGCGGCCTCTTCTGGTAACAAGCAACAACCTGATTTTATTATAATTCTTGGAACAGACGCAGATAAAAGTAATTCTGGTACTGAAAATAATAATTAATAATCCTAATACACCTAAAAGCTTAGTATAATCCTTCTTTTTCACCAAAAAAGCCCAATTTTAGGGCTTTTTTGCTTGCTTTATTAGCCATTTTATACTAGACTCAGTATATAAATTAATCTTTCAAGTAAGTTAAACCCTCTCAATGCCTTTAAACGCCAAACAACCGTTAATAGTAATCTTTGGTCGAACCAATGTTGGTAAATCGACCCTTTTTAATTGTCTCGTTGAAAAACGCCAAGCTTTGATTTCTGATACTCCTGGTACTACCCGTGACAGTAATATTGCCACTGTAGAATGGCGTGGACATGAATTTGCTTTAATTGATACGGGCGGCTTTATGAACTTAGATTTTTTAAGTCAAAGAAAAATCAAGGCTGTTTCCATTGATGAATTAGTACAAAAACAAGCTCGTGATTATTTGAAAAAAGCAGACATTATTATTTTCGCAGTTGATGCCAAAGAAGGGCTGTTACCACAAGATAAACAAATGGCTTCAATTCTTAAACGTATCATTCCTGATTTATCAAAAGTAATTATTATTGCCAACAAAGTTGATGCCTTTAAACGAATTCCTGAAACCAGTGATTTCTATAACCTTGGTTTAGGGCATGTCTATCCTGTTTCAGCTGCCACTGGCGCTGGTACTGGAGATATGTTGGATGCTGTCTTAGAAATTCTTCACATTGACCCAACTAAAACTAAACGATGTGATGAAGAAGGTGAGGAAGAAATGGAAGTAGAAATGACTGTCCAAGCTCGAGACGAAAAACTAAAAAAAGAATTAGCCGAAAAACCAATTAAGATTTGTTTATTAGGCAAACCTAATGTTGGAAAATCAAGTTTGTTAAATTCAATTCTTGGCTACAACCGCGTTATTGTCAGTGAAGTACCTCATACTACTCGAGAACCACAATCAACAAATTTTACGTATAAAGGTCAGCCACTCGTACTAGTTGATACTGCTGGTATTACCAAGCATGGTCACAAATCTAACACCTTAGAAAAGTTCAGTATGGACAAAAGTTTGGCGTCGTTAAAAAAATCAGATATTGCTCTATTAATTTTAGATATCAATGATCCACTCACTAAACAAGATTCTCGTTTAGTTGAAGAAATTTTTGAACGTAAAAAAAGTTTGATTCTTGTGGCCAACAAATGGGATTTAGCTTCTGAGCGTGATACTAAAAAATATGTCACCTATATATACCGTGAACTCCCTTTTGCGACTCATGCTCCCATTCAATTTATCTCAGCGAAGAACAAATCTAAAATTGATCACCTCTTAGATCTAATTATTGATGTTAATAATCAACGCCATGTTATGTTATCGCAAAATAATCTTGACTGGTTAATGAAAACAGCTGTGAAAAAACACCGTCCCACTAAAGGTCGTGGTACTAAATATCCTCGTTTATACGAATTTACTCAAACCGGTACTAATCCTCCAACCTTTATGGTTCGGGTCGGTACTCGTGAAAGTCTCGCTGACTCCTATCTGCGCTTCTTAGAGAACCAATTACGTGAAAAATTTGGCTTCCTTGGTACACCTATTTCCATGTGGGTACAAAAAGGTAGAGATGTCCATGGTGCACATGATTCATAAGATATAACATATGAAAATCATCGTTGGTCTTGGAAACCCAGGCACAAAATATGAAAATACTCGTCACAATGTCGGCTTTATGGTGATTGATGAGTTAGCTCGTCAACAAAACCTTACCTGGAGTGAAGACAAAAAGTGTAATGCCTTGGTAGCTAAAGGAACAGACTATCTCTTAGTTAAACCTCAAACCTTCATGAATGACTCTGGTGAAGCTGTAGCTGCATTATTACGATACTATCATCTTCTACCTCGAACAATATTCGGTACTAAAAAAGATAGTGATTTAAGTTCAATTGTCACTGTTGTTCATGATGAATTAGACTTACCATTAGGAAAAAACAAAGTGGCAGTGAATTCATCAAGTGCTGGTCATAACGGTGTACAGTCGATTATCGATCATCTGAAAACTAAGAATTTTCAACGAATCAGAATTGGCATTAGTACTGAAGAACGAAAAAATATCCCGGGTGACAAATTTGTCTTACAGAGATTTAGTGATGAGGAAATGAAAGTGGTTACAAAGATGCTACCAGAGATTATAACTAATATTAAATTATAAATTCTTTGTTGACACTTCTTTTTATTTTGATATACTAATTTCATCCAGTTGTTTATTGTTAGTATACTAAACCGCCCTACCATGCTCGCAAGAGCACCGTAGGGCTTTTTTATTTATGAATTCAAAAGACAGAGTAACTGTATTCATAGATGGCAGTAACTTATATTTTAAACTAAAAAAACTATCGATTCCTCATACTAGCCAATTTAACTATAGGAAATTAGCCGAATATCTTGTAGAGAATAACAATTTAGTTTCTATTCATTACTATGTTGGACTAGTTAAAGCCAGTAGAACTGAGATTAAAACCCAAAAAATTCATTTAGGGCAGGTTAATTTATTTAATACTTTAAGTAATCAAAATATTACTATTCATACCGGATATCTAATGAAATATAATAATATTTATCACGAAAAAGGCGTCGATGTTAATATTGCCGTTGACTTATTAGTTGGAGCTTATGAAAATACGTATGATACCGCAATACTTATTTCTTCTGACACGGATTTGATTCCAGCTATCCAAAAGATCAAACAACTTGGCAAGAAACTTTGTTATACTGGCTTCAATCATAATCCTTCCGAGGCTATGAAAAGAACTGCCAGTTTTTATAAGTTATTAAATAAACAAGATTTATTACCTTTTATAATTAACAATACCTCCTAATTAGGAGGTATTGTTAGTAGAGATAGTTATTCAGCTTCTTTAGCTGTTTCTTTTCCTTTCACCATGTACCTTTTGTTAAGTACATCTTCAATCAAGACCATACCTGCTGTGGTCACTGGGATGGCTAAAAGAGCTCCTAAGATTCCACCAACTGCGAAACCAATCATTAAAGCAACGATACTGATAATTGGGTTTAAGCCAGCAGTTTTTTGCATAACTTTTGGCACCAAGAAGTTATTCTCAACTTGCTGAATTACCAAGTATAATATTGCGGTTAGTAGTGCCAGCATCGGTGATTGGCTGAAGGCTAAAAAGACAGCCGGAATAGCACCGATAATTGGACCAAGATAGGGAATGAATTCTGACAGACCGGCAATCAAGGCTAAGACCAAAGCATATTTAACACCAAGAATAGTTAATCCAATATATGTTAGAAGAAAAATTACTACACAGAGAATTAGCTGACCACGCATCCATAAACCAATCTTCTTTTGCATTCTGGTTAATACATCCATGACATAGTGTTTGTTCTTTTCAGGAGTTAATGACCAGACTAACTTACGAATAGAGTTTTCTTCCGCCACCATGTAAAAAGTAATAACCAAAATAACAATAAAGGAAAAAAGTCCACCAAAGAAACCGAAAACAGTGCTAAAAATACTGGTGGCAGCCGTTGGTAAACCTGATGATGAAGTAGTTAATGAGTCTTTAATGTTAGTAAACCAACTATCACTGCCAAAACCCCGTAACTGACCAAGATATCCATTAAGTCGTTCTACATACATTGGTACATCATTAGCTAACTGACCAAACTGCTGAATAATAGGCGGGATAATCAAATAAATAGTTATGCCAATCACTCCAAACAATATTAGGTAAATAATTAATATACCAAATGCTCGAGGAATGCTTTTTTTGTTCATCCAATCAACCCACGGATCAATAACACTAGTAAGAATAGCTGTCGTAAATAAGAGAACTAAAATGTCACTAATAAGATAAGCAAAATATAAACCCAATAAAACCAAAATAATCCGCAGTAAACTAGCTGTCGTAATGGTTATACGCATTGATTGAGGTTCATGTGGCATATGAGTTTGCTTTAGCGGCCTCCAAAGCGGGGGCGTCGCGGGCCGTTAAAATCACGGCGTGGCGGTCTATCAAAATTTCCGCCATTATTTGTTTCTTTACCCTTTTCATCTTTCCAGAGAGCTTCATTTTCTGACAAACCTTTCATAGTTAAGTTAACACGTCCCATATCATCAATCTCTTTTATCTTTACTGTAACTATATCACCAATTTGTACAAAATCGCCAGGCTTACTAATTCGGTATGGTGCTAATTCTGAAACATGAACCATGCCATCACGGCCAGCCACTAATTCTACAAAAGCACCGAAGTCCATTAAACGAACTACTTTACCAGAAAAAACTTCACCAACTTCAAACTTTCTAACAATATTATTAATCCAGTCCATGGCTTTTTTCACCCCTTCTGGCTCAAGACCACAAACCATAACTAAGCCAGAATCATCAATATCAATCGTAACACCACAAGCATCAATAATTTCATTAATTACTTTACCGCCACTACCAATCACTTCACGGATCTTTTCAGGATCAATCATGATTGAGGTAATACGTGGAGCATATTTTGATAGTTCAGGACGAGGGGCTGACAAGGCTGTATTCATAACATCTAAAATTTGCGCTCGAGCTTTTTGAGCTTGTTGCAACGTTTGCTCCATAATTGCTTTATCAAGTCCAATCGTTTTAGTATCTAATTGAATAGCGGTAATACCATCAGTGGTTCCAGTAATCTTGAAATCCATACCACCGTTACCATCTTCTAAATCTTGTAAGTCAGTTAATACTTCCCAACGGCTCATATCAGCATTCGATGCTAAGCCCATGGCAATACCAGCCACGGCTTTTTTAATTGGCACACCTGCATCAAACAAAGCTAAACTTGAAGCACAAGTTGAAGCCATAGAGGATGAACCATTTGAACCCAACGTTTCACTAACCACACGAATGGTATATGGGAATTCTTCTTTAGTTGGTAGTAATGGCACAATCGCCTTTTCAGCTAAAGCACCATGACCAATTTCTCGACGACCAGGACCGCGACTTGGTTTAGCTTCACCAACTGAATAGGCAGGAAAATTATAGTGATGCATGTAGCGCTTCTTACTTTCACCTTCAAGGCCTTCCAATGATTGTTCATCACCCGGTGCACCAAGTGTCACAATGGACATAACTTGTGTTTCACCACGAGAGAACAAACTTGATCCATGATTACGAGGTAACATTTCTGTATCAGCTAATAACGTTCTAATTTCATCTAACTTGCGGCCATCAACTCGTTGCTTATCTTCCAAAATTGCTCGAGTAACTTCTGCTTCCACCGCGGTTTCCACTAATATATGAATTGCCATGTGTCGGTATGAAGCGGCAAAATCTTCTTTCGCTAAGTACATATCTAATTGTTCTTTTAATGCGGTCACGGCTGCTTTACGTTCACCTTTGGTGTAATAGACAGAGTCAAATAGGATTTTCTTTACGTTGTCTTTTAACCAAGCTTCAGCCTTAGCTAGTACTGAGGCTTTTACTTCATCAACTGTTTGATCAGCACTTGATTGAACTTTTACTTTTGCAGTTTTTTCAACGCCTAACTCATCACGCATTTTTTTAATCAAATCAGTAGCTGGAGCCAAGGCAGCTTGACCAGCTAGGATAGCTTCAAGCATATCTTTTTCAGTCACCTCATTGGCACCAGCTTCAATCATAACAACACGTTCAGTCGTACCCGCCACAATTAAATCTAAATCACTATCAACCCGATCTTTATACGTTGGGTTAATTAATAGTTTTCCATTTGCTCGTCCCACACGTACACCAGCAATTGGTCCATTCCACTCTACCCCGGAAATAGCCAAAGCAGCTGAAGCAGCAACAAGTGACACAACATCATAATCATTTTCACGATCAACTGACAGTACAGTAATCACAACTTGAACATCACGACGAGATGATTGATTAAAGAGAGGTCGTATAGAACGATCAATCATACGGCCAGTTAAAATGGCATCATCAGATGGACGACCTTCACGCTTTATCCAACGGGAACCCTTAATAATTCCAGCTGCATATAATCGTTCTTCAAATTCAACCATGAGCGGAAAGAAATCAATTCCGTCCCGTTCATAGGGTGATTCAACCACAGTAGCTAATACGACAGTGTCGCCATATTGTACTGTGACAGCCGCATCAGCTTGCTTTGCTAATCGACCGGTTTTAAAAGTTAGTGGCCGGCCCTGCCAGTCACTGGTAAAAACATGTTCTTTGGTAGACATACTTATATATAAGCTGTCCGTTAAACTACAGGACTATGGATCCATCCACAGTGCTATCTGTTTAACGGCCAGCAAGTTAATTAATGTGTTAATTATTTTCCAATCAAGAACTTCCGACTATCACTTAGGTTGATAAAGTCATCAGCTTCTTCAATTAAACGACTGGAAGTGGTTTGTCTGAAACTGAGAATTTCTACTAAACAACCTTGGGTGTTTTGTAAATAGGTTACTAGTGGCAAATAATCACCGTCACCTGTTACCAATACCAAGACATCTAATTTCTCAGCTAACTTAATAGCATCAACCGCAATACCAACATCCCAATCACCTTTTTTAGCACCACCAGTAAAGACTTGCAAGTCTTTGATAATAACTTGAAAGCCCTGTTGGCTTAAGGCTTCAAAAAAATTATTTTCTTCTTCGTTTTCAGCACGTATAACATACGCGGTAGCGCGGATTAATTTTCGTCCAGCTACTGCTTCTTTTAATACTTCTTTGAAATTCACTCGGCGCTTATATAAATTTTTAGCGGAGTGATACATATTGGAGACGTCAATTAAAACGCCAACTCTTTGATCTTTGTGTTTCATCATAGACATAGAAAAGCGGACAAGAAGTCCGCTTTTCGGTTATTGTTATTCTTTGTCAGCTACCACGTCAGCTTCTTCATCAGGAATTTGGTCACCCATAATTTCTGCTTCAATACGCTTGCGTTCTTCTTCCTCAGCAATCATTTTCTTGGCGATGCGGAGTTTGAGTTTAGTAGCAATATCTAAAAAGGCTTTTTCATCTTCACGTTGGAGATAACGAAGTAAACGACGACGTTCACCAACTTTACGGAGTAAACCACGGCGAGAAGAGTGATCTTGCTTGTGCATTTTTAAGTGCTCTGTTAACTGAGTAATCTCTTCAGTTAAGATAGCAATCTGCACTTGCGGAGAACCAGTATCGGTCTCATGCACTTTAAAACGGTTAATTAACCGTTGTTTGGTCTTTTTGTCTAACATAGAATCCGCCGAATCCGAGAGAAGTCTGACAAGGGCTTTTCCAAGAATCGGTACAATTAATTAATAAGATAACCCCTGTATAGTACTATAAATTGAAATAAAAATCAAGACGTCGTATAATGTTAGAATGTCATCAACTTCCACTCCTAAAACCTCTCTTTTAGACCGGGCTATCAATGATTTTTTGGAATATTTGGAAGTAGACCGAGGACTATCCAAACTCACACTTCGTAACTATGGTTTTTTCCTTCATCGTTTTGCAGTTTTTGCTGCTGAACGTGGAGTTCACAAGCCTGAAACAATTAACAAACTACTGGTCCATCAATTCAGGCTACACCTAAACCGACTACCTTCACGCACAAATGAGAACATAAAAAAGAACACTCAAAACTATCATCTCATAGCTCTGCGTACTTTTCTCAAATATTTAATCAAGAATGATGTCAAAACTCTAGAACCAGAAAAGATTGAGTTAGCCAAACAATTACCTCGCCAAGTGGAATTTTTGGAAGGCTCCGACTTAGAAAAAATATTAGAGGCACCACTGCTTGGAAAAAATGATAACGCACAATCATTACGTGACAAAGCTCTGTTAGAAACATTGTTCTCAACTGGACTTCGTGTCAGTGAGCTGGCAAAATTGAAAATTGAAGAAATTAATTTAAATAAACCTGAATTCACTGTGAGAGGAAAGGGTAGTAAAGTACGATTGGTTTTTTTGTCAGAAACTGCCAGACACTGGATCAAGAAATATCTTGATCAGCGTCATGATACTAACCCGCATTTATTTGTTGGACAGAGTAAAATTAATGAAGGCTCTGACAAACCGATTACCTCTAGGTCAATTGAACGACTAGTGGCTCGCTATGCGAGACTAGCTGGTATTATGAAGAAGGTTACACCTCATACACTGAGGCATAGTTATGCTACTGATCTTTTGTTGAACGGGGCAGATATTCGTTCTGTGCAAGCTATGTTAGGTCATTCCTCTATTACCACCACTCAAGTGTATACTCATATTACTGACAATCAGTTACGGGATGTATATCAGGCTTTTCATGGGCGACAACGAAGAAAAAACAGCAAAGGTTAAGATTGACAAAGACGTGATTTACTGCTATTTTTAGACAAGTGTTCACGGAAAAAACAACTACGTCCTTGTAGTTCAATGGATAGAACGAGAGACTTCTAATCTCTTAATGTAGGTTCGATTCCTACCGAGGACACACAATAATGTGAAACATTATTTCATGGTGACTATAGTTTAATGGTAGAACAGCGGGTTGTGGTCCCGTTGGCGAGGGTTCGATTCCCTCTAGCCACCCATCAATATAACAGCTTAGAAGTGGGGTGTTTGGAAATAAAAAACCCGATGAATTATTTACATCGGGTCTTGAAACATTATATTTTTTATTCCTGTCTTACATAAACCAGGCTTGCGGATAAATTTCTCTGACTTTTAATTTTAATTCTTCAGTACTTTTAAATAAGAAAGCTACTGAATTCAAATACGGATATTTTTTATGCTGAACATCATTCATATAAGGTTCTGTAAGTAGTTCAAAATATCTTTGCCCCTTATCACTATAATAGGTTACTGGATCTTCACGTATGAAGTTTCCGGACTGATTTTTGAATACATCCTTGATAGTTTCAACCGTAATAAGGTTTTCTTTAATGGCTTTCTTAAGTGTCATAATCTTTTTATGAATAAACCACTTCTTGGGATCAGGACATTCATAAACGTTATATCCTTTACATATGTTTATTGGTGAAGAAAAAGTTATTGGTCCTCTCTCAAGATATTTTGAGTATACGTCTCCACAAAAAGAATATAATTCTTTAATTTCATATTTTTTTCCTGTGGAAATAACTTTAAACGTCGTTTTGCCATTGCATTTTTTATATGCTTCATTCTTGCCGGTGTATTCTTTATTATAGATATGTCCTACTTTTAAATCCTTGTAATTCAAAAATTGTTTTTCCATTATTGGTTACCCTTTCTTTTTATTTTAAGTTTATTTTAATTCTCCAACCACTTCCACATATTCCAGTCACCATCAATCTTGAAGGCTTTTTCCGGAATCACATCTGTCTTTATATAAAATACTCGCATACTTTTGTATCTGCGTGATGTATAGATATATGAAAAGTTAATATTTTTTACATCAGCTTTGATTAAATTTGCTAAAGCTAGTGCTCTGTCCAAAAAAACAGACGTTAACTCTTTTACATTATTTGAATTATCAGTGTAACCTGCAACCCAAAACAAGGTTTGTTCATTTACTGAGTAAAAAAGATCTCTATTAATTTCCACTGGTTTTCGTTCTGGTTGTGGTCGTGAAAGTTTATCAATCAACCAAAACCCAGCAGCAACTATGAGAAGTATGGCAATAACTACATTCGTTTTAGAATTACTACCAAGTGAATTCACCAAGAAAACTAAAATTGCCAGTATAACCAGTATTCTACTTAATATTTTGTAAATCATTTTTATTTCTCCTTTTTTTAAGTTTAATTTATTGAATTTTCCCAACCTTCCTCACCAAGAAAAACTCAAAAAATCCAATAAATATAACCTAAATCGTTGAATTGTAAGGAACTGGCTATCATAATATAATAGCATTTTATAGGTAATTTGTCAATATAAGCAAAACCACCTATTTATAGGCCTTTCTACCCACTATTCCCTATATTGCGGTCTCCAAACTGGTGACCATATAGTGACCAAAAAGTGGGTAAAGGTGTCCTTCTTTGGGTATGATTGTCCTTTGATGACAATGCTAGATTCTTAGTTTTACTTAGGTTTTATCACATTAATACCTAAGATTAGATAATCTATGAAAATAGCCATTCTATGTTGTGGTCCCGTTGGCGAGGGTCCGATTCCCTCTAGTCACCCATCGATAAAATGCCCTAATTATGAGGTATTTTTTGTAAAAAAACCCCAACAAATTTCATTGGGGTTTCATTGCAAGTTTGAATAACTACTCGCAATTATTTTTTTAATATAATCTCCCTGTCAATATGGATCGTACCAGGAGTCTTTTCTCTTGAAATAGTAAGGCTGACATGATGTATGGCTAGACCATATAATGAGTCAGTTTGCTTAGATTTCAAGAAAATAGTTACTGACTCTATTTCCTTTTTTGTTAGTAACTTTCTAACACTTTCCGGTAACTTCCAGGAATTCTTATCAACCATAATAAGAATCTTTTTACAGCAAAATAACTGTTTTACTTTGATCATTTTTTCCCTTTCATTTAAGGTTTTTTTAATTTTTTTACTAAAGTTTAGTATTTAATTACTCAGCATTACTTAACGGTAATTCGATATTTGATGGCCAGTCACTCTCCCGACAATTAATAATCATATAACTTAAATATTCATTAAATATATTTTGCGGGGTTTTAATAAATACTTCGTTTGGAGAAATGTATCCACTTCTTCCTTCAAAAGTAGTGGTGTAAATATCTCTTCCGTATTTTAAA
The DNA here is from genome assembly GCA_964540895.1 of uncultured Gammaproteobacteria bacterium. Classification (GTDB taxonomy): domain Bacteria; phylum Patescibacteriota; class Patescibacteriia; order Patescibacteriales; family Patescibacteriaceae; genus Patescibacterium. Next base: position 10,325 of record CAZIOP010000001.1, on the reverse strand, counting down.
AGAAAAAATTGATAGAGTCGTGACTGCATAAAAACAAATTTAATTGACGGAATGCTATCATTTGAGAATTTTATTCGTACCTTTGAAATAGGTACGGATATCATAAGATATGTTTGACTGATTGAATCGAGAAAAGAGAACATTACTGTTGCTTGTGTAGAATTTCTTACAGATATACTCGAAAAGATAAAAAAATTACTGGCATTAACATTTTGTTCTAAATTGACTCTATTCTGCATCTTTCGAATTGTGTGATTGGTATTTTTGAGATATGCGGTAATTTTTTCTGCTTCATCAATATATGGACTTTTGTCCGATGAACATCCATTTATAGTAAAAATCACCAACAGTGATAGCAGAGTAAAGAATCTTAATAAATCTATTTTCTTCATTTTAAATTTTCCTTTTATTTTTAGTTTGTAATTTTTTTATTAAATTCTTTATCTTTATTCTCATCGTCGTTTTCCTTTTTATCGTTTTTATTTTCTTCCCCATAACTTTCATAGTCGCTTGGGAAGAATTCAGCCATTTCCTCAAGTTGACTTAAAAGAATACTACCCGGATTATTTTTATATTCTTTATTAAGTCTTCTTATTTGCTCTCCTTCTTTAACTTGTACTTTGAATGATTTTATAGCGTGATAAGCGGCAAATATAATCATCAACACTACCCACAAATTACTAGGAGTGGTGGCAAAAACTATTAATGCTCCTATAATCCAGAAAAAGTTTAATACTTGTTTTCTGAAACTATTAGTTTCTATCATTTGCCTTTGACTTAAATATATTTCCTCTCTGTTACCGATATATTCTGTTGCTTTCATTTTTTCTCCTTATTTATTTTATTTTTCAATTTAATTTAATGATCTTTCTACTACCGAATGAATTGTCATAATTGGTGATGGACCATAGAGTTGCACCTCTTGTCCTATTTCTTCTACTTTTCTGTTTGCCCACTCAGTCCACTGCGGTGGTGTTGCTTTACCTCTCATTTTTTGAGCCTCTTCAAAAATTTGATCATAAAATGAGCATTGTTTCTTAAGTGATTTAATATAAATTATTTCACATTCTTTCCGAATTCTAGCAAACAATACAAGGGGCATATTCTGTACTGAGGCATCTACTCCACATATAAATAAAACTACATCCATATAGCCATTAAGATCCATATCCTTTCTAAGTCCTATACCAGAGATAACTTCCAAGACATATATGGTTTTAAATGTTCTTACCTGTTCAGGTATAACTGTTTTATCGGGTATAAACCTCCTTAACCACAAAAAAGCTTTTTGAAATAATTTCATTATTTTTTCTCCTTTCAAAATTTAATTAATTTCTCTATTTGCCTGAATAATTATTTTAGATAGACCTATTAAGCCCCAAATAAATAGGATGAAGCTTACAAATATTTCTATTCCATCCAAAATATTACAGGTAGGAAGTGTAAGGAATATGTAGTGGTACAACAATAACACTGTCATAGAAGCAGTAAATACTAGCAAAGAAGCAAGAATTGTTTTCCAGATATGTCCTTTTTTGGATGGCCCCTCTTTGTACAAGAGGTGTTGAACGCGGAAAAAGCAGAGAACTATTGCAACAGTTATGATATAAAGTATATGATACATTTTTTCCTCCTCGGATTTTTATATTATTAAATAATTTCTTTATTCAACCTTAGTACAAACCTGTAATAGATAATATAAACACTACAAATAATCATCCTGATCCAGCTAATATAATCAAGCCATCTATTACTTTTTCTGACTCTGACTTATCAAGACATATATTGTAGCTATTATTCTTCTTCCATATTATTAGATTCAATAATAGCCACCAAACTACTAGACCTGTAATAAGTGACCAATCCTTAGGCCGGAGATTAATAAAATCCAAAATCTCGACATAGAGGATTAAGGACATTATGGTTAGAATATTAATACCAAATATACTGCCTATAATTTGCTTAGCTCTTTTTGCTCCTTTCGACCAATTATTGGTAAGATTATATCTTGTATCTCCATAAAAAAGAGAAGAGAAAAATAAGATGGTAAAATATAAACCAACTTGCTGCATACTTTCCCTCCAAGAAATAATAGAGGTAAATAAATACTGTAATACTGCTGCTCCACCACAAAAAATGAAAGCTCCGAGCAAAGAACCAAGAGCACTAGCCCCTATATTTTTAAGTACTTTTTTCATTATTAATTTTCCTTTCTTTAATTTTTTTATTATTAAATGATTTTTAAAACCCCTAAGAATGCCTTAGATACTCAATAAATCATTCAATAATAGGACAAATTGTCAAAAAACAAGTATCTTCGAATATATCAGATTTATTAAGATTTGTCAATGGTCTCCTACCCACTTTTCCTTATATTGCCAGTCACAAAACTGGTGACCATATAGTGACCAAAAAGTGAGTATGATTGTCCTTTCATGGGTATGATTGTCCATGAATGACAATACCCAATTCTTCTATTTACTTAGGTTTCATCGTATTAATGGCTAAGATAGGTCATTTCATGAAAATAGCCATTCTATGTTGTGGTCCCGTTGGCGAGGGTTCGATTCCCTCTAGCCACCCATCAATAAAACGCCCTAGGTATGGGGTGTTTTGTTTTATATAAATAATTAATGTAATATTTAAACTATATATAAAATCTAGTCTTAAGGTATGACAGAAGCTATTAAACAAGTTATTTTACTTTATACAGAGTACATTGAAGGTCTTAAGCGACTTTCTGAAAAAGAACGTGATGAAATAACAGACGTTCTTTTCGAGCACAGCCAAAATAAAAACCATGAATAATCTTTTTAAACCTAATTTTAATAAGATCGAAAACTCTGAACCAATTGAAAATACTGATATCAAACAGCTTCTTGAAGATACAAAAAATAATACTGAAATTGATTTAAGCTTTTTTGAAAAATCAAATAGCGACTTTATAGATCAACAAAAAATGGATGCAAATATTATTAAAGATAACCCTAAGCTTGAATCAAAAGTTTCAAACATACAAAAAGGATACCAATCTGCAAGACAAGAACTTAAAAAAACATTTTTAACACGATTAAAGAATATTACTAAATATACAACTGGTAGTATCGCCGCACTTGCCTTCACGGTTCACTTTGCCCAAAAAGAGGTACCCGACTATTTAAGTAAAGAAAAAGAAACACAGGAAATTGAATGGAACGAATCAACCCAGCAGAAAATTGAAAAACTTGGCCAGGAATATGCTTTTCTTATGAAAGCAGGCTCTTTTTATAAAGATGTACCTACTTCTTTTTTTGAAAATCGTTTTACTGATTTTGTTGCAAAATTTGGACCAGACATAGAAATTGTCTATACCGAAGATAATACGGATATAAAAAACAAAATTGTTCAATGGGCTTTTAAAAATGTTGCTAGTCAAAAAGATCATCGTGCTCATTATTTTGCAAACACATTATTCTTTGAAAATGTAGAAATTAATCTTGAAAAAAGTATAGAAATTGAAGATGCAGATGATATTGAGTATATTTTTGAAAAAAGTAACCTTCACGATTTTAGTAGTGAGTTTGCTCATCATATTGGCAATGACTTTAGCATTGGTCGATCTTTCACATATGCAGAAAACTTAGTTTCTAATAAATTTAAGCAAAATAAAATGTATACTGACGCCTATTCCCCTGAGTACCAAGCACATAATATTACTCAAGATGCTATTAAAAGATTTCTTATGCCAGAGGACCACAATTTAAATATTGACTTTGTTGATATTTATAATATAGAGCAAGAATATTATAGAGAAATTATTAAAAATAAAGATTATGTAAAAAATAAATTTGATATTAATCGATTAATTAATCGACTTTTGAGATATAAATCACTTGACACTATCACTAAAAATAAAACAGCTATTTTCCAAAATTTAGAAAAAATTAGAAAAATCTTAGATAGAACTAATACAGAGCAAAAGTTAAACAGTAACATGTTTTTAGAAATGGTAGATAAGTTCCCTTTAGAAAACCTAGATAACAATTATGAAATAGGCCTTGAAGATAGTCTATCTAACTAAACCTGTTTCTGAATATCTCGTTTACCTCACCCCACTCAATAGTTCTGAACACGTCCCATTTGCCACCCATCTAGAAATATCCCTAGTTTTGGGCTATTTTTTATAATAAGTTTTCATTAATTAAAAATGGCTTTAATATATCTATTAGTGTACACTAACATAATCCAATTCAATCTAAACAATTTTATGAAAAAAATATTCTTGCCCCTTATCCTACCGATAATATTAATAATTAGTGGTTGTTCTTTATCATCTAACAACATTTCTAATAACAATAATGAAACAAAACCATTAGTACCAATACAAAAAGATAAGGTTAAAACCCCATCAAATAGTGGGACAACAATTAACCTTAGTGGACAAAATTTAGAGAAAGTTCCATCTTCTACATTTGAAAAAACGAATACCGAAATCCTTGATATATCAAATAACCGTTTAACTGGAGCTTTGCCTGGAGAAATAAGGTTTTTAAAAAATTTAAGAACGCTTAAGGCTAATAACAACCTTATGACAGGTGTGCCTGCCGAAGTTGGGCAACTAAGTAATTTAGAGATCTTAGATCTATCAAACAATAAATTAACAGGATTACCCCGGGAACTTGGAAATCTAAAAAATCTCAAAACTATGAATTTATCTGGTAATAACTATTCAGAGCAAGATTTAAACTACATTAAAGAACATCTACCTAATACTAATTTTATATTGAATTAATATTAGGACTTTCCAATCTTCTTGTTTATATCACCCCACTCAATAGTTCTGAACATGCCCCATTTGCCACCCATCAATATAACAGCCTGTTTACGGGCTGTTTTTGTGTTCTCAGCACGAATTGCACTACATTACGTTTTATAGATTGTGGCCATTTTGTGGCCATTATTATTTTATTGCTTCTAGCGACCTAATTGAATCCTATAAGTTTGTTATATTAGAAATAATTACAGATTTGTTAGTGTATAGTTTTTAATGTTAATATATAATTAAACAAGAAGTATGAGAAAACTTTCTAAAATATTACTTTGGATTTTAATGCTATATTATGGTGGCTTATTTCTAATACTGGTTTTATTATCTTGGGGACCAATTTATTTAGCTATCACAGATGGAGTAAATTGGAAATTTGATTGGTCAGTAATGTTATTAGAATTATTAATACGAGCCCTAGGATTTATTTTATCTTTCATAATCTATATCTATCTTGTTAAAATAAATAAAAATATTGATAAAAAGATTATTTCTATTTTCTTTATTTCATTATTGCTATATATAACACTAATTATAATCAATCCAATTAATCTTTCTGTTATACTAATCAATATTCTTCCGTTTTCAATTATAATTTCTATTATCCTGAGTTATAAAAATCAACTATTTAAACAAAAATAATCCATCAAAATAGTTTCCCAAGCTTCTCGATTAGCCACCCATCAATATAACAGGCTAATAAAAATAGGGTATAATAATAAATATGACAAAATACATCTCAATTATTGTTTTTTTATTTATACCATTCATATACCTACCTCAAAAAGTTAGTGGTGCCTGCGGACAAAACCCTGATAATATTATTTTATTAAAAAATGGTAAAAAAATTACAGAATCAAATTTTATTTTAGCTCGTAAATATCCAGAAAGTGACAAAGCTATTCTTCCTGAATCAGTTTGTGTAGAAGGAACATGTCACTCTCATTTCTTTTCTGGTGACATATCAAACATATATTTTTATGAGATTACGGATACTGCTGCAAAAAAAGAAATGGATGAGCTTATTATAAAAGCCAAGGAAGAGGTCATAATAAATAATAGAAATATTAGTAAGTACCTAGAAACCTTTTTATATTATACTGATCTATATGTGGCTCCTGATTTTCGTAAATCTCCCAGTTTGCTTAAAGTACTTGAAGAGAGTAAAAGCTACCCATTTCCTGATATAAATCAAATATCAAATGAATTTACTTATGATAATTGCTCCTACCAAAGGAATCTAAGTTATGATATTAATTCAGGTAAACTAAAAATAAATAACAAATTTGAAGATGGCCCAGTTATGGAAGATGACTATAATTTTTTTAATGCAAAAATCCAGCCATCTGAATCTGACATTCGCAAAAGAAATATTAATAGAATGGTAAAAAATATTCCTACCCCTGTTCTTTATTCACTTATTATCATTCCTATTGGAACTTTGATAATTGTCTTATATAAGATCAATAGAAGAATAAAAAAATAATTCAACTAATAGTCTTCAATTCTTCAAATTCATTAAGTAATCTAGTATAAAAATTTTCTTAGCTCAATAGTTCTGGATATGTCCCATAAATATATAGTGAGTCACCTAGTAGGGTAATTCTTACTTTCCTCATCTTAGTTCTAACATCCTCTACGATGGCACCCATCGTAGAATAGTCCTAACCTTGGGCTATTTTTTTATACCCAATGGACTAACATGATATAATACCTCTATGAAATTACCAAAACCAAACTCAAAAGCTATTATTTTTCAAGATAAAAAATTATATGTTGCGTTAGCTAATTTTCCCATTGCGAAAGGCCATACTGTTGTAGTCTGGAAAAATAAAGTCAAAGATTTACATTTACTATCAAAAAAAGACTACGAACACTTAATGGATAAAGTTGATTGTATTAGAAATGCCTTACTTAAAACCTTAAAAGTTAAAAAAGTTTATTTACTTTATGCAGACGAAGCAAATCAGGTTCACTGGCACCTTATTCCAAGGTTTAATAAAATGGGATACAATATTTTATTACATAAACCCTCAATCTTGAGAGACTTTTCCTTGGTAAAAAAAATTAAATATAATTTACAGAACATTAAATAGTCCTAAACACCTCCCTCAACTCCACATATTAATAAAAAAACCTATCTCTAAAAGAAATAGGTTCATTATTATGCTTTATTTGATATTACTTTAATAACATCATTTTTTTCGTTTCAACGTTTTCTCCGTCTGTGATTTGGTAATAATAAATCCCGCTGCTCAGATTACTACCATCAAACTTTATTGAGTAATACCCAGCTGCCTGTTCATTAACACTGTTTTGTATCTCTTTTCCGGATACATCATATACTCTGAAATTAATTACACTATTAATCGGTAATGTATAACTAATGGTCGTAGAAGGATTAAAGGGGTTCGGATAATTTTGTTTTAATTCAAACTTTACCGGTATTCCAATAATCACTTCATTACTCAAATTATGATATTCATAATTACCATTAAAATCAATTTGCATTAATCTGTATTCGTATCTTCCTGATTGAATATCTCTGTCCTTATATTCATAAGCATGAGGCATAGATGATGATCCATGACCTGCGACATAACCAATCGTTTCCCAACTACTATTAGATCTTCTTTCTACCCGGAACTCTGAATTATTTAGTTCAGACGCTGTTGTCCAATTTAATGTAACATTATTAATATTAACAGTTGAGATAAAAGAAGTGAGTTCTACCGGAAGGGTGCCCCAATCAATTTTATAAGAGGGGAAACCTTGGGTATAATGAGAGAGAATAACAGCTCCTCCCCCATGTGGACTTCTGAATATTTCAGACATAGGGATCAATCTTCCAGCTAGCGAGCCCGGCGCATTGGGTAACAACGGTGCGAAGGCACTTATTATAGCCCCATTACTAGCACCGCTCACTGTCACTAACGGAGAGATTCCTTTGTCATCAATATCTATTACGCTATCACTTAATTGTCCTTCGGTGATTCTCAAATGAATCTTTTTAACTGGACCATACATTGAACAAAGTGGAAGAAATACTTCCGCCTGTATTCCATCTATCCCTATTGAGCGAAGCTTTAGCGATTGTTCGGGAAAACAATCACTCCAATTAATACCTAAGTAATTTACTACAAGCTCACATCTTGCCTTAACCACTGAGTCAGTAATTGAACCAATATTCAATTGGTTCGTTTCTCTCCATATCATAGCTTGAAGAGAAGCTGCCGTACTGCTATCGTATGGGAGCGATAATATATAACTATATAAATAAAACAAGTTAAGTATCGTCCTGTTCATACTAACTTCAGTATCAATATATGAAGAATCCTGAAAAACAGGATCTTCAAACATACTAATGCTGTAAAATATCGAAACAGTCGGCGGTGTAAAAATTCCGGGATTTACATATCCTACTATTTGCCCTGCATACTTTGTAAGTATTTGACCTGATTGAGGGTTTATAAAGGTGATATTCATACCTTTACCATGCCCGGTCATTCTACAGTAGTTTAAACCAGGGATTATCTGAGAATAAGAAATTGATGAAAAAAATACTAATACTACTAAAACTAGGGTGATAATACACCTTTTCATTTTGGCCTCCTATTGGCGTTTATTTAATAATTTTTTGGTAAAGAATTGATTATCAATACACTACAGTTTTATTGGTAATATGTCAATAATAAGGCTAATTTCAGTTGATTTTAAAAATTCATTAATCACTTATAAATAAAAATCCCAAGTATACTCATACTCAGGATTAAATTTTATATCAATGACTATAACGCAGATTTTGTAACTATCAGAAATTTTAAGTAACAAACTCAAAACTAAATATATAGCTACATAAATGTATAGCATTATTTTATTAATATCATTTTTTTTGTTTCTATAAAGTCACCGGCTGTTATTCTATAAAAATAGATTCCACTGCTTAAGTGGTTGCCATCAATATTAACTGTGTAATATCCGGCTTCTTTAATCCCTTCAATTAAAGTGCTGATTTCTTTCCCATTAATATTGTATATTTTTAGTGACGTGCTTACTTTTTTCGGAATAGAAAAATTAACAACGGTAAACGGATTAAATGGATTTGGGTAATTTTGACTAAGCATATAATCAAGTCTATCTCCTGAGATACTATTAATTCCTAACACAATTGAATCATCAATAAAATGTGATTCATGATTTGTAATTTCTTTCAAACTATCATTAATCTGAGAAAATATTTTTGTTCGTATGCCTGTTGTTGTCCAATTTAGTAAGCCCTGTGGTGATGGACATGTCCCTTCTCTAAAAACCACTCGTACTTTTGCAAGCTGATACGGCGCTGTGTTAAAAACCTTAATCGGATTATTAGACATCATTCCAATTTGAAGAACACTTTGAGACAAAAATATTTGACTGTTTGCAATTGGACATTGCAATAGTATCGTATCAATGTTAATTGCAGAGTTATAGTTAAGTTTTAACATTAGTTGTGCCCAACGAAACAGTAACGTATCTTGATCTGGCTTTGATATATCTACTGAAAAAATTATGGTATCTCCGTTTTTAATAAAATCATCAGCTGTAAGTCTATAGGTTGGTAACTGATTTGTATCAATCATAATCCTGTATTGATTTGGCATTGTAGTCCATATATACGGAATATAACTGCCAAAAAATGCCCAATTATAGAATAGTATACTATCAGAGCTTGATATTTTTGTGTTAGCTTCAAGATCACCAAGGTTATAAATATTGCTACCGTAGTGATTCAATAAAAATGACAAATCACTAAAATCAACAAAATTATCTGGACCATTTTCTCCTATTCCCGCACCAGAACAATCACCTCCATACATAGCCCAAATACCAGGTCTTACTTCTATTGCTGGATCATTTATATATCTTCGACCACCAAGCCACTCAGAATAATATTTATCTAGCCCGGTAGTAAAATCATGAACTATTGGTTCTGATACATCAAATTTATTCTTACTCCCAATAGACAAATGGTTCCCCTGATGAATAATCACATAATAGTCACCTTGGGAAACAGTTTTAAAGCGAACTTTTCTACCCCCTGCTAAATTACGCACATCTCCATTTCTTGATATCATGCAATATTCCGAATATTGTCTTGAGGGTTTTGACATGCTACCTTTCCGTAACTCTATTTGTCCATATGAAACTATGTTATATTTTTTTAAAATAGAATCAGGAACATTATATCTTGTATTCGCTGAAGATAACCATTTATTTTGATTCGGAAATACATGTCCCATTCCACCAGCAACATCTAATGGAGTTGACGGAAGCAAGCCACTTGTAAGATGATCACTTCTCATTAAGGTATCTACTATGTTAGTAGACATATAACCTGCCAAATATACTCTTAGCTCAACTAAGACACCTTCGATCTGATGTGGATCATTATTTTGACTCTTTATCTCGGTAGAAATGATGGAAAAAACCATCATAACCGCAAAAAAAATACCATTTATTTTTTTCATTTTTTTGTTTTTAT